>CASIBY010000012.1 GCA_949373095.1 Candidatus Poseidoniaceae archaeon
GTTGATGACGGGTCTAACGTTCTAAGTATGGAATCTTTACAAGCCATGCAAGCGGATTTACAAGTGTTCGAAAACGAATCTGTAAAGCGTCAAAATCTAGTTCATGTTTGGACAACTGCTCCTGGAATCCTGCAGTTAAGTTTGGATGAAGAAGGCAACGGCGAGCGTATCAGTGAATTGAACGATTGGACCGAAATACTTGAGATTCTGTTTGATGAAAACGAGACCTGTGGCCTCACCGCAGATGACCAACTGCTTTCTGCGGCAACCTATGCATCCTCAGCTCTCCTTCACAACGACCTTTCCATTGACCCTGCATGCGAGTATCTTGAAAACGGCGTGGGTGATGGTTCTCCTACTGCCTCATCAACACTCTGGGTGTTGGAAATTGACCCTGAGATGGACGAGAATCTACGGAAAGAATTACAAGACGAAATGAGGGATGTATTTACTCAGCAATCAAAAGACTCAATCATGGACTACAAGGCTATTTCAAATGACCTGCTGGCTCATGATATTGATGAAGGCACATTTGACAATCTCATCCTCCTCATCGCTTTGGCTTCCATCGTCGTTGTTTTCATGCTCGCCGTAGCATTCCGTTCTGCGAAACAGATCATCTTTCCCTTAATCGGTTTGTCAAGTGCGTTAATTTGGACCTATGGAATTCTCAACGTCATAGGAACCCGTTTCACTGCCCTTGAAGCAACTGTAGCCCCTCTTGTTCTCGGCCTAGGCATTGACTACGCCATTCACCTTCAGCGCTCTCAGAGTTCGTTTTCTGACGAATATCCAGACCCAGCTGAGTCATGGCTACGTGCAACAGCCCATCTCTCAATTCCTCTCTCACTGGCGGTCATAACAACGGTTTCTGCATTCCTAGCCAACATCATTTCTCCACTCCCCCCACTAGCAACGCTCGGTTACGCGTTGTCTCTTGGTGTCATTTGTGCCTTCCTTTCATCGACCGTATTTGTAGGCGCATTGCACGTGATGTTCACCAGTCAATCTTCATCGGGTAGTGCTTCACCACTCCGCCTTCCAACAATTTCAAACTTCATCGTCAAACTTCAACAAAAGCAGCAGCTGGGCGTCATTCTGGTAACCATCCTCATATCTGGACTTTCCATATACGGAGCAGCGTCCCTTGAAACTGATTTCGACTTGGGTGACTTCGTTAATGAGGACCTTGAGATTATGACCGTTCGCGACGACCTCGCCACGAGCTATGAGAGCGCTGGTTGGAAGGTCATCTATGTCCTAATGGAACCTGCTGAAGACAAAGAATCAATCCCAGGGGATGACCATCTCCTCACTGAATTAAGGAACCTTCACAGTGATTTACAATCAAATAACGACGTAGTTGGAACCGATTTCAGAATTTCATCACCTTCCTACGACGGTCCGTATACCATCGTTCGTGATGCTGTTCTTCGCAATGCAACATTTGGAGAAGAGCACAACATGGAGGTTATTGATGCAACAGGTGATGTCTACTCCATTGACCGAGAACAAGACATCAATCTTGGCCTCTTCTTTGCAGCCCTGTCCGACAACACTTCTACCGCTGACCCCCTTACTGGTGAAACATGGAGCGACCGAGTGTTAAATTCGGTCCATCTAGAAGGGACGGACATCACCTATTTAAGGCACGAAATACGTGTGGAAGCCTCTACTTCTTCACAATCAAATCGGGTGGTTGAAAACTTTTATGAAACCTTAGGTTCAATCGATGAATCGGGGACGCTCAAGTATGAACTCAAAGAACATGCTCAACTGCATGTCACTGGGGATTTAGTCGTCCTGCAAAGTGTTCTTGACGGTCTTTCACTTTCTCAAATTGAAAGTACGGCCATCTCACTCGCTGTTTCCTTCTTGGTTCTCTTTGCACTTACCCGTAGGATCATGCCTGCTGTCGTAGTACTCTTCCCTGTTGGAGTTGCTTCGCTTTGGGTTGTTGGATCCATGGCCCTCATTGGTCTGAAGTGGAACGTCTTGACAGTAATGGTGACTGCACTAACGCTGGGCATCGGAATCGATTACTCTATCCATATGTGGAGGCGCTTTGAGGTTGAGATGGCCAAACGAGGCGACCATTGGGAAGCATTACGTGCTGCAATAGATACGACTGGTGTCGCTCTTATGCTCAGTGCGATTACAACCATGTCTGGATTTGCTGTATTGCTGTTCTCTCCAATGCCGGTCATCCAAGACTTTGGACTCATTACAGCCATCACCGTATTGTTTTCGCTGATACTTGCACTGATGTTGCTTCCAGTGCTTGTTGAACTATCTGCACGAGGTCAAGAGTCAAGCACCGAAATGTCTGCTGATACGGATTGATCAAACCACAGCAAGAGCATCTGCTATGTCGTCCATGCCCAGGCCCTGCTCACGAGCAACCAACGCATAGGCAAGCCACGGAGTGATGTGGTGGAACGCTGAGATTTTGCGCTGCGCCCTTCGCTCAAGTTCGGCAGGCTCAAGCCCGCTGCTGCGTGAAATAAACCGGACCAAACGCTTCGTCAGCCTCGCACGAGGGTCAAGGTTTGATTCAACCGATTGGGGTGGCTCAATAACCGTGGCCGTTACAGATTGAGTTTGAGCGATGGGAGTGGACTCTGAAGGCGTTCTCTCACCACTTGATGCGTGAGGAGGCGAGAGAAGGCGAGACGGGCGGGGAAACCAACCCAAAGGGACATTCACTTCACCCAGTTCAACAGCAAGCCGGACTGTTTGTTGCTCAGTGAGAATCCAGCCTTTAGTTGCGAGTTGATTCACAGCTTGTTCGGCTTCATGGGGTGCAACCCATTCCATATCAAATGAAAAGAATCGTTCCAAGTCCAAGAGGTTCAGTTCAGTATGTCCACGAAACGCAATGGTGAGTACTCGACGGATGTCGGCATCGGCCTCACTCATGGTAGGGCTCAGCCGGTAAGCATTGAAGAAGGTAGGCTTCAGATGACATCGTCTGTCTTTGTGAAAGATTTGTCATCATTGAGCACCCATCGTCCGCATTCTTCACCAAGATAATAGGTCGCATCCAACGTATATTCGTACTCTCCACCACCTGGGAGTTGACTGTAATCGGCAGCATGGTTGTCAGGGTCCAATGGTAGTTCCTCACTTTCTTGGACCGGACCCAAGGCGTCCATATATTTCGCAGCCATTTCTTGAGGTGTTGGCTCTGCAGAAGGTTTGGACTTCGGCGGTCCGCGAGGAGGACCCTTTGATGGACGGCTTCCACCACTTGAGGCGATCTTTGCACCAGGAGGGCCTCGGGCTTTGGGAGGCGAAGGTTCGCTGATTTTGGCGGTTTGAGGTTCGGCTACATTTGGTTGAAGTGCTTCGAGTACTTTCTCTTCTACGAACTCCTCCTTATTCCTGCGACGTAAGAGAACCGCACCGCCAATCAGTGCTACTAGAGAGACACCTCCGGTCGCCATAACCAATCCGCTTAGACCCTGACTTTGGCTCGTGTAGGTCTTGTTCCACTGGTTATTATTTTCATCCAATTCCCAAATGATTTCTTCCTGGTCTATGGTGATGGCAAGGCTCCATGTTCCCGCGGGAGCAGTAAAGGAACGCTTGATAGATTTTGCAGAGTTCTCGTCCATTGAATAAAATATAGACCGACCCACTAAGGTTCTTTTATCGCCCTGTATAATCTCAATACTGGCGTTGAATGGAATCGGTAAAGATTCACCCGCATTAACTACGCTGAATGATAGTCTCACTGTTTCTCCTTCAACAATTTCAGAACTCATCTCAATAGCTTCCAGGGTAAGGTCTGGTCCAATACTGTTCAGGTTCGTAATCAGCCAAGGGTCAAGGTCAGAGTTTCCGCCAGCGGATACAAGACTCCACCCCGAGTCATCAGAACCCTCTGCCCAACAAGCCAGTGAGGATTGAGGTGGCAGAGTTGAAGGGTCACCCAATCCACTGAAATCAAAGGTAAAACTAAACATTGTATTTCCGTCGAATACCGTCGTGTAATTACGATTCAAAGTCACTGGATCCCATTCTACATCTAACGAGCGAACTTGACATGTCAACGTCAAAGGAGCGCCCCAACCCTGTCCTTCTCGCACGTTCACACCGATTTCAACGGACTCAAGATGGAAGCGAGACACTACCGAAGCCATGTTTGAACTCAACAATTCAGGTGGCTCTCCGTCAAGCATGAATTCAGGAAGGTCAAACGAGGCTACTTTTTCAAGCCCCAGTGGATCCCATAGAGAGATTTCCAATTCTTTGACCAGTCCGGTTCTAATTGGTGTTGGGATGGAGTAGGTCAATTGACCTTGTTCTACTGTAACTGCGGTTCCACCTCGCCATAATTCACCTAGAATTTTACCTCTCCATTGGAGATTAAGTACGCCGTCATAAGGTGTATCGCTCAACAGATGGCTGACGTATCCAGTGAGGTTGAGGTTATCGCCAGCCATCACCGAACTATCCGCAGTAATCGATTGAATCACTGGACCATCTTGGTCTTCAACTGATGTAACCTCGATCGCTAGATCTCTCTGAAGACTCCACCGATTTGTTAACGAGGTTGTCATGATGCCGTCTTGGTCGATGACCTTCAACTCAATAGCCCCTCCGTCAAGACCTGATGGGCCGAAACTCCAGTCGGTAATTGCCCAGACCTCCAAGTGAATTCGGTCATCGATGATTTCCGCTACACAACGACTCAGATCAACAATAAGTCGCTCATCTAAGGAAGTACAGATACCGGTTGAAACGGTGTACTTAAGTCCCAACTGACTGTCGTTACCAAGTTGAATTCTAATCTCTGAAATGTCATCAATACCGTTCGGGTCAAAGGCTACCAATTTCCATCCAAAGTCTCTCGATGGTTCAATGCGGGTAATGTTGACTGTCATCAGGTTCCCGAGTTGTTCAAATTCTTCAACGGTTGAAGTTTGAGGGGTTCTTGACTCCCAACGAATGTGCCCAACATCAGGTGTTGACTCCGGGAGGGCAAATCCAGCAACGTCTGTGCCCTCCAGCAAGACTCGTACCCACTGATGGTCGTCATTCATAGAATCGTTCACTGACACATTTATCGTCCAAAGGTTGGTATTTTGGTCAATGTAAGTAGTCGCAACTTTGTACTCATCTCGTTGGGCAATACCATCCGCAGTTGAGGTTGAATCACCGTCATCCCTTGCTTCAATCCAAACCAATGCATCCAGGTTTTCTGTTGAAAATCCTCCGACATCATGGAAGTTAAATGAAACAACACGCTGATTTTCTTCATTGATATAAGCGTCAAGAGATGGTGAAACACTAAGGAGAGTTGGGCCTTCTCCATTGAGTATAAATTCGGACGGCTGTGTATCAAAGAGAAGATTCCAATCTTCGCTAGTTCTTGCCTCGAGCCAGAAATCAACTTCACCCGAAAGCCCCTCCGGCAAATTGAGAAGTGCATTCTTGATTTCACCGGCACTCAACTCAAACCATTGAGTGGAAGAATTACTCCAGATGCGTTGGTTTTGTGAATCAAGGTCGTAGGTTTCGACGTCCGTATGTAGCCGTACTTGGATGACACCTCCCAACAGCCTGAGGCCTGAATTGGTAAACATGTGGTCGATAGTGACGTTCAACTGAGTATTTGCCGGCAAGACCTCTCCGTCTGAAACCGTTGCGTCATCCATACTGGAATAATCTGCAACGATGTCAATGACCTCTACAGTGACATCTTTGTCCAAAGCAACATTATCAGGATGGAGATAAGAGGCGTTACGTTCAGCATGAGTGCTGACTTTGAACCGAAGATAATCGGTCGGCATGCTACCACTGAGCGAGATGCTCCAGGTCACGTTCTGTCCGTTGGACTCCATGAGATGAGGAGTTACGGAGAGTTCATTGGCGAATAGCAGGCCATTTGGATCGTCAATTAGAACCGTTTCGTCGGTTGTATTCCAAGTTATAGTAGACCACGTTGAAGCCGCATCAAAACTTCCAAATTCGTCCGCAGCATGAATAGAAAGTAAATACTCACCTTCTTCAGTTGAGGCATGGTGGTGAGTTACGATGTCGACGGCTGAAGCAGTAGGTTGCATGTATTGAGGCAAGGACGAGGTAAAGGCAGCTTCATCACCACCAAAGGAAACCTCAACGAGTTTGGGTGTGACCCATTCAAGGACTTTTGAGGTAGACATTTTCAAGCGGTATTGCAGAATATGTATGTTTTCCGAAACATCCCCAAGAGAGGCATTCCCTTGATTGATGTAGGAGTAAACGGGTACGGTGGTAGGTTTCCATGGTGCTGAGCCAATTGCAGCTTCACTCCCTGCTGTCCGGTATTGCATCAATGCTGAGGTTCCTGTGGGTTCAATCGCTGAAAAACCCAACCAAATCGGACTTGCCGAGCCATGCTCACTTGAACTCAAATCATATATTGGCGACGAAATCCAACCAGTCTGTTTGTCAGGATTAAGGAAGTATTCTCCATCGGGAGTGTAGAGGGCAGACCCCCAACTGCTGAACCGATTACTGCTTAGGTCTCCTCCGGCCAAAACGAGTGTATTGTTGGCTTTTGTGATGGTTGAATCGAACACTCCATACTGAAGCGAGGAGCGAAGATTCCATTCGTCAGTAAATGGGTTGTATCCGTATATTTTGTCATTTTTAGTGATCTGCCATCCATTGGCTTCGTATCCACCCATAATAAGGAGTTCATCATTGAACACATCAGCAGCATACGCTGCAAATTTCTTACTTGCATTAGGCAACTGCGTCCAAGTATTGGTTAGCGGATCGTAGGCTTCACTGAGGTTAGTGTTTCCAATAACCGATTGATTAGCGATCGGGTCAAAGTAGCGTGCAATTCCACCGTAGGCCACGAGTTTTCCCTGGAATGAAACCAATTCAAATGAATGTCTTGGTAAACTCATGTTAGCAAGTTGTGTCCAACTGTTGTTAACCGGATCAAATCGCATTAAACGGTTTGTCAGATCTGTGCGATCTGGATTGGATGCCCCACCTGCGACGTAAATCAAGTTGTTATGGGATTCAACACCTGCTAAACCTACCTTGGTCCCAGTGGGCATGTTGGTCCCCAGTGTCCAATTTCCCGTACTGGGGTCGAACACCTGCATCAAGCCCTCAGAGTTGAGGGAGGGATTGGAATACGGGTGAAGGTCTCCAACGGTGTAGATCTTGTTGTTCGCTGTTGCACACCCGTGATATTGTTGAGTTTGGTAGAGATTTGAAGTACTCGGAAGCCATGATTTATTTGAATTGTAAAACACATCGACAGCAGAAGTAGGCGATTCGTCATCGGGTTGAAGCGGGCTTGGATCGACCCGACCGCCGATGTAAAGCACTTGGTCGAGGGATGGAAGATAGGCAGCGCAACCACCAGTCTTCGGTTGGAGAAGACTTCCGATTCCCCCCGGATAGTTCCATGTGAACGAAGGACGCTCAAGAGCTGTTACACCAGAAACGGGAGATGTTGTCATGTTGGTGTGAGTGAATCCCTCGCTTGTACTATAGGTGGTAATTTGTTCGTTTGAAGTGTCTCTGGTTTGCTCTTCAATTAACGAATTTTCAGATACCTCCGGTTGAATGAATGATAACCAGGGGTTCAATACCATGAGGGAAATTAAGACCAATGCCATGCGAATGTGCGGATTGGTCATATCCAATCCCACGACGGCGCAGTTTGTATATCCTTCTTGTTAGCGATTCTATTCTTTTTCTAGTGTGAACTTACCAAGGTTCATCATGGTGGGCACGCTGCGGGGTAAAGGGGAGCACATGGTTCGAGATTATATTGCACGCGACCCACGAACCGGGAAACCGATTAATCTCCCCAAAACCAAGGTTGCTGAAGCATCGTTTGAACCCGTTGAAGGGCCCTGGTCCGCTTTGGTTTCAGCAGATGCCATGTCGCTTGCTGAAGGCTCCCTTAAGCAGCAAGAAGTTCGCTGGTTAGGAGAAACCCACATCATGGAACGAACTCATGGCGTTCGTGCACTTTCCACAGTACCTCAAAGCATGGTACGAGCAGCCCACGGGTTGCTACTCCTTGCACTCCAAGACGATGATGATGAGGTTCGTATTTCGGCCCTTGAAGTTCTCCCCGAGTTTGCTGTTCGGCGTTCTGAAGATTTGTTCGATTGGCTTTCTGTACTGCTGGACGATGACTCCATCAGTGTCAGCAAAGCAGCGAGTGACGCCCTGGCACGGGCAGCACCAACATTCCCGTCAGGCGTACAATCTTCTCTTGAAAACGAGCTACGTTCTCCAATAGCATACCGCCAAAAAGCAGCATGGAAAGGACTCAAATCCCTCGGCGACACGTGGCCGGAGGTTGTAGCAGACCACATTGACACTCTGCTTCTTGAGCAAGATGTTTCACTTCGGAGAAAGGCAGCCGGACTTCTCAGAAAGGTATTGTCACGAAATTCTTCAGCTGTGTGGGACCTCATCTCATGGTCGCTTAACGACGATGATGCACAAGTTCGCCGAACTGCCGCAAAAACACTCCCCGCACTTGCTCGTCAAGACGTTCGCATGGCCACCATGTTCGCAGAACGAGCCATTGCGGACCCTGATTCGGAAGTGCGGCTCGCCGCAATCAAGGCCATCCAAAAACTTGACAAGGACCATGGAAGAGCTCGCGACCTCATCGTCACCGGTGCCCGCTCCAAAGATCTCCGTGTGCGCAAGGCATGTATCGACCTGCTCCCACGCTTGATGGGCGAAGATGAGTTGCGCATCTTTGCAACAGACCTTTTGAAGACAGAAACCGATGAAGGCTTAGTCAAAACCCTTGTTGAGATGCGCTTTGATGCTACGCTTGAAGGAACAGAAGCCCAGAAGAATGCAGCACTTGCTCCCGCATTACCGGTTCCGGAAATTGATATGGAAATCGCCCAAGCACAGGGCAAAGGCATTGGCCTTCTATCTACATCAAGGCCAAAAAACCTCCTTGAGAAAGCCGAACAACAAGAAGCAGTTCAGTCCTCGGTGGAATCCAAAACCCCATCTGTTGAACGACGTCCTTCTCAAGATGAAATCATGGGATACATGGACGATGATGAAGAGGACTTTGACGATTTTGATTCGGGTCCTGATGAAGAGATGTTTTGACTTGCTTTTCGTGCAAACAAATACGGCATGGTTAAGAACAGGTGGTCGGTCGCAGAACCGCTTAAGAGGTGGATTGTATGAGTGACGCAGCGTTCAACGACAAGGCCGAACAATTTGACCGACTATGGGACGGACTCACCCCCAAGGGTGTAAATCGGCCCCGTGCTCTCAAATTTAGACAATACATTCTCGAGCATGTCCGACAGACGCGCCGCCCTCTCAACCGAGAGAATGCTCGCAAATACTGGATGGGCGAACTTCAGAAGGAAATTGCCGACAAGGACAATTATTGATTGATTTCGTGTAGGTTGCCCTCGTCTCGGCGACCAAATCACCAAACGAGAGACGGAGGGAAAACGAATGTTCACCACCACACGCTTTGATTCATGGGACCTGCCAGAACATCTGTTGAACGGATTGAAAGCCATTGGCTGGGAATTTGTAACGCAAGTTCAGAAAGACACTGTACCACTTGCACGAACTGGACGTGACGTGATCGGACAAGCCCGAACTGGATCGGGAAAGACCGCAGCATTTGGCCTACCAATTCTTGAACGGTGCCAAGTGACAGGTTCACTTCAAGCCTTGATTCTCACACCAACTCGCGAACTAGCCAATCAAGTCGCAGAAGAGATAATGATGCTTCAGGGAGAGACCGGCCTAACCATTCTTACCGTATACGGAGGAACCGATATTGACAAGCAAGCAAAGACACTTGCTGATGGCGTGGATATCATCGTTGGAACACCAGGTCGTGTCATGGACATGACTGAGCGGGGCCACATCGATTTGACGCTCCCCACACTACTTTGCTTGGATGAAGCAGACCGTATGCTTGACATGGGATTCTTCCCCGACATCATGTGGGTTGTAGAACGCATGACCCATCGTGAACAAACTCTTCTGTTCTCGGCGACCTTCCCTCAAGAGATTATTGACGCTGCCCATGAATTCACCAATGACCCTGAATTTGTGTTGACCAACGCAGAAGAATTGGACATTCCCCCGATTGACCTCTATTCAGTACACATCGGTCGCTCCAACAAGTTGTGGGTACTTGGACGCCTTCTCATTCGCATGAATACTGAAGACCAAACCATTGTATTTTGCAATACTAAGCGCATGGTCGACCTTGCTGTTGAACGGCTTAGCAAGCATCGGTTTGATGTCGCTGGCCTCCACGGAGATTTGAACCAAAATCAACGTGAGAAAATACTTACTCGCTTTAGAGAAGGCGAGGTCAAGACTATTATTGCCACCGATGTCGCTGCTCGTGGTATCGATGTAGATGCGATCACCTTGGTCGTGAATTACGACCTACCTAACGACATGGATTCCTTTGTACACCGCATCGGTCGAACTGGACGGATTGGACGAAGTGGAGAAGCATGGAGTCTTGTATCCAGAGATGATGCACCTCAACTCTCCCGCATCATGGCCACCTACGGCCTAGACATCCTCCCTTCCGAAGCACCTGAACTCCCAGAAGGCATTGAACGCGACCCTGTCCGTCGCCAAGACGACTTTGGTGATTCAGCAGACGTGTTTGGCTATGTTACAGTAAAACTTGATTTGACTCCGGAAGCCGCTGGTTCAGCTCATCAAGTGTCTTCTTGGTTTGTAGAACAACTCAAGTGCGATGAATTAGCAGTTGGTGAAGTTCGATTTTCAGATGAACATACCTTTGTGAGTTTGCATACCAGTAAAATTGGACTCGCTATGAAAGCCATGCAAAAGCGGCCGTACGGAAGCGATACACTCGTCGCTTCAATCGTTGAGTGATCACTCTTCTTCGTGTTTACCACTCTTGTTCCAAGAACCAATTTTCTTGGCATGATGGCTTTTTTCCTTTGCTGGTTCAATCGTGTCAACCTGACTCGGCTCCGGCCAATTACCGAATTCATCTGGCCGTTGAATGACGAATGTTGTGCTTACGACCATTAGGAGTGCGATTGCAGAAAGTGACCATGCGTAACCAATAGCGTCGTCCCACCTCTTTTGTGCATTACCACATTCTGCTGAAATGAGGTTTGCAAATTCACACAGATCCAGGGTTTCCTTCGCTTCAATGGCCTCAACATTGGTTGATATGTTTGAGTATGCAAGAATAATGGCCAATACTCCAAATCCAAGTATTGCCCAATGTTTTGCTGAGTATGATGTTCTGCGGATAATTCGCCATGACTCTTTTGTCTCTTTGGCCGCTTCAAGAGTTTCTTTATGGCCTCCGAATTTAAAGAACCAGACCATCCACATGAGTACAAGAACAACTAAGAAACCCCATTCGTAAACGGTTTCGTGGAATGTCCACATGTTGGTTAGGCAAGCCTGTTGGTCGGGATTTGCGAGACACCCTTCGAGCGCAATGGGATAAAAAGCGACCAAACGCATGAGGTTGATCACGTAAACAATCCCGCACATCACAGCCACAGACTTCAATTTGAATCGCTGCGACATGCCGTCGGTCATTAGAACGAGTGTGGAGACAAATATCATTTCATGTACACCCGCACATTCGTCTGAAACATACAATCCAACAGAATTGTAAGGGCCAGGAAAGCTCGTGTGAACAAAGTCAATTCTGGTTAGCCAGCCGTTATGGTGGCTGAGGACTGAACTTCCTTCACCAAAGATGAGATTTGTCATCTCATTCCAAAGCCATGCCTCGGTTACCTGGATGGGGGCGAGCGTGTCGGATGGTACGGTTAAGAACCAGTAAAGCCCCTCCATGAAAAGAAGTGCAAGAGGTATTCTTCCGTATCTTAGACCAAGTTCGCCTACCTCTCTCCACGACATATCGCCATCAGGACGCGTCATGGTTTGGTTGGCCATGTGATGACATGAGAGGTCTTGTTGAAGAAGGTGTTGTGGTTGTCTTTTTGCTTACAGAATGTTTGGGTTCAAAGGAATGTGTTCAAATTGGTCCAAGGCGTGGGATGGCTGTGGCGCAAGGAAAAGGCGAAGTTGAGGCAACCCATCGCCTTGATGTTCTGGGCTTTTATTGCCCAGTGCCGGTTGTGAAAACACGGCAAACCTTGCAAAAGTTAACCAACGGCGATGTATTAGAAGTCCTTGCCGATGACCCTGAAACTCTTCATGACATGCCCCTATTGCTGAACCGAACTAAGCATCTGTTATTGGACGTTGTCAGCGAAAATGGAGAAATCCGATTTACAATTGAGGTGAAAAATTGAATATAATCCCCCGTGATAACGTACCTAGCGAAGCCATACTCCCAACAGAATATGGTTCATTTCGAATACAAGTATTCCATGAACCTTCAACTGGATTTGACCACGTTGCTATGACTCTTGGCGACATGATTGGACCCGACCCCGTCTTGCTACGCGTACATTCGGAATGTTTGACCGGGGATGTATTTCGAAGTGAACGATGTGACTGTGGACCTCAGTTGAATTCCGCTCTAGAAACCATTGTCGAGAAAGGATGGGGCGTTCTATTGTATCTGCGCCAAGAAGGTAGAGGAATCGGTCTCCATGCTAAGATTCAGGCCTACCATCTCCAAGATGAGGGAGCCGATACACTCGACGCCAATCTCATGCTCGGCCTCCCTGCAGACAATCGTGATTATTCGATTGCAGCGGAGATGCTCAAAGAACTCGACGTCAAGGATGTGAATCTGCTCACCAATAACCCCGAGAAGGTTAAGCAACTGCAATCATATGGAATCAACGTAGTTGAGCGTACATCGCTCATTGTTGGCGTGAATGATACGAACAGAGCCTACCTCTCTACCAAAGGAAAGCGAATGGGCCATCACATACAAAATGAGGACTTGTGAAGAGGAGGGCCGTGGCCGGGAATTGAACCCGGGCTGGCAGAACCACAATCTGCCGTGCTAACCCCTACACCACCACAGCCATGAGAAGTAAATGGCCCTCAAGTGCTTGGTATTTCAACCATCCGCCGTAGAGGATTCGCTGAAGAACTCCTGTGTTTTTCAAACGAAAGACCCCTGCCTTCAAGTGTTATCGGAGAGTGTGGTAAATTATGCGAACGAAGCGAGTCATCCTTTGCATCCTTCTTCTTTGTCTTACATCAGCCATTGGGCCCTTGACATCAACGGTTTCAGCTCGTAGTGTTCACGGCACATATGACGTTGATATGCTCCCACAGGGCACATTGGTTGACACATCTGAGTGGACTATGAGTTCAGAAACTTCGTTCACTCAAGAAGATGCAACTTACACAGAGACAATGGTCGCAGACCAACGCCTCACAATGGCGCATCATCGTCCAGTAAACCTTGACACCATGTCAGTTTGGGCAGGTACATCACCAACTGACTCAAATTACTCTACTGGGGCTCCGGATGGAGCAAGCACATGGTCCACTGGTCCTGATATCCAAGTGACAGATTTTGATGTGAGCGGATTGTCGAATTATACCATGGTTGAGGTTCACATGAAAGCAGTGATCCAGATACCGGATGCTTTGACAGAAGATACCGTGAGGATTTCAGTACAGCATTCAGGTGGATACGAACTTCTCAAAACCTTCGCTCACACCCAAGGTGGTTTGGATTACATCAATAATTCAGCATACTCAGTTAACCTCACCGGTCTCCTTGAATGGACTTGGCAGGACCTCAACAGCTTGCAGTTCACGCTTGATTACGTATCTGCTGGTGGTGTCGATGATTCCCGCTTGGTCGTGGATGCAGTTGGTTTGGACATCACCGTCCAAACACCTTGGTACGGTGGAGAAGTTGGCCTGGCTACAACTGAATTTGCCGGTCACACGATGCCTCTGATAGCACTGGATTTGACTCAGGGTGAATCCGTCAACATGGCGCTTACCGATTGCGGATTAACCCCCTCCATAAGCGGAACAACCGGTGAATGGGTCAGTAGTGTTCTAGAACACCCTCCTGAACAGATGCTTGGTCGTGTCCACTTTCAACTCGCTGAAGGAGAAGTAACGAATGTTAGCCTTGAGTATGCTGTTTCTACAGACGGTGAATCCTTTTCTTCATTCACAGCACTCCCAGAAAATACGTTACTCCCCCAAGGCCAAGCCTACAAAATTAAAGTAACTTCAATCGATTCTTGTATTGAATCAATATGGGCTGATGTGAATGACCCCTCACTCACCATCTCGGGCCGTGTCTTCGGAACTAACGATGGTATTGACCCAACGTATTCACGATGGTTAATTTTCGTTAATGACGAATTGGTCTCCAACGAACCCATGTCACTGGGTACCTTCACGCACTCATGGCCAATCGGCCAGTTCATGGTTCCAGACGCCACGTCGTACACCGTTTCGGTGAAGGCTTGGTTCACATGGGACTCCTTGGGGAATGCAAGCCATACCGCCTTAGAACTTTCATCGCTTTCAGTGAATGGAGGATATGCTATTGAATGGGACGAGGACCCTGTGTGTGATGGCTTAGGCGACCAAGAATTGACAGAAGACGGAGGAGGACTAATTCTACCCCTCTTGTTACGATGTTCAGACGACCGAACATCTAACGAAAATCTCGCTGTGGAATTTACCAACAGTAATGAGGCACTGGTTGAGGTTGATTTGACTGAGGGTGGAATTCGGCTCAAACTCATGCCTGAATCAAACGGTCAGTCCGTAATTAGTGTAAAGGTCACTGATGAGGCTGGGAATTCGTGGATTCAATCCTTTAACCTCATTGTTAATGCCATAGATGACGCTCCTGACATTGGTGAATTCCCATCATTAGTACCAGCAGAGCGAGACGAAGTTACAGTGGTGAACCTCTCGGTAAGCGATGTCGATTCATCGGTCCTTACCGCATCTACAAACCGAAGTTGGGCCACTGTGGATTTGGCTAGTGGGACCGTGACGGTTCAACCTCCGAACGCTGGATTCTACAGCGTTCTTGTTTCTGTTTGTGACCAAACCTCTTGTTCAGAACGAACCCTTGACCTCGACGTCATGGCACTTGCTGACTTACTGGTTGAATCAATTGACTTTGACAGTGATGAGATAACACAAGGTGACATTGTATCAATGCGGGTCATGGTCCGTAATCAGGGACAAGCTGAGGCTACCTTCATTTCGGTTCGCTGTCAAAATGATCAACAACTCATGTCGGTGGAGATTATTCCAGTCTTAGCACCCGGTGAACTTGGCTCAGTAACATGCGACTGGCAGGTTCCAGACGATGCTAGAGTGATCCGATTTAGTGCAGTGGTTGACCGTGGACTTGAAATTCCGGAAGGGGATGAATCTAACAACCAGATGGAGAAACTTGTTGGTATTGATGAAAAGCAGGTTGCTGACGACGCAAGTAGTGATACAGGTCTATCTTCAACAACCGTGTGGACAGGTAGCATCGGATTACTGCTTGCGGTCATCGGAATATTTGCATACCTGACCCCGGCAAAAATTAAGAAAATAAAGTGATGTTGTGGATCTCAAACTCACTTTCTCTGAAACCATCAACGCTTAGATGGAGCGAATTCATTCGATTCCTATTATGGACACGCTATTGATGGAAATCACCGGATTAGAACATGGCGTCTGCACGGCGGTTGTCCCACCCCACGAACGATGGAATGGAATTTTAGAAACGTTTCATGGCGCCATATTTGGAACCATGGGAGCTCCATCACATGCTTTGCCGCTCTAATAAAATGGGGAGCAAAGGCCAAGGTGGCAACTACGGATTTCACATCCGTTTCTTACGCCCTTGTCATACCGATGTGACATACAGGGCAGAAATGATTCGTCCTGGGAAAACACTCAGCCATGCTGAGGCAAAACTGTACGGTACGAATCAGAACCTTTTGGCCATTGCACAGGTATCTTACATCCGATTAGAATAAAGTCGCTGATGTCGCATAATGCGAAAACATGCCTCAAAGTTGATAACCGGACCGTGTCAGAAGAGGATACTTTGAGGTCGTGGGGACCGTTCAACTTCGGTTGACAGAGTGGGAGTGGGAACCATGTCTCTATTGAAAATACGAATTGAAACAGAAGAATACATCTACGAAGAATACGTTGAAGCGTGAACTGATCAAGCTTGCTTGACCCAGCGCCGAGGATATACTTCGGTGTCCATGAGGACCATGCTTGGTCGAGCAACTTCTCCGTTTTCCATAGCACCGATTTCGTCGGTGTTTACCGTGAGCTTAACAAATCCAACGGCTTCTCCCTTGAGAGAGGTAATCAGAATATCCTGACCTGATGCAATACCTGCGGGAACACTTACAATTCCTGGTCTTAGAAGTGGCGCACCAAATGCAAGTGCTGCGACTGCGCTGTCTTTAACAACACATCGAGGGACATCGACAAGCAATTTCTCAATCGGTTGAACAATTCGCATCAGAGCGCTTGCATCGTCGCATTCCTTCCATAGCCAAACAGCGTCAGCAACGGTATCCATGGTAACACAATCGTCCAGTGAGAACATGCCTGAGTGTTCACGGCGGAGTTCTTTGAGTTCAACGGGTGAGCCGAGCATCAAGCCCATGTCGCGCGCCATAGTTCGGATGTAGGTACCTGCTTCACAAGTAATTCGTGCGACCATGTCTTTTTCATTGAAGTCAAGCCGCTCAAATTTGAAGATCCGGCGGGTTCGAACTTGTACCTTCACTGCTGAGATTTCCGGAGGTACGTTGTAGATTCGTCCGGACATTTTGCCCATGATCTCATCAATTTGGCCTTCGGTTGGAGGTGTTTTGAATCGGAATACGGCAATGTATGATTTGCGGTGCTTCAGGACTTTGTTGGTGATCTTCATGCAACGTCCAGCCATGAGAGGTAGGACTCCTGTAGCGAACGGGTCAAGGGTACCACCGTGCCCAAGACGGTCTAATCCGAACAAGTCACGGGCCCAAGCAGCCAACTGATGCGATGTCGGTCCTGCTGGTTTGTCAACCAGGATGAACCCTGATGCAAGAAGTTGCTCAATCGTTCGTTCATCGGGTATGGTCCCAAAATGTGGGTCCGTTCCGGCCTCGGGGTCAAGGATGTGGGTGTTCATGATGCGGCCTCTATGAAGAAGACGACAGCCTCAAGTATTTCATCTGCATTGAGGTTTGTTGCTGAAATAACATGTGTATAGGGTTCTGGGTCTTCAGGCAAGATGCCATAAAGTTCCATGAATCGTTCTCCATCCACCTTTGACCGCGATGCGTTAGCAGCGAGTGCTTCACTGAGTTGAATGCCCTCACGATTTACAACTCTCCGAGCACGTTCCTCATCTTCTACATCCAACCAAATGCGTAGGCAGGGAAGGTTCAATTTGTATGCCCACCATCCTGCCAGTCTTGATTCCACAATGTTTGAGGCATCATCTGATTGCATTCTTTCTTTGAGCAAAGCATCAAGCGAGCGGTCGACGTCAAGCTCCTCTTGACATAATCGTCCAAAATCCGCTAGGCTCATTCCACGTCGTTTTGCTTCTCCACGAAAGACATCGCCACCGTTGAGAGAATCCCAATCAAAACGATTCATGAGCGCTTTCACCAACGTACTCGTGCCGCTTCCAGGATGTCCCGAAACGGTGAGATGAAGCATGAATCACACCCATTCGTGGAAGCACACATTGCAGCGCTTGGTGCGAGGTCCATCATGTGTGATGACGTCGCCTTGACATTCAGGACAAGAGAAATCGTAGGCGCTTTGTGCCTCACTTTCATCGTCAGTGTCCAAATCTTTGGCTAAAGCGGGTTTTCTTTTGTTCTGTTGTGACCTTCGCTGGGACCTTTGTTGGCGCTTCTTAGCTTGGCCTGAGGCGGCTGCTGGCTTGGTAGCAACAAGGTGAAGAAGAGGCTCTTTGATGAGTTCACCGCTTAGGACAAGAGGGTGAGATCTGTAGCGAGCGAGTTTGATATGTCGGTCAAGTACGCGACCGTAAGCAGCACTCATTGAGATGTAACAGCAAATCCATGCAGGGAAGAACAAGAAGCGGTCTTCCATAAGATTCCACTCTGGAGCCCAAGGTAGGGAAACATAGTTCACACGGAACGATTCAACAGAGGTTTCCAGCCATGCAAAGATTCCGATAATGAAAATCATAGTGAACATCATTGGTTTCATGGCACCCATCTGGACACCAAGTTGCTCTGGCATCATCTGTTGCTGTAGCGTGCTCGCCTTTTCTTGAAGAATCGGGTCCCGGGATATACGTGCTTCGTTCATGATTTGACGAACTTGTCCTTGTCGGTGACCGATGTGAGCCTGGTCCATAGGATCAACAAAGAAATTTCTTATCACGGTGTTGAGCGTCATTGAAAACACACCGAGAATCATAACTGTGATTACGAAAAAGGACTCTTCGGGGAGCAAAGGTGACAAAAATGGGTCCGCAGTCGTACCCAAAGAGACTCGAATCGAAGGCGTCATGATGAGGATGGTCATCATTACCATCACAATGAGCATAATGAACATTGAGCCACCCGGCGGGGCGGGCGGAGGTGGGCTTGGACCATTGGCCATAAACCACCTGCGTAGAGGGAAGGGCATGAAGGTTAGCCTTGATTTCCCTCATATATCCCTCTCTCAAGAGACAGCATGCACAAATCAGCGCGAAGTTCAAACAAGAGCAGTTACACGCTCCAACATGCGCAAGAAAGAACCGCTCACCGTAGATACGACTTGGCGCTATCCTCTCCCAATGCCAATGCCAGGCCAACCTGTCTGTGCGACAGAACTTGAAGCCATAACTCAACTTGCCCGACTTCCCGAACCACCCCGCATGTTTTTGTGGACAGATACTGAACGAAAATGTCCGGATGGTTGGGGATTTATCGCAAGTGTCCGAGAAGGCATTCCGCCACAAGGCGTCGAGGCTGAACTTTTAGCCTGGTCCGGGCAATACCGCAATGCTTGGCTTGCCGTAGACCTACGTGACGGTGTAATTCCACCTTCAACAGCCACACCAATGGAAGAATTGCTTTCATCATTGAAGCGTCCAGTCATTATTCTTGTAAGCAGATCATCTGAGCATGAAGATTGGCCTCAGTGGGTACTTCCAGAGTGAGCTCAGTAAGAGTTTCAGGCAATCCTGCGACACTAATCGCATCGGCCAAGACCGAGTTACCGGCAACCAATGATTCACTCGAAGGTAAACTTACACGCACTGCACTCAGTAGCGTCTGCTGGATTTAATGTGTCACAGATTCCACAAGCCTTTTCGCCGGTGTTATCTGAACCATCCTCTTCACGAGCGTTCCATGCATTTGCAGCATCTTCCAATTCACCCTTCTTGAGGTAGCCGTTATCATCGCTATCGTAATCCGCAGCGAATGCAATAAATGCATCACGGTCTGTAATACCTGAAGCCTCCATGACACGGAGAAGCACATCTTCTCGCCAGTTCATCTTGGATTCTTCTTCCTCTGTGGCTTCTGCTTCTGCTCCTTCTTCAGTGGCTTCTGCTTCTGCTTCTTCCTCAGTGGCTTCTGCTTCTGCTTCTTCCTCAGTGGCTTCTGCTTCTGCTTCTTCCTCAGTGGCTTCTGCTTCTGCTTCTTCCTCAGTGGCTTCTGCTTCTGCTTCTTCCTCAGTGGATTCTGCTTCTGCTTCTTCCTCTGTGACTTCTACTTCTGCTTCTTCCTCTGTGGATTCTACTTCTGCTTCTTCCTCTGTGACTTCTTCGGATACTTCTTCTTCAAGTTCCTCAACAACTGGTAGGTCATCGGATTCAATTTCATCTCCGAAATGGACTCCATGGAAACGGTTGAGTGCTTCAGCGTCAACTTCTCCGCTTCCCTTGATATCAAAGGAAACTTCCAGACGTTCACCCTTCTCGACCTTGGGGACATGCCATACAATATGCAGTCCACCTTCTCCTTCTTCAGAGGTCATCTTGACGTCATCACGCTTTCCGTTTGCACCCTTCATGGACCAATCTTTGATCTCAAACTGTGCAGGGAGGACATCGTTGATATACAGGTCACTCAATGCTGTGTCACCGTTGTTTTCGAACAGAATCAAGACTTCATAACGACCTTTTCCTCCGAGAGGAATCGCTTGCTTACCGGCACTGAAGTTACGACGGTTGTGGATGACCTTGATCGTTGGTGTTTCTGATGGTTCTCGGGTACAGATTGGACCGAAACGCTCTGAACTAAACTCAACACGTGCAGGACCGTCAACACGGGTGTTGTTTGGTGTTGGGTCTGGTGCGTTGAGTGGGTAAGAAATTTCAATCTTCTTTCCGGGCTTGAGGCCAAGAGGTCCACGAGTCCCGACAGTGAGGGTCATGGTGTGACCGATTCCGTCAGGAGATTTGTGTTCCTTCTCGATGGTAACACCTTCAGCCATTTCGACCTTAAATTGGTCGTCATCAATGGTTTTACCATCAAGTTTGATGGTTAGTTGTTCCTGTGAAGGTGCATCAAACAATCCAGGTATATCATCGGTGATTCGCATCAAGTTGATGACGGAGGAACCCTTGTTTTCGAGGGTCATAACCGACTGGATTTTCTGCGCACGATATGAGCGCAAGCCACTTGTTGAGTAGGTCTTAGAAATATCTGCTTCAAGGACCAAGAGTTTCTTTTCCTCAAGTTTCATTGAACCCTCTGTGCTTTGGATTGCTCTTGGTAGGACCGAGTAGGACAATTCGTAGGTAAAGTCGGGTTCGGATTGTGCCATAACCACGCGCTCTTCAGATTCCCACTTACCATAGGGGTGGACATCTTCGTCAACATCGTGAATGTCAAAGAGAAGTTCGTCACTTCCCTTCATTCGAACTTGGAGTTTGACCAAGTCCACAGCAAAGGAAGAGCGGTTCTCAAAGATGGCCTGACACTTCCAGTTGTCTGGGCGTTCGTCTTCACGAACTCGCATGTAGGTAAATCCTCGGCAGAATGCATCCAACTCTCGGAACATCATGTTTGAGAGCGTAGAATCAGCACGGTATGTTGCGCTTGCTTGTCCTGCTTTGATGGACTTAGTGGAAGATACAGAGATTGTACCTTCCATTGAGATGACTTGCTTTTCACCTGCATTGAGTCGGCCAACATTCCATGTGATGGTTCCGTCATCAAATTCAGCCCCGCCAGTCATTGCAAAGTGCATTGCTTCAGGGATGGGACGGGTTACGACGACGTCATGTAGTTCTACACCGGACATGTTTTCGACTTCAATTTCAAGAGCAATTTCGCCTGGATCTTCGTTCATGGCAACAGATAGAGAGCGCTCTTGAGAACGGGATGGGTTCGTGTCCAATCGCTCACGTAGAGTCATCATTTGCTTTCCGTTTACTTTGTAAGCCATCTTGTGATTCTTTGATGGTTCAAGTTCGTCTACCGAAACATGTTCTCCACCGATGTCAGTTGCACCGATGTTATCAAGCATAACGTCAATATCGTAGATTCGGTCTTCTGAAGAAGGATTGTTAACAGTGAGTGTACCCTTTACGGATTGCTTGATGACTTGGCCATCAGCGTTCAAAGTAGTGGTTTCAATTTCATGCAAGGTACCTTCGAGTTTGTCACCTGGAACGGTCTCAACTTCTGCACGGCTTCGGATAGTTGCTCCTGCTTGCTCACCAGTAAGGTCTGCTGGGGACAAATCCGGCAGAGGTGGTTGTTCTAAGAGCTCTTGACTCGGAGGTGCTGCGAGTGGGTCCATCAACAAATCAGCTGCTGGAGGCATTGGAGGCATAGGTGGCATCTCTGGAGGAGCCGGAGGTGCTGCAAGCGGGTCCATCAACGGGTCTGCGGCTGGTGGCATTGGAGGCATAGGTGGCATCTCTGGAGGTGCAGGAGGTGCTGCAAGCGGGTCCATCAACGGGTCTGCTGCTGGAGGCATTGGAGGCATAGGTGGCATCTCTGGAGGAGCCGGAGGTGCTGCAAGCGGGTCCATCAACGGGTCTGCTGCTGGAGGCATAGGTGGCATCTCTGGAGGAGCCGGAGGTGCTGCAAGCGGGTCCATCAACGGGTCTGCTGGCTGGAGGCATAGGTGGCATCTCTGGAGGAGCCGGAGGTGCTGCAAGCGGGTCCATCAACGGGTCTGCGGCTGGTGCTTCAGGCATTGGAGGCATAGGTGGCATCTCTGGAGGAGCCGGAGGTGCTGCAAGCGGGTCCATCAACGGGTCAGCGGCTGGCGCTTCAGGCATTGGAGGCATAGGTGGCATCTCTGGAGGAGCCGGAGGTGCTTCAGCCATTGGAGGCATAGGTGGCATCTCTGGAGGAGCCGGAGGCGCTTCAGCCATTGGAGGCATAGGCGGCATGGCGGGCATACCAGGAGGTGCCGGGGGTGCTTCGGACATTGGAGGCATTGGAGGCATTGCAGGCATTGCAGGCATGCCGGGAGGAGCCGGAGGTGCTTCAGGCATTGGAGGCATTGGGGGCATACCGGGAGGTGCAGGGGGGGCTTCGGGCATTGGGGGCATTGGAGGCATACCTGGAGGGGCCGGAGGGGCTTGGCCGGGTGGCATAGGTGGCATTGGTGGCATTCCTGGTGGCATAGGTGGTTTTTCGTCAGTCATCTTAAATTCCTCCGGTTCACACGATGTGCGACAAAGGTTCGGACGCACGCCGAGCACATAACCGTTCTCCAACTTCGTGTTTGAATAATGAGTTTCAATGCGATTTAATCAAGAATATAGCGAGGGGTTGATGTAGGGTAGGACGGAGGGTTGGTCATGGTCGGTATGGACAGTAGCTCCCCCCCAGTTCTTTTTGTTGTTGGAACAGCAGGTGCTGGTAAATCTTCGTTGGTGACATCATTTCAGCGTTGGTCTCGTTTCTTGGAGACCGAAGCGATCGCAATTAATCTTGACCCAGGAGCAGAACGTGTCCATTACGACGCTGAATTCGACGTTCGGGATTTAATCTCTCTAACTGAAGTGATGGCCGAGTATGACCTCGGTCCAAACGGTGCCCAAATCCTTGCGGCTGACCTTTTGGCGGCACAGGCAGGAGATGTTGCTGACCAACTCCATTCACTATCTGGAGAATTGATGATTGTTGACACTCCAGGACAAGTGGAATTGTTTGCGTTCCGTGAAGCAAGTAACCACTTGATTGAAACGCTCGGACGAGAACAATCTGCCATCATATACTTGTTTGACCCAATGCTTTCACGGTCACCTTCAGGTTTCGTGTCCCAGATGTTACTTTCATCAATTGTTGAATTCCGATTGGGACTCCCTACCAAGAACTTCCTCTCGAAGGCGGATTTGCTAGAACCCGAGCAATTGGAACAAATTCTTGAGTGGTCAGAGCGACTTGAAATTCTTGAACTCGCACTTTATGATGAAGCAGGTGGACAACGTACTGAATTCGCTATCAACCAACTACGAATGATGCAAGAGTTCTCCCAAGCACCAGGCCTCACCCCTCTTTCCTCCGAGTTGGAAGAAGGAATGGCGGATATCCTGACCTTTGCTCAAGCCCTCTTCGGTGGGATGAGCGATGCTCGTGACGGCTTCGCTGCAGACATCGAACACGAGAAGAACTGAGCGCACAACGCTTAGAAGCCGCCTCGTAATGGACGGAGCATGACTCAACACTTGCTTGCGATTGACGATGTAGCAGAAGATTTTGAAGCAATTCTAAAATGGGCAATTGAATTCAAGCGGCAGTGGAAACAAGGTGACGATGTCGCTCAAAATTTCCTACCCCTTGACACACTCGCTATCGGTTCAATTTACGAAAAGCCTTCAACCCGCACCCGTGTTTCATTCGAAGTTGGCATCCAACGCCTTGGAGGAAGTGCTTTGACGCTTCTCAAGAACGATATTCAGCTCGGAAAGTCTGAAACCATCGGAGATACATCCCAAGTTCTTTCACGCTTTCTCGGAGGAATAACCTACCGTTGTTTCGGTCACGAAGATGTAGAGGAATTAGCCAAACACGCTACGGTTCCGGTCATCAATGCACTCTCATACAAGCATCATCCTTGTCAGGCTGCAGCAGACCTCATGACCATCCTTGAGAATTATGATGAGTTGGAAGGACTCAAAGTTGCATGGGTTGGCGATGGAAATAACGTGCTCCACGATTTGATGCTTGCATGCGCCATACTCGGAATTGACATTCATTATGCATGCCCAGAAGGTTACGAACCTCACGAAGATGTTGTTGAACGCACCAAAGCCTTGGCTGAGACTCATGGAAGTTCTGTCGTCCATACAACTGACCCTATTGAGGCCGTAACCGATGCAAGTGTGGTCTACACCGACGTATTCATCTCCATGGGAGAAGAGCACATGAAGGACAAAATCAAGTCGTTTGAAGGCTATCAAGTCAATGAAGAAATGGTTGCTCACATGGCCGATAATTGGTCCTTTATGCACTGTCTGCCTGCACACCGTGGTGACGAAGTTACAGATTACGTGATGGACCACAAACAGAGCATTGTCTTTGACCAAGCAGAAAACCGAATGTGGGCTCAAATGTCACTCATGGCGTATTTGATCAATCGAGGCGCATGGGAAGCAATGGGCGAATTCATGGGGTTCATTGATTAGACCAGCAATGCAACAACAAATCCAATGAGACCTAGGAGCATTGACGCTCTGATTCGTCCAGCCACGAGTTCATCCTCGCCTTTGTACAATGGTCCGTTAAGTGTGATGAGCATCAGAATTGCTGGGGTTTGTAGAACCAACTGACCAAATGCAAACGGTCCAAGCCAAAACGGCATGTAGAGACAAACAAGGCTCGCCATGATGAGGATGTATGAGGCCATTCTCACCTTTTCTTTCCCATAGGTCATTGGAAGGGTTTGACGAATACCAGCGTCAGCTTCCATATCCATGCAATCCTTCACCATCTCACGAGCAAGGTTAGTTGTGAAAACAACGCCGAAAATCCACCAAAGCAAGGGTGTACCAATTCGGCCAACACCTGCTCCACCGTACAGAATGACTGCACCAACAAGAACTGAAATGACAACGTTACCGATCAGACCTTTGTTCTTGGTTGCCGGACCATGGTCGTAGGTTACCATGAGCAAGGCTGCAAGAATGTAGATGCTGATGGTTGGTACTGCAGTCTGCACTCCGAGATTCGAAACAGAGAGGAGGCCGCCAACATGGGATGCAACGCTCAGGACCCACAATAATGATGTGAATCGCTTTGCCTCCTCAACGCCAATTGCACCAGAAGGAATGGGTCGTTGTGGATGGGCTTTGCGGTCAATTTCTGCATCCTTTATATCGTTCATCGCATTGCCTGCACCCATGAAGAGCACCACGGCTAATGTGTGAAGCAGTACGGTAAGTAAAGGAAAACTTGCATTAGTTTCTTGGAGGGCAAAGAATGCACCAAGCGGCACGGTTGCTCCTGCAAGGATGAGGTTCTTTGGGCGCATCAGTTGAACGGCCGCCCCAATCGTACCTGCCATGGTTTAGTGGAGGAGGGTACCGTTCTTGATTGCTTGGCTTCAAGCGGTGGCGATTGACCAAATGCAAACTCGCATTCGGAATCCACCAAGACCGGTTCCTTCATCGAATCCAACTTTGACAAACCTTCTGTCCCGTGCAAGGACGTTTCCAAGTTGATTCATGGTCGCTCCCCATCGAAACCGCTGGTTTACGTGGTCAAGAATATCCGTAGTATTCGCTTCGCCGACTTCATTCAAGAAATCTTGGATCTCACTGCGCAATCGCTTTGTTCGACTCATTCAAGCCTCACCTCGTACAATGCGCTGGTGAAGTGAACGCATGCTGTTGCTCATCGGTCGTGGGGATGGGGATGAGCCAGCTCCTGCAAGCGGTTGCCAGGTTATTTGGCGTGCTTGAATGGGGAGACGTCCACTTGGATGGGCGAGTACTGTTCGGCTCTTTTGAGACCAAACGGGCTGTTTTTGTTGATGAGTGCTTGAAATCATATCCTCAAAGGTGATTTTTTGTGGGTTCGGGGGTTCTTGCATGAGCCAAATTCTGTGGCGGTGGTATATCAAGCGACGAAACACGGTGTTTTTGGAAGTGAAACAGATTATGCGACGCAGTGCGTCGTTATTCACTTTTCATTTTAACTTAAAGTGAATTGTAGAGTGAAGGTTGAAGTGATGTTCTGACTCTTGTTGTGCGTGACGGCTAAATACGAAAGGTCGGTGGCTAGAACACCCACGCTCGTATAGTGTAGTGGCCCATCATGAAGGACTCTCATTCCTTCGACCCGGGTTCAAATCCCGGTACGAGCACTCTTCGATAGAATTGAGTCTATTATTTGTCATAGGGTTTCCAGTCTGTTCCGTCCCACCAATGTGTGCTTCCATCACTCATCTTCCGCCATGTATAACCACGTTCATCAGTCCATTGTGATTCTACAGGATTAACTGCTGCTTGCTGCGATATAGTTTCAATATTCTGCTCGCCAGAGATTTCTATTTGTTCACTTTCGGGCATTTTAGGGCTTTCTTTTTGGTGTTCATCTAGTGGTATATTCTTCTTTTTGAAATAAAATACTCCAACCAATGACCCCCCAATGATCAAAAGAGCAATGATAGAGATTGTAGTAATGGTTCGAGTCCTTTGTTCAGATTCTAACTGTTCATTGTCCCCAACTCCATTTCCATCACTATCTTTAGTTTCACTATCGTCACTCGGAAATGCATCTTTATTGTCTCCAACGCCATCTCCATCTGTATCATTCCATTCTTCGCTATTATTGATGAATGCATCAACAGAGTTCGACCATCCATCACCGTCATTGTCCAAACACCCAACTACGTCAAGAGTAGAATTTCCCGAAATAGTTTTGCAATCGTCAGAATTATCTCCAAATCCATCATTATCACTATCTTTGGTCTCACTATTGTCATTTGGAAATGCATCAGAATTATTACCAACCCCATCTAAATCATCATCATGAGTTTCATTTGAATCAAAGGGAAAAGCATCCGAATTATCACCAACTGAATCGTTGTCTGAATCATACCACTCGTTTGGATCTGTTGGAAATACATCATAATGATTGTTGAAACCATCGCCATCGCTGTCTGGTGTTACATCAAGGATAATCGAACTAACATTTAGACTAGCATCAGTTGCCGTTATATTGACTAAATAATGACTAATTCCATCTCGCGCACATGATTCCACTGGGAATGTTATTTCCCAATATGACCCAGTGACCCCAAAGTTCTGATATTGATCGCCACAAAAATCAAGCGACATAGTAATTGACTCACCATCTGGATCAGAAACTTGACCCCTGATTGTAAGTTCATCCATGGATGGGCTCCATGTCACATTTCCACCTCCAAGATTGTTTGTAATCGAAAGTTGTGGCGGAAGACTGTATTTCATCCAAATAGGACCAATCCTAGATTGAAATTCCAACATGTCGTCACTAGTTGCGGTGAATTCAATCCAAACTGGCCCAGGGCTCAAACTGGTTGTTTGAAGGATCAAATTTCCGATATCTGTGTCAAAGCTGTCGGAATTGCTAGCATCAACGGCATTATTGTCCCAATTGCCAAAAAATGGTATTTGTAAGGCATTTGCAACAATATCAAATTCATTAACGAATCCAGTAGGTAGGATTAACAATTCAATATAATCCCTTACGTCAATCATATCACTTGAAAGAGCAAAAGGAATCCCAAAGGTGTAATTTCTTGTTTCTTGATTGGATGTGAGATACATGTTCACGATTCTGCACTCAGCATTTGAAGAAACAGAACCATTGGGCGAATCAACTTGAAGTCCTAAAAGATTCACACTCGAAGACCAACCGTTTTCCTCAAAATCGCATATCAAAAACGGCACCATCATCACCGGAGTACCACGAACTAATTTTGGCATAATCAACAGCACCTAAAGGAATTAATGTCCCATCATCCGGAGCATTTACAGTCCATTGAGGAATGTCTGGTGTAGGGTCTTCGGCACAGTCGTCAAATCGATGAAAATATTCTTTACCATTGGCCAATCTGATGAGGAATAGGATGATTGGAACGAAATTATTAGACTTCCATCTGATAAATAGTCATCATCGAGAGAAAATGATGAGTCCTCCAAACCATCGTTTTGTAAACTGTAATCAGAAATTCTTAGATCTTGTACAAATGGTAAATTAAAACTAAAGTCAGCACTGGCGATATTGGTCAAATTCATTGCAATGGTGAAATTTTGAGACCCTTGATTTGGGAGTTGATCGAACCTCATGTTCTTGTTTTCCCCATTCTCGACGAATAATTGATTTTGCAAGTCATTAGTTGCAGTTACTGGTATTTCTACACAGTTTGAGGAGGCCCCGAAGATCTTGACATTGACGACTTTCAGGATGACTATTAGGAATCATATCGGTCTCATTAAGAGCAATTCCCTCTTCTACAAATTCGAAGTCATTCCAATCGACCCCGCCTCTGTGATGTACACCTTCACGAATTCCAGTTCCCGTCTCCATATCTGCTATACAATCAGGGCCAATAGCAATCCAAGCCTCTACTTCGTCCGTACTAATCCAGCCATTATCCCCCCCTGGAATCCCTCGAATAATTGATCTGTCGATTCGCGGAAATCTGCAGACTGGCTACCATTTGTGAGTATGTTTGATTGTACAGAGGCTGACGACCAATCTGGGTTTATGGTATAATCAAAACTTGCATAGTCGTAAGAATAGTAATCTTGTAAATTATATCCCGAACAATCAATATCTAAATTACGGGCACTTGTTTCAAGATTCTTTTTTTCTGAATCCAAGTTCTCATTCATAGTTGAAGAAACTGTGGAGAAAAGTAATATGAAACACACGCATATCAGAATTCTTAAACTAGCCATGAGCCTAGGATGTTGCTTTATTAAATAAACTTGGCCATATAAATTTGTATTATCATAAATTTATGTCGGTTGGTCTCATCTTATGTGAAATACCATGGTAAATGCAGATAGTATCCCGGTACGAGCACTCCATTGAGGCCATTGTGTTGGGAGACAACTGATTCAGAACAACAGCACAGGGTGCAAAGCGTTCGATTTTGGTGATGGGCAAATCAATTAAACCATATAAACTCCTTAGGCATACCCGTTGCATGAACCGCGCTGTAAAGACACTCTTTCTCAGTTCCCTTATGATCATCCTCGGGCTCTCAGCAGCCACAAGTTCTCTGAATGAATCGTATGAAACGGAGATGGTAAATCCGAACCTCGACCCTCAGCAAACAGCACCGTCTCCATTCAACTCGGGTTGCAATGCCGGATATTACGGCCCTAATTGGTTTAGCTGCCAGCCCTGTCCAGCCGGAAAATATCAACCAAATAATGGAGCGTATTCATGTCTTAATGCACCAGCCGGGAAATACGTGTCTAGTACAGGCCAAACAAGTGCTACACCCTGTCCAGCCGGAAAATATCAACCAAGTACTGGAGCGAGTTACTGTCTTAACGCACCTGCCGGGAAATATGTTTCCAGCACAGGCCAAACAAGTGCTACACCCTGTCCAGCCGGAAAATATCAACCAAGTACTGGAGCGAGTTACTGTCTTAACGCACCTGCCGGGAAATATGTTTCCAGCACAGGCCAAACAAGTGCTACACCCTGTGGAGCCGGAAAATATCAACCAAATACTGGAGCGACTGGATGTTATTCAGCACCTGCCGGGAAATATGTTTCCAGCACAGGCCAAACAAGTGCTACCCTCGTGTTCAATGGGAAAATATCAGCCAAGTACTGGACAGAGTTATTGTATTAATGCACCGGCAGGAGCATACGTGTATAACTATGGCCAAACAAATTACCAATTATGTCCAGCTGGAACCTTTCAGTCACAAAGTGGACAGGCTTCGTGTAATACTGTACCAGCAGGGATGTACGCTAATGGCAACGGCAATACAGCTGCTACTTACTGTCCAGTCGGAACCTATCAAAGTTTTGGAGGATCCAGTTCGTGTAATGATGCGCCAGCAGGAACATACGTGTCTGGCATAGGTGCAACGAGTCCTACCAACTGTCCAGTCGGAACCTATCAAAGTGCTACAGGACAGACCTCTTGTGATGATGCAGATTCAGGTCACTATGTTTCATCAACAGGTCAATCCACTCAAACTGCTTGCTTAGCAGGAACCTACAATCCAAACACTGGTTCTACGAGTTCTTCTGCTTGTGGAGATGCTGATGCAGGTTACTATGTTTCATCAACAGGTCAATCCACTCAAACTGCTTGTTCAGCAGGAACCTACCAAGCATTGACTGCTCAGATCATCTTGTGATGATGCTGATGCAGGATCTATGTTCCAACAACAGGTCAAACAACTCAAACTGCTTGCTTAGCAGGAACCTATCAATCCAACACTGGTTCTACGAGTACTCTGCTTGTGGAGATGCTGATGCAGGTTACTATGTTGATCCAATAACAGGACAATCAACTCAAACTGCTTGTTAGCAGGAACCTACAATCCAACACTGGTTCTACGAGTTCTCTGCTTGTGGAATGCTGATGCAGGATACTATGTTGACCACAACAGGTCAATCCAGTCAAACTGCTTGCTCTAGCAGGAACCTATCAACCAGACACAGGCACACGACTGGTTGCGACGATGCAGATGCAGGATACTATGTTGATCAAACAGGTCAATCCAGCCAAACTGCTTGTTCAGCAGGAACCTATCAATCCTTGCAACTGCTCAATCATCTTGTGATGATGCTGATGTGTGGTACTACGTTCCAGTATCAGGTCAAACCAGTCAAACTGATTGTGCAATTGGAACCTATCAAGCATCAACAGGTCAGAGTTCCTGTGTCGATGCTGATGCTGGTACTATGTTGATCAAACAGGTCAATCCACTCAAACTGCGTGTCTAACGGAACCTACCAAGTGCTACAGGACAGGCTTCTTGTGACGATGCAGATGCTGGCCACTATGTTCCAACACAGGGCAAACCAGCCAAACAGCATGTCTCGCAGGAACCTATCAACCTGCACACAGGTCAGGATGCGTTGCGACGATGCTGATGCTGGTTCATACGTTCCAACAACTGGTCAATCCAGTCAAACTGCATGTGCAACAGGAACCTATCAAGCATTGACTGCTCAAACATCTTGTGATGCTGCTGATATCGGTTCATATGTTTCAGCAGTTGGCCAATCAACGCAAACTGCATGTCCAAATGGAGCAATCAACCATTACAACAGGCAGTAATTCTGCTACCCAATGTATTTCCGACTTCGATAACGATGCTGTTGTGGATATCCTTGATTCCGATGATGACAATGATGGCGTTTCTGATTTAACTGATCAATGTCTTACTGCTGATTTCAATTTAACAAGCGATAATGATAATGATGGCTGTGATGATTCTGATGAAGATACTGATGATGATAATGACGGTGTGCTTGATGTCAATGATGCCTTCCCTCTTGATGCAACTGAATCGATTGATACCGACAATGATGGAACTGGTAACAACGCTGACATGGATGATGACGGTGACAATGTCGCTGACCTAGATGATGCCTTCCCGCTTGATTCAACTGAATCCGTTGATACGGACAATGATGGAACTGGCGACAATGCTGATACTGATGATGATGATGATTCTGTCCTCGATGTCGATGATGTCTTCCCGCTTGATTCAACTGAATCCGTCGATACCGATGATGATGGAACTGGTGATAATGCTGATACGAGATGATGATGACGATTTAGTCCTCGATATTGATGATGCCTTCCCACTCGATGCCACTGAATCCGTAGATACGGATAATGATGGAACTGGCGATAATGCTGATACTGATGACGATGGGGACAATGTCGCTGATGCCGATGATGCCTTCCCGCTTGATTCCACTGAATCTGTAGACACGGATAACGATGGAACCGGCGATAATGCTGACACGGATGATGATGGTGACGGTGTTTACGACCTCCTTGACGCCTTCCCGCTTGATTCAACTGAATCCGTAGATACGGATAACGACGGAACCGGCGACAACGCTGACACTGATGATGATGGTGACAATGTCGCTGATGCCGATGATGCCTTCCCGCTTGATGCAGCTGAATCTGTAGATACGGACAACGACGGAACAGGAGACAACGCTGACACTGATGATGATGGTGATGGTGTGTACGATCTCCTCGACGCCTTCCCACTTGATTCAACTGAATCCGTAGATACCGATAATGACGGAACCGGTGATAATGCTGATACTGATGATGATGATGACATGTCGCTCGATGCCGATGATGCCTTCCCGCTTGATGCAGCTGAATCTGTAGATACGGACAACGACGGAACAGGAGACAACGCTGACACTGATGACGATGGTGACTACGTAGCCGATGCTAATGACGCCTTCCCACTTGATGCCTCTGAATCCGTAGACACGGATGGGGACGGAACTGGAGATAACGCAGATACTGACGATGACGGTGACAGTGTTACTGATGCCAATGATGCCTTCCCCCTTGATGCAACTGAATCGATTGATACTGACGGAGATGGAACTGGCGATGATGTCGATACCGACGATGATGGAGACGATGTCGCTGATTCCAATGACGCTTTCCCACTTGATGCTACTGAATCTGTAGACACGGATGGGGACGGAACTGGAGACAACGCAGATACTGACGATGATGGAGACAATGTCGCTGATGCCAATGATGCCTTCCCGCTTGATTCAACTGAATCCGTAGATACCGATCACGATGGTATTGGTAATAATGCAGATACTGATGATGACGGTGACAATGTCGCTGATACCAACGATGCTTTCCCACTTGATTCAACAGAGTGGAACGATGTAAACGGTGATGGAGAGGGTGACAACACAAACCCACTCAGTTCCTTTGAAGAGTTACAAGAAGCCCCAGCTGTTCCACTTCTTGGGTTGCTTGCAGTGATTGGTTTGATGTACCTCATGTATCAAAAACAACCTGGTTCATCCCCTGAAGAAAAGGAACTATCACCCCTTCCTGCAGAAGAAGAGTGAATATTCCTCTGAGAGCATACGTAAGGACTTGAAATTGTCCGGACGGAACTTGCGAGATTCCCGGTACGAGCACTCTTCTATTGCTATTCATTTTCGTAAGAGGCTTGAGATTTCTTGGAACGACGGACGTCAGCCACACCTAAACCTAGAGCTAGAACACCAAATACAGCAGTCACAACATAAATATCCACGTAGAAACTATTCTGAATCTCTGGGAAATAATGATTCGTTTGTATACTTTGGGGATTGAATGCAACAACGATATGTTCCATATCGTTGATTCTATTCTCTGTTTTTTCCGCTTCAGTCAAAGAAGTGAAGTTTTCCTCATAAGATACATTCTGCGTATACTCTTCCCAAGAAAACTCAATCCTAACGATGAGTTGCCAACACGCCTGATCCGATTGATCACAATCACTCAGTACTGTGATGCTTGAATCGGATACTTCGCCATCCTCTGTAGGCCAACTTCGCCAGTCGACGTTTGCGCCACCGAGTAGAATTGCTATTATAAATAATGAAAATATACCAAATGCGGCGAGCAAAGTCATTTCATGGCGGAATCCATCTTTGGAATCATCGCTTTTGGAAAGCGTACCTTGCGGGAAAAGTAGGAACTGAGTGCCATAATAAATCGGTAAGGCGGGGAGTAGGAAAGTGATTGGCAAAACCAAAATCACCAATGGGCCAATGGATTGGCCTCCGAAACCGTCGAAGACGATGTCTTGGAGGTTTTGAACCATCCAATATCCTGCAACAAGAATGATGGCGCCCAACACCCTCACCAGTATTGTTCCTCTTTCTATGGCCCCCTTGTCGTTCATATTATTGCCTCAGTCAAGTATTTTTTAATACATCTCCCGGCATTAGATACGCCTTGTTCAAAAATTTAGGCCATTACCATGGTATTTGCAGATAGTATCCCGGTACGAGCACTCTCAGTTACCGCTTCTATAGTTTTACGCTTCGAAACGTTGCCATTCTGTGGATGTTCTCTCTGACTATTGGTCATACAGAACCCAATCTTTTCCGTCCCACCAATAGGTGCTTCCATCACTCATCTTTCTCCATGTATAACCACTTTCATCAGTCCATTCTGATTCTCGAGTAGGAGAAGTAACTTCCAGTGGAATGGGTTCTAATTTCATACTTCCAGGAGCTTCATGTTGGCTTATTACCGGAAGTTCAATGTTGGGTTTTCCACTTTCATTGGATGTTGTATTTTTCTTTTTGAAATACAATACTCCAACTATCGACACTGTAATAATCAAGATAGTGGTAATGGATATTATCGTATTCGTCTGAGTTTTTTGCTCAGATTCTAACTGTTCATTGTCTCCAACTCCATCCCCATCACTGTCTTTCGTTTCCGTGCTGTCATTCGGGAAAGCATCTGAATTATCACCGACTCCATCTCCATCTGCATCGTTCCATTCTGCACTGTCGTTGACAAATGCATCGTTGTAATCGGACCATCCATCACCGTCATTGTCCAAACACCCAACCGTGTCAAGACTTGAATTTCCAGCAATCAAAATACAGTCATCAGCATTATTTCCATACCCGTCACCGTCCGTATCTAGAGATTCGTTCTGATCTTTGGGAAATGCATCTGAATTATCACCTACGCCATCTAAATCATCGTCATGGGTTTCAGTTCCGTCAAACGGAAATGCATCAGAATTGTTACCCACGCCATCCAAATCATCATCATGGGTTTCGGTTCCGTCAAATGGGAATGCATCAGAATTATCACCAACCCCATCATCATCTGAATCAATCCATTCGAGAATATTGTTCGCAAATGCATCTAAAATATCAGCCCATCCATCGCCATCCGAGCACTGCAAGATTTGTAGTTGGGCTCTTGTGCGACGAAACTCTTTGAATCAGTGGGGGCGTTGTGTCGTTGGTCTTTTTCAACAGTGTTTTTTCTCAAGTTGCTGGAGATGCTCGATGATTTTTTGCATCCCTAATGGGGGTATTGATTCGCCTATCACATCTCGGATTATCGAATCTAATGATTTGGTAGGATTGAATAAAGTATTCGATTCAGATAGAAACTCAAATTTGTACCTTCCATTCCAACGCACCTTCACCTTTGAACTTGAATGAACAGTTTGAATAAGTAATATTTCTAATATTGATAACACTCGATTTTGCTCAGGATGGCCTTTTCCATCACTGGAATAAGTACCACTGTTTTGGGTGATCGTTTTTGCAGGAAGGTCCCAAGTCATTCTACGGTAAGATGTATCGAATCCTTTCACCAATCGACGGATTGTTTCTAATTTAGCCTTATTACGCTGATGCAAGTTAATACATTTCCGTGTATATTTTTTGTTAATTGTAGAGCATATTGAACAAATCCAGCCTCGTTCATATGTTGTCGGCCTAGGTAGGTTTTCACTGCATTTTGTACATTTAACTAGCAATAAATCCAGTTGCTTTGTTTCGGGTCTTATATGTGAAGTATTACAATTTAAACATGTAAGATTATTGAAGGCAGATTCATTTTCAGGTGTGTTTGTAATCCACCAATAGGGATCATCGCTTAACTTAGGAATTCTATGTAAGGGTTCTTTTAACGAGAAAAGTTTGTGTTTTGAATCCAGTTTTTCGAGATGTCCGATTGTTTGACGTAATGTGATTTTGTTAGAGGTATTTGGAAGAGGGTGTAGAAAGGACGGCTTTTTAGTAAAAATCTGGTTTGGATTTGAATCCACTTGTTTAATTTTATTTATTCTACAACCGATGGTAATTAATCGCTTACGGTTTTGTGGCACTCCATAATTTGAAAAATTAAGTACTGAAGCTTTGATGGTATATTCGCTACCAAGTCTACGCTTCAAAATACTCATAATATTCTCTGGCAAGTTATTCTCATTAGAGATCACGGTGTTTTCCATGGTAGGAACATTTTCGAAAATAAACCAATCCGGCGATAACTCTTCAATGATATCGATACTTGGGAGAATAAGGCGATTTCGTTCATCATGTTCACTTCTCTTCCCATCTTCAATTGCTTTAAGTATTCTTCCCGCACCGTTTGTAGACATTCCCTGGCATGGAGGAGATGATACAATTAGCCATGGACGTGATTTGTGCAAAGTTGTTTTAACATGGTTCGTTATTTCAGATTTCAAATCCCAAATATCACCTTGAAATACCTTTGATTCCGGATAATTTGATCGAAGGAGACTTGCACGCTCTTCTAAAATCTCACACTTAACGATGACCGGTATTTTGAAACCCCATTCTAGGGCAATATCTCCGATACCCCCTCCCGAAAAGAGAGAGATGGAACATAATTTAGCCCCCGAAGACAAAGTTTTGAGTTCCATAGCCTAAACTCGGTGTCACTGGTAGATTAACTATGCCTCAGGTATAAGTGGTCTTGCAACTAGGTTTTCATCTATTTGAATACTAAATTTATGTTTTTCGCACCAGTCTTTACACATTTCGCAAAGAGGTGCAAATTTGAGTTCTATTTCTGAATGAGAGATATTAGCGAAAGGATGAACTTCAATTGATTTCCTGCCACACATGAAACACCCTCTTTTCTTATGTTTACGAATGCTGCTTAAAAATCCTGGATATTTTAGTTCCTTACTTAATTGAATTTCATTAAACTTCTGCCATACCGGATTCGGTTTTTTGAACGAAACTAGACACAATTCACCTCTAGCGAGATTTGAATTAATTTCCATACGCGTAGCATTAACATTGCCTGTTTGAATATACCAACCATCCCATGCTAAATGACGTGCTTGGCGATCATTTTTCCCACCTTTTTGACGAATCCATTGATCCATCATATCTTGTGAGACTGGC
>CASIBY010000013.1 GCA_949373095.1 Candidatus Poseidoniaceae archaeon
ACACAATTAGAAATTGACATTTGTTTGAGTGAGTCCATTGCTTGTTCCGCTTGGCCTTCCTGCCAAAATCCGAAAAAGGCATTAGCAGTCAAAACAAGGAAGATGAAAATCGCATCACCAGGTGTATCTGGGTGTATTGCTAGAGCAACGAGGGCTGCGCCGATGAGGAGGTAATTCAACGGATCATTGTACTGGGAAATAAAACGCATGAATGCAGAAGATTTCTCCGCTTCTGCTAGTTTATTAAATCCAAATTCCCGTTGCCGCTTAGTGACGTCATCAGGGTGAATTCCTTCCATTGAGGAATCCAAATTCGTGATACATTCATCGATGGCTAATTTATGCCACTTTTCTTCCTGCAAATCAAACACCCATGAAAGAATGAGAAAAACCAATGGTTGTTCCCATCTACCAGCCTAACGGAGCAAATACTTGCTTAATACCTTGGTGTAGAAAACCCCTGCACTTTAGGGGCAGAATATACTTACCCACAACCTCTCGGATGTGTATGGCCGCAGTACATGAACCCTACATCTCTGCGGATGAAAGCCCAAAGGAATTGACGCTGCGTGTTATTCTTGTTGGTATCGTTCTTGGGGTATTGATGACAGCAGCCAATGCATACCTTGGGTTGTATGCTGGAATGACCGTATCGGCAAGTATCCCGGCAGCTGTAATGTCAATGATTATTCTACGGACGATGTTCAAAGATGTATCCATTCTGGAAAACAATGCGGTGCAGACCATGGCGTCAGCAGGTGAGTCTCTTGCAGCTGGAGTTATTTTCACAGTTCCTGCATTACTTGTGATGAACCTCTGGACGTCCATCCAATGGATGGAGACACTGATCATCGCCACACTGGGAGGCTTGCTTGGCACCATGTTCACGATTGCCTTACGTCGTCTCTTTATCGTTGAAGAAGCCCTCCCCTATCCCGAAGGAGTCGCTTGCAGAGAAGTTCTGGTTGCAGGCGAGGAAGGTGGTGACGGTGCATTAGCAATTCTTTATGCTCTTGGAATCGGTGGAATATATGGTCTGATGGTAAAGGGTTTCCATGTGACCCAGCACACTGTTGAAGGCGCGTTCACCTTCCTCACAACACGCATGTACGCTGGAATGGACTTATCGATAGCCCTATTGTCCGTCGGGTTTATTGTTGGAATTCGCATTGCGTCATTCATATTTTTTGGAGGAGTACTTGGGTTTGGCCTACTCGTGCCAATGTATGGCCTCATCTATGGATGGCCAGAAACTGATAGTCTCGTAGATGGATTTTACTCCATATGGTCATCTCAAATTCGTTACGTAGGAGTCGGCGCCATGGTAGTAGGAGGCGTTTACACGCTTTGGTCGATGAGAAAAACTATCATCACAGGATTATCCAAAGCTTTCGTCAAGTCCGATGAAGACGTTGGGGAATTGCCAAGAACTGAACAGGACTTACCCATGCCGTACGTCTTTTTGACATGCGGAATACTCATCGTACTCACCTTCTTTTTCTATTGGTGGTCAACACAATCTCTTGTTCTTGCCCTCGCAGGAGCACTCTTCTTGGCATTTGTTGCATTCTTCTTTGCTGCAGTAGCGGGTTACATCGCTGGAGTCGTGGGCTCATCCAACTCTCCAGTATCTGGGATGACCATTGCTACGCTGTTGTTTACCGTCGGCCTCGTATGGGTTGTTGGCGACCTTATGCTCAACATGGAGACACAAGATTTGATGATGGCTACATTGCTGATTGCAGCAATTGTGGCCACCAGCGCGGCCATTGCAGGAGATGTGATGCAGGACCTCAAAACAGGACATATGCTTGGAGCCACACCAAAGCGTCAACAAGTCGCTGAAATCATTGGCGTGCTAACGGGTGCCATCGTGATTGGACCAGTGCTTTCACTCCTGCATGATGCATTCCGTATATCGCAGACCGCTTGCCAGTTGAACCCTCTTCCAAGTGACCCGACATGTTCGAACGCATTGTTTGCACCACAGGCAGAATTGATTGGAGCCATTGTTCAAGGAGCTTTTGGAGGTGATCTGAACATCCAGATGGTCATGTTAGGAGCCGTGATTGCAGTGGCCCTCATCATGCTCAAAATGCCGGTCATGAGTGTAGCAATTGGAATCTATCTTCCTTTAGGGCTTTCAGTCCCAATTATGGCTGGCGGAATTATTTCTCACTTCTTGCTGAAGAGCGCTCACTTGCGAATTGATGGAATACTACATGAAGAACCATCGCCACAAGCTCAAAAAGCCGCGAAAGAGGTAGAAAGTCGGGGTGTACTTATCGGAGCAGGATTCATTGCTGGGGAATCCATTATGGGTGTATTTATCGCAGTGCTAATTGTTGCTAAAATCAATCTACCAGAAATCTTTGGAGTTGGAACACTCAATAATATGTTTTCATTGATCTTCTTTGGTTGGTTTGTTGGCGTGTTTATTTGGTTAGCAACTCGCGCCCTTCCAAAGGGTGGATCCTTGTTCGGAGATGTTGTCGTTATTCTTGCCGAAACAATTGGGGATTTACTCAATTCACTCAAGCCTAAACAACGATGAACCGTTGAAAATCATCAACCTCAAAGTCCACAAGGATGAAAGGCCATCCATGCCCGCAAACTGTTGTTGGTGGAACCATGACGACGGCTGATGAACTACGAGAAGTTGCACGAAAATGTCGAGTCCACATCGTGGACATGGTCTACAGAGCCCAAGCTGGGCATCCTGGAGGATCGCTATCTGAAATTGATCTGCTAACTGCCCTCTACAAAACCCAACTCAATATTCGGCCTTCCGAACCAAAGTGGGAAGACCGTGACCGCTTCATTCTTTCAAAGGGACATGCATCGCCTGGAATGTATGCTATCCTTGCCGAAATGGGATTCATCAGTGTAGAGGACTTGGAATCATACCGAGTACTCGGTGGGATCTGTCAGGGTCACGTCGACATGAAATGGTGCCCTGGTGTTGACTTCTCAGCAGGTTCTTTGGGTATGGGGCTCTCTTTTGGCATGGGGACAGCAATTGCAGCACGTCTCGACGGTAGCGACCGTCAAACGTACGTGATGCTTGGAGATGGAGAAATCCAAGAAGGAAGCGTTTGGGAGGCGGCAATGGCCTCGGCCCATCATGAGCTTGGAAATTTGAATGTGATTTTGGACCGAAACAGAATCCAGAACGATGACTTCTGTGAAACTCAGATGCGTATGTTTGACATCCCTGCAAAATGGAAGGCCTTTGGATGGAACGTAATGGAAATTGATGGGCACAGCATGGAAAGTATCGTCGAGGGACTGGAGTTCCTTGCTCAATCCAATGATGGGCCATCGATCATTATTGCCCAGACTGTAAAAGGAAAGGGAATTTCCTACATGGAAGATAACCCTTCATTCCACGGAGCTGCTCCAAATGAAGAACAGTATGCTCAGGCCATGAAAGAATTGGGGGTGTCCGCATGACCAAGATGGAAGCAACACGAGATGGTTACGGCCAAGCATTGCTTGAACTTGCAGATAACGAAAAAATTGTCGTACTTGAAGCCGATTTGGGGAAATCAACCAAATCTTTACACTTTAGAAAAGCCCATCCAGAACGAACCGTTTCATGCGGAATTGGTGAGCAAAACATGCTCCTCGTCGCTGCTGGAATGGCTGCAAGTGGATACATCCCCTTTGCATCCACGTTTGCAATCTTTACGGAAAGAGCTTTCGAGCAAATGCGAAACGGTGTAGCCCGACCGAATCTTCCAGTCCACCTTTGTGGTTCCCATGGAGGTACACACACAGGGACGGACGGGTCATCAGCACAATCCATAGAAGATTTAGCGATCTACCGAACCTTACCTAATGTGACTGTCATTCATCCCAGTGATAGTGTAAGCACACGAGTTCTAACCAAACAACTTGCGGCATCATCATCTCCATCTTACATGCGAACTGCACGGAATAAAACGCCAGTTTTGTACGATGATGTTGGTGAAGATATCATTCAAATCGGAAAAGGGATTGAACTCCAAAACGGTTCAGACGTCGCTATCATTGCATGCGGAGTCCTCGTATCTGAGGCGTTAAAGGCTGCAGATTTACTCGCTATCGAAGGAATCCATGCCACTGTCATAGACATGCATACGATTAAGCCTCTTGATACGAAACTAATAGATGTTGTATCTGAGCGATGCGGTTCTCTCGTCACAGCGGAAGACCATTCCATCATTGGTGGACTGGGCGGTGCAGTAGCCGAACACCTCTCTACAACTAGTGGAACGCCCTTGGAGCGAGTAGGTGTGAACGACCGATTTGGAGAATCAGGCCAAGCTCATGAGATGCTTGAACTGATGGGGCTCAATGCTGCTCACATTGCATTGGCTGCGAAGAAGTCAATTTCACGAAAGTGAACCTGCTGAACATCCATTAGCCGGGGGCTTCAGGGTACTCTATGGTAGACCGAGATTCGCTGATGAATGTGATGAACATCATTGACGAATTCACACGTGAACGTGATTGGGAGCAATTTCACAGCGTCAAAAATATAATGACTTCGATTTTGATTGAATCCGCAGAACTTAGCGAAACAATTCAATGGACAAGCCCAACGAAAGATGAGGTTTTGTCGGACCCAGAATTAACAGGGAGCATAGAGGACGAAATTGCGGACGTCATGGTCTATTGCCTCCGATTGTGTTCAATCTTGAATATCGACCCGATTCAAGCAATGAGTCAAAAGATTGTGAAAAATCGGGCAAAGTATCCCATCAATAAATCAAAAGGAAATTCTGCAAAATACACCTCCTATGAAAATTGATTCTAATTGTTGCAACCAATAGTTGAAAGAGTGCCTCTCATGTCTCTGATTTATGGAGTTCTTTTTGGACACAGCCGACGTAGATGAAATTCGTGAGATTGCCGCATGGGGTATTTTGGATGGAGTGACCACCAACCCTTCCCTGATCAAAAAATCAGGTAGGGATTTCAAGGAAGTTGTAGCTGAAATTGCATCTATTTGTGACGGCCCAATATCTGCCGAAGTCACGGCAATGGATACGGCTGGAATGATTGAACAAGGCTTGGCACTCAAAGCCGAACTTCCAGAAAATGTCATCATCAAAATCCCATGCACACCTGAAGGTCTTGCGGCCACAAAGGTTCTGTCAGATGAAGGGATTAAAACGAACGTCACCCTCATTTTTTCAGCATCTCAAGCATTGATGGCTGCCAAAGCAGGAGCCACATACGTATCTCCATTTATCGGGCGAATTGACGACACAGGACATGATGGAATGGAACTTATCGCTGAAATAATGAACACCTGGGCAAACTACGATATTGACACAAAAGTCTTGGCTGCATCAATCCGTCATCCAACGCATGTATTGCAATGCATCCAACTCGGTGCTCACACAGCGACCATGCCAGCCAAAATATTCCGTCAGTTAATGACCCATCCACTTACGGATAAAGGGATTGAAGGATTCATGCGTGACTGGGCTGAAGTAGAAGCCGCTGGAAACGCTTGATGTTCAAAGGCGTTCAATTGACCATGTCCGCACGTCAACTCCGCTTGAGAGATGGACGTGTTCGGGGTGAAGGGGATTTTTAATTCCCAAATCATAGGATTCTGTCAAAGAGTTTTGTTCTAATGTGGCTTTAGCAGACCGATACACCCAAGGGTTGTGCTGAGTATAGGCACGATGGAGAATACCCTTGCGGACCGTGTACAAACAATATCTCTCAAAAAGAAAATATTCTAGCGTGCCATGTTTTGCAGAAGTTTCCTCCCCAATTGCTTTGCAGGACCCAACCAACATAACACCATCAGAGCGTCGTTTTGATGACCAAGAGTAAGTATCATGTGTTTTAATGATTGAACACTTTGCATATCTATAGGGTAATCCATAAGAGCGCGGTGCATGAAAGCATGTAATTCGACTTTGAGCCTCTAATGTCAGGAAGAAAACACCAGGCTTCCCATCACGGGTCACGTATGTTCTAATGTTAAACTCAGGAAAGTTGGAAACACCAGGAACGGAGAAAAACCATCGTGGACGAACATGCATCATCTCAAATGGAATAGTTCCAACATACGCTTTACCTTCGAACAGGTCTAATTCAAGGTCTTCGGGCAGATGAGGAAGAAGAAGCTCTGGCTTCACTTCCCAATGCATGAAAGAAAGATGTTCCCATGATTGAGATAAAGTGTGCTTCCGAACGGGCATTGGAAACGGAAGATGGTCATCCCGAAATTCGTTCGCCATGCTGTTAGCACAACGGGCTTTCGCTTGAAGATAACCATTGATACATGTTAAATTTGGAAAAGGCGAGGCCTAATCCAATGACAAAGCCCTTTGAAATATGATTCAAATTGAATCTCAGCGGCTTGCCAAGGTCAAGTTCTTCCACATCTCTTCGGGGACTTCCATGGCCAAACGTAGGCCACCCATTGCTCCCAAACGGACAGGGTCGTCAACAACGTGAACGTTAACATCTCCCATATCAGAAAGGCGGCGTTCGATGAGTGCTCCGAGTCCACGAATGGATGAACCGCCACCAGCGAGAACCATGTTCTTGCGGAATTCGTCATGGTATTCGGGGTTGGATTCTGCGATCAGAACCTTTACGTTTTCAACGATTGGGTCAACGATTGATTCACATGCTCGCTGAATGCAATCCGTGATATCAAGTGTCATGGCCTTTCCATCAATGGAGAAGTCAACCAAAACAGGCTCTTCAGGAGCTCCTGCTGAGACGAATGAATGCTGCTCCTTCCATCGGCGAGCCATATCCTTGGTGATTTGAGCACCGTTGTATTTGGATTGTACTTCCTTGATAATTTGATTATCAACATAGTCACCAGCATATCCTGTGTGCATTTGGTCACCAGGACCGGGGATGGTCCCGTAGACGCGGCAAAGGTCGGTTGTACCTGCTCCAATATCAATCACAAGAGTATGGTTGATCATGTCCAGAGCATATGCAACTGCAAAGGGTTCAGAGATAATCATTGCAGAGTTCACTGAACCTGCTGCAGCATCAAAGATTGCGGTTTTGTCCACGTGGCTAGCCTCGGCAGGTGCACCGATTACAGCGACGACACGGTCGTACTCTTCAGGGTCAGAGAGACCTATGAGATGGGTGATAAAGTGTGCAATGAATTCTCGGTCTTCTGGAGTATCCTTAATGACACCGAGTTCCAGTGGGCGAAATAGGTTCAATGCAAGGCGGTTCTTGAGGGCTTCTTCACCAAAAAGAACATCTCGCTTCAAGAAGTTTCGAGCGATTGGGTCTTTTGGCGTACCAATAACGGTCAATTCCTCAACTTCATGACTGTCCGAGGAGACCATCACGGAGCGGAAGGTTCCTAAATCAATTCCAATATACAATACATCTTTCGCCATAGGCTCACTGAGTTATCCATAACGGTGGAGTTTATGAAGAGTCCCACCGTTAAAATAGAGATTCATCATGTAAACCATGTAAAACTTCGCCAAGAGACATTCTATAGAACACGGCCTTAGGCGTGGTTTCTTGTTCAGCACCAGGCTTCGCAAGTTTGACAATACCATGCGGCGTATTCTTGGTATAAATTAGCCATGGATCCACAAGTGGTACATTCTTTTACGGCATTTTCACCACAGATTTCCAAGACCATTTGAACGTGATACATATCATCAATGTTCAATTGTTCACGCATAGCCCAAAGAAGTTGGTCTTCACTCGGTGAAATGATTCCATCCTCCAACACTAATTCCACAACCGTTCTGTAGTCCTGTAAGGTAACTGGGTCTCGTGAGTCCAAAACAACACCACCTTTTTCGGCGATGATATCAGTACCCCCTGGGTCATCAACAAAGAGTACGAAAGAGGCACGCTTTAGAGAATCGTCTCTAAGTTCAAACCCAACACGGTTACCAGAAATGCTCGCATAAACCAATTTGGACGAACGGTTGATAACATTAGCAATTGATCGGGCTGTTGCTTCTGCTGATGGACCACGCTTCCATCCAGTTGGACTACGCTCGTTGAATGCATAAAATTCGGTTCCTTTCCCAGGATATTCTAGACGAATTTCTTCGCCCCCATCAAAACCATTGTCAACCAATGTGATAGATCCCACTTCTGTTGATACGATATTATCATCATCATCAAAACTAATCATGAGGGGTTTACGCTCTTCAACTGCAGCATTAAAATGCCCTTGCATTCCAGTCATCCACTTATCCTCTAGGCGCTTAAGAGATTGCTCTTGTTCCCCTGTTAGTTCCTCCTTGACACCTAATACATCTGCAAGTTCTCCGGATTGCATGTCCTTACGGAATTGACGGATGAGGTCTTCGTCTCGCTTGTAAGATGGTGTTTCACTCGCTTTTTTCTCTTCAACGTAATCTGGATCAGCCCATTCATGGCTACAGGAACCGCATTGAAGGTATCCTTTCATTGTTGAATCTTGAGCCTTACCGCCACACCGAGGACAATCTCCTTCCTCATTATAGCCGAGGTTATCGACTGCCTCATTTCTTCCTTTCCGCATGCCGCCGAAACCCGCCATGCGGCTGGCTAAACCTGCCTTTCTAAGAAGTCTTTGCTGAATTCAAATGATACGGCCGCGAAGACCGTAACGAATCAGACCTTCTTGGGCATAAATACGGCGGACGACCAACTCCACAGAATCACCAATCTTGATCTCATTTTCCTCATCGTCCACCATCAGAAAAACGCCTTTAGGGCCATCTTCAAGGTCCAATAAAACAGTGGTCAACCCACCGAGCAAGGGTGCCCTCAGAGAGAATTCTGAAGGTGCACCTGCTGCTGAAAGTTTCGTCCAGCTTGCAACATTCCCAACAGGTGTGAGAGAAACTCTTCCGTCTTCACGTAATCCCTTTTCGTTCAACTGACGAGGAGGCCAAACCAAAAGTTCTCCAAATTGTTGACCGGACAAAGCCATCCGAGCAACTCCTCCTTCGATGTACTGTGAACTTGAAACATAAGCCCCTTGACTAACATGGCCGTCTTGGAGTTCCTTTTCCCAAGCGTTAGCAATGGCCATGTAAAAGTCGTCATCTACCTCAACATAGGTCTCCAGTTCAGGAAGTTCGATTTGAACATCACGTTGGATAAGAACAACAGTCGCGTCATCTCCAATGAGCAGATCCCATTTACAGGAATCATATGTCACTTCATCGGCCATATCTACACCTGTAGCCATCGTGAATATTGAACCATTAACGCCTTCCGCCAATGAGACACATTCAATCGCTTCACCTAGTGAAATCCGATGTTGAAGGGCAGCGATGGCTAGCGTAGTATGATCGCTATCAGCGCCAAAAACACGTGCTCCATCTCTAGTGAACGGAGATTGAATCAAAGTATATGTTTCATCCCAAGCAAGGAGGTATCCTTTCCATACATCGGTACCTGAGATCATTGCCGTTCCCTCCCTAATACATGGACTGCGCAGGTTGCACCTGACCCACCTACATTGTGGGTTAGTGCTGTTTCAGCATCGCGAACTTGCCGGCCGTCTAGCAACTTCCCCCCTCAATTGCTTGAAGACTTCAACGATTTGCCCCGTTCCAGTAGCCCCGAGAGGGTGGCCTTTAGATTTCAGACCGCCGCTAGAATTGATGGTCACGTCGCCTTGGTTCAGCACACCTCGACCCTCTCTTGCGAATGCATCCCACCCTCTCCCCGCTGGGCGAAATCCTAAGATCTTCGGTCGCCATCAGCTCAGCGATTGTGAAAGCAGTCATGAACCTCAGCAAGGTCGATGTCTCTGGGCGTAATTCCGCTCTGCTGATATGCTCGTCTTTGATGCTTCTGCTGTGGCCTTGAGTTGGGTGATCGAAGGCCGGTCGTGCAAGAGCGAGCCGGTCCGAAGCAGCACCAGAGCCGCGAACCCAAACCGGCGTGTCGGTGAACTGCTTGAACCACATGGTCTGCCGCCAAGATTACGCAGGAAGCCCCGTCGGAGGTAGGGCAGCAATCGTACAGCGTCAACGGATCTGCCACCATAAAGCCGCCTGCAGCCTTCTCGAACGAAACCTGCTTTTGGATGTGAGCGAGGGGGTTCATGGCCCCATGCGCAGTGGTTTTTAACGCTGATGTGAACCAAATCATCGTGGTTGGAATCGAATTCATGGAAGTGACGGCGAGCCATCAAAGCATAGGTGCCGGGGAACGTAAGACCAGCAAGACGTTCCCATTCCGTATCGCCAGAAACCCCGAGCCAGAATCGTTTTCGTTCAGGGGTTAAATCGTTCATTTTTTCGATACCACCAGCCACAACGACATCGGCTTGTCCGGACTTGATGGCCATCCAAGCGTCACGGAATGCGAACCCCGAAGAGGCGCAAGCATTCTCAACACGGCGAACGGGTACGCCATCCATTGCTGAGTGCTCGGTAAGGAGAGCCGCAGTATTTCCCAGTTGAGAACCCCCAAAAGCAATACTCCCAATAAATGCCTCATCAATTTGTGAAGGAGAAAAATCTCCGTCTACGCTCTGAAAAGCATTCAATGCAGCCTCAGCCCACATTCCTTTGAGCCCGAGTGAGTGATTTCCAAATTTTGTCTGACCGGCACCGACTACCGCAACATCAACCATAAACGAGCGGAAAGGGTGGCGGCATTTCATACACTCGCTGCAAGATAACGAGATTTCTAAGTTCTGTATTTGTGTTGGTTCCTTGCCCGCAGGGTTCTTGAACAGGTCTCACCCGCATGTACAATATGCTACGCCAATGCCGAACCCATGGACACTTCTCCGGAACCAACTGCCCCGTCTGTAACGAGGAAGGAAAATTCATCATGAGCGACAAGGAATCCAATTCGCTAGGTCGCATTCTAGCCCTCGTTTTGCGCCACGCTCCAGAAAAGTTCAACGTTGAAATGGACATCAACGGGTGGGTGAACGCCCGGGAACTTTCCGAAGCCATTGGAAAGCAACGTCGCCATTATCACTGGTTGCGAGCCTGGCACTTTGAAGCCATCTCCAACGCAGATGACAAAGGACGCTACCAAGTCGAGAACGGCATGATCCGTGCGACCTATGCCCACTCGATTGAAATTGACCTGGACCTTCCTACAGATGAGATTCCCGAAGGACTCTATTTCCCATGCTCTCCAGATGACATCGCCACATTGCTTGAATTTGGTCTCACCGCTGGTGACCGCAAGAACGTCCACCTTTCACGCACCATTCCTAACGCAATGGAAGCAGGACACGTCCACATCCACCGCCCAGCGATTCTTGAAGTTGATACTTCGCGAGCCATTGCAGATGGACACACCATTTACCGCGCGGGGAAAACAGTATTCCTCACCGACGAAGTGCCCGGAGAATACCTTTACCAGGTCGAGCCAGATGACCCACTGCTCCTCGAAATCGTTGCTCAATGGGAGCAAGAAGAAGCAGAAGAAGAGTGAATCACTTCTTTTCTTGACCGCAAGCCGGACAGAAATTAAGGTCGTTCTCAAGAACCGTATTGCATGAACTGCAATGTGAATGGCCAGTCATTAATGCCTCTACCTTGAAAGGAGCAGGTGTCTTTTGTTCCAATGCTTCTTTGTCAACAAGTAGGATAGGATCGATACCGTGACGTTGGAGTTCTGCAACTCTATTTTTGTAAATAATGGCTTCTTGTAGAGCGGATTCCAACTGCCATAGCCTGTTCTCTCGCTCCTCGCTATCCGCAATCGTGCGAGCCTCTTCGATACAGACTTGCAAGTGTCGCATGAATTCGTCAACATTCGGTTCGTCCGCCATGTCTTTGGCTCGTCCGCCTTGCCTCATGAATGCTTGGAATCATCTGCAAACATGCGGTACGCTCATTGCGCAAGAAATGCTCCATCAACTATGCGAGAGCGTGTAGTCATCAAGTGGGGCGGTGGACTCATCACGAAGAAAGACGTTCTCAAGCAACCTCGGTTAGATGTCATAGGAAGTTTGGCGGATCAAATACTAGAATGTAATTTACTCGGAATTGATGTCATTCTTGTCCATGGGGCTGGTTCCTTTGGCCATCTTAAAGCAAAAGAATACCGTCTGGCGGAGGGACGACTCAATCCCTCGGATTCCAGTACCTTAGGTCCAATGACCCAAGATGAAGCTATTGTGGAGGTTCGAAAGGACATGCTGGAACTTAACAAGCATATCATGGAAGCCTTAACAAAACGAGACATTTCAGCCGTATCTCTACCACCTCACCAGTGGGCCAATGAGACAGGAGCAGACTTCAAGGGTTCTCTTGAGCATTTTATTCATGCACCAAAAGGAATTACCATGGTCACCTTTGGCGATGTTGTTTCATGCGAAGGAGACAAGGAATTCGGAATTCTTTCTGGAGATGACCTTGTTGCGAGAATTGCCGTTGAAGTACCCCATGTTAAACGGCTTATTTTTGCAATAGGAGGAGTTGATGGAGTGTTGGCTGTCCCGCCAATGCAAGCTGGCCCAGACGATCTCATCGAGGTACTTACAACGGAACATGTATTTGATGGAGAACACGAATCGGCCATTGACGTAACGGGTGGAATTGGCCTTAAAGTTGACAGAGGATTCTATGTTGCCGAATACGGGATTGACGTCACCATGGTCAACGGTGGCCATCCATCGCGAGTTTTGGACGCTTGTTTAGGTCGTGTCGTTAGAGGTACAAAATTACACCCCTCGTCATCAATTTCCAAATAACATTAGAGAACTCTTCATGTAGCGACCGCGCTCACCATGGGTGGGGACTGACATGACTGGCTACGGTATTGATGATGTCCCCTCTCTTACCTTGGATGATGTCCAACGAAAAAACTTAGTTTCGGAAGACCGGACCCAGGCTGAGTTGATGGCGGAAGCTGTCATTCAGGTCTCAGAAAACGATCACGTCATCGGCCCTATCTCAAAATTGGAATCACATTCTGGTGCTGGTGAATACCATCGGGCGTTTAGCGTTCTTCTCTTCAATTCCAACAATGAATTATTGCTTCAGCGGCGTTCAATGGACAAAGTAACGTTCCCGGGCGTATGGGCTAATTCATGTTGTTCTCACCCGCTTCACAGCGAAGAGGAACTTGACGAGAAAAACGCAATTGGTGTCAAGCGTGCTGCAATACGCAAGTTAGAACAAGAGTTAGGGATCTCCCCAGAATCCATTTCTATCGATGATTTTGTATTCATGACGAAGATGCGATATTCATCCCGTATGAATCAAGAATGGATCGAGCGTGAATTGGACCATATCTTAGTCATACAAGCCGATGTAGAAGTCAGTCAGAACACCAATGAGGTTTCTGAAGTTATGTGGGTTAACCAAGACCAACTCGAAATGATGCTCCTTGAAGAGCGTGCAGGAGAAGAAGCTGTTGCGCCGTGGTTCCGTTGTATTGCCGCACGAGTCATGAACTCAAATTGGTGGGCTGCAATCGGAGATAAGACCGAACTTGAAGCTTTGAGCGACGACCTCATCCATGACATGGGTGATGTGAGCCACATGCTACCTAATGCGATTGGAGCAGACCTTATCACATCAATTAAGGAAGTGAAACCACTTGTTGAACAACGTATTGAATCCAGTTTGCGTGCATCACGCCACCCACGCCTTGCTGATGCTATGATGCATCTAATTGAAGGAGGTGGAAAGCGGATGCGAGCCACACTACCATGGTTAGTGGCCAAGGCCGTAGGAGACACACATTCAGGGCTCCTTGATATCGGTGCAGCCATTGAAACGGTCCACAACTTTACCCTCGTACACGATGACATCATGGATGATGATGAGGTTCGCCGTGGTCGAAATGCTGTTCACATTGAATATGATATGCCCACTGCAATAAACGCAGGTGATGCAATGCTTGCTATTGCATTTGAGCGATTGGTTCAAGCAGAAAATTTGGAACCACATGATGTCGCCCCACTGGTGAACAGAATTGCCTGGATGGTCCGACGTGTTAGCGAAGGGCAGCAACTTGACATTGAATTTGAAGATCGTCTCAATGTTTCCGAAGAGGATTATTTAGAAATGATTGAAGGGAAAACTGCTGTCATGTTCCTCGCCTGTGCAGAAATCGGAGCCCGTGTTTCTGGGGCTGATGATGAGGTGATTCAACTGATGGCTCAATGGGGGCTATCTGTAGGATTATGTTTCCAATTAATGGATGACTTGATTGATGTACTCTCCGATTCAGCCACACTAGGTAAGCCCGCAGGTTCGGATGTTGCTCAAGGTAAGCGAACGCTGATGGTGATTCACGCCCTTCAACAACCAGATTCCGAGGCTAAGGAAATTCTACTAAAGGTGTTGGGTAAAGGTGAAGATGTTGCTCCTGAAGATTTGCAAGCAGGACTCAAGGCTCTCGAAGATTTGGGCTCAATAGCATATGCACGTGAAAAAGCTGTGGCGTATCATGCAGAAGCACACGAGTGTCTTGATCGGTTAGGGGACGGCCCGGCGATGGTCGCTCTCAGAGAGCTTACGGACTTCCAACTTGCTCGGATTCATTGAGGATTGAAACAGATTGGCCCGTCTCTACTTTACCTGCTTTCATAACAGATGCATACCAACGCGTTTGACTAGCGTCTCGTTTGTGGCTGAGCGCACTAAAGCCTTCATTGAGGAATGATGCCTTGATGGTCTTGCAAGGTGGAGCAGGACCAGTTATCTGCAAAGTTACTGAACCAAAGTCCAATATCACACCGGTAGTGAAAGAATTTGCCTCTAAACCCTGGATTAGAATATTTTCTCCAGTGGAACCAGGACCGATAGGATGGCCTTCTGAAATTAATCTTGTCAAAACAGAATCAAGTAACAAACATACTGCTCTTGTTGGTCCACCATGATGCTTGAGATCGTTTTGGCGGTCCCCGATACATCCGGTATTAGTAACCACTAGTGTTTCCACTGGATGTTTTGGAACTCCTCCGTTAGGGTTGACAAATAACCCAAGAATTCTGGGTTCCATAGGGTCAACCTCAGTCGGAATAGTAAGATTCGGGGTTAGGTTCGGGCTTCAGGCCCTTACGCTGACGAATTTCTCCAACTACCTTGTCGAAGAGTTGAGGTGGTAGAATCTCGAAACCTAGATTTTCAGTGTTCCAAACAGCTCGTCCTTGAGAAGCAGCACGAATGTCGTTTGAGAAACCGAAAGTTTCTGCAATTGGAATGACACCGACAACGGTCGTAACGTTCACCTTCAGAAGGCATGTCTTCGATGATACCACGGCGGGTTGTGACTTCACGAGTTACTTGACCAAGCCAGTCGTTTGGAACGTGAAATGAATGCCTTCTGCATAGGTTCCAGAATTACTGTGCGAGCACGCATCATAGCACCCTTGATTCCATTACGGACTGCGGGGATGGTTTGAGCAGGTCCACGGTGAATTGCATCTTCGTGCAGTTTAGCATCAACTAGACGAACGATACATTCCTTGACTGGTTCATCAGCAACTGGTCCCTTTACACATACTTCATTGAATGCTTCAATGATCAAGTTCACGAGTCTCGTGGAGGTCCTTGAATACCCTTGGTATCATTCACTAGGACGTTGGTTCCCTTGATTGCGTAAATCTTTCGCATCGTATCCTTGTTCCATTCCAAGTTCTCCGAATTTGTTTCCGGTTTCCTTAGCATCTCCGGAGCGGACAGGACCGTCTCCGAGGTCCCCTGAACGGAGTGCAGCGACGACCTCTTCAGGAAGTGGCTTCAATTTCAAAGAAGAATCGGTTGTGACGGTTTGGTGATTTACCTTCAAACGAATGTCCACTGCTGCTGCCTTCGATACCTTCACGGTAAACAACGATTGGAGGACTTACCTTGACCTTGATATTTTGTTCTTCTTCAATACGGTATACTGTAATCTCCAAGTGGAGTTCACCCATTCCAGCGAGAAGAGCCTCACCTGTTTCTTGGTTGGTAGTAACTTGAAGTGAAGCATCAGCCTTTGCAAGAGAACGTAGTGCATCGATGAACTTTGGAAGGTCCTTCATGCTCTTTGGTTCAACAGCAACTGTAACCACAGGGTCTGAGTAGTGACGGATTGCTTCGAAAGGAACGAAGTCCTTGTCACGTGAAAGTGTAACACCAGCGGCTGCTGAGCGAATACCAGTAACTGCTGCAATGTTTCCAGCAACAACCTTAGGTACAGTGATTCGGTCCCCTCCGACCATCATTGAAACTTGTTGCACACGCTCTGCCTTTGCAGCACCGATTGCGAATACGGATTCACCTTGGTGAATGGAACCTGAGTAAATACGTCCGACAGCAACTTCCCCTGCGTGAGGGTCCATCCAAATCTTGGTGATCATCATTGCAAGTTCTGCATCAGGGTCACATGTGACCATAGCCTTTCCAATTTCCGATTCAAGGTCACCGTTCCAAATGTTAGGGATACGGTATGGTTGAGCTTCTACGGGACCGGGGAGTTTGGTAACAGCCATGTCAAGAAGAACTTCGTGGACTGGAGCTTTCTCAGCCAAAGTTTTCTGGTCTTCGTTGTTGCAGTATTCAAAGATTTCAGTCATGGATACACCAGACTTCTTCATGTATGGAATGGTAATTCCCCAGTTGTGGTAAGCTGAACCGAATGCAACAGTTCCATCCATAACGCTGACTTGCCATGTCTTTCTTAATCTCTTCAGGAGCGAATTGGCGAATGAGTTTGTTAACCTTGATGATAGTTTCTTCAAAACGCTTCAACATGTCTTCAGGAGTAACCTTTAGTTCGTTGATTAGTCGATCTACTTTGTTGATGAAAAGAACTGGCTTTACCTTCTCCTTCAACGCTTGGCGAACAACAGTCTCTGTTTGAGGCATTGGCCCTTCAACAGCACAAGCAAGGATAAAACATCCGTCAACAGCTCGCATAGCACGGGTAACGTCTCCACCAAAGTCAACGTGACCAGGTGTGTCAATGAGGTTGATTAGGAAATCAGTTCCATCAACCTGTGAACCATAGAAGCAGAAGCTGCGTTGATGGTAATTCCACGAGCTGATTCTTGGTCGTCAAAGTCCAAAACACGGGCAGCACCAGCAAGTTCGTTTGACATCATACCGGCACCGGCAATGAGGTTGTCTGAAAGTGTTGTCTTTCCGTGGTCGATGTGTGCAGCGATGCACAAGTTTCGAATTTGAGGAAGGATATGCATGACCTCTGTGGCCTTCTTGATGTTGTCTTCTTTGCGTCCCATGGTTACCACCGTGTTCTCGTTACTTCGTCCCACCGAAAAGGGGTTCTTAAGTGACTCGCAGTGTTTCACATCAAGATGACCTTTGAAGTGGGTCAGATTTGAGAGAAGTTCTCCCTCATGAATCACTTTGGATAGGTGAAGGATTAATGAAACGAGTCGTCAAAATAAGAAAGACAATGATAAAAGCCGTTCCGGCAAAAACATTCTCTAAACGCAAAGAAAGCGCCAATACTCCAATAGAAAAGCTGAGCGCACAGACAATAACAAGGCCTATCAAAAGAAATGGAGCGTTAGATGGCCGTGTATCAATGAACTCATAGACATAATACCCTCCACCACGAGTAGCCCAATATTCTGCAAAAATAAGATAAATGCTGCCGTATAGGAACCCAAACACTACCATAGCCAGTGGTAACTGAACCCAACCAAATATCATTTCAATAGAAAGAAAAATTAAGGAAAAATTGTGCATCATCTGTTCGTGTTTTAGAAACATATGATCCATTTCCATCTGCTTGTTCAACATATCAGGTAGAATCACATAACGAACAATAATTGCTGTGAGTGCCGCTGAACTGAAAGCGATACCAAAGAAAGCACCACCGACGACGACAACCCATTCGGGGAGAGGCTGCCCCATCCAAGAATAGAGCGATATCATCCCGTTTACGAGCATGGACGTACAAAATGCAATCAGGGTCCAAGAACTGAAGGGTACCAAACGTTCGACCCCAGTTGTCGCATGTTTCTCGAGTTGATTGGATTCACGGAACAGCGGAGTCATTTGCCCAGGCACTGGGTTCCGAACAATCCAGAACAATATGGCATGGAAGCCGAGATATCCACAAGCCAGTCTATACAAAACCCGAAGTCCCTTTTGAACATCTGTTGAACCATAAATTAAATCAGCATCAAGAGCCAACAAACTCCGATTAAGCAAGATAAGAGAGACAAGCGACCCACAAAACATACCAGCAATGAGGAGACGCGATACGGTTGTCATGTCTGATGAGTCTAAATTGCCCGATTCAACCACGGAATATCACCCTCGGAATAAGAACAATGTCGGAAATCGACCATTAAAGAATAATCTCACGAGATGGTATAGACAAGGTGGTCCTGGAGATGGATGGACTTGTTCCAAACGCCCGCAGGACGGATGGAAGCGCATCTCAATCAACGAGCCGAGGCTGCGATTCGCTCGAGTTCTTCCTTCTTGCCAACGGCGTAGGAAGTTACGTCACCAGCGGAAGCCTTGTTCAACTCGTTGATGATACAACTCTTGAGGGTACGCTTTGACTTGTGCGTACCTTGTTGAGCACCACGTGCGAGGTTTGCAAGGGCAACATCCAAACGACGGGAAGGTGATGAATCTACGGCCTTGGGTTGAGATACTGCACCGAATTTGATTCGGGTAATCTCTTCCATAGGGGCAGCATTGCAAATAGCGTTAACAAAGACCTGAAGGGGATTGTTTCCAGATTTTTCTGAAATAGTATCGAGAGCACCTTCGAATGCTTTCATAGCACCCATTTTCTTACCGGTGTAGTTTCCGGTTCGCATGAGTTTGTTGATGTATCGCTCAACCACTGAAAGCTTGGCTTTTCCAAACCATGCATTAGCGTGTCGTCCGCCAGTATGAGGGACACCCACGGTTGTGAGGTTGATGTATGGGGCGAGCCCTGGATCCTTGCAAGTCACTTCTGATGCATCCCACTTACCGAAAACTTTGGTTCCGATTCCTGCGATTGGCTTGACGACTTCTTCGACTTCTGATTCTGTATCACTCATCATCATCACCTCAGCGGACTGGCTTCTCCTTTCGTCCACGGACCATTTCGTCAAGGGAAACTCCGTTGACTTGAATGACCTTGTAGCGGACACCAGGAATATCTCCGTACGAACGACCCATGCGTCCGCCGATACCTTCAACCATCACTTCATCGTGTTCATCAATGAAGTTGATTGCACCATCGCCGGGAGCGAAAGCAGTGAGTTTATTTCCGTTCTTAATCAAAGAAATTTTGACTGCCTTACGGATACCTGAGTTAGGTTGTTTGGCTTCAATACCGACCTTCTCAATAACGATACCCTTGGCTTGAGTGGACCCAGCAAGCGGGTCATGCTTAGCTCGAGACTTGAGCATACGCTTCTTATATCGACGATCTGACCAACGGAATTTCTGTCGGTCTTTGGCCATTTTGGCACCTGCAAAGAGTCCTCTACCCATAATCATCACCCATTGAGCAGTTCGCCGACTTGCCGCCCCTATTTAATCAAATCCCTTATTCACAACGCTTTCATGGCGGCGTCATTCGTTTTTTTACTTCTCATTCCTATCATTTTTTGAACAACATTCAAGCGACTCCGCCCGCTGGGAGAACCATGGCATTCAGAGACCATCTCGGCGCTGCTTCAATAGAAGACAAAGAAATAAGCCTTAGCCACGGCATGCTAAACCATTCCCAAGCCAGTGGTCATGCCATGACCGTGTTCACCAATATTTCCGAATGCCCCGGACATAGAGCCGCCGTGAATATGTTGACGCGGGACCGGTTATGCCAAGCCATCGGAATTGAGCCGGAAGAGTACATTGACACACTAGGTTGGGCTATGTCAAATCCAAGTACTCCAGAAACGGTTAGCCAGAACGAAGCCCCTTGTATGGAAAACCAACAAGAAGATGTTGACCTTGAATCGCTACCTATCCCACACCACTGGCCGGCAGACCGTGGACGTTACTCTTCAGCCAGCATCATTATCGCAGAAGATAATGGGATACGAAATGTATCCTTCCATCGTCAGTTTTTGAGAGATAAAAACCACCTCGTCGTCCGACTTGTCCCACGCCATTTGCGTACGATGGTCATGAATGCAAGAGAAGAGGGGCGAGAAGTATCCATTGCAGTTGTCAATGGGCCCGATCCTGTTGTGTTGCTGGCTGCTGCGATGTCATTTAACGAGAATATCGACGAATTGACAATTGCAGCCACATTGCACGAAAAATTATACAACAAGCCCCTGAAATTGGTAGCCCTACCAAATGGAATCCATGTGCCATCTGACGCTGAATATGTCATGTGGGGAAGAATTACCACCGAGGATGACGATGAAGGACCCTATGTAGACATTACAGGAACCGTTGACGATATTCGTCAAGAACCAGTCATTGAAATTGAGGGCGTAAGCCACAGGGACAATCCTATTTTCCATGCACTGATACCTGGCGAAGCTGAACATAAGACATTGATGGGTCTTCCAAGAGCCCCAACTATCAAGGCTGCAGTGAATAAAGTCGTTGAGTGTGTTGATGTACATATGACCGAAGGTGGATGCGGTTGGCTCGGTGCCGTGTTGAAAATTAAGAAAGTCAATGCGGACGACGCAATGAAAGCGATAGAGGCTGCCTTTGCAGGTCATAAAAGCATGAAGATTGTCACCGTAGTGGATGAAGACATAGACATCACTGACCCCGTACGAGTGGAATGGGCAATGATGACCCGCTGGCAACCAGACAAGGATACCTTAATCCTCTCAAATCAAAAGGGAAGCTCGCTAGACCCATCCCGCTATGAAGATGGAAACACATCAAAAATCGGATACGACGCTACTATTGATTTTGGTGTAGACCGCAAAGGTTTCATGTCCGTCCAATAAGGTGATAACATGGTTGACAGCCAAGACTTGCTCCAACATCCAAGACGAAACCTTGGAAATCGCTACAGGTCATCTGCACAAAAGTTTGCTAATCTTGCTCTGAAGGACCCGGACCGTTCTCGGGAAAACTATGCTTGGGCAGAACAAAATGCCCGACAGGCCATTCTTCATGACTTCACGGACGAACGAAATTGGCGTTGCCTTGCAGAACTCAAAGTTGCAAACAAAGACGGAGATGGTTTGCACGCAGTTATGGAAGATGTTTTCTCGATTTTGGGAAGAGACCCAGAACATCTTGACCAACTGAAAGGAATAGATTTTCTTGCCGTGGGAAGAGAACTCCTTGAAGCTGCATTTTCTCGTGACCCACTGGATCCCGATTCTTGGTGGTTATTGATAATTGAGAGCGAAGAAAAACCAGAAAAGGCCTCTGCGTTTTCAATCACTCTCTCCGAATTTTCTGAGCGATGTAAGCGACTTGATTTTAGAGACCAGAGAGCCAATATCGTATTTGGGAGGAGATTGGAACGTATCCGCACTTCTGGCGATGAAAATTTATTCATTGAACTTGCCAGACATTTACTTGCCCACAGACCCAATAATCACGAACTTTGGATGGAAATGGGAAGGCTGCACGAACGAAGGGAGGAAATCGACGATGCTTGGTCGTGCTATGACCACGTGCAACAATTACGACCACATTTGGAAGTACGCGACCAATTTCTCGCCCGGTTGAAAGAGAGCATGGATGGAAAAGATGCATCACCCTGGTCTGGACCATCGGTTACCCATCGCGATGCTTTTTTAGAGAGCATGGTCGCTCTTACAAAACGTGTTTCAACCCCAGAGGTCATCGTTAACGAAGTTGTAGAGGAAGAGGCGGTTACAGTACATCTCGATAGGGTGCGACTTGAGGCTTTGATAGATGCTGAAGACTATCAACAGGCCTTCTTTATGGCCCGGCGATTGGTTGCAAATGGTGAGGATTGGGCCGAAGATATCCTCCGAGAAATTCAACAAAAGATGTGAGATTCAATGGTTAACAACCTACCAGTTTTTGCCCTTGCTTGGGTCACCTGTGAAGGAGAATCCCTCACACCAATGGGTCAAGGCGGTAGAATCCTATTCGTAGAACATCCCTTACGTGGCTGGGAGATACCTGGCGGGCATTTGGAAGAACATGAGCAACCGAAGGATGCCCTACTAAGGGAACTACAAGAAGAGACTGGAATGATCGGCAGGTTAGTTTCTTGGAACAAAACCTACTACCCAAAAGGATGGGTTGGTCATGTTGTTGTTCCACCGACAGAAAAAAGTTCGTGGACGGTTCGTGATGAAAAGGTTACTGCGGTCAAGTGGTGGGAAAAGACCCCCCCAGTTATCGAATGGACTGAAGAAGAATTTGAAGACCTTGCAAACTACTTCTCCAATGCGGATTCAAAGTAACGTCAAGGTTGAAAGGCGACTTGCCCATGAAATCCTTGCTGATTCGTCGTCATCACAGCATGCTTGGGCAACAGCTGCGAGCATTGGATCATGAACCTCTTCGGGATTGGTCATCAACTGTTCAAACACCTCCATACGATTCAGTTTGTGAGCAATCAAAAGCATGGCTCTCACATCTGGACGCTCAGGTCCGCTGTATCCCTCATCCATATGCGCAATGCACCAATCAAAGATGTCTGTAACATCGTTCATTTGTACCGCCAAAACAGGTCGTTCTTCATCAATATTAACCGGTTTGGCGGTTTCTACTTGAACACTCATTGGTAGAGCGGAATCATCAATGTGTTCCAATGCAAGTTCAATGAACATTGAGCCACCTTCAATCGCCATATGGTGTTGGTGTGCGAGGATAGCGTGCTTGTGTGCATTCCAGGCATGACGGCCCGCATCAAATAAATGCCCAATTGCATACCTTATCCTACTCGCACCTAATCGAGAAATGGCAATAGTTTCATGGGCATGACCGCCGGTCCTCGAAATGTCTCCGTAAACCTGCAAAGCCATGAGGTTTTCACCTTGTGCAAGATGGTAAGCGGCTTTGTTAAGCAAGGATAGATCATGGTCACGACTTGCAAGAGCTACAGATTTTAGCCGTGTTTCTGCCCAAGCTAAATCTTCATCTGCACCCTCAAGATCACCCGCCTCATAGCGAACAAGACCACGTTCCATCCTAAGACGACCTTCTAGGGCGAGGTCACGAGTCTCAGGGTTTCTTGTGATTACTAAGGCTGTTTCAATTGGTTCAAGAAGATGAGTATCTCCAAGCCACCTTCGGCGAACCAATCCTAAAACCGACCGTTCGGCAGTACTCAGGAGTGAATCCATTGTTTCCAACAATTCAGGGGCGTCCAAGAAAAGAGCGGCCTCTGCAAGTGGTAGCCATGATGAGAATTCCATCTCATTCTTCCAGAGTTCCAAGGTGTTGCTATTAACAGGCCCTTCAGACCTCCACTTGGATACGAAATGACCTGGCCCCTGCGGTGTTTCAATAATAGTCATAATGTTCACTCCTTACGTTTCGTCCGGGCCACTGCATCAATAAAAGCTGATTCAGCAGCAACTGGTTCTACTGCACCTGTCCAGCCTGCAGCACCATCATGCCCACCACCATCTCCACCGATATTACTTGCTACTTCTGCCATAATTTTACCGAGGTGCAAGCCGTGATTGACGCTGGACCGAGGTGCCCTAACTGTGAGACGAGTTAGTCCGTCCCTTTGTCGCGTGACCACTACTGCGTCAGCACCTATGGAGGAAAGAAGCGATGCAACCTTACCCTCAAGTGTCCCACACCGTGTTCGAACAAGAGACCATGGACCTGCTTCAGTTAATTCAGCCCGATTCATACCACGAAGAATTGCACCTCGTTCACTTGGAGAAATAGTTTCCTCTTCTATGAATTGAATAAAGGTTTGATAGTCCATATTACTATGTCGAATCAAGTTTCCTGCGGTAGAAAATGAACCATGGTTCGCATGGCGGAAGCGTCCAGTATCAGTGATGAGTCCTGCGAGTAAAAATTCACATACTTGAGGCGTGAGAGTCGCTTTTGAATATTTGAATAAGTATTCAGCAACTAACTCTGTTGTAGCCTTCACTTCCCAACGCAAACTAATATCATTCTCACCTAGGTCCCACTCGTTTGTTGCATGATGATCCAATATGCACTTCGGGACATCGGGTAGTGAGAGGCCCGTTTGGCTTTCAGCAGATGCATCAACGACAATGAGACCTGCGAGGTCTGCTGGCCAGGCACGATGATTTGGATTCAATTTCCGAAATGGAGCATGATGGTGTTCGACCATTCGTTTTGCGACCCTACCCAGATGCAGGCCACAAGCCATGAGGTGGGGGTGAGAAGAGGCAAGAGCAACTGCTGAACCAACCGTATCCATGTCACCATTTTTACCGGTAATTACTGCAACTGGACCAAGATCAACTGCCCTCATGAGCCATGCATGAAAGGTATTGAGGTCCTCAACACGTCCCTCATCAGATAAACTCATTCTTGGGCCCCTTGAAGAGATTTCTTGAGTTCATCATAGGTTTGGACCAATTGAAGTTCACGTTCTGTGAATCGCTCCAAATGAATATTCAATGCAGAAAGTGTTTCTCGTAATTCCGAGAGAAGGAGTTCCCTGTCGGCAACTTCAACCAAGACGCCACCGAGTTGTCGATGGAGCGCAAGATGAGGGGGCTGATTTTGAACGGCGGTAATTGTTCCTTCAAGTTCTTGAACTTGGGCACGAACACCACTGACTTGTTGACGGGCAGCTTGGACTTCTCCCACTACCAATTGAAGTTGTTCTAGATTCTCCATGCTCTCACCTGTTTGTTGGACCGTGCGATGGTTCAAGAATGCTTTGCGAAGACCTTCAACACTTCATCGGTTGCAATCAGACCCCTCATCCTTGTATTCCACATAGCACGAAGGTCTTTGCATTTTGATTCTATGAGTTTAAATTCAAATGAATCCGAATTAATCCAAGTCGTTTCACAATCCGTGGTAAGCGCTGCACATAGTGACTGAGTGTCAAGGTTAGACCTTGAGCAGACGCTTAATGAGAGGTGCCACATTTCGACACCATCAACTGATGCTCACTCTTCTTCTTCGTTGGCGTGCATGCCTTCTGCGAGCTCTCGCTCGTAGTTCATTGCAGCTTCCTGTGCGATGAAGGCCATGTCAGCAGTGGTTGCACCGTCAACGGACCGTCGTAGAATTCTGTTGTTGGCTTCGGATGCACGAGTGAACGGCTCCCATGCGCCACCGGCGAAGGTATGATCGCACTTCTTGCAGACCCAAATACCAACAGATTGGCGCTCAACCTTCTGATATTGACAAACAGGACATGTGTATTTACGGGAACGCTTGGCCATTGCTGAACCTGCGTTTCGTCGTACTGAGACACCATATCGTGCACCAAATCGTGCTGTTGCTCCGGCTTTCTGTGTTCGCTTTGCCAATCAGTTCCCCTCCTCTTTTGCTACGAGTTTTCGAAGTACAACACAGTGCTTCTGAGCCTCATCGAATATCTCAGCAAACTCAGCGGGAGTGAATACCCCTTTTAGCCCCTTCTGTAATGAGTGGAGGTGACCCTTATCTCCGAGAGTAATGTGAATGCGCTCGTCGCCTCCTAATTCCTCTTCCTCTGATGCGTCGTAAACAAATCGACCTCCAGCGCGGGTAAAAGACGCCATAATTGGAGTACTGCTCACTTGCAGTTTGTGATCTTCACCGACATCAAAACGTTCTGCAGGAACGACCGCAGTGCGCAAAGCAGCGATAGCAGCTAGGCCGCAAGCATCGAAGATGTTACCTTGGTCGGAAAGGACGTGAATGTCAATCATGACACCCCAAACTTTCTCACCGGGTACAATGCACAGACTTTCCATGTCAATACATCCGGATTCACGGATTCCACGGTCAACAACACGGCTGAGCTCGATGGATTGAGGCGATGGTGGACCTGGTTCGTACTTTCGTCCAGCCACAGGTCGGAGTTCAGCTCCACACATGAGGGAACCCTGTGTTGGTCGGTCTGGCCAAGGAGTGCGAAGTTCAAACTTGACTCCTGCGTAAACGATGGTTCCACCCATGGTTACCTTTGCCGATCCTTCTGCGTTGTAGAGGCAATCGGTTTCTAGTGTAATTTCACGAGGTTCCCAACGACCACGGCCATCGAGACGGGAATCTTCTTCTGCAAGGCGAGCAAGTTCCTGTCGTAGCAAACTAGGGACGAGTTCAGGCATCAGACATCACCTCCTTGGTACCGTCGTTGCAAGGCCTCCACCATGACTTCATGGATTTCCTTTGCAGCCTTGAAATTATATTCCATAGCGAGGTTGTATTCATCGGGTGAGAGGTCGCCGTCCATTTGGAGGAAGGCAATTTCTCCAGTGTTAGGCAAGATTCCAACCGGTAGGTCCGCTTGACCATAGTTGTCTTCTGCTTTGTCCAGGTCAAGAACAACAGTGTCCTCGATTTTTCCTGAAGCAACTCCAACAATCAAGTCACGCATTGGAATTCCAGCATCAGCAAGAGCTACTGCAGCGGCAGTGATTCCAGCACAACGAGTACCAGCTTCCGCAGCGAGAATCTCAATTTCAACTCGGATCTTTGAGCGAGGATATAGTTCAACCAATACAACCGATTCAAGTGCTTCGGCTGTTACTTTGGAGATCTCACGAGAGCGTCGGTTGAATCCAGGTCGGATTCGGTCAGAAGTTGAGAAAGGAGCCATGTTGTAACGAACATCAATTACTGCTCGGTCTTGGCGTTGAATCTTTCTTGGATGTGCTTCCATTGGTCCGTAAACAGCTGCAACAGCAACGTTGAGTCCGTGGGTGACCATGGCTGAGCCATCAGCAGCGGGAAGAACACCTGCTTCTATTTTCACCGGTCGCATTTCATCCAGTTTTCGCCCGTCTAGGCGTGAACCATCTTCTCGTAGTAGTTGTACATCTCCATATCCACCCATTAAGCATCACCTTTCTTTTCTTGTTCCATCTCTGCGAGAATCGCTTCGAATTCAGTAGTGTGGCCTTTGTTAGCCACCATTTTGAGAGCCTTTCGAGCCCATGCGATTCCATTTGAATCGCCGTCAATCCATACACGACCATTTTCGCCGACCATAATGCGGCAATCACTGGCATCTCGCAATCGTTGGAGCAGACTGTTGCCTTCTCCACGGACACGGTCCACATGTTGGACAGGAATATTTTCTACAGCACCTTGGTTCAGGCGACGAAGGCCGACGCCTTTCATTGTGAGGACAACATTGTGGCATTCATCCACTTCTTGAACTCGGGCTAAGACCACATTGCCAACATCCATGTGTTGACGTGCAGCCCCAAATTCAACCTTCCATGGGGCCAGTGACATGGGGAGCAATCCTTGGAAGGCTCCGTTGATATCCATGAACCACAAGTTGTTGCGAACTTCTGCAACATTGGCAACAATGAGGTCGCCAGAACGAGGCATGTAAGCCGAGTGAATGGGATGAACAGACATGGTGTTGTTCTTTTCTTGAAGCCATCCAAGTTGGGTAGCAATCATTGTATCTTGTTCGGTAATAATACCGCTTCCTGCGCGCTTCCCGGCGGATGGCCCGATGGCCATACCCGGGGTCACGAGGCGCTGCTCGGCGCCGGTTTGACCTTGGGACATTCTTTTCTCTCCATCCATGGCGAAACGACATCCCATGATAAAGGCCACCCTATAGCCAACAGGTTGCCCGCTTACAATTCTTTGACTTCTGCAACGGAAGAACGACGCATAACTTGTCCGATTAAATCTGGTTTCATCCCTGCTGGGCATTCAATGACGCATGCCCAGGAACCATCTTCCAGCCAGCCTTGCTTTTGTTGATATGGACGTAGAATTTTATTGACGCCACCAAAGGCAGAGCCAGGTACTTTAATTGCAAGACGAACGGATTCAAAAGAAAGAGGAATGAGTGGTTTGAGTTTGGCAATGGCGTCCTTGACTTGCTCATCAAGGCGCTTAAACGGGTCGACAGAATACCTTGATTCGTCTAAAGCGAGTTCAAGTCGAGTCTTAGGGTGTGGCGACTTCGTCTTTGGGTCAACTGCCTGCGTGTGAATTTGATGAATGATCTGTTGACGCATCGTTTCCACCATGGCCTTCCGTTGAACAGTAGTAAGTTGAAGACTTCCTTTTTGGAAAATAGTTTGTGCTATCACAACGATGTCTTGAGTTCCAAATACAGCCTCAATGGATTCTTCAGTGGGGCGCTCTCCCCCTCTTGCGTCATGAAACACTTCATCCATCGCAAAGAAATTGTCAGGATTAACAGACGATGGGTCAGCCTTGAAATCATCAACGAGATAGGGATCTACAAGAATCTCGTATCTCTTACCACCCTTTTCCATCCGTGCTAGAACGGCTGCATCAAGACTTACCATAGTGTTCCCTCATGTAGGGACAATCCGTGAGGAGGCATCAATGTGCCGCCCTAATTTCAGTCTTCGAGTGGCTTGAGGCGGTCGATTTGCTTGTTCACAGCCGCACGGTCGAGAACTCTGTAGCCTTCAGAATCAACAACAGTGACTTCAACGGCTTCTCGGTTTAGTTCCGCATCATTGGCCGTGCGGAGAGCTTCCAGACCGAGTTTCATAGCTGCGTTGAGCGTCATGTTATCCTTCCAGTTGTCTTCAAAGAATTCAATTACGGTGTTACGGCCACTTCCGATTGCACCGGCATGGTAGGATTGGTATGCTCCAGACGGGTCTGTCTCGTAGAGATGGATTCCGTTATCGTCAACTCCGCCAATAAGCAGGGCTGTACCGAAGGGACGAGAACCACCGTATTGGGTGAATGACTGTTTGAAATCACAAATCTTCTTCACCAGTACGTCAACGGGGACCGTGGCGCCATAGGTGATTCGGTTAACTTGTGCTTCCACACGAGCCCGGGCAACGAGTTGACGAGCATCTGCAACAAGGCCTGATGTAGCAATACCAATGTGGTTGTCAACTTTGAACATCTTCTCTATTGACTCTGGAATAATGAGACGGCTGATGATACGCTTGTCACAAACGAGGACAACACCGTCTTTGAATTTCAAGCCAGCAGTGGTGGTTCCACGCTTAACTGATTCTCGTGCATATTCTACTTGGAACAATCGTCCGTCTGGGCTAAACGTTGTAATTCCATGGTCGTATCCTCTTCCGCTTGGTTGCATATTCATGACCTCTGTTCCTTTCGTTTCGTTGACACTTTATGAGGATGCGGGTGTATTGAGATGACCCGCCTCTCCATCAACGAACCTTTCAAACACTCCCCCCATATCAACCCTCAGTTTGAGAACCATACTCATGAAGGTGGACTGCATGGGATGGTCATGCGAGTTGCAGTCCTTTCATCGGGTGGAAAAGATTCGGCAGCCGCATGGTGGTGGGCTCATTGTAAAGGCTGGACCATTGATTGTCTCGTGACGGTTTCAGTTACCGGAGAGGATTCCCCCATGTTTCAAATCCCAGGAACCGAACTCGTTCAGCAACAAGCAGAACTTGCCGATTTAGAATGGGTTAACGTCCACACATCCGGAGAAACGCCTCAAGATATCGTGGATTTAGAATCAGCCTTGAAGGAACGTGAGATTGATGGATTTGTCAGCGGAGCACTACGTTCCGACTATCAAAAATCAAGGCTTGAGCGAATGGCGGAGCGTCTTAATGTCGTTAGTTGGACGCCTTTGTGGCATCAAGACGGTGACCATCATCTCTCCGGCATGGTGGCCAACGGATTTGAGATAATGGTCACAGGCGTAAGTTGTGAAGGATTAGATGAATCGTGGCTTGGAACCTTGTTAAATGAGGACAAGCTTACAGAATTACGCCATCTAGCTAACAAATATCGCTTCCACATTGAAGGGGAAGGTGGAGAATACGAAACCCTGGTGATTTCTGGCCCTCATATGAACAATTCTCTGGATGTTGAATACACGACCCATTGGGACGGTGTTCGCGGTCATCTTGAGTTTCATTGAATAGCGGCCCGAGCAAGGGCAACACACTCGTCAACAAGTTCGCCCGAAACTCCAATATGGTTGGCTGGGTCAAACATTGCTTCCAATTCCTCAGCAGAAAATACAGCAGATATAGCAGGGGTCCGACTACAAACATCGATTAGTTCTTCCTTGTTTGCCACAGCAGTGAATGATGCTTCCCGAAGAATCTCATGCGCTTCATCCCGAGCAATTCCATGATCAACAAGGTCAATCATGACTTTCTCCGCCATTACAAGGCCGCGTTGAGCCTTGATGTTTTCGAGACAACGGTCAGCATCAACCCACATATTGGTTAACACATCTCGTGTTTTTGCAATAACATCTTCACACAATGCGGAGCCGTGAGATAGTGTAAACCGTTCACTGCTGGAATTTGCTAAATCACGCTCATGCCACAACAATGCATTTTCGTAGGTAGGAATAATCATTGAACGGACAATACGAGCCAAACCTGATGCGTTTTCAGATTTGATGGGGTTCTTTTTGTGAGCCATCGTTGATGACCCCACTTGCTTTTCAACATCAAAACCTTCTCCGGCTTCTTGAATCTCCGAACGCTGAAGGTTACGGATTTCCTGAAGAATTTTCTCACATGTTGTAGCGATATTAGCCAGCCATGAAACATATTCAATATATCGGTCACGCCCAACAACTTGTGTGGTTGCAAGGGGGACACCAAGACCAAGATGCGTGAGGATGAGACGCTGAAGTTCCCGTGCATTTACCCCTTGAGCTGCACCAGTTCCGACTGCTCCCAAAAATTTACCAACTGAGATTCGAGGAGACGCTTCGTCCAAACGGATGAGTTGACGGCGCAGTTCATCAAGCCAAACAGCGGCTTTCAGACCAAATGTGATTGGGACGGCTGCTTGTCCGTGTGTTCGGCCAAGCATAACGGTGTCACGCTCACGTTCTGCAACATCAGCACATACTCCAATGAGGAGGCAAAGTTGCTCTCGAAGCATGACGATACTATCACGAAGTTGAAGAGCGACTGCGGTATCAACAATGTCATTTGATGTTGCGCCAAGGTGAATACACCAGCCAGCATCTCCTGCGGCTTCAGCCATGGCTTTTGTAAGGGCCATGATGTCGTGTCGCGTCTCTGCTTCAATTTCAGAAACCCGCTCTTTGGTGACCGAAGTTGGATTTGCGATAGAGGCAACTATGTCATAGTCGGCCTGTGTCACCCTTCCGAGCTGCATGTGTGCCCAAATAAGAGCCCGTTCAACTTCGAGTTGACGTTCATGACGGCCAACTTCGGACCAAATGTGTTTGAACTCTTGACAGCCGTAGCGGTAATCCAGTGGACAGAATGCCATGGTTGTCGTCCGTGCGACCCCATTCATCAATATTCCCGTTCACCTTGATGGGATTCAAATCGGAGTTAATGGACTATTGAGCTGAATCGGCAACCACTGGACTCATGACTGAACGGATCAAAATAAGAGCTAATCCTGTTGAGATCACAAAGAATATACCGACATAATTCGAAATATTATACCACATCATCGCCACCCCAATCAAAGAACTGTAGGCGACGATTTGACATACTGCTGAGGCATATTGTAAACGGATTTTTCGAGCCTCGCTCAATTGAGATTCGTGTTCAAGAAGAAAAGTGTAAATCAGAAAATAAACCGATTGGAAGGGTAAGGCTACAGCAATAATCGTCAAAGCAACCTCTCGGATTGCAGTAGGGTGGTTTTCTTGCTCCATACCCTGAAACAACATAAAGGCAGTATTAGTTCCAAGAAGAGCCGCCATAATGGTCCAACGCTTATCTTGTGAAGATGTACGTGCCTCAACATTTACAGAACCCTCATCCATGCGTTGGGTCTAGCAATACGGGGTTTGATGTTATCCCTACAATTCGGGAACTTTCAGCGTTCTTTGAACGGCTCAAAGATTACGGAGCAATCGGAGAATCGTTCCAGTTATGGCTGCGACAATTAGTAACATGACCATCATTGCGACGGGCCCATATTGGTTTTTATCTCCGAGTGCGGTACCCATGAAACCATCTCGCTGCAATGCTTCAGCAAAACTTGCGGCTTCCTCAAACTCTGGAAGAGGTCTTCGGGGTATTCGCTCTCCGTCTCGGACTTCACCGGCCATGGTTCTTGCTCACCTGCATAGGTCATAGCCCTTGCTGAGCCGTGTTGACACTACGCAAGACTCATTCACCATTGGCGCGTGTCTCAAACCATGGAGCGTCATGTATTCGGAGTGGAAGGAAAAAACATTCACTTTGCAGTTGAAGGCAGTACGGGTGGAACGAGTTTTGGCCTTCACCTTGCCGCAGATACTATCTCTAACAACGGTCGTGTATTGTGGGCATCCAGCGACCTTCCTGACGGTTCAAGATTTTCACAGTTATTCTCCCATCTTTCGTTGGTCGAATCATCGAGATTCCATGCAATGAACTTTGGAGGTAAATTTGAACGGGCTATTGATGCCATGATCGAAGCAATCCACGGGCTACCGAGTGTTGGCTTGGTTGTTCTTGATGATTGGTGCGATAACACGGGAAGGATTCCCACAGACCTTGTCGCTGAGGTAGGTCGGTTGGCTCAAGAATCAGGTGGTGACATCACACTCCTATTGATCTCAAAGGGAAGTATTGACGCAAGCGGGAAAGGGCAGCATCCAATTGTTGCCAGAGGTGAAAAGGCGATGTCAGAAGCCGGATTCGAAACCTGGAAAATGTGGAGGAGAAGGGAAGGCGGTTCCAGGACCATCATCGCTGGAGAAAAAATGCTAGATGTTGAAATTAAAGATTCAGGATTCCACATCTAAATCTTCGTCGTCACCCAAAAGTTCAGCCATCTCATTCAAAGCATCTTCATCTGGTTCATCAAATTGTTGTGGATTGCGAGCCCCACCTTCAAGTTCATCTTCACCTGCAACCTTGGGGGCATTACTTTCGAGCATTTCTGTTCGGTTTTCCATTGCCCTTCGAGAAATGAAGTACACCATAACTGCGAGGGTTAACACTCCGAGTAAATATGCTATATTTCGACTTGTTTCAGGTTCCATAATAATTCGGAGTTCGCTGTATCTTTTCATCTTTCCGAAGAAAATAGGATTGAAATATTACTTTTTAGAATCCAAACCAAGAGGGCGAGCAAGGTGTCTACGGGCAGATGCTGGAGGTTCTACCCAATCAAGAAACGGTGGTTCGGATGGTACATCTTCCCAAACATCATCCATGCGCTCTTTACATTTCGGGCATCGCACACCTTGGTTACGGCCCATGCTTTTCATTCGCATATTACATGCTGAACACAAAGGTCGTTGTTGGCCCCTTGCACTCCATGAGATTACACGAAGTTGCTCCAAGTGGAAGGTTCCGTCTTCAGACTCCAGGCCCCTCATTTCAACAACATCCCCTTCGTTCAACCATCTGGACAATTGGTTGACAGGCCCTCCTTCTGTAAACGAAACCCAAATGCCTTCGGTCGTCTGAATCCTTGCATGCTTTCGTTGCGGATGAACCTTGACCTCTTCTACCACCGCACGAGTTGCAGGGTGAAGATGGTCCCCCGTGGCCTGATTTGTCATGAAGGTGCGATGGCCGTCTGAACGCTCGGTGTGATGAGATGAAAGAATATGAGCCAATGCTTTGGTAGCCTCAATTTCGGTTGTCGCACGAACTCCACAAAGGACTGGAGAGCGCCCCCTTGGGGCAATCAGAGAACTTCCACTACGAGGATCACGTGACAAGAAGGTTGTCGGCCAAGAATCAATTTCATGAAGCGAGTCCAAGCAAACGTTTCGGGGTTTGCTTTCGTCCGATGTATCCCTCCATGCTATGGCTTCCCATGTTGAGTTCAGACCTGGCCACGCAACGGCTGCCGTAGCCCCAATAACGCCGGCTCCACCCCAAGACTTCGTAGCGATTGGAACATCGCTGATGGCTACATGACTCTGAACTGCAGTCCAGTAATGGATTTCGTCCGGTTGAGAATCAAACCAAACCATGCCAGGGTCAGATGGAACTTGAGGCCGGTCAGAATGGTGTGATGGAGAAACAAGACCTTTGAGAAGAGACAGTTCGTTCTTCCACCAACTATCAAGATGTGCGATAAGCGAATCTACATTTTCGCTTTGAAGTTCTACAGCCAGTGCTGCATTCCCCCTAGTACGCCCTGAAGCAAAGGGCCACAGGCGAACCAAACGAACCGTCCCCACAAGCACGTTGTCGGGCAAATTTAGAATCAACTTCTCCATGGTTTTGGTGGTACAACCACCTGCAAGTGAATCCGTATCATCCAATCCGAGCCATCCCATACATTCACCTCAGGGTTGGAATGCATCACCAATATCATTCTCGTCTAGCAATCTAGACACAGCAGCCTGTATGCCTTCATACGCACTTACTCTGAACAATCGAGCACCATACGCCCAACCAGCACCCATGTCAGACCGACGGTCACCAACCATTAGGTCCATAGGATGAAACGGTACTGATTTATCTCCCCACCAATTGACGGTTTGGTCTGTTATTGGGTGAACCACCGAAGAGAAATTCACCACTTTTTTGTGACCCTCTAGTCTAAGAAGGCGATGACCTAAATACAACATTTCAGGTGATGGTTTTCTGCATCCGCATCCATCTTCATAACGATGCGGGCACGTGAGGAACAAATCAACAGAAGCATCTGCATTTTTTGAGAGGAGTTGTTGTTGTAGTTCCTGGTGAATCACCTCAAGTTGCCCAGTACCCCACAAGCCTCGGCTTATTGCGGATTGGTTAGTGACTACACAAATCAAAAAATCTAATTCTCTCAATTTAGCGATCACTTCTGCAGCGCCAGGAAGCAACTCCACCTCCGATGGGCGATTAACATAGCCTTGCCGGCCGACGTTGAGCACACCATCACGGTCAAGAAATGCAATCGGCCGAGCGATATTAGACTCAATGGAGGGATGAACTCCCCAATGAGCGATCATACCCGACATAGCCGTTGCACATCACGGAGCCTCATTGCCTTTACCAATTCTTGGAGACCTTCATAGGAAACCTCCCCTTGGGACTACTTGTGCCTGATGGAACCATCAACTGCGACTGTGATTGGCGCTTCGGGGATGCTTGCCCTCGCCATCTCGTGGTTCTTTCGAAAGAAAGAGAGTGTTCGACTTGCACAATTTGGCTGGATTGCAGTTGGAATGTTCTTTTTCAACCAATCTTGGACCTATTTTGACCACAATGACATGGTACTTACCGTGATGTGTGCACTCACTCTCCCTCTATGTATCGGAATTGCGCTATGGGAGCAGAACTGCACCAAACCACAACGCGAAGCCTTGGATTGGGCCAGAGGGACCGTTGCTTTTGCAGGAGGCCCTTACCTTCTGATTGCCTATGTCCCCTACCTCAGTGTTCTCGCAATATTGTTTGTCGCCACTCAATCTGCATGGTTTCTCGGATTCGCAGGTGGCCAGGATATCGAGGTTGGAACAACTTGGGTCAATGCATCTAATGGACGAGTATCTTGGGAAGAATGGGATGGAAACCGTTGGTTCTCTACTGATTTCACCGGAGAATATGCTTTCCAATCGGAATTAATGCTTGCCGATGGAGGTTTAATCGGAATTAACTTCGTTCTCGCATGTACTGCATTGCAGTCAATGGTGCTCTTCATCGGAGCTATATCTGTTCTCAACCTCCATTGGAAACAACGTGTTCGAGCGCTTTTCCTCATCGTTCCTCTCATTCACCTGCTCAATGTATTCCGAAACGCTGGGCTCATTTGGATGCACATGACATACACTCAATGGGACCTTTGGGGTATCTCTGTATTTGAGTTCGGTCACACTTACATTGCCCGAATCGTGAGTTTATTCGCTATGTTCCTGATGGCTCTAATCATGTTTGAAATTCTCCCGAGTATGCACAGAAATATTATTTCCCTCTCTGAACCCTTTACCCGTCCAAAACCACGAACAAAACGGGACAGTTAATTTACGGTGATACAATGACCGATGTATTGTCAGAGTTTACGTTCCCGCGAACAGGATTGACTGTTAGAAACAGGACGGTACTTGCTGCATTAACGAATAAACAGAGCCATGAAGATGGGGCTCTTTCGGACGATGAGCATCATTGGCTCACTCTACGAAGTAAGGGTGGTTTTGGAATAGTCACCACTGCGGCGGCCAATGTCACGGAACACGGTCGTGGTTGGGAAGGTGAACTTGGAGTATGGTCCGACCACCATTTGCCCGGACTCACCCGCCTCGCATCGGAGTTGTCAGCGCATGGAGCAGTGAGTTTAGCACAACTGTTCCATGGAGGAATGAGAGCACCGTTTGAACTTACAGGAGTTCAACCTGTTTCGGCCTCCGAAAATACCGACTCAAGCATGAAAGGTGTGACATCTAGGGAACTATCAAATTCCGAAATTGAATCAATTATCATTTCATTTGGTGATGCAGCTGTCCGTTGTGAAGCGGCTGGATTTAGTGGCGTAGAATTGCACGGTGCGCATAGTTATCTTATCTCTCAATTTCTAGGCTCGCAAACAAACCGACGAAAAGACAAGTGGGGAGGGGACCTTTCTGGCCGCTCAATGCTGTTGAAACATATCATCGAAAATGTTCGTGCTCGGACCTCTGAAGAATTCGTTGTTGGTGTGCGACTATCCCCCGCCATTCGGGATTTAGGGATAGAACTGAATGAAACCCTTCGGGTTGCTCAATGGTGTTCTGAGTGGGGTCTTGATTTCATTCACGTTTCTTGCTGGGATGTATATCAAACCAAAACCGACAAAAACGGACAAGAAACATCACTTACAAAGTGGTTCAGCAAACACCTAAACAGCCAGATACCAATCATTACGACTGGAAAAATATGGGATTCAAATGACGTTAATTTTGCAATGGAAGAAGGTGCAGATTTGGTTGGAGTGGGAAGAGCAGGAATCGCCCATTATGATTGGCCACGCCAATTGGAAGATGAAAATTCATCTCCAAAGAAGCCTCCATTTTCGATTGAGCATTTGAAACAAGCAGGGCTCAGTGATACCTTCGTGACATACATGTCAAGGTGGGATGGATTTGTACTCCCGTGACGGGCATATCACGACTTCTGCTGCCATGCATGCTCTGGTTCATTACGAGTCCATAGAATACCACTACCAGAGGGATACTCAATAGTCTCTTGACCGTCAAGTACCATACCCATGAGGGTAGCATCAGGAGCATCAACAAAAGAATCCGTTGGAAGGTCCAGTGCAGATGGAACCTCGAGAGAATCCGAAATTGCAGGTAGGGTCATTGTTGGAATGAAATCATGTTGATCGTTTGCTGGGTCATCGAATGATGGCTTCACGTTTTGGTTCATGTCAAAGATGGCGGCATCCATGCGTTGTTCATCTCCCCAATCCTTGGCTCCGGATTGGTCACGGTTATTCCTCATGAAAGCAAAGAGTAACCCCGCAAGAATAATGAATATGAATGCGGCAGATGAATAAATCACATCATTGGCGACGCTAGGGGCCAAGTCTGCATTATCACCCACGCCGTCACCATCTGTATCAACCGATTCGTCCGGGTCTTCTGGGAAAGCATCATCTTCATCGGGGACGCCATCTCCATCTTTGTCAAATGCAGTGAATGTGGTTTCACACAAAACCATGAGAATCTCAAGTTCCTCTTGGTCGATGAATCCATCCTCATTTGCATCAACAGTTGTGAAATTGTAATCGTTTTGAGCCTCGTGGTTTTCAAGATCCTCTATGGATACCTTCCCACCTGATGGAGACATTTCGTCGTATAGCATCATAATTTCATTGTCGCAGGAGCAAATGACTTGTAGATATTCACTGTACTCAATTTCTTCGTCACCATTGGCATCAAAAATCATGAGAATTCGAGGGCCAACAGAAGAAATCATGTCATCGTCTCCCATACCAATCTCATCTACTTCTAGTACTCCGGAACCGTCTTTATCAGAAGAGGAAAAGTCTTCTTTAGCACGATCTACACAAGAAGTAGCTTCATTAGGTTCCGAAGGGTCAACTGGCTCAACAGGCTCAACTGGGAAATCTGACTCGTCCCAGAAAGCAACAAGAGATATATCTTCAGCATCGCTAATTCCAATAATTTCAAGGTCCATTCTACCGTTCATTGGGAATTCCAAAGTAACCATGTGATTGGTACCGGAATTGCCGCTCTTGAGTGTGACGTCATCGATCTCAGTTTCAAGTCCAAAGTCGCCACCTGGGCGCCCGCCTCCGCCACCGAACATGAGTTCAAATTGTACACCGTTGATGATGATTTGAATATCCCCACTTCCACCCGAGGTTTCAACAATAAATACATTCCCTGGCTCTTCAAGAATCGCATACAATTCAATTGATTGTCCCTTAGGGATACTAATTCCTTCCAAAGGTTCGTCATTGTAAATTTGTATTGGTGTTCCATCATAATCCCAAACATACCGGTCTGCGAAATCTGCGAGAATATTTACACCGGTAAATGCGGATTCAGAGTTTAAAAGAATGTACCAAGTTCCAGGAGTCGGGTCGTTGAATGCAATTCGGTCACCGGCACCTTCGTTGGTTGAATGGTAATCATAGGTGGAAGATGTTGGAGCTTGGTCCAGACGCATAAAGAGGCCAGCTTCGCCATCACCATCCGACAAATCAACAATGAGTCGTTCTGTTCCTTGAGGGACGTCGACCTTGAAGTATTGAGAGAGTCCATCATATCCACTGAGCAAGCCATACTCAATACCTGGTGTCAAAGTTATTGCATCATCAGGGTCTACATTTTCTGGAGGATATACAAAGTCTGCAACAATAGTGTATCCTCTGGCCATGCGTGATGTGTATGCTGTAATGTAATACAGTCCTGGTTCAACATCAAAAAGATGAACTTCTTCATCGTTTCCAGGTTCAGTTGACCATGTTTCCTTTATTTCAACAGAAGTTGAACCCGGTTCTTTGTCATCGCTTGGTTCGGAAAAGTCATCCTCCCAGATCCAAAAATAATCAGGTTGAGGAGGGCTGTAGTACGACATTCCCAAATCAACATCTCCACGGCCGCCATAGGTTCGTACTCGTAAATCTGCAAGTGGCTCTGTGACATTGATGTAGTAGTAATTCATTCCAATCTCATCGAAATTTCCAGGTGAGTCTATTTCTTGGTTCGTCACTGCAATGCTTTGTTTGAGTTCCGTCATATCGTCCAATGTTGGCGGAGGGTCTGCTACATCCGCATCAAGTGTAATCTGTAAGTCCTCAAGGTCAGCATCTGGAATGAGTACAAACCAGACAACTCCTTCAGGTGGCCATGACCATTCTTCATATCCCCAGCCAAAATCAGCTGTGAACGAGCCGTTATTATTCCAAGCATCTGGAATTGTCCCATACCCGATGTAAACCTCATAGTTCACTGGGTTTTCAAAGTCATCAAATTTGAAGGAAGAGGAAAACCAGGATAAAGAACGGGTATATTCCTCGACCTCTGCGAAGAAAAGAAGAGTATCACCAGCACTTGCCTCGTCAATTTCATACTCTTCTCCAATGAAGAGTTCTACTGCCTGAGCGACTATGCTTCCATCCGGCATAACCCAATCAGCACCGACAATACTGGCTTGTCGGTACGGAGTTGCACCATCTTTTGTTTGATTGCCTTCACCTTCAGGGAACACCCATTCCGAGATAAGAATTGAATCATTGGAATCATTACCATTTGTTGAAATTGAAAGGTTGTCCATCATTCCTTCAAAGTAATTGCAATCGCAACCTGCTCCCATACGACCGATGTAAAATTCATCACAGTCTTCACCGGATGTAAAACAATCATTAGAACCGAAATCCCCAAGTGGAATTAAGGCATTTTCTGGCTCAATAAGTCCCGCTGATTCATCGTTGATGAAAAATTCGCCACCGACATCCGTTTGAATATCAACTCGGACATGATTCCACTGGTTAACCTCAACGGTGCGATTTGAAACTGGGTGCTGAGATAGGCTGTATTGCGATGAATAGGCTAGTGTATCACCATTCAGATAAAGCCCCCAACCGTAATCTCCCTTCATCATAATGAATTGCAATCCTTCATCGCTGAAGGGATAAATCCATGCTTCAATAGAGAGGCTTGTTGAATTTGAAAAATCCATTCCCCCATCATGGTTCACAACGACATGGTCGCCGTCTCCGTTGAATCTCAAAGAGAAATCCGCCCCAGGACCGATTTCAACAACGCCATACACTGGGAAATATTGAGGATCGTTTTCCAAGTCATTCCATGTGCCGGGCATGATGTTCCCCATGTTTGTGCTTGCAATGTGAACGTAATCTTCGTCCCCGCCAGCAGAAGGTTGTGAATCGCCCCAATCACGGTAAAGGAACGGTGTCCCATCATGCCAACGGTAATTTCCTTCAGCGTTGGAATCAGAAAGACCGGTCCACAAGTGTCGAGATTGGTTGTCCCATGATGCAAAAGTGTTGAACAACCACTCGTTTTCCGCTTCGTCGTCAACAGTCGTCAGGAAACCACCCAATGATAGTGCGTATGAGGCTGAATCTTCCCAAGATGCAGCGGTGAGGAGATGGTATGTGTTGTTGTTCGCAGGATTGACTACTGTATGCAACACTTCCATGGCCGCTGGTGTTTCCGATTGTGTGGTTCCCACCATGGGAGTCGCCAGACTAACGAGGAACAGAATGACAAGTGCAAGAGACTTCTTCATAAATTGTGTGACACATTCTTCCCTTATCAAAAAATTGGTATGTTGTTTTGACAAAAAGGTAACACATCCCTAGAATCCCACCGAACTAAGACGTTCAGGGTTTTCGCATCATTGCAATTTTTTGCCACCAATTCTCAAGTCGGTTTGCAATGGCATTTGATGCTCCCAAGCAAATTCTTTAACGATACGCCATGCTTTTTCTGAGCCTTCGTAATCTTTGACATCAATAATTTTGTTTCGAGTATTCGCTTTGAAAGCGGCCACTGGCTCAGCGTTCCTAAACACCAAATATGCCGAACCAAAGCCGAATCGTTCCTTCATGATATCTGCAAAGTACGGTGCAATTGGGTCAGAAGGTGGGAGGACAAAGTCGCGAATGGAAGGAATTGAGCGTGCCTGTTCTAACAGTTCCTTTCGACCCCAACAAACTTGGTGGAAGTCTTCTATGAGGAAACCTTTGATGAGTGTTTCATCTTCCTCAAAGACGTTCAACACAGCCTTGAGTTCTTCTGGCTTAAACGATGTACCAGCGAGTTGAGTAAGTTGTCTCAAGGTAATGACTGGATATTGTTCAACAAGTTTTCGAATATGTTCTCGGCGAAGCTCGACCCGATCGACGTTCGGCCGGAGTTGAACTGTTCTAAAGCCACCACGGAAATCTTGGACGATATGACCGCTGCGAATGAGAGGTTGGACTAACTTTCTAAATTCGGCTTGACTGAGTGCGTGGCGTTCTTTGAACAAATTCGGATCCGAATTGGTACTAAAGAATTCTACAATATCCCACAGCTCGTCATCTGCTGGCTCGTTACGAATGGCTAGGATGTCTTGGAAATGTTCGTAAGATGCCCATACTTGATGACCTCTGAGATTGATTCCTTGATGAAGCCGGTGGGCACTCGCCATGCTCTTGAGATTAACACGGTACAATTCACAACGCCCCCGGAGGGCAAAGTCATCGCGAATTTCTGTGACTTTCTTTAGAGCAAGAATTTCATTTTCATGGCGAGTCGCTTGATGAAGATGGTGCTTATGAAACAGTGCTCGCTCTGCAATTTCTCGTGGCTGAGGATCAACGATTGCACCCCGAATCATTCGTTCACCAGTTGCCTTGAATCCAATTGATTCAAGAGCACTCCGAGTAGTTTCATCAAGAGCGGTAATGGGTTCGCTGTTGAAGTTTGACAGTACGGCTACATCCACCAGCTGCGCCGCATGGTTATCGAGGAGAATCTCAAAGGCCCGACAAAATTCATCCAAGTACGCTGTTGGAACGTGAAGATCTTTGATTTCGAGGTAATCATTTACCTTGAACATCAGAACCTTACCAATCGGGTCAACACCCTTGAAGATTGGAAGGTACCATCCTCGGTCCAAAACGCTTCGTACTTCCCAGATAAACCTAGAAACATACGGGTCTGATTGTGTAAGAATCCGAACGGTTCGGTCTTCTCTTCTTGGACGAAGAAGTAATTCTACTTCGTCGGGCGCACAAAAGAAGGCTTCTGGCTCGGGTACTAAAGCAACGACCTTGGATATGCGACCTTCTTTCTCAAGGTTCATCAGAGCAATCGTGAGGTCTTCGTAACTTCGGGACACATAGAAGCGCAGTGTGTTCGCTTTTACCGGACCCATTCGGCGAATGATTTCTTCCAGTGCATCCTCAAAACTCAGAGGTTCGTAAACTCCGTGAACCCTGTGGAACAACGAGAGGCGACGTCTTCTACCAGTAACCTCTTCAAACTGCTTGACGACTAGCATCTGTCGCTCAAGATTAGAAAGAGCATTCTTGAGGTCACGTTGTAACGCTTTGTGTTCATCACCTTTAGGATAATTTGCCATGATCTCTTGACGAGTTACATTTTCGCCAGGAGGGATTTTACTGAGAATTTCATCTTCCATAGGCCCAATCCATGGTTCTGGTTTGAGTCCGAGGAGGACACCAATGTTACGTTTTGTTGTATATCCAATCCGATTGTGAAGTAACCGTCCCATGATGACATCGGAATCAAGTTGTACATCCTTCCAATCACTGAATTTAAATTCATCAATTCGGTAAAGGAGTTCTTGTTGTTTCTGGAAAAGGACATGCTCATTAAATGCTGAAAATCCATCATCATATTGTTTGAATGACTTTTCAAGTACCATGTTCTGAATCCATCGGTATTCAACAACTTCTTCCTTACCGCCGGTCAAACGATGTTCATCAACCTTGAGAATGTATTCTGCATCGTCAGTTTGACGGAAGAATCCTACTGAAATTACATTGCGAGTTTCTAGATTGTGCAAAACTCGCTCAATAAGAGCAAGAGGGAAGGGGAGACGGAGGTCAAGTTCATCGGAAGTCTTCGGACCTTCTGAACCTAACATCTCAATGATTTTGACTCGCATTGCTTCTTGGGGGTCGCTGAGAATTTGCTCTTCCCACACCGTTGGAGTAGTGCCCACAAATTCTGTAGCTATTTTGTAGGTAATTCCCCGGGTATGAAGTTCCCGTAGGTCTTCTACTTCCTTGCCACCATTAACGGCTAAGGATCCGAGTGTACCGTGAATTTCCGCCATATACGGAGAGAACCATTTTCCATCAAGTTCTTCTTGCCCAGTACCATGAACTTTGGTAATTTCACCGGATTGAATCAGTTCTTCAACCCATCCAGCAATGGTAGGAATCGAAATGTTAGCAAGTTTCTCTTTGTAAAGTGGGTTCTGAAATTCCCTGTCAAGGCCGCCACCATGACTCATAAGACGAAACAGTTCCCTTGAATTTGTTGGGACTGGTGCCTTATTTGCATAAAAGTCAGTCAATTGGTCAGCAGTTAACTCAGTAGCCAGGGAACGAGTTCCGAGTAAGCGTTGAAGGATGGCTGGATCAATATCCTTGACCAAAAACGCCCTCGTTTTCATTGACATCAAGTCTTCAAAGGCAGACATGAAGAGCGACATACCTAATCGTGAAGGAACCACAACCTTGGTGTGGACTATTCGAGCATCCCCGCTCATACAGGCTTGCAAAAAGGCCTCAAGGCCAATCATGTCAATATCCCCAAACATGATTTCGTTCTTTGCTTCACGCATTAACAGACTACCATCTGTTGTTCGATGTTTATTGAGCAAAGCTTCAGCTCGCTGTTGAAATTGTTGCGGACTGATTTCTTCTGCTCCCATTCGCTTTGGAATGATCAACGAACGTCCAGAAACTTCTCTAAACCTCTTTGCAAATATCTGTGTATTGATGATGTATCGTTCAATGACTTCGATGTGATTGTTGTTTCGGAACGCAGTGTACATCTCACCGGGGTCTACTTCTTGGGAGGTGCGCAACAGAAGTCCGTTTTCATCAAAGGACATCTCAATAACTGAAATATTGTTTGCTTCAGCCAATCCAGCCATAAAATAACCGAGTGCTGTATTGAAACCTCGGCCCCGACATGTGGTAATCATGTAGGTGGGGTGGGCTCCAGTGATGACCTGTTCCACTAGAATTCGGTCGGGATCTGGCACCTGGAATGAGTCAATTGAATGTTCTTCAAGGTGGCGCGCAATGGCGCTGGCTACTTCTTTGGATAGTCCATAGGCATCTCGCAATAAAATCCGAGGGTCTTGTTCTCGGCGAAGTGCAACGATACAGTGGCCGATGAGGTCGAGGAGTGCCTTTGACAGTTCACGACTCCGGGAGCGAGCCTCGCCCGACCACGATGGAATAGTTGGACGGTGGCCCGTAACTGATGTGACATTGACTCTCGTCCCTTGTATGTTGGTCACTCTATAGGTGGAACCGCCGAGAAGAATGACGTCACCACCTCGTAGATTAGAGACGAAGGAACCGGACAATTGCCCAAGAATTGATCCTTCCGCATTGAAAACAAGGTAGGAATTATCTGGTGCAATAGTTCCAATATTTGTATAGTAAATCATTCGAGAATATCCACGTTTGCCGTAAATATTTTCTTCCCAATCAACCCAAACCCTACGTTCTTCTTCTAACATGTCCAGAACTTCAATGAAGTCGTCATATTTGAAATTTCTATATGACCATGAATTCACAATGATTTCGTAGGCCTCATCGATGTCAAGTTGATTGATAATCACTAGACCAATCATGAATTGAGCAACGACATCCAGGCAATTTTGCGGGAAATCAAGTCGGTCCATATCTCCCGTTTGGATGGCGGCTTGGAGAGCCGCTAGTTCAATCAAATCGTCAACGCTGGAAGGAAGGAATCGGGCACGCGGAATTCCACCCACGTGGTGACCTGCCCGTCCGATACGTTGCAAAGCGGTCGCAATATCTCCTGGACTGCCCACCTGTAAGACGAGGTCAACCGAACCGATGTCAATTCCCATCTCAAGAGACGATGAGGTTACAACTGCTCGCAGATGGCCCAATTTGAGTTTACGTTCTACATCCAATCGGATAGTCTTGTCCATAGAACCGTGATGCCCTGCGACCAAATCACCCAAGAACGGACGTAGCCGTTGGACGATCGTTTCAGTCATTTTCCTGGTATTGGCAAAGACGAGTGTGGTGGTATGGGCACTGATAAGGTCTGCAATGGCTTCAATATTGTATTCAAGAATTTTCATCACTGGTAAATCACTAAATTTAGGATGCGTGATGAGGATATCCAAATCTAATTCACGGGAACCTGAAATTTTAGCAATCGATACTTTTGTGACTTGGCCTCTTGCTTCTTTATCATCGCTGCTCACAAGGTATTGAGCGACGGTCTCTAGAGGCTCCATAGTAGCGGAAATCCCGATACGCTGAACAGGATTTTTCAAAAGCGTATCTAACAAGGAAAGTGTTAGCGAGAGGTGAACGCCTCGCTTGGTTGAAACCATCGAGTGCAATTCGTCAATAATCATGTATTCAACTTCGCTTACAATCGGCTGGAACCGAGGCGAAGTAATCGCAATGGCCAAGCTCTCTGGTGTCGTAATAAGAATGTGCGGTGGTTTACGAAGCATCTTCTGTCGGTCGGATTGGGACGTGTCTCCGGTTCGCAACCCGACACGGATTTCCTGGGCGCGGTCGGGAAGATAATGTTCTGTTATTTCCTTCAGTGGACCGATAAGGTTACGCTGAATATCGTTTGCGAGAGCTTTGATTGGAGAGATATAAATTGCGTGAACCTTTTTCTCCAACTTTTGGTCCAATGCGAGGCGGACTAAGTTGTCAATGATGGAAAGGAAGGCCGTCAATGTCTTACCCGAACCAGTAGGTGAACAAAGGAGGAGATGTTCCTTGTTTATAATCGAAGGAATTGCAAGTTTTTGAGGGGCAGTAAAATCAGGAAATTTATCCCTAAACCATCTACGAACAGGCGGGCATAGCTGTTCGTAAAGAGGTTCGGATTCCATAGGGGAATCCAAGTATACTATTTCTGCCATTTTATTTCCAACGCCCTTGTGTCGCGAAGCGTGTGCAAGCGTCTTAAAGAACTATCGCATTGGTCCGTAACCTCAAGCCCAACGATTCTCCCGTTTCTTCCAACGGTTGAAGGGTTCTGTATCGGGCCGCTCGGCAGGGTCCAAAAGAGGTGACTCAAGGGATATCGGAGGCAGGATTACTTCATGAAGAGCATCGGTTGGACAGGAACCAATACAAGAGAGACATCCAACACAATTTTCTTCAATGACGACAACTGGACGTTTGGAGCGTTTCCGACCTTCAGGATTAAATTTTAGCGGCAAAAGCGCTTCAAAGGGACAATGGGTAATGCAAAGGTCACAGCCCGTACAGTCATCTTGAACAATGGCAACCATTGCTTGTCCCATGGATGTGGGAATAGACGGCCCGATTTAACGATGTGTATGTCTGAATCTTTTTGGTTGACCCGCTTAAGTCGGTGAAGTTCATAGGCAACCCTCCTTAGCATGTATCAGGTGAACTCGTGACTGATGAAGGCGACGGCCGTTTGGAACGCTTGAACGAGATGCTCAAGCGAAGAGGGTTCCTGCTCCCGGCTTTTGGAATCTACGGCGGTGCGAAAGGTCTCTACGATTTCGGTCCTGTTGGAGGGAGGCTACGCTCTCGTGTCAACCAAGCCTGGCTTGACCATTGGCTCCAACTCGGCAATATTGTAGAATTATCATGTCCGACAGTCACACCTTACGAGGTATTGGAAGCAAGTGGGCACGTTGGAGAATTTTCTGACTTTATGACATCCTGTAAGGCCTGCGATGAGGCAAGCCGCGCAGATACTCTTCTTGAGCCGCACCATCCTAATCCTGACGCACTCAAACGAGATGAATTACAAGCACTACTTCATTCATTAAACCCTGAATGCCCAGCCTGTAATGCTACCGAATGGAGCGATGTGGTCGCTCAGAATCTAATGTTCAACACAACCATTGGGTCAGGAAGTTCAGGCCGTGCTGGATTCATACGACCAGAAACAGCACAGGGTATGTTCACATCATTCCCTTCGATCTACCGCCACTTCAGAGAACGCCTACCCTTCGGAGCCGTCCAAGTTGGAAAAGGATACAGGAACGAAATTGCTCCTCGGCAAGGCATGATCCGATTGCGAGAATTCAACATGGCGGAATTGGAATATTTCATCGACCCTGAAGCACCCGTTCATGTTGATTTATCTCATTGGAAGGACCAGAACATTACCTTCATATCTCAAGGAACACCAGAATTTTCCTCAACTATTACCAAGGCTCATGACGATGGAATCATTCACCATCCAACCGTTGCTCAATTCCTAGGAATGACGTATGATTTTTTAGTGAACATGGGAATCATATCCTCTAAAATTCGTTTCCGACAACATGAGAAAGATGAAATGGCACACTATGCACAAGACTGTTGGGATATTGAAATCCTCGGCTCGTATGGCTGGATTGAGTGTGTTGGTGTAGCTCACAGGGGATGCTATGACCTTGAATCTCATCACAAGGCGACGGGGAAATCCTTGCATGCTCGCCGTGAATACGCTGAACCAAGAACCACAACAATCGATGCGTGGACCATCAATGGAGCAACCGTTGGACCAACATTCAAAGCCCTAGCTGGTGCAGTTAAAGTTGCAGTTGAAGAACTTCCCAAGGAGACAGAATTCCCATCACAAGTTACTCTATCAACAGGAGATGTTGTAACACTTGAATCCCAACATGTCAAACCGAATCAAATGACCATAAAAGAGACAGGAGAGTGGTTTATTCCCCATGTCATAGAACCTGCATTCGGAATTGACCGAATCATCTGGCATATGATCGACCATGCATACCACGAGAACGACAAGGATGGAGATGTTTACACGACAATGAAGTTACAACATTCAATTGTCCCCGTAGATTATGCAGTATACCCACTCTTTGAAAAGGATGGAATGGATGATTTAGCAATGGAATTACATCGTTCGTTTTGCACCACTCTTGGAGTCGTATCCATGTACGATGGAAGCGGTTCTATAGGCAGAAGATATGCCCGTGCTGATGAAATTGGTGTGCCAAAGTGCATCACCATTGACCACCAATCCCTGGAAGACCGAACTGTCACTGTTCGTAACAGAGACAACGGTGAACAAACTCGGGTGAGTCTTGATAGCTTAATGCAGTAAATAGTCATCTAACAGCGTTGAAATTAACGAAGTTGAAATCTTCTCCGTGTGAAGATTGATGAACCCTCGCCACCAAGTTCAATTCATGGGTAGCGCAAGCGATTGGACTGAGCGCTACCGGCCCAAAAGTGAACAGCACTTGGAAGGTAACGAAGTTCAGCGAAGGAAAATCAGAACTTGGCTTGATGATTGGAAAGCGGGGACTCCAAAAAAGAAATCATTGCTTCTTGTTGGACCACCTGGGGTTGGGAAAACAACTGTTGCAAGAGCCATTGCTGAAGATATGGGATGGAATGTCATTGAACTCAATGCAAGTGATGCGAGAAACGCTGCAGCAATTCGAAAAGCAGCTACCAATGGTGCGAC
>CASIBY010000014.1 GCA_949373095.1 Candidatus Poseidoniaceae archaeon
AATCGTGAACGGCCTCCCTGTCAACAAGGTGACCACACCTACCCTGCAGTCTATGGTCGGATGCGGTGGGACGAACCTGCACCAACCCTGACGACAGGTTTTGGCTGCAATGGCAGAGGCAGATTTACACACCCTGACGGGGGAAGAGTTCTCACACCGCATGAAGCTGCTCGAGTACAAACATTTCCAGATTATTATGATTTTACCATGATTGAAAAAAGGACAGACTTGCATCACTTGATAGGAAATGCAGTCCCACCACTTATGGCGAAACATATTCTCAAGAAGTTGATTAAAATTTGCTATCACTGACTGGCTCGTCAATTGTGATTCCCATTTTTTGGCTTGAAGGAAAAGAGACTATGTAGTGTGGATGATTTAGATAATACATGGATGATGTTAAACTGCTTCGTCAAGAATTTATTGCTCATGGTAAAAAGCAAGGTCTTGAGGAAGCCTTTTTGATTAAAATTCTTGATTATCTTTTAGAGAATCAATTCCTTCCTGCCGGTGAAAGAGGCAGTATCCGTGATCAACTTTCAAAAATGATTCGTGCGTATGCAAGAGGGGATTAAATGAAACTCCAACATCTAATCTTGTATAACATCGGTCCTTTTTATGGCCGTTACCCAATTAATTTCATGGCGGAAAATGATGGTAATGGTTATGCATTTTTTGCAGAAAACAATCGCGGTAAAACATCCATCTACAACGCAATGCGATGGTGTTTATTTGGAGAGGTGAGTGAGCGTGCAAAAACGGTGAAAGGAGAACGATATGGAGGTAGTAAAATTCCTTTGGTAGGTGAGGGGCGCATACTCATGAACAGCCATGCATATGAACACGACAAAAATCAAGAAATGTCAGTTGTCTTGATCGCCGAAGGTGAGAAAGGTTCGATCCAAATAACGAGGACTGCTACCTCAATCACTACACTTGCTCGACACGATGGACAAATGACGGTTCAACTTGATGTCAAGGTCGGCTCTGACGAACTAAAACATGACGCTGAAGCGCAAGAAGCCATTGAGAGCATTTTCCCGAGAAGTCTTGAAAGATTTTTTTTCATTGATGGTGAGGCCCTTGAAGAGTACACTCAAATGATGAGCTCTAGCGATGTCATAGGTTTGAAAGAAGAAGTTAATTCAATACTTGGAATACCCGCGCTCATCAAAGGAGATGCGGACATTGTGCGAATACGACAAGGTATCAAGGCAAAAATAGATTCCACTGCAAAAGCCGAAAAAGTGTCTACAAAAGCTCGAGATGATGCCAATACACAACGTAAGAAATTGAAAGAAAAAATTAGTATCGCAGACAAAGAAGAGGCCAAACTCCAAACAGTGATGTCCAAATTAGATGAAACTATCGAAGAAATGAAGGCTCATGAGGAACTTGCTCCGATTCTGGAACAACTGAAACTACTTGAAAGCCAAATCGCCTTCAAAAAGCAAAACCTCGTAGATGTCAACATCGATAAAATTATGGAGGCGAGAGTAGGCTGGAAAGTCCTCTTATGGAAAAAAGCATCTTCGCAATACCAGCATTATGTAGGCGTTCGAGAGGAATTAGCACAAAGATCACGCTTGATTGAACAAACCCAAAACACAATAAAAACCTTGGAAAAAGACCTCAGTGAAATGACTGGAATTTGTACTGAATGCCACCAACCACTGCCCGATTTGGAACATTTCAAAGCAAAGAAAGAATCTGAATTATCCGCCCAGAAAGATCTTCTTGAGAGTTATCAAAGCGAAGATTTAGATTCTGAAGATGATTTGACGATTAAAATGGGCGAACTACTAAAGATTCAGCCACAATCGGATTCAAAGGATAGAATCCTTAGGGCTCAACGCAAATGGAAGAAACTGGTAAATGAAATCGAGACACTTGAAGAACAACACACACTTCTGAATAAGAAATTGACTGAAGATGCAAAGTCAAGCATGGTAGAACTCGGTGAGCGTAAAGGCCGCCAAGAAGCGATGGTATCCCGGCGTGAAAGCGAATGGAGAACAACGAGAACCGATGTTGAACTTGCTGAACTTGAATTGAAACGACTTGAGCGTTTATCGGGAGGAGTAGAAGTCAACAAAGAGGACTACAACATTGACAATGTAATTTCCTCGCTAATTGTAACGATCAAAAGCACCATCGCGTCATACCGAGAAAAAGCGAGAGTAGAGGTTCAAAAGCGAGCGACAGCTGTGTTTACGAGATTGAACAATGCACCGGAAGTTTACACTGGTATTCGTGTTGACAAAGACTTCAGAACAGAAATACTCGATTCCAAAGGAAAACCCTCTAGAAACCCCTCCAGCGGCGCAATAAGTATTATGACGATGAGTGTAATTGATGCGCTTCGACGTGTATCGGGATTTAACGTACCAGTTTTTCTTGACACACCTGGCCGTTCTCTTGACGAACATCACAAAGACCGTCAACTTGATTATTTTTGGCAGACTGAGGGACAACAATTCCTTATCTTCGCCCATAGTGGTGAATATGGTGTTGAGGAAACGGTTGAAGAATTCAAAGGTCGTCTTGCTAAGGCATATACGATTTCTTTGCCTCGAGACCACAAGACATGTTTCCAAAAAGGATGTATGAGCGAAGATGTGGAGCATGATTCTTACAACAAAAAGAACACGTGCAACGCGTGTGGGTTTGAATGGGATTTAACATCTCAGAAAACCTTAGTTTTGGAGGTGCCACTATGAGTGAGCAAGAATTTGCAAAAGGCAGTGTAGGTATTTCAGAAACATCGCACGCTTTGCTTGTGAGTTTAGTTCATGACGATGAAAAATCGTCGGAGGACCGTCCATTCGAATCTATTGTTGAAGCCTTCCGCTTTGCCTTTGCTTTAGGTTTTAGTATGGGTCGGAAACAAAAGCGAGAAGGAAAACACGTTACGGTTGCTCCCAGACAATTTATCGTCACAGACTATCGAGAAATACTCAAAAAGGAAGTGACTAAAAATAAGCAATCATTAGGCGGTGCAATAAGTGAATATGCAGAAGGTGGTTGTTCTATTATATCCGAAACTGTTTCTAAAGGAAAAAATATTCTTGACTTAATTAGTTAAAATTACATTCACATGTTCCGCCGATACTGCCCACCAACGTTGAACAGCGCATCGGTAATCTGACCTAGACTGGCGACCTTCACCGTCTCCATCAATTCTTCAAACACGTTTCCACTCTTCCTTGCAACCTCTTGCAGTTGCATCAGCGCAGCCTGCGTAGCATCACTATCGGCGGTCTGACGGTCGGTCACACGCTCCAAACAAGCTTCCTTCTCTTCTGGAGTCGCCCGGGCAAGTTCCATCTCAAAGTCGTCTGCTGCAGATTCGTCGAACACCTGAGCGTTCGGGTTCTGGAAGGTATTCACGCCAACAATCGGCAGCGTGCCGTCGTGCTTAAGGTGCTCGTAGTACATCGATTCGTCCTGAATCTTCCCACGCTGGTACATCGTTTCCATCGCACCAAGCACACCACCACGACGGGAAATCGCTTCGAATTCTTGAAGCACTGCTTCCTCAACCATATCGGTCAGTTCGTCCACAATAAAGGAACCCTGAAGTGGATTCTCGGTCTTCGTCCAGCCGCTTTCTTTGTTGACGATGAGCTGAATCGCTAGGGCGCGTCGCACGCTCTCTTCAGTCGGCGTGGTAATGGCTTCATCGTAGGCATTGGTGTGGAGTGAATTGGCATTGTCTTGAATGGCGAGAAGCGCTTGCAAGGTTGTTCGTATATCGTTGAAGTCAATTTCTTGGGCGTGAAGGCTGCGTCCACTCGTTTGAATGTGGTACTTCAGTTTCTGACTTCGCTCGTCTGCTCCGTACATGTCTCGCATGGTAATCGCCCAAATGCGGCGTGCGACTCGTCCAATGACCGTGTATTCAGGGTCAAGTCCGTTGGAGAAGAAGAACGAGAGGTTCGGTGCAAACTTGTTGATGTCCATGCCTCGGCTTCGGTAGTATTCCACGTAGGTGAATCCGTTGGCCAGTGTAAGCGCAAGTTGAGTAATAGGGTTGGCGCCAGCCTCTGCAATGTGGTAGCCTGAAATGGAGACGGAGTAGTGGTTTCGCACGCCGTGGTCAATGTAGTACTGTTGCACGTCGCCCATCAGTTTGAGGGCGAAAGGTGTAGAGAAAATACAGGTATTCTGCGCCTGGTCTTCTTTGAGAATATCTGCTTGGACGGTCCCACGGACGGTCTGCAAGGTTCGTGCCTTGATCTCCTCGTAGGTCTTAGCGTCCACCAACTCGTCGCCTCGACGTCCAACCGTAGCAAGTCCGAAGCTGTTGTGTCCTTCGGGTAAATCGCCACGATAAGCAGACTCCAGCAACTTCACCGGTTTGCCTTGCTCCTCCAAATACGCCTCAATTTGTTGGTCAATAGCAGCGTTGAGGAAGAAGGCGAGAATGATGGGGGCAGGTCCGTTAATGGTCATGCTCACCGAGGTATTAGCGTTGCACAAATCAAATCCAGAATACAATCGCTTTGCATCGTCAGTCGTTGCAATGCTTACGCCAGAGTTTCCAACCTTGCCCCAAATATCCGGGCGACGAGCAGGGTCTCGTCCATACAGCGTGACCGAGTCAAAAGCGGTTGACAAACGAACGTAATCTTGGCCTTGGCTCAAGAGATGGAAGCGACGATTGGTACGCTCAGGCTCTCCTTCACCTGCAAACATACGAGCCGACAATTCGTCGGTTCGCTTGAAAGGAAATACACCGGCAGTGTAAGGGAAATGCCCCGGAGCGTTTTCTTTGGTAACGAACAGATGAAGTTCTCCGTCATCAGCAAAGGTCGGCAAAGCAACACGAGGAATTGCGGAGTGAGCCAGGGATTCGGTAGTCGTTTGAACCTTGAACGCCTTGCCCCGAACGTGGTAGGTGTATTCTCCAGTGGCGTATTCTTCAGCCAAATCTCGGAATGCAGCCAATCCTTCGCGAGCCTCATTGACGCTCTCCAACATCTCGTCGATTTGGGCATGGAGGTCGTCAGCCACATTCTTTGCACCTCGCTCTTGAGCATGGTTAGCCGCCGTTTCCAAGTGTTGACAGAGTCGCAACTGCTGGGCAATCTCTTCGTTTGCGTTGTGATAGTCACGAACGGTAGCTGCAATTTCAGAGAGGTAGTGGATCCGCTCAGCAGGAATAACACCCTTTCGATGACCCATTTCGTCCATCGGTTTGGTGGCTTCAAAGCCGACCAAAGCGGCAACCTTCTGCCACAATCGGTCAACGCCACCATCTGCAAATTGGCTGGCGATGGTCGCTACGACAGGAAGTTCCTCATCGGCGATTTCAAACAGGTTACGGTTGCGTCGAACTTGCTTACGAATCGCTCGTAGTGCATCTTCACTACCTCGCTTTTCGTACTTGTTGAGAACAACGACATCGGCGACATCAAGCATCTCAATTTTCTCAAGTTGAGTATGTGCTCCAAACTCAGCAGTCATCACATAGAGCGAATGGTCGGCCACCGTTGTGATGGCGTCGCTGCCTTGACCAATTCCGCTGGTTTCACAGAAGATGAGGTCAAATCCAACTGCTTTGGCGACCTCAATTGCTCGGTCAAGATTCGCACTGATCTCCGAACCGCTTCCACGGCTGGCAAGACTGCGCATGTAGAGATCGTTATTGGAAAGGGAGTTCATTCGGATCCTGTCGCCAAGAAGAGCACCGCCCGTTCGCTTTCGTGTTGGGTCAACGCATAGCAGACATACTTTCTTTCCAGGATTGTCACGCTGAATCCGCAACATCAATTCGTCAAGAAGGCTTGATTTCCCAGCACCGCCAGTTCCAGTGAATCCAATGACAGGCACCTCATTGTTGGAGGAACGGCAGGTTTCAAGGTAGCCTTTGAGAGTCGCTTCGTCAGCACTTTCTGAAAGCGTCAGCAGAAGGCCAACTTTAGCCATGTCTTCTGGGGTAACGGGTCCATCCAGCGTTGCTAGGCGTTCTTTAGAAATCAAATCCACTTCACTGGCCTTGCGCCATGAGGTCGTGAATCATGCCCATGAGACCCATCGTGCGGCCATCATCGGGGGAGTAAATTTTGGAAATACCCGATTGATGCAATGTTCTAATCTCGGGAGGAGTAATGGTTCCACCGCCTCCACCAAAGATGCGGACATGCTCACATCCAGCCTCATCGAGCAGTTCGCGAATGTAGGTGAAGTACTCCACGTGGCCGCCCTGATAGGAAGTGAGTGCCACGGCGTGAGCATCTTCCTGAATCGCACAGTCTACGACTGCCTTTGCTGATTGGTCGTGACCCAAATGGATGACTTCCGCCCCAGAGGATTGAATGAGACGACGCATGACGTTGATGGCCGCATCATGGCCGTCAAACAGTGATGCAGCGGTAATAACACGAACTGGGCCAGCGGATGTTGAGAAGACAACCTCTTCCCCAGCCTCGCCCGCCATGCTCCTTCCAGCAGGCTTTGGTTCATCAATTCAAGGGTGGACTCACGTGCAGTTCATCACGGCTAGAATTGTCAGATTCAATCAACTGCGGGGCTTCTGGATGGGGGCTCATTTATCAACAGGGGACTCGGCGGCATAAATGGGGAGACTCATGGTTCGTGAACTCATCAACATCGAAGCGGTAGACCGCGCCTTTGGTGCCGTTGATGTGCTGCGCGATATCAATCTCAAGGTCAATGACGGTGACCGCATTGGTATTGTCGGGCACAACGGTGCTGGAAAGACAACGCTCCTCAACACCATCAGTGAGAAAAAGCAAGACACGGGTGACATTGACTTTGCACCGGGTATTCGTATCGCTTACCTTACTCAAATTCGGGACCTTGAATCCGATTCTACTATCGAACAAGAACTTGGCCGCAAAGGTCGTCAATTCCAAGAACTGGAAGATGAAATCGCATCTATTGAAGCCCGTATGGTCGACCCTGCGTTTTACGAAGGCGATTGGGAACCGGTTATGGAACACTATACTCAACTCCAACAGACGCTTGGCCGCCAGTGGCGGTGGTAACGTTGCTGGAATCGCCAAAGGTATTCTTGAACGGCTCGGTCTTGACAAGCACCCAATGGATATGGCAGTCAACAAACTGTCCGGTGGAGAGCAAGCTAAACTCGCTCTTGCACGCCAACTGGTCGGCCTCAACGGTATTGACGTCATCTTCCTCGACGAACCCACCAACCACTTGGACATTCAAACCACAGAATGGCTAGAAGATTTCATGCGCACCTTCAAGGGCGCACAATTGATTGTATCTCACGACCGTTATTTCCTGGACCAAGTATGCACTCGTATCGTTGAAGTTGACAACCTTCGTGCTTGGCCTTGGAAGGGCAACTATTCACAATTCTTGAAGCAAAAAGAGGCCAGTGAAGCATCGCTTGGAGACATGATCAACACGATTGAGAAGAAGATTCAATCCACTATGGGCGCGTTGTCACAAATGAAGCGGGCAAACAAGTATGACAAGTCGATTTCTGCTAAGCACAAGATGATTGAACGGATGCAACAAGAACTCAAAGCGCTGAGAGCCCGCATGCCCAAGAAGCGCAAGAACCTCGTTTTCTCAATCGAGGCAACCGATAAGGGAAGCATGGACGTCTTGATGATTGAAGACGGAACCATGACGTTTGAAGGTCTTGAACGACCCATTCTCAAGAAGCAATCACTGGAGGTTCGTAAGGGAGACCGCATCGGGATTGTCGGCGGGAACGGACAAGGTAAAACCACCTTGCTGAAAATCATCAACGGGGATTTGAAACTTGACAGTGGTGTCTTTGATTTGGCCCCTGGATGTGAAATCGGATACTTCCATCAAGACCACGCCACCCTTGATTTCAGCCTCAGCCCAGTTGAGCAAATTGAGAAACTACGCCCTGATTACCAATATGGGGACATCCGTGCTGCTTTGGGTCGTTTCCAATTCTCTGGCGAACAGGTGACGACCAAACTCTCCCAACTTTCTGGTGGAGAACGAGCCCGTGTGGCTCTTTTGAAACTCCTCCTTGAAGAGAATAATTTGTTGTTGATGGACGAACCTACCAATCACTTGGACATGGATTCTAAGGACACACTAGAAGAAGCTCTCATCAACTACACGGGCTCACTCATCACCGTTTCTCACGACCGTTGGTTCCTGGACCAAGTTGTCAATCGTATCTGGGAAGTCGACGGCGGTAACGTCAAGGTATACTACGGGAACTATACCGATTACGTTCGTGCTAAGAAGGGCCTTCCACCACTTGCCGAAGACGAAATTTCCGAAATTTGACCTCGCTATTTGCGTGTTAAGCAGGAGGACTTTTTCTCTTGATTCAAACGGGTTTGAATTGAAATTTCACTTTGTGTGAGCGCCTTCTAAAGGCCCAAGAGGAATGATTCGAAACGTGTTGATGTTCTGATGGGACCAGAAGTAGTGGGCCTTGATGTGATGCCAGTGGCAGGTTTCGCGAACACCAGGTTGGTCAATCATCCGTTCAACAAATGCCTGAAGGTTTGGGTAATCGATGATTCTACGCAAATTACACTTGAAATGGACCACGTAGACCAAATCAAACCGTGCAAGTGTTGTGAAAAGGCAAATGTCCGCCTCAGTGAGTTGACCGGTTCCTTTTCCGACCAACCAACTTCTTCCTTCGAGGTGAACTTCCAACTCATCCAAGCGGGCGAAAAGTGCCGTGACCGCTTCATCGTATGCGGATTGCGTTCTTGCGAAGCCTGATTTGTAAACGCCGTTGTTGACCGCTTCGTAGTTTGAATCGATCATGGCGTCAATCTCTTCACGCAATTCACTTGGTGAAAGTGTCGTTCCATTCCCCATGCCTGCCTCGGAAAACGCATCAAACATCCGGACAATTTCACGACTTTCGTTGTTGACAATGGTGCTGTGTTGGCGGTCCCAAAGTACAGGGACTGTCCCGATACGCTGACTTTCGTTCCAGCCTGAGAATGCTCGGTTGTAAACTCCCTCAAGGTGCTCTTCACCGTTGACCGTGTCTGCAGTTGCCCCTTCCTCTTCAGGATTGAACGACCAAGAACCATTTTGGTTCATACGCCAATCCACGACATCAACACTGATGTCATTCTCTAAGCCAAGCAAAGTTCGGGCAATGAGAGTGCGGTGAGCCCACGGGCAAGCGTGAGATACGTAGAGGTGGTACCGCCCGGATTCAACATCAAAGGTGCTGCCTTTCTTTATGTGGTCGCGAAATTCACTTGATTTACGGACAAACTTCCCCGAATCAAAGGCTTCAGTCCACGCACCTGCTTGTTCATCTGTTGGCTTCATAGAAATTCCAAACCCCCGTGCCTAATGACCCAAGCGGTTTCTCCAGTGATACTTCACTGTTGGATGATGCAACCTCAAGGTGCGACCGAACCATTTATAGTGTAAAAACTACATCAAGTTAGTGAAAAACACTGGATGCCCGCCATCCATTTAGGAGTGAAAGCATATGGAGAAATTAGACAATGAAGTAGAGAACAAATTAGAGAATGAAGAATGGGAATATGAGATTCAAATGCAGGTCAATGAATGGTCATGTGCTGCCCAAGAAGAGGGCATTCTTCGACCTGGGGAATTTACAAACGGCCGTCGTACCTCTTCAAAATTGGTTTACCCGGTCGTCGTTTGCGATGAAACAGAGTATGGCTATCCAACGGTTATTGGAATTGTATTGACAGGTCTGGCGGGCAAATCAACGTTTTATGGATTCAAGAAGGAAGACCTCCCTGAACCATTGAAGACGCTGCTCAAACATATTGAGGGGTTTGAACATCTCCCTCCTGAAATTCAATGGGATTCAAGTGTCGTGTTTGACCTGTTTCTCGAGGCAAGATACGGATTGGTTCTTTTGCCTGAGGATGTCCATTTCGCCCGGAAACATGGATGGGCCAAGCTCATGAGTGAGGTTCGTTGTAGAAACCGTTCAACTCATCGTGTTGCGGTGAATAAATTAGGCAGGCTTGCCATGTGGAGTGTTGCCCAAAAATCTGCATATTCCAAGTTAAAGTCGGAAAATTAATCTTCCCTAATGGTTGCAAGTTTATTTTAATTGCACGATGTCAGGTTTGAGTTATTATTATGGTCGCTGACGAATGACTCGTTCCTCTCCATACGACCATACGAATGGGTGCAGTTTGTTAGCACCGCAAATACCTCTACCATCCGTTGTCCATTCAAGAATTCTTGTTGAGCCCATGTCTTTAATGTGGAGCCACAATTCATTTATCGTCATGTATCTGACAGTCCCTTGCCTTGTCGTACCAGTCGTTGGGTTTCTTACACGATCTGTATAGTTTGGTCCGGGATTACTATCAAGCACGCGATACAACCTCATCTCCTCGTGCCCTCCTGATTTGTGAATTTCATAATAATTATCAGATTCATACACACCAGATATTGTCACTGCATGTGTTGGAGAATGAAATATTTTAAACTTCTCTAGATCATCCAATAAACCGAATAAATGTATACAATTCTTCTCATTTTCATTTCGGGGGTCATTTTCATTTCGAGGGCCACATTCCGCTTCAATCAAGGCCCTTAAATCATCAAGAATTGGGTGAGGTGACGGTTCCTTTGGTCGGCGCTCAACATCCGAAGTCATCTTTTTTATCCATTCATCAGCGGATGATGGGAAGGAGTAATCTTCCCCATAGCGAAATGCACCGTCAATGGTAAGGTAAGCTAAATGATTATTCCCGAGTACTTTCAGAAGAATTTCTTCTAACCTTTCTTTGGTGTCAATATTCTTGTGTTTCTTCAATGTTAGGTTGCTCTCCGGACGTTTTGTTAGGACTTGCTCAATTTTTTTTACTGAATTGCGTGTTTCAGCAAATAGCCATGCTTGGTCAATTTTTGGCCGTCCAGCAGCCCCATCAAACAAAAAGTCTGATGGATTCCCTAGCATCCCTTTAGGACTGATTTCATCAACAAAATCAGCGG
>CASIBY010000015.1 GCA_949373095.1 Candidatus Poseidoniaceae archaeon
CAGCGATTCGGGGCAAAGCGCACATACAAGATGTTCTAGGCCGACATATTGAATTTTTCAATCAGGCTGTTGCAAATGATGGCAAGCCGCCAGCAACATGGCACAGACCTGCACCAACTGCTCTTTGGCTTACGCCCATCTCTCCATGGCCTCTTGATGAAAAGGAATCGGTCTAAGCGAGTTGAACAGAGCCGATGGCATAGGAACGATCCAACCTCTTGTGCCCACCACGAGAGTAATCTTTCGCCGTATCATCTTCACTGATGTGGGAGCCATCCCAGGCATGCATGTGATGAATCCAACCGCTCCGAACATGGACCATCCCATTCTCCAGGTGAAGGCTTGAAACCGGGCCTGTAGATGGTGAACAGCACTTCTTGCCGTTCACTTTTACGGTCGTCAAGTGCACCACACGCTCCCCTTTTGGGTTCCAGCAAGGAGATTCAAACTCCCTTGGTCAATCGAGCGATAGCGCTCGGATGCATCCGCCGTCCAGTATCGTATTTTGAAATCATTTCCAACCGAGGGAAGGGTGAACACGAGAACTTCGCCGCGAGCGTTGCCTACAATCGCTGTGTCGATGGTGTCCATCGGGCCCCGGACCACCAACAGAGACGGTAGGCTATGGCCTCCAGCCGTATACGTTGGGCTCTCCCATTCATCGGTTTCCAAGCAATGAAGCCCGTCATCCATCGCTACGAGTGTCCCTTCTGACGGTTGTCAGGCTGCGGACAATCATTCGGCTCTTCATAAGTAGACAATGACTACCTTCGGTCTACTTTCTTTTGGTAGACCCTTCCAATGAAAGTGAAACTGAATTTCAGTACATGTCGTCAGACTTGTTGTCCTTCTTCCACTTTCGGTAGCAAGATTTGCATACGCGAACTCGGCCTTTTCTTGCTTCGTATCCACTTGAGCCCCATGTGTCGATCGCATTGTCAATTGACAACGATCGCCCACCCATGTCCTTATCAGCGAATTTAGCACAGTCTTTGATACAACAGGGAATCTCACCCTCTTTCACGGAAGATTTCTTCGTTGATTCCGTGTCTTCGCCTGAATCTGACTGATGCTTGCGTGCCTTGGACTTGAATCCCATGACTAATGCCTTTCACAGGTGCTTCATCAAGGTTCGCCTTCATTCCAGCGCTTCACGGGCTTTGATTTTCTCAATCAGGCCGTCTATGAGCCTTAGTAGACCTCGTAGTGTGACTTCAGAAACGTTGGCCACCGTGCAGACTTCGGATTGAGTCCGGGGACTGCCGATTTGATTTGATGTTCTGTAGATGAGAGCAGCAGCAACGCCCATTGGTTTCTTGCCCTGCCAGACTTCTTCGTGGGGCTGAATAGTGGACCAAAGTTCCTCTAACGGAGCACGTATGTTTGGAGATAGTGAAAGGTCGGAGATGAACTTGTCAAAGTATTCATTCGGTCCTGTAATCTTGTGCAGATTGAGACGGCGAGATACCTGCCGGATCAGCCGAGAGAGGTCCTTTTCTGTGATGTCGAAGGCCTTTGAGATGTCGGGGATTTGCCGAGGAAGTTCCTCCTGCCGTGCGACCAAGTAGGTGCAAGCAGCTGTGACTCCTGCAATTGAGCGACCGGTGACAAAACCAGCGGTGGATAGCATACGGTAGAGCCTTGCAGCTTCTTCTTGCAATGGCTGGGGCAAGCCAGAGCGATCCCGAATGAACTGGTTGGCTTTGACGAGGTTGCGTTCTCGACTCTTTCGAGTTTTGGAACGCTCGTCGATCACTCGACGACGACGCCACTCGCGGCGTGCCTGGGAGCTCATTCCGTGGCGAGATGCTGTCCCTGTGTTGAGGTCACGAACATCGATGGTCGTGTTCAGGCCTTTGTCGGCAAGCGTGTATGTCATTGGGCGCCCAACACGAGAACGGTCTTCTCCTTGGTCACGGTTTGTCCACTCGGCTCCGGGGTCGGGAACGTTTTCTTCTACGACTAACCCACATGAGCCACATGTGATCTCACCTCGGGATACATCCATGTCCCATTTGACATCGCCACATTCTTCGCACGGCCTTGTGTGCCCTTCAACCACTCTTCTGGATGGTCGGTGGGAACCAAAGCCTTCACGGGCAGTGGTAGTCTTCGTTTGGGGAGCACTCTTGCTTTCTGGTTGTTGTTTCATCTTCTCAACTCCTTGTTTAGTAGTGGGGTGCCGTATTATATAAACCAATGGTTGCTTTGCTGATGCTTATTATTGAGCATAGTGCGTTTATTGGCGTAGTTTCTATCGGTCCTCTCTGTCCTTTACTTATCTCAACAGCATATAAAGCGTCGTTCAAAATCATAGAGGTTAGTTTTTACTTAGATTGGCTCGTTCTTCCTTCCCCAACATCCACAGGGTTCAAAGACGGCCTTCGCCGACGCCCTCTTGAGGACATCAACATGCCTGCTACGGTAATTCTCGGGGCCCAATGGGGCGATGAAGGAAAAGGGAAACTGGTCGACCGGCTTGCAGAGCAAGCAACATGGGTGGCAAGATTTCAGGGCGGAAACAATGCAGGTCACACAGTTGTTCTTGGTGAACAAGTTCTGAAATTCCATCTTCTCCCTTCGGGTATTACGAGAAAAGAATGTCACCTCGTTCTTGGCGATGGAATGGTCGTTGACCCTTGGGTTCTTGACAGCGAATTGAACGGTTGGATGGAATCCACTGGAGAAGATCCTCGCGGCGAGCGTCTATTTGTTAGCGAGCGCGCTCACATCATTCTCCCCTACCATCGTTACATGGACAGTTTGGATACCAAGATTGGAACTACAGGTCGTGGAATCGGTCCGACATACGCAGACAAAATCAACCGAATTGGTCTTCGCTTTGGCGATGTGAATGAAGTTCTTGGAGACAAGGATTGGGCTGAATCAACTGTGATGCGCATGAATGCCTCACTGCAATCAGCAGGTTCGAACGACCGAGTTAGTGTTGAGGGCCTCATGGGGGACATTGAATGGATACATGGAGCTTACAAAACCTCGATTGGTAATACAGGTTTGATGCTAGACAATGCTCTCAAACTCGGGGAACACGTCATCCTGGAAGGGGCCCAAGGCTGTCTTCTTGACATTGACCAAGGTACCTATCCCTTCGTGACATCTTCAGTCACCTCGCGTGGAAATGCATCGCACGGAGCAGGAATTCACCCAGGGCATGTAGAGGACGTTATTGGAATCACCAAGGCCTACATCACTCGCGTGGGCCACGGCTCAATGCCGACAGAACTCGAGGATGAAGTCGGAAACCACCTTGGTACGGTGGGCCATGAATTTGGAACTACAACGGGGCGAAAGCGACGATGTGGTTGGTTTGATGCAGTGGTCATGCGTCATGCTCAGCGTATCAACGGATTTACTGGACTTGCACTCACAAAACTTGACGTTCTCGGTGGGTTGGATGAATTGAAAATTTGTGTTGCCTACGAACTTGATGGCAGAGAAATTACGGAACTCCCCTCAACTGCTTCTGCTCTCGCTCGTTGCAAACCGATTTACATCTCCATGCCCGGATTTCCCGAAAAGTCTCTCTCTGAGTGGCTTGCTATGGCCGTCCATGCCAATGAAGCCGGAAAAGGAATCTCAGTACTTCCTGCTGCGGCCCAGCAATATATTGCAAAGCTCGAGACCATAGTCGGTGTGCCTTGCACAAGTGTTGGCGTGGGTCCCGACCGTGATGCCACGATTGACTGCGTCTGATTCCTCTATTGTTGAGAGGTGAAGGCTCAAAAGGGAGTGGCTCACCGCCACAACTACGAGGGCGCTTAGCTCAGTTGGAAGAGCGTCTGGTTTGCAACCAGAAGGCCGGGGGTTCAAATCCCCCAGCGTCCACTTTGCCTCTTATCGTCATCGTCGTGTTCGCTTTGCAACGCTCTTTACTCACGTTGTTCGCTGCAGAGCGTTGGCCCCAGCGTCCACCATCCTCATAGATGCCGCTCTGTGCCTGCATTCTCAGAACTGTGTCTCACGGGTAGAAGAGAATTATCTGCCGTTCTTGGTTTGTAACGGTTAAATAAGATAGGAACAACCATTTCCTAATGACATCCTACAAAGCGATGGTGCTTGTTTCACTCCTTTTGTTGGGTGTTGTTCCTGCTGGCCTCGCAAATCCCTCGTCTCAGTACAATACATCCGAGCCCACCGTGCTCCTTCAATTCCAAGATGCAAACTTTACTCAAGTGTCCATCGCTGCGGATGCCCAAGCCAACCTCCACTCTGTAGCAGTTCACGATAACGGGCACCTCTTTTACACGCTGTCAGATACAAGCGGTGAGATTTTGGTGAATCTCACACAAATTTCAGATGCAGGAATCCATCGGATTAGTAATCCAGTAATTGAGATTGATACAAATGATATCGCTCATGTTGTCTGGGTGGATGAATCAGGGAGCCACACGATCATGTACACTGCTCTAGATGTATACGATACGATTCTATTTTCCGGGGAAAGTTCTTCAGATGCAGCCCTTTCACTCATCAACGATACAATCTTGGTGAGGAGAAGTCAAAATCGTGGAAATCCTGACATTGCTTTGGATTCCTACAACAATATCCATCTTGTCTGGGAAGACCGCTATGATGAATTAGGATTATCAATGATTACATCAAATATTTACTACAAACTTTTACATCCAAACCTTCAAAATAGAACTCTCGAAACGGTTGTTGATGAATCCATCATCTCTGTCAGCAAGTTGGAAAGCACCCACCCTCAAGTGGTCCTTTCCTCTTCAGACGTACCGACTGTGTTGTGGCAGGAGTCTTCCCGAGATTTCGGAATGGAAATGACTTTTGTGATTGACACATCAGGGTCCATGTATTCAGAGTGGGCTGATGTTTGCACGATCATGTACGGAGGGAACTTTGCCTCTGGAGGTTACTTTCAGGGATTGAAACCGATGTTCAATGCCAGTGGCATTTCGCTTTACGAAACCATTTACGGACTCGGCAACACATTACCCGGCGCAGCTAGTTCAGGGAACTGCCAAGCTTACAACCAAGATGCAGGCCCTCGTTCGACTCCACTTGGACCGGGCGACGACTCCGGTGGTATTCGCAAACTTCCAGGTACAGTTTACAATGGCACCACCTATTCCGGATATTCCGGAGAAGACTGGGGTCCAGGTTCAAACTGGGCTTGTCTTTCTTGGAAAGACGCTCAAGGAAACGTCCCAGGAAACCCTCCAACTGCTGACGACCACCGCTGGAACCCAAACGCGACAAAGATCGTAATCCCAGTTTCCGATGAAGGGCCAAAGGACGGAGATCCGTCCCAACAAGCCGATGATCTGGTTTCAGTTCAAGAAGCGCATGATAATTGCATCAATGCTGGTGTAATACCTCTTGGATTGTACGGTCAGGGCTACGGTGGAGCGGGTAACATTCAATCTCACTTCAGGGACTTTGTACACTGCCCAAACGGCGTTGTCTCCATACAAGGTCGTAACTGTCCTGCTACCAACTTGTCCAACACAGACGCTGGTGGCATCGCTTGGGAGTTCCCCCAATCCACTGGAACTCAATGGGACTTAGTGATCGAATCGATTTGGTGGATGTTCAATTCTAACGCCCCTAAGGACCTCATGTTGAAAACTGTCGACCCCTACAATCGCATTAACAACGACCTATCTTGGGCTAACGGAACAAAAGGCCACAACATTTCGAACGGAGTTTATGTAGAGGACTTCGGAGGATTTGTACGGGTGCAAAACTCAGCCATCACCAACATCTCAGGAATTTCATACAACATGCCTGACTATCTCCATGAAGAATCCTTCCCCCAGGCCAAAATGGACAGCCAAAACCGACTTCATCTCTCGTGGTTGCAATCCTTTACCAACATCACCAACGGTTCAGCGACTGAAAGTTTACAGTACGCGCTTGTTGATGCAGAAACAAACCGTGTGGATGGTGTTCTAGAAGGTCTTTTGTTCAACGGGTCAAGAATCTTGTCACAGCCACAAGCCTTGAGCAACAATTCCTCCACACCGGTTGGTGGGACCCATGCGCTTGAGTTATCCTCCACTGGCGATGTGCATTTGGCATGGAAAGGCCACGCTGTTCTCGGGCAAAATCAAATATTCTACACCAAATTTGACCCTGATAACACCACTTCTTCTTGGGTTACGCTCACACATCAAGCGACCAACTGGACTTCAGGTAAATTGAATCAGAATTCTCGTGTTGCTCTCGCTACTCTACCTGCCGTTGCCTACATTGCTTGGGATGATATGTACAATTGTGGGAACACAACTCTGACAAATTTATCTTCGATTTGTCAAATGAGTTTCGTAGAAAAAGGTTTGAACTTTGAATTTGACCAAGAGCCGAGCTCACCGTTTGAAATGTATCCGAGCGATACCGCCACCTTCATCCTCAAACTGGATACGAACGCGTTTGGGACTACCTCGGTTACGGATGAATCCATTTGGTTCCAATTTCCTTCGTTACCTGCATCTTGGGACCTCCAGTTCCAGCATCCTGGGAACGGGAGTTCTGTCAACAACAACAGCGAGATTTTGGTGCCTGCAGGTTCGACCGTGTACCTCGATATGACGGTGAAAGCGCCAACCCTCTACACCGCTACCGCTTCAATTCAATTTGACATACCGGTCTATGTTGAAATGGTCGATTTTGTTCATGTTAATCGCACTCTCTTGGTCAGTGCAAGTTTGACCGTAAACAGTTCAGTCACCGCATCATCCAACAACGCAAGTATCTCCATCATGCAAGGCGGTGAAGAGACGATACCCATGAGCATCTCAAGTGCCTCCAATGTCATGGAAACAGCCATGATCAGTTGGTCTTCTCCAACTCCTGATTTTGATTCCATGTTCAATGTTAACGCTCCTATGTTTGAATATCTAGGACCTGGAGATGACGTTTCTCGCTCCCTCATTCTCCAAGCAAAAAACGAGACGCTGCCGGGAAATTATTCAATAACGGTTGAAGTCGCTTCAGCATACATTAAGCCGCTTGAGGTGTCGTCGTTCTCTGTTTCAATTGAGGTTCTACCCCAACTTAAGGATAATCTAATTTTCAACATCAGTTCGTTTGACCCTTATTTTAGATCCAATGAATGTCGCCTTGTGTCATTGGATTTGACGAAGATGTACGGCCCTGGAGACCTTTGGCTTGATTTGTCGGGGGCAGTTGATGGTCGCTTCGTCCATGGGGATGAGGATTGGACCTTTGATTTCAGGAGTCTGGCAGCGGACAATACCGAATTCAGAGGGCCTTGGTCTCATGAACATCGGCAGCGAGGGGAGATGATTACGCTGGAATTGTGTTCTCCTTCCGTCATGCCGAGTCAGCATCCTGTGATTTTTGATATTGTACCAACGTGGAATGGGTTTGATGTCTCATTGAATTCGCAAACTATTACCGTCTATCCGTATCACGAATCTGAGTGGGAAATCGACGGGAAATCTACACAATTGATAGAAAGAACGGTGAACATCACAGGGTCATTGTTGAACAATAGTCATTCTGGCCGTGTAATATTCGAGTTTGCCCTCAATTCCTCTGTGTTGGATTCCTCAGACTTGACAAAACAAACCATGTCGGAACTTGACATGTACCGAGCAATCACCTTGAATGAACCTGGTGATTTCCATGTGAATCTCAATCTAAGTCTCCAACTTGACGAGGGCGTACAAGGATACACAACCGTTTACGTCAGAGTCACGGATGCGAAATCGGCCAACCAACTTGAACTCGTTTACCAATACAATCCTATGGTTGACTCCGACGGAGATCAAATAGCCGACTCTCTGGACGCATTCGTTAATGTAGCCAGTCAATGGTCCGACATAGACGGTGACGGATACGGGGACAATTGGGGCAACGCTTCTTGGAACCAAACCCGACAGCAGTATGAAATTGGTCAGTTTGTATTTGGAGCAGTCATGGCGGATTATTGCCCTGAAATACCTGGTAATTCAACTGCAAACGGTTTCTATGGGTGTCCTGATGATGATGGAGATGGTATCCCCAACCTGTTTGATTATGAAGATGAGGTTTTGGATGCGGACGGCGACGGAATTCCCGATGAGATTGACGAATGTCCTTACACCCCATTTGGCACCCTCATTGATTCATTGGGCTGTAAATTGCAAACCGATGCTGATGGAACCATGTCACGAAATGAAGATAGTTTCCTACAAGGTGAAATTGCACGAACAGTGGGCTGGGGAGCAATTTTGGTGGCTGTCTTTACCTTCTTGCAAACCAACGCAGCTGCGGCCATTCTACCCGATACCTTCCGATGGGTCCAAGTCTTCCGCAACAACTCGAAACTAACCAGAGAAGAAGAAAACGAATTGACATATTTGCAATCACTCGTTCAAGCCTATTACTTAGAGCCAGAAACGCTTGCGGAGGAATTGCGCGAATTCAAGGCAGACTTGACCGCACGTTACACAAACAACGAGCTCAAGAAAAGCACGCAGGAAAAAATCAGTGTCCTCATCAAGGATATTTTGTCCAGCAGTGAGGATGACTTAGCCCATATTGCGCACAATGAAGGCTACTTTGGCTTGGTTTCAACCGTTGCCTTGAATGAGCGAATGGATTTGCTCAGCGAGAAACTTGCTATGGAAAACGATACTCCCCACAATGTCTTCGAGGAATTGTTACCGCCACAAGACGTCAAAGGGGAAATAAATCCCGAGAATGGATTTGAGTGGATTGAATATCCGGAAGGAAGTAAATCATGGTATCTGCGTTCGCAATCAGCTGACCCATGGAAGAAGTGGGAATCTTGACTGCTTTGTTGGTTTTAGGCTCGAGTAAAGCGTTGTGACTTTCTGATTTTAGACTATTGTAAAACCCCTTTTCAAATTTAATTTCAAATTTCAATATCCAAGATGGTCAACGTCATGTTGATGCGCTGGAATCAGGGCGAGGCGTGAGCGACTAGAATTTCTTAGATGTCCTGAAACGGATTCGAATATCGTTGTAAGCATCACTACAACACCGCTGCTGCTCCTGGGAAGAGAGACGAACGAGAACCACCGTGGAGGTCATGAAGACATCCCGTATCTTCTGGTTTGGAATGGCTTACTTGATTTGTTGAGAAGTCTAAATCATCCAAGGCCACGGGTTGGGAATGATTCCCAACAGTTGCAAGACAACGAGGATGAGGAGGGCGATGATAGCCAAAGCCATCCCTACAGCGTTCAATAATGCCGAAAGCACATATCCAGGGTCGTAATTTATTCCTTCCATGACCGATATGAACATGAGAGTTATCATGTTGAGTATACCTTGGCCAATCATAACCGTCGTTCCGAAATCAATCATATAAATCTTAACCCGACGCCAAGGTCCCAATATGTGGGTGCACCATTCACGACTGCCAAATCGTCCTAGGTTCATTCATCGCTTCGAAAGAAACTTTACTTCAGATTGACTTCAATCTCGTCGTTGGATGCCTTCTTCACCAATGCCATGGAGTTGAGCAGGGAGCGTTGGGTATGCGCCCCAATATGCTTCCCGCGCCGCTTGATTGAGGTTCATACATGCCACGACATCGCCTGCTCGGTCAGCCAGCGGTTCAGTTCCGTTCAGATGCTTGATGATTGGTTCAATGTTCGATAGATTGACCAAGCCCCAGCCTGTTTGTGTGCAAGGAGCAACGGGTGAAATTGGCATAGTTCCAGATGTTGGATCCCAACCAAGGTCAGGATACCAAGCTGAAAGATTGAGTGCTTCACGAATATTGGCATTATTGATGGTGATTGGGTTTCCTTCTCCATCAGTTCCATTCACAAGATTCAATCCACGAGCGTCGGGAGAGGCTCCTGAAGATGCATCTTGGAACTCATCACGAAGCGACTCCAACACAAATGAAAGGATTCCTGCAGTCCGTGGTGTGGCAAACGATGTGCCTGAAGTTTCATGGTACCCCTCAACATCATCGTGATTTGGCAAGACCTGCGTCCAATCAGCGGATATGTCTGGATATGAGCCCGACATGATTTCTTTCTGGTCATCGCCTTCTTCGGCGTATCCTGCAATTCCAATCGACCAAGGTGGTCCGGCGGTTGCATCTTGTACTGCAGGAGATGGGCTATTATCGGCTGCTCCGGTGTGAATTTTTCCGAATTCAATCACAGCGGATTCTGTAGCTCGTTCAATTCCAGGGGCCGGGACAGAACCAATTGCACCAAACGATGTCGTGATGACGTCAACAAGCGGTTGATTCGCTGCGGATTGAACCGCTTGTTCTGAAAATCCTTCCACGAAGAAAATCACAGCATTTGGGTTTGCATCAAGAACTGCTCCGGTTACGGCAGAGCCGTGACCGTCAGAGGGGTCGTCCAGAATCAGAATGTCACTGTCTCCGTCAGGGGCACTACCAATAATTTTGGTTCCAGGAAAGTACACAATATCACTGGCAGTTAGTGTATCCCAGCATGTTTCTTTGTCAGCATCATAACGTTCCTGCCAACTTCCTTCCAGTGTCACATCACAGACTTTGTTGACTCCAAGTCCGTCAAGCAACCATTGTGGATAGGTTTCATTGGTACGAAAATGGTCGTGATACACGTTAATTCCGGTGTCGATTGGCGCTACGACGGAGAAGGCTCTCCAACCGTCTTCTCCACCAAATACATCCGAGGACTGACTCTTATCTGACGAATCGCTAAAAAATGACATCCCTGCGACGATAGAAACCACGAGGAGTGTAGCAAGTGACAATGCAAGAAGTTGCTTCCAAGACATGCGCTGAACGAATTCTTCAACGACAAGGGTGGCGTCTAGGGGATCTGTCATGAAATCACCTCAACAACAATTCCTCAAGAACCCTACGCCTTCGTGGGTTAGCGTCATTTTTCTATTTAGGGGCTTTTAGAATGCTCTGAATCAGACAGAATTATTTCTCCGACAAGGCATTCAACGATGATGAAGATAGTATGCTGTATTGATGGCGGCTGCAAACATCATCCATGCGACATAAGGCCACACAAGCACCGACGCAGAGGGAAGTGGTTTGTAGATGAGATATGCGTAGATTATAGTCAAAACAATCATGAAGATGAGCATCACTAACGAAAGCAGATAACGTTCTGAATTGAATACTGAGGGCCAAGCTAGATTGAGGGCGAGTTGGATGATGAAGAAGGCAATGATGATTTTAGGATAGGCTAATTCATCACGTTGGTTCAAAACAGCCGTGAAACTGAAGCCCATGCAGGTGTAAAGCACTGCCCAAATAGGAGCAACAATCCACCCAGGTGGCTGAAAGAACGGTTCGTAAGCTGAGTCAAATGACATCATTACTTCAGCATAAAAATTCGGGTCTGCATTTTTAATACCTTGTTCACCATATGAACATTAATCCTCCTTCAAAATAATTGAGTTCTTTCAGTATTTTTTGGCTCACGGCAATCTCTTTGCAGGGGAAAATTTTATGTGGAAAAATTTGCTAATCATAACATGTCTGGGGAGGATGTTATTGCACCATCCCATTCCTACATTCGCTTCAAACCGGTTCTTGAAAGAAATAAATGGGTCGTAGCGTCCTTTCTTACTGCCTTGATGCTTCTTTGTACTGCTCCGCTTCACCAAACAAGTGATGTTCCATTGAACGGATTTGAACCAGCAGAATCTTCAGGGAGCGGAGATGTTCATGCGGGTGATTGGGCGGTGGCTCGTCAACAAACGATCTATTCAGGGTGGTGTGACTCTGCGTTTGACTATGATTTTCAGTCGGAACACATAGCTCTGGTTGATTGCCCGGCAGGTGGTGAAAGGTACATCCAGATTTACCAGAACTCCGATTGGAATGTGGCTATTGAGACGATTGATTCGAACATTGATTTTGAATTGGTGGAATTTTCACCGAATGGTAGATACTTGGTCGCTTATGGTAATTTAGAGTTTGAGATTTACCAGACCTCGGACTGGGAAAAGGTACACTCTGGTAATGTTCAATCTGACGGCAGCACGTATTATTACGGAATCTATGATATTGTGTGGTCGGGGGACGGTGAGAGAATTCTCTTCGTCACAGGAGATGATGGTGGAAAAATGTATGAAGGACCTGATTGGGAAGAAGTAACTGGAACTACTTCCACAGGAATCTATGCAGCCCACCATCCTTCCGAAGATATTCTGTGGTACCTAAATGCCGATGGTACGGGGAATGAATACGAGTTTGAAAACATTCCATTCGTGGGCTATCAATGGGTCATGAAGCGTAGTTTCACTCTCACGGGAGGATATGTAGGGCCGTTATCAACAGACTCCGATGGTGGTGTCCTTGTCTCCGCTTCGGAGAGTGGTGTATCGGCTTACTCAACTTCCGATTACAGTCAGGAATTTATTTCTTCATCGGCATCAGGACCGGTTTCATTTTCTTTGGATTCTGATTTCATTGCGTTCAAGTATATGTACGACTATGTGATTTACTCTACAACTGACTGGAACGAAATTTCATCAATTGGCGGCGAAAGCGAACAATGCTACTACGATGAGCCAATAAAAATTCAATTTACTGTAGATTATGGAGAGATGCTTATTCAAGAAGATGTCTGCTACAGCAATTATCTTACAGGGTGGGCGCCAGATGATGATTCTGACGGAGTCGCTAACATCATGGACATTTGCCCCTTTACATCTGAAGATGAAAATGCTGATGCTAAAGGCTGTGCTTTGAGTCAAAAAGATACTGACATGGATGGGGTCAATGACCGAGATGATATCTGCCCGAGAACCAAAACAATTGAATCCGCAGACAGCAATGGATGTTCACAGCCACAATTGCAAGATAGCGATGGAGACGGAGTCTCCGATTCCGACGATCTCTGTTCGAGCACCCCTCTTATTGAATTCAGTAATATCTACGGGTGCAGTAGCAACCAACGCGATGTTGATGGTGACGGGGTTGTAGACGCCCAAGATAATTGTCCGCTATATGACGTAGTCACTTGCCCAAATATACTCTCATGGTCTATGGAATCCACGCCAATGAATGATATGGTTTCATCTTCGCTTCAATGGTCCCCTAATGGGGCACATGCTGTGATGGAAGCGAGTGAAAGTATCACTCTCATTGATGATACATTAGGTCTTGTACGGAAACATCTATTCGAAAACGAAAGCCAGTATGTCACGAGTTTTCTTTGGATGCCAAATAGTGCAGATTTGTTGATCATTTGGGAAAGTAGTTACTGGCGTGATACAGAATGCGGGTATTACATCTGGGACACTGAAAACGATACGCTTTCTTTAGACTATCTGGTGAGCAATAGTTGTTCGAGTCTTCGTAATCCTACGTTAAGTCCAGATGGTACACTTCTTGCTGTGTCAAAGTACTCCAGTACTAGTTACTCAGGGAGTACATTGGTGATTGACCTCATCACAAACGAAGCGGCATTTGAAGATGGAGACCACTATCCTCGGGACCTTCTCTTCAGTCATGATGGGACCTCCTTGGTTGGTCTTACATCTCGAGCGCTGAATTTATGGGACATTAGCGATGGATATTTGCTTCAAAGCAGGTCGATCTCAAGTGCCGATGAACTGCTTTTGTCTCCGGACGGGGATAGCCTCTATGCATATTCAGAGGAAAATATTCGTGTTTATTCAATGGATTCATTTACGTTCCAATCAGTCATTTCTTTTGAGGAAGATAGCAGTTATTATTCTGGCTCGGTATCGCTTTCGCTTGAATTTTCAAGAAGTAGCGAACTGCTTTACGTAATGGCAGTTAACGTGACGTATAGCGGACAATATAATTACAACTCATCAATGCAGACTTACTATGCTGGGGAAAATGGAAGCCTTGAACTCGTTATGCCTCCTAAATACATCAATAATTCGGTTGGAGCACCTGTTTTCTTCCCGGGTCAAACATCATTCTTTACATTTGTAAGTGATACAAATGGATACCATGAGGAGGGATACTATCGTTGGGCTCCTGATGCGGATGGCGACGGAATCCATGATGCCTTGGACCTCTGCCCGAACACAGATTTGGACCAATTCCCTGGTGAAGATGGATGTAGTTGGGAACAACTTGACGATGATGAAGATGGAATTTCCAACGGGCAAGACCTATGCACAGGCACAGAATATCAGATTTTGATAGATGTGAGTGGCTGCTCAGACGCTCAGGTTGACAAGGATTCAGATGGGGTTTGCAATCAAGGGGCTTTGAGTAGTGGTCCTTCTCAGTGCCAAGGGATTGACCTCTGTCCGAAGACCTCTCCGGGAAATATCCCTGATGCTGATGGATGCAGTTGGGAGCAACAAGACGAAGACGAAGATGAGATCCCAAATGGAGTTGATAGTTGCCCCGAAACAACTTCTGAGGAGAACTCAAATTCTGATGGTTGTGGAGAGAAGCAACGAGATACTGATGGAGATTCATTGAATGATTTCTGGGATCAATGCCCTCTTACAGCAACAAACTCTTCGGTGGATGAACTAGGATGTGCAGACCTTCAAGTCGACTCTGATTTAGATTCTGTTTGCGATACAGGTCACGCATCAACTGGTCCATCGAACTGCACGGGGTCCGATACATGTCCAGACACTTCTGAAAATGAAACCGTGAATGCAAACGGTTGCGCATGGAATCAACGAGACGATGACTCAGATGGCGTTATTAATTCCCGAGACATATGTCCCGATACGGTAAATTCAGATATTTCACCGGATGGATGTTCAAGTTGGCAGAGAGACACAGATAATGACGGAATTAACGACGCAGTTGATGAATGTGCAAAGACTCCAAGTGATGAAGTTGCAAACCAAGTAGGATGTTCAGAACGTCAAGGTGGTTCGGGCGCAGCATCTGGCGACGAACCCCCCTTAGCCCCTACATGGATGCTACTTGGAGCAGGCATTATCGGTGTGTTGGGGTTGGTGGGATACCTCATGTCCCGTAGGACTGAACCGGAACTCCTTACTGGATTGGTTACTCCAGAATACGCAATGCGAGGGTCCATGCGAGAGGATGGGAATGAATGGATTGAATTCCCCGCCGGCAGTGGGAATGAGTTTCACAGAGATCCTGTTACCGGGCAGTGGGTACACAACAAGTGAGTGCCTTAATTCAATTCCAGAATGCTAAGAGTTGCAATCGCTGTGTTCTGATGAACAAGGGCGAGTGAAATCACCAGTTCATCATTTTTCTAAATGTTGAGGATGCGGTAAGACGGTCGATTGAGCTGGGTGTGAAATTATCTGCCTCTAAGCCTCTTCGAACATCGTCTTCACTTGCTCCTGTAACAACACCTGACATGCTCATGACTCTGTCATATCCATTGCCGCTTGAGCCGCGGCTTGTTCGTCCAGTACCGAAGGAATAACTAGGGTTCACGCCCAAGTTGCCTTCGCCTTTGAGAATCTTTAGGATGAAATTGAAAATTCCCATTTGAATCAACTCGTGACTGCGGGACTGTCCGAGTCCCGCAATCGGTTGGATTCCCCCGATATTATCGGGAAGGTCATCGCCGTTAAGCTCTCTTGGACAGTTATCCCATCACAATTGACGGCATATAAATGTTCACAATTTTGTAACAACTCTCATTGCAGGTTCAGGGCGCCCCGCAATTTCTCCCTTTGCCGGTACCTCAACTCCCAATCGTTTGAGGGCCTCGATATGGGTTGCCGACCATGGGACTTTGCTGGTTGCCTCATCAGCCTCATCCCAGCGGCCTTTGAAAATAAGTTCGGAGTTTTGCTCGGTCATTTCAGGCTGATGGTAGTTCATGTCAATCCAATAGTGACCCAGTGAACCTATCTCTGTAGAAAGGCGCTGTAATCCTAGTTTTGGAAGTTGTTTGCGCAACTGTATTGTTGGAATCGCACGAGGTATGAGGATGAATTCATGAATCCCTTGTTGAAACCGGTAAATTGGGAACCAGCCTTTTTCAGTGACGCTTTTGATAAAAAACTCACGTTGACCCTCACGCCATCGTTCTGGAATCCATGCCATAAGAGAACTTCTGCCCTTCGTCCCAACCACTTGACTGCTCATTTGCATGCTGAGGGATTCAGGAGAGGTGCCGGTTCTTTTTGATTTGATGTGTTTCGGCGCAGATGTTCTTTTGAAAGGCCTCGTGATGCCTGAAGAGATACGTTGTCGGAACTCTTTGATTCCCATGGGCCAGTGTTTCATCTTCAGGGCACGTATGTGCTTTGGGAGCGACTTCTTCCATGTTTTCAGAGGTTGATTCAATTGCTTGCGAGAGATTCGTGTACAGCACCAACCCGTGGTCCCGTGGAGCGAACCGGGTAAACGAATAATACGCCGGGTGTCTGCTGTGACGGTTGTATCAACTTCAAATCCTGCTTCAAGAACACGTTGCAAGAGTGCTTGACGAGAGGCTCTTACCCGCTCTTCTCGAAGTCGTGGTTCTGGAATGCCGAACAAGGTTCGGTCGTTGTCTCTTAACACAAGGTGGAAGCCTTTCCCCCCACTATAACTGATGTATTGTAATGAGAGGTCCTCGTGTTCATCAAGCCATTTCAACAAACCGTTTGTTACGGCTCTTGCTCGCTCCAATCTACGATAGCAAAACGGCCGGAAGTCAATATCAAACACGACCAAGTGGTCAAGAAGTATTGGTGCTGGAACATCAATATCTTTCAATCGTGGTAGGTCAACCGGGTTCAACCAAGCAGAAGTGCCGATGTAGAGGTCACGAGGGGCGTAGGTTGCAAATTGTTTTCGTAATGCCTTCTCATTGCTTACCTGCCGGGGTAGAGTCACCCAACGGTCATTTGGAAGACGCCACCTGAATTGATGGCGAGACGGCTTCTCAAGCCACTCCAAATCTACCGGCGTGGATTTATACCACTCCTTGAGTTCATCACTGGAAAACATCGTCGTTCCTCTGAGGATGTTCTCTGTGTCAATCTTTTCCTTAATTCCCGATGAGATTCTTTTCCCCTCTGATTGAGCTTCTTGAAAGTTGGGGGTTCCCTGTTAATCTCATCGGAGCCTTGATGAGGTGAAGGCGCCGCCTTACAAATGGTTGATAGGATGAAATTACGGCTCCATCAGTTTCTATCAAAAACGGGATTCTTCTCTTCAAAGCGTGAGGTTAAGGAAGCCATTTGGGACGGAGATATCACCGTCAATGGCTCAGTCGTCAAGGAAATCAGCTTCCAATTCAATCCTAAAACGAAGCCTGTTGAGTACAGAGGGCAGCGCCTAGAACTTGGATCAGATCACACTACCTTTCTGCTTTACAAACCAAGAGGATACCTCTGCTCCCGATTGAGTGAACAAGAACGCTCGTTAAACAAGCGTTCCGTCTTTGAACTGTTTAGAGAAGCCGTTGATTCGGGCACCTATGAGCGTCTTGTGACTGTTGGCCGTTTAGATGAGGCAACAACTGGTCTTCTCTTGGTCACTACTGATGGTGGTTTGGTGCATGATATTACCTCTCCTGAGAAAGATATTCGGAAGATATACGAAGCGATAACACGGGATTCAGTCTCATCATCACAATTGAAATCACTCGAAGAGGGTGTGAAGATTCACATTGAAGATGCAGGAGTCACGACCTCCTATACTTCACGTCCTGCTGGGGTACATCAAATTGAATCCGACATCATAGAATTGACCATCCAAGAGGGTAAGAAGAGACAAGTCCGACGAATGTTTGAAGCAGTTGGGAACGAGGTTGTTCACCTCCATCGTTTGGGAATTGAAGGTCTCCAACTTTCAAATTACGACCTCGACCTCGGAGATTTCTGCCCAATCCAAAAGGGTGAGATTACTCGGTTAATCTTCCATCAATGAAAAGACAAAAGACCTTGAACAAGGGCTTGTTCGTAGGCATGAGGAATTGTTATGCCTGGTGATATGTCTTGGATGAAATCTCGCTATGATGAGTTAAGGGAAAAATCACTTCTCTGGGAGCCGCCTACGCTTGAAGGTCCCAATCAACCACGGTGTCAAATGGACGGTAAACCAACCATTATGCTTTCAGCAAACAATTATCTCAACTTGACAACCCATCCAAAGGTGGTTTCTGCGATGCAAGACGCAACTGCGTTTTATGGTGCAGGAAGCGGTTCTGTTCGGGCCATCGCTGGGACGATGGACATTCACCTGGAAGCCGAAAAGAAAGTTGCTGAATTCAAAGGAGTTGAAGCCTCTTTAATTTACTCGGCAGGATACACGGT
>CASIBY010000016.1 GCA_949373095.1 Candidatus Poseidoniaceae archaeon
TCCGATTCGGATGCATCGACAACGGGTAGTGTGGAGGTGGCGATAAGAAGCACCAAAAAGAAGGCCAATGATGGCGCCTTTACACTTCCCATGACTTTGGGGCTGCGGCGAAGTCTTTCAAATTCACTGCTAAATGTTGTTCAAACCCTTGAAGAAGCAAAGGCGGCACGGCGTACCATGACGGGCCCTCTTGCACGCACAGTCCTGCACAGGCTCCGATTTGCCCGAATATGGGGCTTGGGTGACCGAAAGGCCCCTGCAAGTACCACTCCGTGCCTTGTATTGATGGAGGGTGACCCTGCACTTGATATTGCATATGCATCGTTTGAAACTCAAAAAACAAACGAACTTCCTGCACGTCTACAACTTTCGGCAAGGTGCCCGTTATCGCCTCCAGAATTTGATGTTAACTCTCCCGTATATGACGTGAACATCGGGCATGTTCTCCCTCCCTCTCTTGAAGAGGCAAACGCTGGAGAGGAGCAAGGAACTTCCCCTCTGCTTCCTGTCTCGTGGCAGCGGATGAACCATGACCCTTCCCTTATGGATGATGATTTGAATCCTGAAATCGTAGTTCTTACGGATGCGGTTCAACTGGCAGCTCAGCCCGGAAAACTGGTCGACGCATTGATGGTTCTCAAACAACAATTTCCAGGGGCGTTGATTTGGACACCTGGCTTGGGCGGTCCCGACAATGCCGCTGTATTGACTTGGATGGGCGTAGATTTGTTTGACATGGGACGAAGTCACGAAGCAACTTCTTCAGGAGTTCTGTTGACTCTGCAAGGGCCAAGATATCCTCTGGCTCACGAAACCACCGACATGGTCGCTCAAAGCCAGCATTGGATCCAATCACTTGATGAGGTTCGCTCTGCACTTCAATCCGGGACGTTACGGACTCTCGTTGAGCGACAGTCCCTATCCAGTCCCCGACTCGTAGAGCACTTGAGATATCACGACCAAGCGGCTGCTAAAGTGAAAGGACTTCTTTCATCTCATGTTTCTCGTGATACTCGTTTTCCATGCTATTCAACGACCATGCTTGAAGAACCATTGGTGACTGATTGGGAGCGTTTCATGACAACACAATACGAAACACCTTCTGAAGTCCGTGAGGTAATGATTTTGCTTCCTTGTTCAGCACGTAAGCCCTATCGTCTCTCGCGCTCCCATAGTAGGTTCATACAGGCCATTCAATCAACAGCCTGTCATGAAGTCATGATGACCTCCCCCTTAGGGTTGGTACCTCGGGACCTCGAAGACGTATGGCCTGCATCACAATATGATGTTCCCGTCACTGGGGATTGGAATCGTGACGAACTGGCTCGCGTTGAACGTATGCTACGCAATCTTGTGGAACGGACGGGTTACAAGCGAGTCATCAACCATACCGATATGGATCTCTCATTCCTTGAATGTGAAGTCGTTGAAACACGACAGGGTCGTGGGGCAGGGTCTCATGATGCGTTAAACGATTTGAAATTGGCCGTGAAGGATGCAGTTCAGACCTATGAGTTGCGCAACCAGAAGAACTCGCTGCGTCTCCGTGCAAATTACATGAGTGTCGCTCGGAAAAACATGCGTAGCGATGAATGGCTCAAGGGTGTATCTGTGCGTGGGAAGGTTCCCCGTTGGCGCTTGGAGCGAGAAGGTGTCCAAGTTGCCGTATGGTCCATTGACCGTAATGGTTTTTCATTCTCAAAATCTTCAATAGACCTTCTCTTTGAGCACAAGGCTTTACCGACAATCAGCATCAAAAGCGGGCTCACGTGGAAGGGGGACGTATTTTCTCACATGATTGCCGCATATGACTCAAGTATTCGGCAAGGGGATGACCTGTTAGTCGTTCAAGATGGAAAGGTTCTGGGGCTTGCTCGTGCGGTTGCTGCGGGATGGGAGTGGAAGGGCACTCCCGGCACTCTTGCAAAGTCTCACCAACGCAAGAAGTAAGCCCACAGCACAAGGTTCTGCGCCATGGTGTTGCGGAGTGGTTAAGAAGGGGAGATTAGTCGGAAGGCCGCTGGGTGATTGCAAATGGCACGTATGTTCAAGTCCCGTAAAGGTCAAAGTGGCTCCTCTCGACCTCATGTAAGTGATGCTCCTGATTGGTCTAACAAGGATAAATCAGCCGTTACAACCCTCATTCTTGATCTTGCCAAGTCCGGCAAATCAACCGCAGAAATCGGTACTATTCTCCGTGACAAGCACGCTGTTCCTGACGTCCGTCTGGTCCTCGGAATGCGTATTGGCCAAGTCCTCAAAGAAAACGACATGACCGGTAGTTATCCTGAAGATATGATGAACCTCATGCGACAAGCTGTTGACATCATCAATCACCTTGGTTCCGGAAACCACAAGGACATTCACAACAGGCGAGCCCTGGAAATCACAGAATCCAAGATTCGACGTTTGGCTAACTACTACAAAAGCGAGAGTCGCCTCCCAAGTGACTGGCGATACAAGCGAGACGAACTCCGCCTAATGGTTGAGTGAAGCAATCTTTGAACCATCTCTTCAAGGTCAACTTGATGAGGGGTAGCATCCTAAGAGTTACGGGATCACCATGCGAAGCCTCTTAGAAACTTCATTTTTCATTGAAGCTAGAGATCGTATCTTGAGTCAGGTCGCTCGCATTCAAGAAGCCACCATGATTCATCTCCATGCTCCTTCGTCACTCCCGGGAGTTCTTGCACTCGGTCAACTTGAAGCAGCTTGTTTGGATGCAGGGCTCAAATATCGACGCCGGTTTTACCCTGCTGGACACCACCGCCCCCGCGATGAAGTGCTTACGATAGAACCTCCTTCAACGGGATTAGGTGTGGTGATTCTCCCCGAGGAAGAAACTTGGAATCTGATGGATGTGAAAGAAGATGAAATGGTCCGTCTTGTCCCGTTAGCAGCACAAGTACAACTTGGTGCCCAAAATAGAAAGCATCAGGGTGCATTGGATTGTGTAATTCAGGCATCAGTTCTTGCTTCATGTTTGGCTCCAAACGGTAGGCGCGTTCGTCAAATGCGACCGTTTTCATCCCTCGGATTGTGGTTGCGTGGTTCGCTTGATACCACCATTGACCCAATTTACACAGCAGTAAACATGCACCTCAAGGAGGAAGGTAGTATTCGTTTGGTCTCCCTTCCCGAAGTCAAAAATCCTCACCAGAACATGATTCCCGGGCTTGCTGAGCGGCGGTTCAAAAAACTCCATGGCGCATGGCCCAAAATGGATGTTGAACAACGAACTCAAGCCTTGAGTGAACTCGCTCTTCCTTGCTTGGCTGACATGGCGCTTTCTACACCTCGGCTAGAGGAACTATTGTGGCATAGAATGCTTGTGGGTGATGTTGAAGAGGATTTGGCGAGCCAGGCCTTCGCAGCACAACAAGCATGGCCGGAAGGGCTCGATGAAGAACGCTTACATGCTTCAAAGTTGATTGACAAATGGCTCCAAACAGGGCATTTGGGCACGGAACTTGAAGCGACGGGTTGAAACATAATCCCCCCATGCGCTAACCATGGCGATTGAGCGATTGTTGACTGGAAGTATCCAAAATCAAGTTCAGGAACTGATGTCTACTGAGGATCTTGTCATTGAGGCATTTCGAGATCTCGTCAAGGACGAACTCAAAGCACACATTCGGGCAAAGGTGGACGAAGACCCTGATTTGAAGGCAGAAATCAAGGAAGCAGTTGCCTATTATTTCCATTCTAAAGCCCGAAGTATTTACGCTGAACTCAAAGCAACTCGTGCTGCGACCCGCCTCGGACTTCGTTTGCTACCCGATGAACTACAAGGTGAGGTTGGAGAGGCTTTAGTGACCCTGTTTGAAAAAGAACTTGGCGCCCTTCTTGAGAAGGCACTTTAGGCATATATTGGCCCAAACAAGAGTTCAAGTTATGTGCCGGAGAACTTTCGGCGTAATGTCGGTCTTATGCGTACAGCATCATTCATCATCTTCATCCTTGTTGCAACACTGGTTCTGCCATTTGTTTCACCAACGGTGCAAGCTGCAGATGAATCGGACGACGTCATCGTTTGTTGCGATGCTTCCGAAGTTGAATTGTATCTCCTCGGCAGCGATAGTAACAAGCAATTGACACCATTTTTTGCTGAATTAAGTACTGAGTCACAAGCGATCTCAATGCAGAACTCAATCTCTTCTCAAGAAAGCGTGGGTAAGTGGACCCTATCCAATACATGGGGCGGGGATGTACCTTCCTCAAGTTGGTCCTTTTCCATGGAGTATGAAGTCAGCGGAGCAGCCGGGGCGCAAATTAACGCTACTGCTTCCCTAGCAATCGGTTCAAAGAGTTACACTACCCAAACCGAACCTGGCGGGTCATTCCTCGCTCAAGGAAAAGGTAGCCTTGATTTCATAATCGAGGTTGAAGACTCTTTTGAACTGGCGGAATCTTCATCCATTGTTCTTGAACTAAAAGCACAATCACTTCTCTTTTCATTCCCAGAAGGAACCGAGGCAGAACTCAAATTCCTTTGGGGCGGTGAAGATGATCCTTCATCGATTGAGGGTATACTTCCAATTCTTGATATCATGATGCCGACACCCGAAATTGAAGGTTCGGATGTTTACCTTGCTGTAAAACTTGATTCACCATGGGGACTTTCCACACTGGCTCTTGCAGAGTCGATTTCCCTCAATGTCAACGGCCAGACAGTTACTGGAGATCCGATTGAAACAGCATCAAGTGATACCGTTCGGGTCACTTGGACATGGGATAAAGCTGCGGGAGGTATCGAAACTATCTCAGTGGAAGTGGAACTGAAGTTTCAACCCGACCAACCTTCTCTAATTGGTTCCACAACGTTTGAAATTGAAACGTTTGACACAGATTCAGGAACCGGGACATACTATCCTCCTGATGAACCATTGCGTACGAATGGCGACGGTAGTTCTCTAGATGTGAACATTCAAATGGACCTTTCAAAGGATGGGGACACGCTGCTTCTGAGAAAAGTTACTACGCTAACAATTGATGATGAAATGGCCTTCTGGATGCGATGGGGTCTTGACCATATTGGAGATGAAAATCCTGCACTTTCCTCAACGCTAAGGGCATTTTCTGAAGGTGCAGTCTCAGAAGAAGACCGAGTGAGCCGTTCCATTGAGGAAACAGAGGTCGGAGAATTTGAGCGGCAAATGGTAAGCCTCGGTCCACTGTATCTCTCAGGTGGTCTTGGAATTCAATCAGAAGATTTGCTCGGAACATTCCGTGAATTTTCTTCATTGAAAGTAGACCTGGACCTCAACGGTGAATCTGCAGTTGTTAATCACCCAGTTACTCTTCGCTTTTCAACCACTGAGATCGTTGCAGAGGGCACACAATTGGAACTGGTCAATCAATTCATCGTGGTCCAACCAGCACCGCTCTGGAGTTCGTTTTCATTATCCTTAACCGCCAAAACATCGGCATTCACATCGCTTAGTAACAGTGTTTTGAGAGAATCCACGCAATTTGAACTATCGGTTCTGCGGATGCCATGGGGCGACCAGATAACTCTAGAGGGCGAGGGTATCATGCAAGATGAAGCATTCCGACTAAATTCAGTGCCGACCACAGCAGTGTCATTCACTCCAATGCCACTCACCCTTCTTTCTGTATTTGGTTTACTTGGGGCGTTTATAGTGGGCATGCGCATCACCCGCCAACGAAAGCGAACCGTCATGTATGCAGAACTCGTTCTCATTCCTGTAGTAGGACTTGTCCTCGTTCTTGGCTATCCGGCTATTTTTGTCGGAGGTGCTGTTATTGCAAGCACTTTGATTTGGTGGGTTACTGCAATAGCTAGCCCTCGTCTAAGCCCTCAGAATAAACGAAGAGTTCAAAACGCCTTTCCTACGATCCCATGTCCTGCATGTCAGGTGGCCAACCCGGTGACGTCAACAGAACGCCCACACCGATTTGCATGTGCTGGTTGTGAACGTGTGATTCGACTTGAAGCCTGATTAGAGCTTGAGGTCTTGAAGGTTAGATACCAAGTTAACAGCGTCCTGATAATCACCAGGAGAAAAATATCCGACGAATTCCTCATTCTCATCAACAGCGACGACCGCTTGGGGGCTGCGCAACTTGATATTCTCAAGAACTACTTTGAGTTTATCATCAAGGTGAACGAGCATGAAGTCCATTTCCATGTGTTCATGGCAGGCTGCACTTGATGAGTTGACTCCTTCACTCAGCGCTTTAATCATTTGACGTTGGCCAATCACGCCTTGGACATGATTGTCATCATTAAGGACAACCAAAATCCCACCCGAAATACTCAACAGGCGTTTAGCACCTTCTTGGAGAGTATCTTGAGCCCCAATTGTACTGTGTTCATCATCAAGTTGCAAACTGGAAACGGTCTTGCCCATATTTGACCCACGGGATACGTATTCTATCTAACTTGCTTTCATTTCTCTTCAACAGATACTTCGTGACAGAGAATAAAAGAACCATCTTCCTGAAGTCGGGCATATCCAATTCGTTCTAGTTGGACAATAGTTCCTATTTTGAGTGCGTGCTTCTCTAAGCGTCCATTCTGTGTAATTATCTCATTGTTGGAAGTCGATATCAACGTTCCTTCTGTACTGTTTTCTTCTGTGATCCAGTGAACAATTGAACGCTTGTCGCTACGTTCAAACGAATGAAGAATCGCTTTAGGACCCTCTAGGTTAATGTCTGCGAATTCTTTCAATCGGAGTGAACCCTTTTCAAAGTCTTCCTGTTCAAGATAAACGGTTCCTTTATTCATGTCCCATGTTCGGGAACCCATTGTTTTATCATTCGGGTTTACGGGATGTGATACCGTTTTTGGAATCTCCAATCCCTCAAGGGAGCACAACACAGGTTCACGAATGAATGAAAGTCTCGGTGCGGTTGAATCTACCACTTTTGTATTGTGTGCGTAGAGAGTTGAAAGAGGAACTGAGATGTCCTTCTGAGTAATTCCAAGTTCAAGCCAGAATGCTCTTAACGCTGCATCAGAAATCCCTCTCCCTTTCAATCCTTCAAGTGTTGGAAGACGAGGGTCCCCCCAGCCAGGGTATCTGCCTTCTTCAATGTCCAATCTCATCTTTGATGTAGAAAAACCACCCCACTCGTGGACCTTTACCCTACCCCAATACATTGTTTCAGGATAGTTCCAGCCGAAGTGTTCGTACAGAAGCGTTTGCTTTCGGGTTGAGTCCATTAGGTCCTTCCCCCGAACAATGTGAGTCACGCCTTGGAGGTGGTCTTCGACAGCACTTTGGAAATCGAGTAGAGGCCAAACAACATACTTCGAGCCGATTGATTCACGGGGATGGGGGTGCGCTTCCGTATCCTGTAAGCGAAGTGCAGGCCAGTCACGAAGAGCAGGGTTTTTCAACGTCATATCCGTTTTTACTCGGACAACTACTTCTCCAGGGTTAAATTCCCGGTCTAGCATCTGTTGCCACAATTCAAGGTTTTCTAGAGATGTTCGTTCCCTGCAAGGGCAGTTGGTCTTCCCAACACGGTGCTCTTTGAACGCCTCAGCAGAACAGCGGCAAACATAGCCATATCCTTTCTCAAGCATCAGTGATGCGTGCTCATAATAATGTTCCATTCGGTCGGATGCGATGACAACTCGGTCTGGCTTACGGCCAGTGAGCCATGCAGTTTCTTCCTGTATGCGCTCATACGCTTCAAGCATTGGGGGCTTGACTTTGGTATCTGTATCATCAAATCTAAGGATGAATACACCGTCGTACATTTCCCGGTATGTGCTGTTGATGACAAGGCCTCGAGCGTGTCCAAATGAAAGAGGACCGTTAGGATTGGGAGCAAAACGGAGCACGACCTTACCCTTCTGAGCATCTTTGAGGTCGGGAAGGCCGGTCCTACGTTCTTTCACTTCTCGCTTTTCCAAAAGATGGGGAGCTTCCTGTGAAAGGATATTACGGAGCGATTCAAGCCCGTCGTTTGCAGCTGTTGAGTTTGCTTTGTTGACTTCTTGAGCAACCAAGCCGGTAACAATTTTCCCATGTTGGCGCAGATCCGCTCGCATCCCCATGATTCTACCAATGACGGAACCTATGGCTCCCTTTCCTTCGTATTCGATGGCGTTTTGGATGGCGACATGACGGATCAAATCTAGCGTATCCTCATCGGGTGTCCAATCCATGGCGCTCAAACCGCCCTAGTCGCATCCCTTCATGAAATGCTTGCATCGTCTTGGTCAAACAGAGAGTGTTGTACAGTCCGAGGCGCACCGCGCACTGGAACATCACCTTTGCAATTTTCACCCCAATATCGTGTTGCAGTGGCCCATCCCCAGCGAACATCATCATGAATGCCGTCATCTGAAATTAAGAGATGAAGAGCATTCTTTGTATTCGGGTCGCTGGGATAACCAGATCCTATCGGTTGTCCAATGCTTGCAGCGAGTTCTGCAATACATCGGTCTCGTTCTTCCTTTGCCAGAATACTCGCCATGCTAACTATTGGGTAATTCTCGTCTGCTTTGTGAAAACTCTGCATCTGTGAATCCCGCCAAGGCCACGATTGAAGTTGTTCAGATATTCGTTGAGTGAAACGAAGTTCATTCACATCGCAGGCGTCGTTGGTGATGTTGACTGCCTCTCGTAATTCTAAACCGGTCAACGCTTCTCCAAAGGCACGTACTTCAAGCCAATTGAGCCCGTCAGCCATGAGAGCCATGTCGATTCGTTTTGGAGTACAGTTGACAAGAAATTTCTTCCACCCTCTGGATTCTGATTGTTCATTGAACCACGCTTCAATTTCCTTTCTGCGCTTGGAAGTTAGATATTTCGAATCTTTGACTCCTATTTCCTTGAGGAGCGGTATGTCTTTGCTAGGAATTGCACATGCTGCAACGACAAGAGGTCCGAGTACAGGACCTCTGCCGGCTTCATCTACACCAATTTCCCACATGCTAACCACCTTAGAATTCCAAATCGTCATCATGCTCTTGACTTACTACAGGCAACGGAACATGTGTAACATCTGCTGGCTTCACTGGTGTGTTTGGCATGACATTGTTTGGGTCTTGGCGAACAGTAAGGGCGGATGAGTGGTCTTGAGGCTCCAATTTTTGGTTGAGAGGATGAGGTTGAGCCACACCTTTTACTTGAATATCTCCAAGTAATTCATCTGCTTTTTCCAACCTGACTTGGGTTGTTCTAGCATCAAGAACCAATGATGCGGCTTCTCTAAGTTTTTCGTCTACAGGTGCCGCAGCAGGAGTCGTTGTTCCTGCTTGCTGCCGGAAGACAGATTCAAACGATTCTTTAGTGACTTCTGGAGCCCTCGCAACGACGACCTGCTCAGTTGGCGAAGCAGGAGCTGTTTCGAATTTCTGGATCCAATCTGAAGCATCTGATTCAACTTGTTGGTAAGGTAATATCGCATCATTTTCGAGCCTGCGTTGGCGGTCAGTTAGGGCCTTGTAAATGATCAAACCTGAGAATATAATGGCGAAAATAACACCGGACCAAGCCTTGGTGTAGGCCCAAGATGTGGCAGCAATTTGCCCCCAATCTGTGCCTTCATCGTTTTCTTCTAGAACACGCCAAGGAGTTCCTATATAGTCGCCTTCGGAGGTGTGGACAAACATTTGTCCTTCTGGAGCAAAAATAGAAGTGATGGTGGTATTGATGAACACTGTTCCATTTGTTGTTTGGTCCTTTGGAAGATCAATCCATGCTCGGATGGTGAGGTTAGACTCCAACGGAACTCCATTCAACTGGTATGAGCGTGGGTACTCTGTATCGTCTTCGTAGACTGCCCCTTCGGGCGGAATTAAACCCATTGGAACCGAATGACTCGATTGAAGTTGAACGACAAAACCATCTATTGCGTTACCATTATTGCAAACTTCAAAGGATATTGAGAGACGGTTTTTTGAGTTGATGTCCTCGATAACATTGCCGAGGGACCACTTTACGACTGGAGCTGCTTTGACCGGCATGCTGACGCTATCCAATACGGTTAGCCCATCACCCAAGAGTTCCACAATGACTTCACCTTGGGTGAATGCAAGCGTACCCTCAGTCACATTGATGAACACATCAGAGAATGTTTTTTGTTGACCGACTTGGACTAGCAAGGATTCTTGAGGCAGAGATGCATTGAATTCGTCGGAAACATCATTCAGTCGGAGGCTAAATGTGTTGTATGAATTCCCGCCATTTTCTACCGTCAGAGTGCTACTGCAGGGTTCTCCTATTAACAGCATGGAGCACCCCTCTTGGGTGAATGAAAGGGTGGCACCAACGGTTCGATTGATGCTTGCTTTGACACGTGTCGTCTTGGTGAGTTCTTGAGCACCGTTTGCGAAGACTTGTAATTCAACATTCAACTCGCCAGTGAATATGTTTGGAGACTGTATGCCAATTTCGACGGTGCGAGATTCGTTGGGTTGAAGAATCACATCTTCAAGTCCTCCAAAGAGAGCCACAGTCCATCCGCTGTAGTTAAATCGGTCAGATGTGGCATATCCGAGTAAGTTTTCTCCTTGCTCGTCCAGTCCTTGGAGAGTGATGTTCAATCGGTTCGGAGTATTTCCTACGTTTCGAACGGAAACCAACATACGTCCGTCTTCACCTGGGGCAAGCTCAATATCCTCTCCTACCCCATCGATGCTCACGTTCCGTTTGTCGTTCATATGAAGGTCAAATGACCATGAAGTCATCGCTTTGTCGAGGCCCGAAATAGCTGTTAATGTGAATCGTGGGCCAGTTCCCGCCAGAGGCATCCCATTCTCTACGGCTGGGATGTCGACCCAAAAATACACGTAAGCAAGGCTGTCGGGGTCAAGGTCAAGATAGGCATTTCCTTCCTGATTAGAATCAATGGTCCAACCCCAATTCCATCCCGAGGGGCTGTAGAGGTCAAAGGTGACGTTGTCTGGAAGGGATGCATTGTTTGTTATGTTGACTGCAACTCCTGTTCTTACCAATTCATCCACTGTCAAGGTCGTCAGATTTTCAGAACCAAACTTGAGATTAGAGTAGGGCGCCACGGTGACGTTCATCCACACGGATTCAGAATAGGTTTCATGTCATAATCCGACGTTACACTGAAATTCAACTTCATGCGTCGCATACGGCGGCGTTTTCATGTCGGCCGAAATACCGAAGACCATCTGCTCTCAGATGGTTAGGGACGAGCACTTCAGAGAGGGGTAGGTTTCCAGCATTCAGCACGGAAGGCATGGAGGCAACTGATATTGTAAATTCTTGATTGACGGCAACGAGATTGTGCAGCGTAATGTACGCACTGACGGTTTCGTTGGGGTGGACAATCACTTCACTTGGCCCCGAGATTCCAGCGATTTCCCCATCCCTTGCACTGAATTCGGGCCCAGCATGGGCAATCGGAGCCACTGAATGCAATATGACAAGAAGTGCTAGTCCTATCCATCGCATGGTTCTCCGAAAGGACATTCCCTTTCAATGACTTGCATATTTTGTTCAATGCTCTTTCGCAGGTTTCATCAACGGGGTGAGACTCGCAGCACTATGGCTCCGATTTGGCCCTTCAAGAAAAAGCAAGAGATTCTTGAGTTGGATGAGGCGCCGCCTGCTCCCATTACCTACAAGAAAGGAGAAGACCCTAATGCTCGACCCCCTTCCACAACAGTTGACGCTTCTGCATACAAAGATGCGCTCGCATTGTTTGGTGATGGTTCTTCTGAGGTTGAAGCAGCAAGTGACCAATCAGTCAATTACGATGGTGTGACGGAGCAAGCACCTACCACAGTTGAACCTCAAGCCGAACCGACTTCCAATCAAGAAGATTCGTTTACATGGGTTCATCACACCGATGGATATCACTACAAAAAGAAGGCAGATGGCAGTTTTGAGCCAACTCCTCACAGCAAAAATAGTGACGGCTCATATGTTCCTTACTCTTAATCAAACAATCTTGGAATTGGTTTAACCAGTTCTCGACCTTCATTGGTAGCATTATTGACTTTTTGTGAAACAGGATGACGATCTACTCGCCCTTCTATCGTTGGGCTCAATACCAATGTCCCTCTAAGCCATGCTTGAAGTTCGTGTGTCTCAATAAGAACAGGCATTCGTTGATGAACATCCTTACAATCATCGTTGGCATCTGTGGTCAATATCGAGAATGATTCCAATGACGAGCCATCATGGTTCCATGATTCCCATAGTACCGCCATGTAGCAGGTTGAATCATCCATGTGAAAATGGAACCACGGGACCTTCCCCTGGGGTGTGTTCATCCATTCGTACCACCCGTCAGCCGGTATGACGCCTCGCCGTTGCTTCCATGCATTGCGAAACATTGGCTTCTCATGAGCGGTTTCACTTCGGGCATTGATGGGCTCTCTTACGGACGCCTTTGCCCATGAAGGACGCAATCCCCAGCGCATCAAACGCATGTGGCGTGGGACATTTTGTTCGCCGTGGACTCCGGTTTGAGTAATGACGGGTACCCATTCCTGCGGAGATACATTCCACGAAGGTGCAAATGGCGTAAATTCTGAAAGCGGTTCACAAAGAATTTCTCTAGCAATTTCTTCAACGGGCCGCCCCAATGCAAATCGTCCGCACACGGCGATACCTCAGACGGGGTCTTCGAGAAGATTTACGAGGGCAGTGACATCAATTTCAGCTCCGTTAATCGGCACCCGGAGTTCATACTTCATGGCGACTGAAGGGTCGATTTCACCAAAACAACCGACCCATGTTTCGTTGATAATGAGTTTGGAACCTCGTCCAGCCAGCCACGGCCCGTCCCCATCTTCTAAGGGTTCAGCACGCCAGTTTGACACGCCCAAGTCGGTGCATAGGGCTTGGATCCTCCCTCTTACCGCCGCAAAGCCTCCACTGCGCTCCGCCATCAGAGAAGGCCATTCGGTCCGCATTCTCATGGTCTCTTACGACGGTCCCGAGCTCATAGACGCCTTGCGGAAGGTCGTGGTGACGATTTGTTGCGAGTAACCGGAGTAACCCAGGAATTAGGAACTGTCGCAGCATGGTATGGTCTACGGTGATGGGGTTGGTTATGACGGTAACAGCGTGGTTTTGACTCCAGCGCATGTTAGTGAATTGGTCTGTTTCATTTGAAAGGGTAAGTGATTGAATTTGCATCAAGCCAAGACCTTGCATGGATTCTCGTAGGCGGCGCCTCATGTTGTGGTCAGGGCGTGGTTGAGCGGTAAGTTGCGCTATAGGTTGGTCTTCGCCCAAGTCTTCGTATCCATGGCCGATGGCGATATCTTCGACTAAATCTACGGGGTGAAGGATGTCAAAGCGCCAACGCGGCATTATGAATTCAAGTAAGTTGCCTCCTTTGCTTACTTCGGACATTTTAGAGGCACGCTTTGGTGAATTAGGGGGGGCATCTTTCCTGCCCAGAAAACTTCCACCCATCCGGTTGATTGCATGGCTGAGTTCATCATCTGAAAAGTGGCGGCCGAGTAAGCCGGTGACCAACTCTTCAGGGACAAGGTGAGACTTTCCTGTGCCGTTTGGAGTTGTTATGAGTTGACCTTCACAGGTAGTCACTTCAACGGTCTCTATCTTGCCTCCACGCTCTTGGAGTTGAAGGCAAATGAGCATGAGGGAGGATTCGCAAGCACGTTGGTCCCAACCTGTTACATCCACAAAGAAATCACGGGTTTTTGTGGTTACCGTAGTATGGTTACCATTGATGATTGGAGGAAATGAGAGTACGTCATCATTTGCGTCAAGGATGAGTGGATAGGATGTCATGCCATCAAGCAAATGTGCATAATCAACACCCTTGGGGTGCTTTGAGAGGATAGTTGTAATGTCCATTGGAGTATCTTCACCGAGTGGTATGAATGAGCGAGTTCCTGGTGCTGCTACGACATTGAATGGGGGCTGGAGTGCAGAGAGGTCATGGACACCGATTGAGGCACGTTTCCGACCACGTCCAAGTGCAAAGTGTAACTTCTCTTGGTGATCCATAAGGGCCTTGATAAAGGCCTCTTGTTCTTCTGAATCCTCTGAGAGAACAACACCCTTCACGACTGCCCCCATCACGACGGGTCGGATGGATGCTAAACTAGGTTCAACATGCATCTTGATGCCGCTTGAAATGGTTTGGATTTCTGGTTCCGCTCGGGCCCCATGAAGAAAAGGCCGAATTGCGTATGCTAACGTCTCTCCGCTGAGCAAGTCCGGGCGGTCAGGGAAAATCTCGATATCAAGGGTCTCATCATCGCATCCATCAATATCGGTCCCCATCAATGGAAGTTGGTCCTCCATCACTTCAACGTCATGGACAATCCCATGTTTGCTAAGAAGCGCTTTTAGCAACGATTGAGGTACTGATATGGTAGGCATCATCAATCACCTAACGTGCAAACCAATGCGGAAGCGGTCGGTCATAACCTGAAAGTCGTAATCCACTTACAGCTGCTGTTTCGTGGTCAAGAGCACGAAGGTGTGAACGATCTAACAGGTCAATACTATCCACGCCTATTCGTCGAAGATGCTGGGCGAGTTCTTCTTGTGTTCCTTGAAGCCAATATGCAATGTCCATTCCGTCCGCCATTGGGGCTTCGCAAGAAACGATATTTGCACCAGATGCTACCAAGACGGCCAAATCATGACCGTTTGCTGCAAAGCCGAGAAGGAATCCTGTTTGAACCGATGCAGTGGTGATATTCGCTTTCTTTGAACGTCCTGTCATAGGAAGTGCGGCGGCTTCGGAGATTCCCGAACCGTCTTCAATTCTGGCCATTGCAACATCTGCTGAATGGTATTCTGCGCGCTGATGTAAGGATTGAATCCGACTGATGCCTTGGACAAAAATCACTGGAGCATGTTCTTTGGCGAGAGACCGAAGAGCGACAAGGAAACCGTCAATCTCCTCTGCATTCATGTTAGGGAGGTTATCAAAGTCGATACCAAACCCACCAGCTGTTGGGAGCTCTTCACCCACATCAAGAAGGTTTGATTCACGAATCAATAGGACGTCAACAGGCCGTGGTTCAGAGGAAGTCATTACCGGGTGACGGTTCAGTACTTCCATAGCAATTTCATCTCCAGTTGCATCTGTTTCCATACTTGATGCTGTTTCAACGAAGGGAAGCATTGGAAGAGGTAGTGCAAGTGATTGAACTTCCTCTGAAATTCCAACCAATGCAACCGTGTCCACCGTTGCATAACTGGGGAGTTGTGGATTTTTGTACCCTAGCAGTCCGACCTGAGAAAGGTCTCCAGCAGATACCGTATGGCCGAATGATTCCACATTGAGACCTTCTTGAGGCGTCAAGCATACAGCATCTCCAGGGACATGAAGTGTTTCATCATCCAACAGGATGTTGATTTCTTTGACCTCTTTGGCGCTAAGTGGTCGGAGAACCACACCGGGTGGTGGCGTAGGGCAACGCCCGTTAATGATGATGCGACCGCCTTGCATTCCTGCTCCAGGGTCTGCTCCAACATCACCGTGAACAACGATGAGTCCGTCCTGCATGCCTCCGCCAATCCGCTGGCCTGCCGCACCACGGACCACAAGAATACCTCCTTCCATACAAGCACCAGTGTCATTCCCACATCCGTCAAGCACGGTGATGATTCCACTTCGCATTTTGTATCCGGTGAAGTTTGCAGCCATTCGCTCACAAACAATGGTTGTGCCATCATTTGCTGCCCCAAGGAAAGAACCTGCATCACCTTGAACAGTGAATGAGCCACCTTTTCCAAAAGCGGATACCCAAGAGCCCAATACTCCCAGTGCACGGATTCGCGAACCCTTTGGAAGTGCTGGGCATAGTCCAAGTTCCCCGTTTTTTGGGACTGGGTCTCCAGCATTTGTCCATCCTATCCTGAGAATAGCATTTTGTTCTGCGGCGGCTTGCAAGCGAGGACCCAACTTTTCGTTGATGCTCATCGACCGCTGAACCACATCAGACACATCCGCCATGTTGCTATGCTCGTGGTTCCTGCTCAAATATCCTCCCGTCTTTGGCCATCAAAATTATCGTTCTACAGGGGAAATTTTGTGATGGATTTACTGCCTTTTTGTGAAGAAGTGTTTATTGAGGGCCTCAGTGAGCAAGGCATGGAGAGGGTCATGAGCATCAAGGTCGCCATCAACGGATACGGGACAATCGGAAAGCGTGTAGCGGATGCCGTTGACGCCCAAGATGACATGGAAATTATCGGCGTTACAAAGACCCGACCGTCCTTTGGCTGCGATTTAGCCGTTCGCAAAGGATATCCATTGTATTGCACATACGACGATGAAGCCAAGATTGCTGCGTTTGCAACTGGGGGTTATCAGTGCGAAGGTGGTCTTTCAGACCTTCTTGCAATTGCTGATGTTGTTGTTGATTGCTCACCTGGTAAAGTCGGTGCTTCAAATAAAGATAAATATCTAGAAGCGGGTGTGAAGTACATCTTCCAAGGTGGAGAAAAACACGCAATGACTGGAATGTCATACACGTCATCTGCAAACCATTTGGAGAACATGAACGTCCAAGGAACTCGTGTTGTATCTTGCAACACAACTGGTCTTTCCCGAACGTTGGTTCCAATCTACGATCATTGTGGTTCTCTCTCGGTTGAATGCACTATGATTCGTCGTGCAGCAGATCCAGGTGATTCAGCAAAAGGACCAATTAACGCTATCAAGCCAGTATTGAAGGTACCATCACATCACGGTCCTGATGTCATGACAGTAAAACCAGAAATTTCTATCAATTCGATGGCTGTCGCAGTCCCAACCACACTCATGCACTGCCATTCCATTGTTGCTACATTGCCCGATGGACATGGCTTGACCACCCAATCTGTACTGGACTTGTGGGGTAGTAGCCCTCGAATCATTATCATGAACGGTAGTGAGACAAACATCACCACCACCGCAGAAGTCATGGAATATGCTCGAGATATCGGACGAAAGTGGGGCGACCTGCATGAAATTTTCGTATGGGAAGACGGCGTTAAACTTGATGGAAATACTCTTTATTATTTCCAAGCAATTCACCAAGAATCGGATGTCATTCCAGAAAACGTAGATGCTATTCGGGCTCTCATGGGGACCGAAGATGATTGGAGAGTTTCTGTTGCTAAAACCGATGCCGCAATCGCAATTTACAACGGAATTTAATGCCTTTGCCTGCTGGTTTGTTCACGCATAGAAGAGCATCCTTCAAAAGTGGAGTGCTGTTGGTTAAAACATGCGCTCCAATCTCGGCTTTGTTTTTGTCTTAGCGCTCATGGTACTGACGCCTCTGTCAACCATGGTTGACCAACCAAGTGAGATAGAGACCAACTTGAATCAAAACGCTACCTTCTCGGTCAATGAAATGTCAGAAGAAGAACGTCTTGAACTCGCAACTGAAATGTGGGGGTCAATGCCTGAAGCATCGCTTGTACAAGTTGAGTTAACTCCAGCTACAGGAATCATCCATATGGCTGCGGGAAGTTTCGACCCTTTGCTTTCTGATGGACCCGATGTACTTGCTTCATTTTCTAGAAACAATGACGCAGGCCTCACCGGCCTAGCCATGGTTCAACTTCATGACGGAAACCGTGATGCGTTTGATGCATTGAACAAAGAATACGACCTCACAGTGCTTGACTTCTTCCATGATGAGGGTTGGTTGGTCCGTCTTCCTTCTCCTCCGATGGATACATTTGTCCATCTTGAAAACGACGATCGCATCCGCTGGATTGGGCATCAACAACCGCAATGGAGACTTGCTCCCGATTTGATTCAACATGGTATATCCTCTCCATCGCTAACATTAATTCCAGCATCTGATTTGGGATACGGTGGATATCCCGCTCTTGCAACAGACCTCGTACGATATGGAGCCGAAGAGGCATGGTGCGATGCGTGGTTGTGCCGAGCAGTTGTCTCAGAGGAGGACGGTTTTACGCTTCTCAGAAATATTGCTCATGATGGGCGAGTCATTTGGACCGAACCCTCTGCTGAACTTCGCGTTCACAACGCTCTTGCTTGGTCAATTGCCGGGGTTCAAGATGTCAACAACAACGCTACATTCACGCTTGATGGTTCAGGTGAAATGATTGCGATTACTGACACTGGATTAGACAAAAATCACCCAGACTTGACCGGGAGAGTTGCAGCCACATACACTCAGTTCGGACTTGACCCCTCGCCCGACGATACGAATTCAGGCCACGGAACTCACATCGCTGTGACCGTTGTTGGAAACGGCTCAGGTGATTCCTCTGCCCAAGGGGTTGCTCCTGGTGCAAGGATGGTGATGTACGCTCTTGAACATGACCCGACCGGAGTCTTTGGACGAATTGGTTCAATCTATGATATTCTTCGTGATGCAGAACAAATGACGGCAAGAATCGCCGTGAATGCATGGGGCCTAAACGGGAATTACGGCCAGTATACCGCTGACGCACGTTCAGTTGACCTGTTCGTTAACGACCGTTCAGACTTGACTCCAATCTTCTCAATTGGGGATAATGGTGGGCAAGGTGCTTCCCAGATCACTTCTCCTGCAACGGCAAAAAACACCATTGCAATAGGCGCATCTACGACTGGGGTTGACGGTTCAGTGGCCCCTGGTCAAGTCGCTAATTTTTCTTCAGACGGGCCTGCACTAGACGGGCGCATAAAACCTGACCTTGTTGCTCCAGGAGTCGGTATCTGTTCGGGATTAGCTGAAGAAGCAAAATTCCCTTCGGGTCCGTCCTGTCTCACAGGTTCGCATGCAACAGGAAACTCGTATTACATGCAATTGTCTGGAACATCTCAAGCCACTGCTGTTGCATCCGGTGTTGCCGCATTGACTCGTGAATTCATTCGTGAGCAAGCAGGTGTTAGTTCTCCCACAAGTTCTCTTGTCAAGGCTGCAATGATTAACGGAGCTCAAGATCTAGGGACTCCAGATATTCCAAATGCGAATGAAGGGTGGGGGCAGGTTGACCTCTCAAGAACGGTACTTCCGATGGATGGAACAACCCCTTTGAACACCTTCTTTGATGATAATAAGCCCCTTTCTCCAGGATTTGGTCTTCTCTATTCGTTCTCACTTGACCCATCTCACGGAGTTGACATTACGCTTGCGTGGACTGATGAAGCCGGTAGTGCAAACGCACCGCAAAATCAACCACGTTTGGTAAATAACATGGACTTGATTCTGGTTGATCCAAGCGGTGCTGAGTGGATTGGGAATCACTTTTCTTCAGGTGCATCAACTTCTGGTGGGACTGCTGACAATGTCAACAATGTTGAACGTATTCGTATCCCTGCTGGAGCGCTATCTGCCGGTCAAGGTCAATGGATCTTGAAGATTCTGCACCGTGGTGGAACTACCCAAGATTTTGGCCTTGTTATGTCGGCTGTAGCCACGCCAACTCCACAGGCAGACCTTGCTGTTTTTGACGGAAGTATCGTCTCCTCGTCAGTTAATCCTCTGCGCAATGATTTGATTGCAATTAGCATTGCATGGGTGAATCAAGGTACCAGTCAATCAGCCGGTTTCGACGTCCTTTTCGAGGATTTGACGACCCAGCAAACATTGACTACCGCTTCACGAAACGGTTTGCAGCCCGGGCAACTTGACGCCATCACCATTTACCATCAATTTGCTACAACCGGTATTCACAGTCTACGCATCTCCCTCGATACAACCGACCAAGTCGTTGAAATGAACGACGCTAATTCTGGAACAGACAACAACGTTTTCACTCTTGATGTGGAAGTTATGGCGCTAGGTGTTCGTGTTGTTGTTGCAGATGGTAACGGTGATCTCCCAGAAACAGCAGAAGAACGTGAATCAAACGCAAACATGATTCTTGACGTTCGCAACGATTCTGGAATTGACATTCCACTCGCAGTTATCCACGAAGGAACAGGAAACCAATCTGTCGTCATCTCCTCTACAATGGTCCAGGTTCCTTCAGCAGAACGAGCAGACTTCTTCCTTCCAAGTCAAGACCAGTGGAGTCGTACGTTTGACGAATCTACAAATTTTATTCTTACTGCCCAAGGGTCAACGGATGCCAACAATACGCTCAATCTTCGTCTTGAAGATCTTGACGCAGACCTCACAACGAACTCAGATAGCCCACGCTATGTTCGTGCTGGAACCTATGTTGTAGACATCACTGCTCGTTATGAGTTCCAACCTACTGTTGCCCACAGTCAACGCATTTACATTGAAGTTGAACAACTGGACCAAGTGAGTGTTGTCGCTGCTGGTACCAGTGGTTTACAGGCTGAACCTGGAGCATCCAGTTTCTTCTCAATTTCCGTCAAAAACACAGGAAATGCCCCAGCACAATACAGTGTTGAATGTTTTTCTGAGCACCGATGGCAAGTCATGCTCGGCGGCTCCAATTCTTCACAACTTGACTTTGAGCCCCTCAACATTCAGGAGTACCTGCCGATGGCAGTCCGAATCATTGTACCCTTAGTAGCAGGTGGTATTCCTGCTGCTGGTGACACGGATACGGTGACATGCTATGTGACGTCATTTACTGACTTGACTATGAATTTCACTGAAACTGTGTCGATTGAAGTATTGCCTCAAGAATCCTTTGATGTTCATCTCGCAGACGACGATGGACGGGTTGGACCCTCCCATTTGGCTAGCGATAATGCTGTTGATAGTGGCCAAAAATTGTACATGAACCTCACCGTTGAAAACACTGGTAACCTTGCAGTTGCATTAGATGTGCGTGTTCAACCGTCCAATCCTCTCTGGGCAATCCGGGTTAGCCACGATGGTCAGAACGATACCAGGACGCTAGGTTTCAGTATCCTCCCAGGTCAATCAACCGTAGTTATGCTGGTGTTCATAGTTCCAATCACTGCTGCAGAAGGTGATTCGAACACCTTTACCATTCGCACAGAGCGTTCATCAACAAATTTCCGCTCAAATGTAACTGAACTGGTTGTTCGGGATGAATTGGCTCTAAGTTTGACCGGTCCCGAGAACGGGCAACTAGACGTTAGCATCAGCGAGCGATTTACTTACGGAGAGTTTTCGGTCAGGAATACGGGAAATACCGCACTTGGTTTGGAATGGACACATGGTCTAACTCCAGATGGTTGGTCGGTAGGTTTTGCCAATCCAGTTCTTTACATTGAACCACGGGAAGAAAAAGTGGTCCGCCTCGGTCTTATCCCACCGGTTCAAGCCACTGCATCTCCTAGCTCATTTGAGATTCTCGTCTCTGTTGCCGGGACCAATGCTGGACGGTTTACCGAGGCATCTCAGATGCTAACGGTTGGTGTTCTGGAATCTACATTTGCCAATCTGACTGTTGAAGATGAGGCTATCAGGCCTCTGGAGGGGATCTCCCGAGATGGATCATCGAGCCAAAATTTTGTTCTTCTGAACGATGGAAATGTACCATTCACTGGGACCATCGAGGCAGAAATGTTGGACAAGAATGGGGGTCTAAGAAATGACTGGACGATCACAGTCTCGCCTGAATCGATTACAAACCTCGCAGTTGGGGAATCTGTTACGCTAACCGTAACACTTGCACCGAAAGAAGATGTCTCAAGAACCACAGGTGCACTCACCATTACCGTTTCCTCTGGAGATGAAGTCATCACCACATATGCTCTTGAAGCCAGCTCACAGGCTGCGAGTGGAAACCAAGGCCTCCTCAGTGGGCTCTCTACAGGTGTTACAGTGTCTCTCCTTGCTGTAGTTCTCCTTGTCCTAGTGGTGGTGGCTCGGCGAGTGAAGCGATCAGGAGAACTCCAAGACGATGGATTGGAACTTGTTGCTCCCGACTCTCATACAAATCCAGACACCATGGGTTCAAGGAGAGATGAAGTTTTAGACATTAGCAGTGCAGTCCACGACTTGACAAGCGGAGAGGTCAGTAAGGAAGAGATTGCTAAAGCCCTCATGCAATCAATGGACCTGCCATCTGCTCCCGCAGCAGTGCCCGCCGGTCTTCCACCTGGTAAGCCACGGGCAGGAAACATCCCTGCTGGTATGCCTCCAGCTGGAATGCCACCGAGAGGTTTGCCGTTGGCCAGTAAGCCTCTGCCACCCCTGCCACTTCCAGCCCAACCGATTGCCCCAATTCAAACAACAGTTCCTGTCCCGCAAGGACCACCACTGCCACCAAACGGTCTTCCACCGGGTTGGACGATGGAACAATGGACGCATTACGGTCATCAATGGCTTCAGCGTCAAGGATAATTCTGTGTCAATCTTGAAAGGGATGAAGCCGTGGGGTATCCATGGGCAGCATTGTACTCTTTGGACCTCCTGGTGCCGGAAAAGGTACTCAAGCACAGCGAATCATGGAGCATACCGGCCTCCCTCAAGTTTCGACCGGAGACATGCTCAGAGCCGCAGTCAAGGAAGGAAGTCCGATTGGATTGGAAGCTAAATCCTACATGGACCGTGGTGCTCTAGTGCCTGATGATGTTATCTTGGGTTTGATTGAGGACCGTATCACCCACGCTGATGCAGTTAACGGGGTTATGTTTGATGGATTTCCCCGAACTATTCCTCAGGCAGAAGCACTGCAAAACCTTACTGAAATCACACACGTTCTTGCTATTGATGTCCCGGATGAGCGCATTGTTGAGCGTATTTGTGGGAGGTCAACATGCGGAACCTGCGGGACTGTTTACCATGATACATTCAATCCAGTGCCCCCGAGTGGCTGCTCCTGTGGCTCCTATGTTGAAAAGCGCAGGAAAGATGACAATGCAGACACTGTTCTTACCCGACTGAGTGCTTACCACGATCAAACTTCACCTTTGGCCGATTGGTACGATGCAATTGGTCTATTTCACCCAGTAAATGGAGATAGAGATATTGCAGAGATTACTGAAGACTTGTTGGAATTGTTGAACTGAGGCTTTGAACAATGGCTCGAAACCGTCGACGAAGCTCACGCCAACAGCGAGGAGAAGCGGCAATTGTAGCCCAAACTCATTTGATCGGTATTCTCGCCAATCCATCGGAACACTCTATCGATGTCGTTGATTCGGCAGCGGTCCACCTGATGAAAGTCTCACGGCGACACCGGCTCTCACTTCCAAGGCATTCTCGTCACCTTGTGTGCAGGAAATGCTGGGCTGCACATTCAGTCTCCGGCCGTGTTCGAGTCCGTATTCTTGCGGGACAGCGGACTACTACCTGTCTTAAGTGTGGGACGATTCGGCGGTTTGGTGGCGGTCCTAGGCACCATCGAACTCAACGAGGTGAATTGTAATGTCTTCCGTTCCTGACCGTGTACTCAAACAAGCTAAATCACGAGAATTCCATCCTAGTGTTCGCATTGGTAAATCTGGACTTACAGATACGGTCATCGAAGAGGTCGTTAATCAATTGAAGTCCCGAGAACTTGTCAAAGTCAAGATGAACAAAGGATTATTCGAACGAGAGCAACGTTCTGAGGTCTGGTCCTACATCGCAAATGAGACCAAATCTACTCTTGTGTTGCAACGTGGAAATATTGGCGTATTGTGGCGGTCTTAATTCGACCACATGCAAACGGTCAAAGGGATAATCCTTTTGGGTTAAAATAATCGGGGCTTTGTAGTGAACTCAAATCTTTTTTCAAATAAAAGCCGCCGCATCTCGTTCGGTCTTTTGCTCTTTGTAGGTTCAATGATTTATGTTGGTTCCTCCCGAGCTGGTGGCGGCGGAGGTATTGACCTCAATCTCCACATCACTGAAGGTCTTGAAACCCAAGCTGTATGGGTCGGTCTCGCTATTCTTATCGGAGTTTATGCTCTCATCATCACAGAGGCCATTCATCGTACACTGGCTGCCGCTGTTGGTGGTTTGGCGGCTATGCTTGCCCTCAATTACTACACTGATGAAGCCGCTCTTTCTCTAGCACAAGTTACGACAATGATTGATTGGGAAACCATTGGACTGCTCCTCGGCATGATGGTGATGGTTGGTATTCTCTCACACACCGGAGTGTTCGAATATTTTGCAGTCCTTGCTTACAAGAAAAGTGGAGGCTCGATTTGGACGCTCGTCGTCATCCTTTGCTCAGTAACTGCCGTTCTTTCGGCTTTCCTAGACAACGTGACAACCATGTTGCTCTTGACGCCAGTCACTATCCAACTGGCGAAGGTATTGGACTTGAAGCCCATTCCGATTCTCATCTCCGAGGTTTTGTTTTCTAACATCGGTGGTGCAGCAACCATGATTGGAGATCCTCCAAACATCATGATCGGTTCTGGTCTGTCTAAATCAGCCATTGAAAACGCTAAATCTCCCGACGGTACTGGTTTTAGTCAAGCTATGATTGACCAAGGTGTGACGTTTAACGATTTCATTATTGAAATGGCACCTGGGATTCTGATGACTGTCGTTCCTTCGTTTATGTTCATCAAGTGGTTCTACCGAGAGGAGTTTTCGGGTACCCGAGTTAGAGATGTAGCCGAATTAGAGGCAAAGTATGGCATAAAAGACCCCGCCATGCTCAAGGTTAGCGGAACTATTCTCGTTCTCGTCATCATAAATTTCTTCCTTCACCCAATCACCCACATCGCCGTTTCATGGATTGCTCTTGTTGGTGCGGTTTTGATGCTTCTCGCAACAGACCGCCACGAACTTGAAGAACCCCTCGAAAAGGTAGAATGGGCTACTCTGCTCTTTTTCGTAGGATTGTTTGTGTTAGTTCATTCTTTACAAGAGCTACAAGTCATCGCATTCATTGGCGAATACGTTGAGAAGGCGATTGCATACTTCGGAGACGACACGCCAGAAGGCCAAACCGTGCGCCTTGCAGCAGCCATACTCATCGTTCTCTGGGTCTCAGCCGTTGCATCCGCATTTATTGATAACATCCCTTACACGGCAACGATGATTCCCATCGTTCTGCAAATCTCGGATAACTTGGGTTCATATCTTCTGAGTCCATTGATTTGGGCCTTGGCCTTCGGAGCGTGCTTGGGTGGTAACGGAACCCTAATTGGAGCATCAGCAAACGTAGTTACAGCGGGAATGGCTGAAGAAGCAGGCTACCCAATATCGTTCAACGAATTTTTCAAGGCAGGATTCCCAGTGATGATCATTAGTACGTTCATCGTTTCATTCTACATGCTACTCGTTTACGTCGTGGGCAGAGATGGAAGCGAAGGACTGATAAAACTCGCATTAATCTTCGTCACAAGCGTAAGTATTGCTCTCCAAATTATGCGTGGCCGTAAGAAAGGAAAGAGTCTTGCTGATGCGCTAGTAGACGATGACATCGAAGCGCTTGTTTCTCTGGTGAAGGATGTTAAATCCCTTCCAGGCGAGGTCGTAGGCCGTCTTCGCCAAGAAGAATGAAGCAAGGTCAACAAAGCGTTGCTTTCAAGGCAGACGGCGAGTCCCAAGGTTTGAGGCAGGCCATATGTTTGAGTGTAAAGTCTGTGGATTACTCTCTCTTGGAGGGTCCTCATGTCCTGCATGTGGGAGTCAATTGCGAATTGACCTTTCACAAACATTGCTTGCTGAGGGGGGGCTTCCAACTGAAGTCCCCGGACTTGACGATGCTGCTGAATCATGGTATGAACTCGAAGGTATCGAGCCTCCTGCCGCAGATAACAACGATTCAACATCGGAAGGCAATAGTTCTGAAAGCCTTCCGTTCGGGTTCCAGGGCGAATCAAACGTTGTGAGTTCACGGCTACCATTTGGAATTGGAAGTTTCGCAGAAGGCATACCGTTTGAATCCGGCGAGGAACAATCAGTTGTAGAAGCCTCCGAACCATGCTCCTGCTCCTGCTCCTGCTCCTGCTCCTGCTCCTGCTCCTGCTCCTGCTCCTGCTCCAGCTCCTGCTCCTGCTCCTGCTCCTGCTCCTGCTCCTGCTCCTGCTCCTGCTCCTGCTCCGATTGAAGAGTCTCCTCTTGTCTCTGAGCCGATAGCCGCCCTCCCCTCTGTCCCAGACCTACCTGCACCTCAAGCGGTCCCAGAACTCGAACTCCCTGCAGTGTCAGCGCAGGCACAAGCAACTGTGGCGGAGCCAGTTAGACTTGATTCTGCACGATTAGTTACTGTTGTTGACCCAGAACCTTTGGACGTCCCTGATTATTGGAAGATTGATGCGCCTATTCCTAATTATGAAGAAATTTATGATGAGGGGAACGAAGTAATAGAGGTCACCTATGATTCCCTTGATGATGATGTACTTGTTTACGACCATGAGAGTGACTCTCCAGCCGCCGTCTTCCATTCTCCTTTGGAAGCTGCACCATCAGCGGTACAACCCAAGCCCTCAATTCGCCTCAAATTACACCCGATTATGGCAATGGGAGTGGACATTTCTGGGCATCCAGAACTCAATGAATTTCTACAGGCTGGATTTGATGGGCTTATGCAACGGCAATGGATTCAAGCTGCACGCTCGTTCCAGAAAATTGCATCCAAGAAACCAACAGACCCTTACGTATTCAACAATTATGGAATCGCACTTCTCCAACGAGCTTTGGATTTGAAAGACGGTGATGACGAACGGCAACGGCCGATGGCCGACGCACAATTCGAGTCTTCAATTCTAGCGCTCCGAGAAGCCGCTAAGAATGCACCTGCTGAGGGCGAGATTCTCTTGAACCTGGCTCATGCTCTCATTGAGAGTGGGCGCTCAGAAAAAGCACTTGGGATCATGAACGTGCACAACCTTCGCTCTCCTGATTCAGCCAGTGGACTCAATTCAGCAGCCGTTGCAATGTTCCATCTTGGACAACTTTCGCAGGCAATGGATACATTCCGGAAAGCAGGCAACGACCCCATCGCTCAAGAGAATCTTTCTCAGTTCACCAAGGTCAATTAAGGCCTATTCGCTTAAATTCGCAATTTCGTACCCTAAAACGACGACCTGTTCCGTGTTTCTAGTACAAGTGCGAACCGATTTCTTCATATACGGGCGGTAGGTCGGGGGGTTGCTTAGCACCCTGTTATGCACGTCATGGCGGGGGTAGGGCTGAGGAGAACCACCCTCGAGGAGGTGGTTTTCTGAGGAGGCCGAATAGGCATGATATAGATACCGAAGGGTTACTCATATGGTGTGGTAACATACACATGTGATGCTACAACCCAACTGGGGGATCGCTCGGCTCGAGTGCCGATGAAGGTCGTGACAAGCTGCGATAAGCTGCGGGGAGGCGCATGTATGCCTAGGATCCGCAGATGGCTGAATGGGACTTCCTGTTTCTTCGGAAACAATCGCATTAGCGATAGGGAACCCACCGAATTGAAGCATCTTAGTAGGTGGAGGAAATGAAATCAATAGAGATTCCGTTAGTAGTGGCGAATGAACACGGATCAGGACAAACCGAATCCCGAAATCGAAAGTGAGGGAGATGTGGTTGGCAGTCTTTTGTCTAAGTTATGGAAGGTGAACTCGCCTGGAACGGCAGAGCCATAGAGGGTGAAAGTCCCGTAACCGTACATAATATGACCACGTGACTGTCACAGAGTAGCATGCGTTGGAAATCGCGTGTGAATATGGGAGGCAAATACTTCCAATCCTAAATACAACTCGAGACCGATAGTTTACAAGTAACGTGAGTGAAAGCTGAAAAGTATCCTTAGCGGGATGTGAAAAGAACGTGAAACCAGTTGGGTACAGGCTGATTGGGCGTGAAAGCGAAGATATGAGCAGCGTCCAGTCGTGCGTTTAGAAAAATGCCCCAGGGAGTCTTGATCATTGGCGAGGTTAAGTGGTTGATCCACGTAGCCGAAGGGAAACCGACAAGTCCGCAGCAGTTTACTGTGAGGGACGAAGTGTGCTCGCTTGGAGTCAATGGTGGAGGACCTGAAGCCCGACGATCTATGCCTGGCCAGATTGAAGCCCGTTGAAAGATGGGTGGAGGATCGAACCGTTGCTGATCTGCAAATCGCTCGGACGAGCTGGGTATAGGGGTGAAAGTCCAATCGAGTTGGGCAATAGCAGGTTCCGCGTGAAACTACTCGTAGGTAGACGTTAGTGGAGATTGATTACGCTGTAGAGCACTGATTGTGCGTTTAGGGGGAGCGATCCCTCGGCGTGCTGCCAAACTCCGAAGGTGTAATCGTTGTAGATACTAGCAGTGAGTGATGGTGGGTAAGCTACCATTACGCAAGGTGAACAAACCAGCCTGAAGTTAAGGTCCCTAAATATCAGTTAAGTGTCACAGACAAACCGTGTCCGTGGTCGAAAACAACCAGAAGGTGGGCTTAGAAGCAGCCATCCTTGAAAGAGTTCGTAACAGATCACTGGTCTAGCTTGCGGGCCGGGAAAAGGGACGGGGCTCAAACTGATTACCGATACTTCAGACCATCGAAAGATGATGTGGTAACGCGGCGTAGTGCATGGGTGGAAGGTAGGCTTTGAGGTCTACTGGACCGTGTACTAATGAGAGTCTTGGGAAGAGTAGCAGCACAGTGTGGTGAGAATCCGCACCGCCTTATAAACCAGGGTTCCTCGGCACTGTTTATCAGCCGAGGGTTAGCCGGTCCTAAGGTCATTCTTAACCGAAATGATCGAAAGGGAAATGCGTTAATATTCGTATGCCTCCTTACACATAAATGGTGACGGCTTGGGCAAAGTCGATGGATCATATGCCAGGTCCATTGATAACTAATTTCTGGAGAACTGTCACAGTGAGAAGGAAAGAAAGTCCCAGGTCCCGTGAAAAGCCGTGTAAGGTGACCGTACCGAGAACTGAAACAGGTGTTTTTGGGTGAGTAGCCTAAGGCGTATCGGATACAAATATCGCGAGGGAACTCGGCAAAATAGCTCCGTAACTTCGGGAGAAGGAGTGCCAGATTGGGAACAATCTGGTCGCAGTGACTAGGGAGCTCCGACTGTTTAATAAAAACATAGGGGACTGCCAGATCGAAAGGTTGTGTATAGTCCCTGAATCCTGCTCAGTGCTGGTATCTTAAATCGGGTTTCAACCTGACGAAGGACCAGTAAACAGCGGGGGTAACTATGACCCTCTTAAGGTAGCGTAATACCTTGTCGCTTAATTGGCGACTTGCATGAATGGTCCAACGAGGGCTCCACTGTCCCCGCGATATGTCCGGCGAAATTGACTTTACTGGCGCACAGTCCAGTACATTCTACCCGCAAGCGAAGACCCCGTAGAGCTTTACTGCAGCCTGTCGTTGCATTGTCGCTTTCCATGTACTGTGTAGGTGGGAGACGTTGATCCCTGGGACGCTAGTCCTGGGGGGAGTCGAAAGAAGAGACACCACCCTTGGAAGGTAACAATGCTAACTCTTAATGAGAACACCGATTGGTGGGCAGTTTGGGTGGGGCGCCACGCGCTCGAAAACCTAACAAGCGTGCCCAAAGGTCAGCTTAGGTGGTTCAGCACTCCACCGTTAACTGTAAGGGGAAAAGCTGGCTTGACGTGGATCCGCACAATAAGGATCGACGATGCGAAAGCAGGGCCTAACGAACCTACCAGGCTTATATTTGAGGCCGGTAGATAACAGAAAAGTTACCTCGGGGATAATTGAGTTGTCACCAGCAAGAGCTCACATCGACCTGGTGGCTTGCTACTTCGATGTCGTCTCTTCCTATCCTGGGTCTGCAGCAGGACCCAAGGGTGGGGTTGTTCGCCCATTAAAAGGGATCGTGAGATGGGTTTAGACCGTCGTGAGACAGGTTTGTTGCTTGGTGGTAGAATCGCGTAAGGTGTCTGATGGAAGGGGTCCTTTAGTACGAGAGGAACGAGGGCTCGGGGCCACTAGTTTACCAGTTGTCTGGCAAGGCAATGCTGGGTAGCCACGCCCTGAAGGATAAGAGCTGAAAGCATCTAAGCTCGAAGCCACCCCAAAGACGAGACACCTCAGAACGCTCGTAAAAGACGAGATGATAGACTGCGGATGTAAGTACGAAGCTTCGGCGACGTATTCAGTCCAGCAGCACTAATGTTCGAGCATCTTTTTCCGTGTATGTAACCGCACCATGAGTGCCCTTCGTCTAAAATATCATGCCTATTCATTAGCGACGCTATGTCGCACCTCAGATCCGATTCGAAAGAGAGATGGGTGCACGGTCACAGCGAAGGTGTTTACCTGGTCCCATTCCGAACCCAGAAGTCAAGCCCTTCTGCGTCTCTCCCATTACTGTGGTACGAGAGTCCACGGGAAAGGAAGTCACTGTGCCCCTCTCTTTTCACCCCGGATCTATCCTCGACCCGTCAGGGCGCTTTAGGCCGGTTCTCCTCCATGGAGACCGGCCTTTTTTGCGTTCTGGCCACCATCACCACGTTTTTGAACAACCACATACACAGGAAAGTTGTACCATGCCAATCGATACCGTAGACATCTTCGGAAGCGACCAAGTTGGTATCCACTTAGCCAGTGTCGGACGTGTTGTCTTCCATCCTCCTGAAATGCCTAATCCAATCCTCGAAAAAATTGAACAAGCTTTGGAGCTTGAACTACAACCGATTTCAATCGGTGGTTCTAACTTGATTGGTGCCCTTATTTGTGGGAACAACGTGGAATTGCGGTTGCAGACATTGCTACTGAAGCGATATTGACCATTGACCGCCTTTGGCGACGTCGTCGTCATGGAAGGCGGTGTGAACACTGCTGGAAACCTTCTCGTTGTCAATGAGAATGGTGCCGTAGCCTCTCCTAGTATTCCTCACGATGGACTTGAAATTCTCGCTGAAGTTCTTGGTGTAGACATTGTGTCTACAACCGTTGCCGGGCATGATGTCGTAGGAAGCCTTGCTGTTGCTAACGACCAGGGTGTTCTTCTTCATCCTGACGTTACTCCTGATGAAGCCATGCTCATTGAGAGGCATTCTCGGCGTACCACCAATGGTGGGGACTGTTTCCTTCGGCTCTCCATATGTAGGAGCAGGTGTCTGTGCATCTAACACAGGTGCTGTTTCGGGTACCAAAACAACAGGACCTGAACTCAATCGCATTGAAGATGCCCTCGGATTTTTGTAATCTCTGTCGTCTTACCAAGTGAAAGGTTCAAAGGCCGTTTTCCCAAGCAAATTACATGGGAGAAATGCTCTACCAAGGAAAAGTGAAGCAAGTATGGTCAACCGATGATCCAAGCATGTTGGAATTTCGGTTCACAAATCAGATTTCAGTGTTTGATCAAATCATCCCCTCCCTCATCCCACGGAAGGGTGAATCATTGAACCGAACCACTGCGCACTGGTTTAATTTGTAGAAGCTGCCGGGATTTGTAAATCCCACCTTGTTGAAGTCAATGCTGCCGACCGATGTCTTGTACGTAAGGTAGAGGTCATCAAAGAACCTGGAGCAATTCCTCGGGATATGGAATGGGTTTTCGTCCCACTCGAAGTTATTGTTCGTCATTACCTTTCAGGGTCTGCTTGGAGGAGATTTGAACGTGGAGAGTTAACCGCTGAGCAACTCGGTGTTTCTCCTGATTGCGAATATGGAGTCAAGTTGAGTGAACCATTTGTTGAAGTGACCACGAAATTCGAAAAATTCGATCGTAACATTGGTCGCGATGAAGCCTTGGAGATTTCAAACATTACAGAAGACGAATACGAGGCCATCGTCAAAGCGGCTCTTGCAGTCGATGTCATCATTGAAGAAGAAGCCGCTAAAAACGGACTTATTCACGTTGATGGTAAGAAAGAGTTTGCACTGGGAGACAATCGTGAAGTCGTCCTTGTTGATACCTTTGGGACACTTGATGAGGATCGATGGTGGGACGCTGAAGCCTATGCTAATGGTGAATGTATTGAACTCTCCAAAGAATTTGTTCGTTCCCATTACATTGGGACCGGTCACCAAGCCGAACTCAAAATTGCCCGTGACCAAGGTGGAGAAGAGCCTCCCATTCCAGCACTTCCGCAATCGGTGATTGACGAAACTGCAGCTCTGTATGCATCAATGTATGAGCGGCTCACGTCGCAATCGTTCTGATCTATGCATGCGTGCGAAACATCACGCCAACATCTCTGCGCTCTGCAGACTTGAGCAAGCGTCATGAAGTGCTTCGCAGCGTCAGCAACACCGCCATCCAGCGGTTCATCATACGAGGCGGTCCAGGTTCGACTGGACAGGTTTCTACGCAGGAGTTTGACTTCATCTGATCGTGATGAATCCTTTGATGTTCATCCCGCCAAAACCATCTTCATAATTTCTGTGTCCTCGGTATGCTGCTCGGTGCAATACGATGTCAGTTTAGTCAGTAGAGGAGACAATGCTGTCATAGATGTCTTGTCCATCGTTGTCCGTTATCGCCCGGTTTGGTCTGATGTAGGCGAGGAGATAGCCGAGGAGAGAACCGTCCTCCCACGGAAACCGACCAAACCGCTCTCGAGTCAATATATCCCCGAGGGGCACAGGCCGTCCATCCTTAGAAAGTTCAATGGTCGTAGTGAACAAGAAAGTGTGGCATGATCCCAATCGATTGAAGCGAGGTCGTGTGGACGCTGTAATTCCTTGGGAATTCAGGCGGGTCAAGGAGTGCCCCTTCCTCGAGTGACGAGCTTCTCCCAAGCCTGCTGCTGAATCAGCTCCTGTCACGTTCAAGGGCATCGATGATGTTCTCAGCCAGTGAACCATTACAAGCATCAAGCGTGTAGAACGGTGAAGTGGAGGCGAGCGGGAGCTCTTCCATGGTTTCTCCCCCCTGCCGAACCGTCATAAGGGCTTGGTTCAGCTATCTTCAGTTGCCTAAAGAAGCGGTCCATTCTGTCTTCAAGGGGTTCACTGGGTTCCGCCACGTCCCCATCGCCAAGTTCTGAACGCAGGGATGCGAGCCGACCGCTTGGGGATGCATCGACCGGTTCAGGGGCATCAAACACCTCGATAGTACTCGGCAACACCTGATCCTCAATGGAACTTCCTCTACCATTGCAACAGCGGGTTGACTTATCTCGAGGCTGATGTCTTCCTCTTGCTTCAACAACTTCGATATCATCGGATGAAGAGGTTGAGGGGTTGCTGCTGATGTTGAGCAGGTGCTGGCTGTTGAGCTGCTTACGGCTCGGACCTCATCAACCCGCTTCTCCTGCGGTCGTATCAGTCCCACCAAACCAAGCCAAGGCAAGAACCACAGCGGCGATCCCAACAATCCACCCGGCATCACTTGACGTGACACGCTGAGGATGTTTTCCGGTTGGTAATAAATCGATTTTGAATCGTCATCAGGGTCGTCATCAATGTCATACGGCGTACTGCACAGGCAATGGTGGCCGTCAGTTTGTCATCCTTACTCAAAACTCCAGGGTCTTCGATGAAAAAGATCGGAGCGAAATCGGAATTTGCGACATCGACTACGTATTCAATTGACCATCCACTCTCCGCTTCAACAGTAAGACGGCAGACCGATGTGGTCCAGCAATTCGTATCCAACTCCGACTGATACCTACAGTGATGGAACCCTCGCTGCTGAACGAACTGATTCCAACGTTCCAGCCGCTTTCCCGGGCCGTTACTGCTTGGTCAATTTGAGCTTAGTGTCCGACCGTACTGGTCCAGGACCACAAAAGAAATCACAAACTCTCCTGGAGCAGGGTCCCAATTGTCCAGGGACATGTCGATGCTCCGGTTGCCCGCCAGCATGGGACGAACCAAGCAGTGTCATCGAGAGGCAATCAGTTCCCCATCCGAGGTGATGGCAGTGAATGACCGCTCGCAAATCTTCATCCTCCCCAGCGATGAGTTCACACGTGCCGATCTCTCCATCCAGATGGCTCAGTCCCTAGGTTCACGTCAGGGCCTGGACAGGTCCAGTATACACATGCTAGCCGAAGCATCTGGATAGGTTCGGGCTACAATGTAGATTGAAAGAGTCCCCTCCGTACTACTGTTTGAATATTCAATGTTAATCTCTCCAGATGTCGTTGGTTGAATGAATGAGAGAATGCCTTGATTCTCTTGTATGTCCAAACTGGACGTGTAATCCCAATCTCCGGTACTATGCCCATAGAGGGATAACGAGCGTTCAACACCAATGTAGGCGTCTATCACAGGAGATTGTGAGAAGGAAACAATGGACTGTTCAATTTCTATGTCGTGTGTTGTTGTTCCAAGGAGAGGGTGGTCTACATGAAGCGCAACCAAGAAACGCTGGCCATTCCATTCTGATGCAGGGAATAGGTTGAGAGGGACTCCTTTAATCTCGTTTGGTGCGAGTACAAGTTGTTGACCCTGTTGGGTAGTCCACCCTTCAGGAAGTCCACTTACACTAAATGAGAGTAAGGCAATATCGTTTCCATTATTTTCAACCCACGCCGTGGGGTATCCTCCTTCTTCAGAAATCATCCATGAACTTCTGTGGTCAACGGTCATGTTTGGTGCAGCCCCAATACGAACGGGAACTTCCTCAATGACGAGACCTGCTAAATTATCGTCTGATATCCGGATTGAAATCATGCCCACTTCCCCTGCGACTGCGTCTGCTGGAGGTTTGACGAATACCACCAACGTGTCAGTGCCATACGGGGATATCTCTGAATGGTCATCAGGGAGAGTGATGTTCCAACCTGCTGTTGCTTTACTGAAATATGGAACTTCAAATCCGTTGCCTAGATGCTCCAATTTCAACGTCATGTTCTGGCCAGCTGGGTCAATTTCGAGTTGAGCATCGGTTAGGTTGAGTTTCCAACCTGATGTTTGTTCAACCGTTAGCGTAACATTGGTATGGCCAAGAGCATAGCCGTTGGAGGTATGCAGGATCATCACCGTTGCTTCAGTTCCCTGCCATGCCTCATCAGGGACATGAATAGTGACACTTCCGTTTGTAGACTGATTGATTTCAACAATCCCACTTGTTGAGGGAAGTGCAGACCATACGGTGTCGTCTGAGCCAATATGCTGGACAAACAAGAGAGGCTCAAGAGTGAGGGTGTCTGGTGCATTCCCAAGATTAATTCCGCTCAAATTGATGGCAATTTCATCTCCGGGATATACGCTGAGGTTTTCTGAGCCACTGTTGTTGACGCTCCATTCTCGGCTTGGTGCCGCTTGAATCAGAATTGAGGTTGAATGAACGATTTCTTCTCCTCCAAGGGATTTCCATGAGAATTCCAACACAAAGGGCACTTGCGCTGGGATTTCTTGTGATAAGGATACATCAACTCGACCTACACCTGTTGACCTTGCACCAAGCGTTGATTCGTAGTGATTGTCGTCGTCCCCGAAATATGTGAAATTGACATCAGGAGTGATGGATTCTTGATGGATTCGGGTCTCGGCAGTGAGGCGGAATGTATCTTCTCCATTTCCCGGATTTTCAAGATAAAGAAGGAACATATGTTCCTGAGTTACATTAAGAGAGAGAATCCCTCCCTCCTCAGAAGGAAGTGGCTCAAGGATTGAAACGTTAGAACGGAATACCTGGAGAACCTGCAACGTTATGTTGATTTCGAGAAGGCTATCATCATCATCATCTTCAATGAATGAATGCCGTTGTGGTTCAGCATTTGGCGGGAGGTAAAGGGTTAGAAGACCGCCAATCGCATCTCCACTGGTTCCTGTGGCCTCTAGGAAGGTTCCGTTGATGCTCCAGTCCCCATTAGCGGACCACTGCCATTCGGATTGGAGCATTTGGGCTTGAGCCATATTCCATTGGATCATTCCCGAATCAGGAATATTGCCTTCAAGTTGCCACGATAAGGTAGCATTAGGAAGGGACCGGTGGTGCGAGGGGTTTGCCGAAATTTTTACTGCGCTGAAGCTAACTTCGAGCGATTCACAAAGTGTATCTTCTCCGCTACCGAGGCAAAGTGTGAGTGTTGTTTCTGTTTGAGACCCCCAAGATGCACTAGTTGGTGTGTTTAGATGGGCAAACAACTCTCGGGACTCACCTGGTTGAAGTGTAATCGAAAACAATTCGTTTCCGTTTGCATCATGGAGTGAGGGAGAACCACCCCATGAAGGAGCGGTCCATTGGAGCGAAGTGGTGGTTTCTGGAGCGTTCCCTAAATTCTCGACCATGAACCAAGCCTTCGCTACGGTATTTGGTCTTCCTTGGCCCATTGTTTCATTCACTCCTGACGGGCCGGCTAAATCCAAACCTCGTGTTCTGAATACTTCAACGGGAAGACGGTATGTGGAATTAATTGTTGAATCACTGTCAAGTCGGAGAGTTAGGTCCACGTATCCTGACTCATCCCCCAATGCAGTAGAAGGTAGCGAGGCGTCAAAAGAAACGGTATACGGCTCGTCAGGAATAAGTTCGGGGTTGAGATTTTGCCCGTTATTTGGGGTGAATGACCACCCAGTCGGGAGCGAACTCGTGTCGTAGTCGAGTGTCCATGATGCTGTTTGCGACCCTATGGATGTCAGTTCAATCTCTATGGTTTGTGATGTTCCTGGATTAATTCTGGGTGTAGTAAGTGGGCCGTCGATTCTAGCAACATAGGGTTCAACAACCGTGTAGGTCATTGTTTCTATGTTGTTATCTTCCCTATGCTCACTGATGTTTCCATTGAGGTCAAGGACGAGTTTAAATTCGTGAACGCCTAATTCTGCTACGAATTGAGCTGTAAACGTAAGAGGTCCACCTTCTCCGGATGGTGACACTGGTTCACTATTTGTGAATCGCACCCTCTCCATCTCAACGCCATTTTGATAAAGTGCGGCGTCTAAATCGTCCTCTGCTTCTCCAGTTCCAATGTTCGAGAATTGGCCAGTTACGGTGACGGTATCACCCGGGTCGGCTTGAGCAGGAGTGAAGGAGATTCCTCGGTTATCTGCTGATGGGGCAAAGTCGGGAGCACGGTGTGATACCAGCATGTCCCCGTAAAGGAGGTCAATGTGGCCGTCTCCATCAACATCTCCAGCGGCTGGCGCTGCCCAGGTTCGGTGAGGCATGGTGAGGGAAGTGGACCATTCATCATTGATGTCTGCTGAGGCACCAGTATCTCCATCAAAAGCCCACAGTCTGCGACCGAAGGCTACAACAATTTCCTCCACGCCTTCATCATCTATGTTCATACTAATCGGTGGGGATACCCCGATTTCGTCATTGTCATTTCCACTACCTCGTTGGAGGTCTCTTGTCCACTCAAGGACAGGGTTTTCGCTACTGATATCTGTACATCCAACCATTCCCTTACGGTTGAAACTAATCGTTGATTCCGAATACCAGGTGACCCAACATAGACGATCAGCAATATCATCTTCGTCAGTATCAAGTGGAAGTGGTTGGGCGTCTGCATAACCATTTTGTGCTCGGAAGTTGAACAATTCTTCAGTCGAAGTGATTTCCATCCCGATAAAACGAGCACCGCTACCAGAGGTTCTGCCGTTAGCATCGGTTGGGACGGTGAGGATCATCTCCGGGGCAGCATCCGCATCCAATTGGGTTATGACTGGACCTGGGAGGCGTAATCGCGGTGCGTCAGAATCGGAGTCTGTTCCTTGAACGGCGACACGTTCCCAATCAAGAGAGCCTGTTTCACCGTCGATCTGCCAAATCCACATATTGCCGGATGTTTCATCAATCGTTGTCAACAACACGGAGGTGGTGGAATCATCAAGTTGAGCCCACACAGGGTCAGAAGGATGGGTTCCTCTGTCAAGTGTGACGCTCCAAACGGCTTCTGATGGTTGAGATACTGTGAGTGTGTATGCCTGTACTTTTGCGACTGGATTGTTTTCTGGGTCATCAACAACAGCAAGAATTAATTCCGGCGTTCCATCGAGCTGTAAATCTGCGAGAAGCGGTTGTGTGACCGCTTTGTGGTCACTGTTTGATGTCGCAAAGTGTGGCGACGGGGACCCAATTCGGACATCTGGATCACTGTAAGACCACAAAAGTTCGTTTGAGTGACCCGAGGTTTGCCAGTTGGATTCCGTACATGTTAAACGGGGCGACCATACATCAATACCCAAAGTACCGCTTGTGTCGTATACTACAATAATTTCCTGTAAGCCATCGCCATCAATATCTGTAATAATTGGAGTCGACCGGATGGCTTCAGTAGTCCCTAGGCTTACTTTCCAAGCAATTTTTGCATCGTTACCACTGATAATATTCAGGAAACTCTCTCGGACCCCTCCGGTAATAGTACTAGAGACCATGACGGGGGAAAGTGTACCGATTCCACATCGTTCTTGGGCAGCTTCAGTCGCAGTAATACTTTGTGAAAAGTCGCCAAGGACAGAACCATAGGCATCACTACCATCTTCTTCGCCTGGAAACACCTGCCAGTTTACTACGGGGTCAACAAGGCTAGCAAGTTCCGTCACGTCAGAGACATTCCCTTCTCCGGGGCCACCTTCAGGACTGTGGGTCGGCATGGAAAAGTTGTGGGTTGGAGTGTGGCCGTATTGACTCCATGGCTGTTCGTATGGATCCCATGGTTCCCCAGCCGAGGATGGTATCACTTCGTGCAATTCACGAAGCGAATGATGATTCAAGGCTGGTGAGATGACAACTGTTAGCATCAACAATGCCATCAGCAAACTCGCCCTTGCTGGGGCGTTTGCCGGACCTTGGCTCGCTGACATCATATCTAACCGCCTTCGGGGGGTTGTTATGGGTTATGGCTCCTTGAACTGCTAAAACCCCTTTTACTGAATGTTTTAAGGATGCCATCAAAGAGTGGATTGATTCATCGTGAGCAACGAGGTTCCTGCCGCTTGAATTAAATAGGGGTCGTCGGTGGACAGAATGACTTCGGTCGCTTTCTCTCCTGAGGTAACCCCGGTGAAGGACGGATTAGTCTTCATGGCTTCCGTCTTTTTCTGTACCTCAGTGGAGTTCCACAACAGGTGAAAAAAATGTACAAAGTAGTAACCAAAGAAGACACCATCCGTATTCCTGCAGAATACATGCGAAAAGGCCAATCTTTGGACCAACACATAGATCGCCTCTCAATGAGTGCCTTTGAGGGTCGTTTTGACGAACAAAATCGCTTTATTCTCGTTACAAACAACCACAAGACCATCGGTCGAGGGCGTATCATTCACGGTGACGGAGCAATCTATCAACGGGTTCAATTTGACGCTGTTCTATTCTGCATGGACGATTATGAAGTTGTTGAGGGAGCAGTTTCTGAAATCAATGAATTCGGAGCATTCGTCCGTATTGGTCCAATGGAAGCACTTCTCCACAAGTCTCAGATTATGGAAGATACAGTGGAAGCAAACATCGGCAAGGGAATGATTGAAGGGCGAAAAACTGGAAAACAAATCGGTGTTGGATCATTCGTCCGTGCCCGAATTGTGTCCTTGTCGCCAGATACCTCTGACCCTCGACGCTCCAAGATTGGATTGACCAGTAAGCAACCCGGTCTGGGATGCCCTGAATGGAAGAAGATCGACAAGAACAACGAAGGAAGTGATTGATGTGGCTAAGAATCCATTTGCATGCGGCGAATGCCATCTTGTCCTTGGGGACGGAATTGACCAGTGCCCACGTCACCCCTCCGCACAAGTATCCTCCGATTGGACTGGATACGTCATAATCATGCAACCAGGACGCTCGGAAATAGCCAAGCGTTTGAAGGTTGAATTGCCGGGCCGATATGCTCTCAAAGTCAACATCCGATGAGGTGAACACCATGAACATTAACGAAAGAATAGAAAACAAACTCCTAAACCGAATTGAAATCTCCTTTAGCTGGAAACACGAAGGGAAAACAACTCCATCTCGGAAGGATATTATGGATTTGGTTCGTACACTCGAGCCGGGTTCAAACCCTGAATGGATCGTCGTCAAAGATTGTGAAACTCGCTACGGGCAACCATTGACCATTGGGACCGCCTACATTTACAACTCGCAAGAAGCAATGGCCGTAGAGCCAAGTTACATTGACAAGCGTCATGAACCATTTCGCTCTGGCTCCTCAAAATCTGATAAATCCTCTGACGGGGGTGGACAGTGATGGGAGACGGTCCTAAGGCCACTGCCAAGTGGTCAAAGTACAAGGTCGAAGACGGCAAGCTTGTTCGTGCTGAACATTGCCCTGAATGTGGACCTGGTGTTTTCCTTGCTCATCACAACGACCGAAAATCGTGTGGTCGTTGCGGCTACACAGTCAAAAATGAGTGAACGCTTCACTCTTCTTCAGTGATAACTGGAACCAGTCCCTCAAAAGGACTGTTTTCCCATGATCCATCGTTGAATAGAATCAAGGCTCCACCTTTTACTGGTTCAATGTGAACGGGGATTTCGTCCCACTGATGACGTTCGTTACGAGTTGCAGTGATGAGTAGTTCCTCACGCCAACCCGCTATTCTCCACCCTTCTAATGTTGGGTCCCACGATGCAAACTGAACCGGTCCGTTGAGTTTGAGTGTTCTAAAAAGCGTTCCTTCATGGACCCAAGTGAGTTCACCACCCGTGGAACATATGAGTTCATGCAGCCCATGTTTGAAATGATGCTCAAGCGGAGCTTCGGGGCCAACTGCAATAAATTCCTCAAGCAAACCTCCGGTTGTTAACGAACGACGCTGTATTCGCCCTCCCCGTGATGTGATGGTGAAGGTATCTTCATCGAGATGAAGGGCGATGGTTTCAGAATTCCTTGGGCGTTTCTTTGGATAGTTCCATGTTGGTTCAGCCATCCTCCATAATTCGTCAGCTTCAGGCGTGAGTCCATAGATTCCTTTCCTCCACAAGGAAAAAACCAGAGTATCTCCTTTTGCTCCAAGGGCTAGGGGTTCTGAATTGAGAATGTGCGACCAAATGTTTCCAGCAGGGTGCTTCGCTTGCTCAACAGTTCCTGTGGTTCTCAATTCTGCTCGCGGAGGTCCGTCTTTAGGTTCAGAATCTAGGGGTATGCATCCCATTCGCGCCATCATGAGTTCACCATCAATCCATGTGCCGTAGAGCCTGTTGTTTAGAACGGCAGAATTACTAATTTTCATCGGAAATGGTGTTGCATGAGGGTAGCGGGGTTTCAGCTCATTCCCCAAGAGAAGAACCTCTCCATCCATTCCTAATACCATTAATCCTCCATCGTATGCGTGTACCCGTGATGGGAGGAATGGAATTGCTGGAGGCAGCCCTTCGTCCATAGCCATAAGTTGAGCCTTTCATATGTGAAACCTTGTCCTCGGTGGGGTCAAATGTAGGTACTGGTTGCGACTTGTATGGGCGCCGAACATATTGCTCTCATTATCATCAACTGCTCTGATGTTGCGAGTCTCAATCAAGGTGAAGCCTTGAGAGAAATGGGGGCTTGGGATGATGGTCCAACTGTTGAGGGTCATCGTTCCTTTGCCTCCGCTGATGTGCGCATGTGGTACCTTCCTGAAGGTGTCCTCAGTCAGAATTATCTCGACCGACGTTGGTTTGAGGCAACAGGCGAATCTGTAAAAGAAGCGATATTTCCATCACGACATTCTGCTGCGAGTGGTCAAGCCTCGTTGACATTGCATCCGATTGGAATACCACACTTACCTCTTGGAGAATTGGGTCCATATGGTGGGATTGGGGGTCACGCACCACCTCCAAACAGTCGTCTTGCTGGATGGTGGAGAATGCTTCAACAACGATGGTCTGACAGCCCTGAACTTTCAAATTTTGATCTTTCACTGGAGGTGACGCATCATGGGCCCTATCTTGACGCTCCCTCTCTCTTCATTGAAGTAGGTTCAACTGAAGCAACCTGGGGGCATATGGGGGCTGCTCAACTACTTGCGACCATCGTTCACGACGGATTGTTTGATCCATCTATGAACATCTCTTGGGACGAATCTTTGCACCGTGATTCCTTAGTCCTCGTTACTCTTGGTGGAGGCCATTATGCTCCTCGTGCAAATGTTTTGGCTGGTTATGAGGGAGTTTGGCTCGGGCACATGCTTGCAACATACGCACTACCGTTTGTAGAGCGGGACGGTCTGCCAGGAGGTACTTGGGCTCAGTCTATTGAAGAAGCGATTCGTTCAACTAAACAGGCTTTCCCAGGTGGGTCAATTGCAGTTTACATGGATAAGAAGGCGTTTAAGGGGTGGCAGAGGCAAGCCATCCGTGATTATTTGTCTTCCAACAACCTACCGCTTATGACATCGAAAACCTTCATGGCTGCCATGGGCATCATTGAGAATTGAACACAAAGGGTCAAAGGGCGCCGTTAAGGAGGAAGATGCATGGTGGGCTTGGTATCTCGCACAATTGTCGGTGCGACCGTTAGAATGCCCAAGTGGTTTGTTCGTTGGGTCAGCCGCCGGTACGTTGCAGGCCCAAAACTATCTGATGCGGTTGAAATCATGAAGCGTCTTTCTGGAGAAGGAACTTGTTTCACAATTGATGTATTAGGAGAAGAAATTACTTCAATGGATGAGGCTCAATTCTTTTATGATGAATATGTCCGTGTTATCGAAGCAATTCATGGCGGGCAATTTGATGCAAACCTTAGCATAAAGCCAACTGCCTTTGGACTTCTTATTGATCGAGATAAAGGAATGGACAACATTCGGAAACTTGTTGAACTGGCATCCAAGACTGATATGTTCGTGCGACTTGATATGGAAGACCACCGAGTCACAACTGATACCGTCCAAGTTGTCAAAGACTTACATTCTGAGGGATTGACGAACGTTGGGACCGTTATTCAAGGACGCCTTTTTCGTTCTCTTGCGGATATCTCCGATTTAGAACAGGAACTTGGTCCAATGGCTGATTATCGTATTTGTAAAGGGATTTACTTGGAACCTGAAGACATTTCATTTACTCAATACAAAGATATTGTTGACGCTACAAACAGTTGTATCGACCGAATGCTTGATGCTGGCGCTTACGTAGCCATTGCGAGTCATGATATTCCAATTCTTGAATATTCCAAATCAGCACTTGAATCGTTTGGAATGGGTCCCGGGAAAGAAGATCCGCGCCCAAACGCCGGACATAGCCGCCATCAAAAAGGGCCTGGGTATGAATTTCAGATGCTTCTTGGGGTGCGTGGGCCTTTGAGGAGGAAACTTGCAAGTCAAGGTCATCGAACACGTATCTACATTCCCTACGGTGAAAAATGGTACGAATATAGTATTCGGCGACTCAAAGAAAATCCAACGATTGGAACACAAGTTGCAAAGGCTTTTTTGATGCCATGGACGAATCGCCCATAATCATTTGCGAGCCTTTTTCTTACGCTTGAATGAAGGTGTAACTCCGCTCTTAATCTCGTCTTTGGGGCGGATTGGGTCGGGGTTATGGCCTAATTTTCCTTCCTTCCATGCTTGTCTTCGTTCTCGAGGTGTGCGTGGTGAGAAGTACTCTGGCTTTGGAGGCTCATGGAGGTACATTCGCTTGATATCTGGTGCGAGAACTGTTCCCCGTAGGGTGCGGCCTGTTCCTGTATGAATGGCTCGTATCCGCCACGTTTCTCCCTCATGTTCCATGAGGTGAGACGCAGTAAAGGTTGTTTGTTGGGGGACGACGATGACTTCAGAATATGAGTCCTCTCCCCGCGTTAATGTCATCTTAACACGAACTTTGTCAGTACGAATTGCTGTGATTCGTTCAATGTCGGTTGCGAATGCATGTTCGGGTTGTTTTCCATCAGTGGTTTCAATTTGGTGTACTCTCCAAAGTTTTTCATCTTCGTCAAAAACATCATTCAGTACAAATTCCTCGTCTGCGTCAATAACCAACACGATTCTGTGTGAATGTGAACCTTCAGTTAGGATAAATGGGATGTTCTTAGCAGGCGGTGGACGAAATTCCACGGTATGGACATGTGAACACACCTGGCATCGTACCAGGAAATCAGCCCCGTCACCGATTTTTTTCTCTTTTAGAATATCATGCCCTTCGATAACATCACATGTTGGGCAATGCGTTGCATTGTCGAGAATCTCTTCCTCATCTTCCAATTCATCGCCATCTTCCACGGTAAGGCCCCAATTGCTCCGCGTGGCCTCCACCGTTTGAACCCATCGTAAGAGAGCGGTAAGCGAGGCTTGAAATTAAACGGGTGAAAGGGGGTAGCATGGGCGAGCAACATCCATCACCGCAGCGTGACGAAATACTCATGCATCTGCTCGCCCAAGATACGAATCAACCGAGGGATGAACCAGAGGTTGCCGCAAATATCGGTGAGCAATTGAAGCATATGGGGTTGTCAACATGGTCGATTTCAATTCACCGAAGATTGCGCGACGCCATAGGGGCCCTTGCTCCTGAACGCATCCTTGAAGTTGGAGGTGGAATCGGCCACCGAACGGCTTGGCTATACGACTTGTTTGACCGTCAAGAAAGCCTACCGTCCAAATTTACAGTGGTTGAACAAGGGGCTAAATTTGGAGTGATCATTCACCGGCTTATGACTCGTTATGAGGCGGATAAATGGACCAATATCGTAGTTGGAGATCCAATACAACTTGCTGCGGAACATGCAGCATGGTCCCTTGCAACAACAACAACTTCTGAAATTTCCGAGACGCCTTTCGTTAAGGATTACCAAGTAATCGTTATCGATGGGCCCTCTCCGCAACGGGCGAATCTTGTCAAGAAATACCTACCGTTCTTGGACCAACAAGGTGTCCTCTTCACGGTTGAGCCAGACATGCCAACCGGGGACGTGGATTCTGAGGATGAGCAAGGAATGGCGCTGGTAGACGGATTCAACTCATGGATGGAACTGATTCAAAATACACAGAAATCTCATCATGTTGCGTTCATGCCCTTGTTCGGAGGCACTCTAGTGGCCTGGTTACCTCGTTTACTCTGAGTTCACTTGCTCCAACAACTCTTTGATTTGTAGTAATCCATATCCATACTTGTCATCGTGGCCAGTCTGTCCTTCTTGTGGGGCGGAAGATTCCATCAACCATGTCTTGACCAAATTGATATTGTCGGCATTGCCTTGTGAACCGTTCGCTTTGAGGGATGGATTTTCTTCAAGAAGGAGTGCTAATGCCCCCGTCACATACACGGTTGCAGCACTTGTACCATCAGCTAATCCCCAACCACCTTCGTTAGTCAAAACGGGGACTCGTTCAGCTGGTGCCACGATTTCAGGTTTTTTATGGGGGTCGTTTCGGGGCAGCAGGATTGGAAGCGGGAGGAAGCGTCCGTTATTGTCACCTTCTGAGGACCCTGACCATGAAGTCCCCTTCAGCGTAGAGCCACCGACAGAGATGACTGCTGTTTCGCTCGAAGGATGTGCGACATCACCGTCATCATCTTCTCCACCATCGTTACCCGCTGCAGCAACAACATAGATTCCCGCATCAATGGCTTCGTTAGCGGCATCACCCGAACTTCTTCCTGTACCTGGTAAAAATGGCAGAGCATCAGGTGCTCCTCCAAGAGAAAGGGAAATGATGTGAGCCCCACCAACTACGCACCAATCAATCGCATCAGCAACGACAGAATCCTCTCCTGCGCCACTAGCGCCAAGGGCTTTTGCAATCAACAAGTCAACGTCGTTTGCAATACCCTTTAGCCAGCCATTTGCCGATATGATTCCAGCCATTGAGGTGCCATGACCATTGTCGTCGTAGGGTGTTGAGCGCCCACTGATGAAATCTTTCCAACCTTTCAGTTCCATGTCATTAAAATCGCTGTGGTCAAGGTTAATACCGGAATCAACGATGCAAACAACAACGCCACTTCCATCAATTGAGCTATCGTGATGAATCAAGTCATTGTAGCCGGAATGCCGTTCAAGAGCAACCTCACTTGGGCGAAGAAGAATTGCACCATCACTTAGAATGACTGCAACGAGGTATCCAGTGGCCAAAACAAGAGTCATTCCGAGGGTTATGCTTACAATTGCTTTGATTTTCGCTAAATCATCTGTAGCAGATTCCGCAATGAGGGGTGCGGATTCCATTTTCTGATCTACGAGTTGTTCAGAAGGATCCTTCCAAAAAAGGACTGATTCATTGGTTTGAATTTCATCCATATTTTCACCCTAAGGTGTGGACTATTTCAGTTAATGTATCAACGAATCGCTTTACTTCTTCTTCAGTATTATAAAAATAGGCAGATGCTCGGAGTGAGCCGTTCTTGTGACCATGGTGCTCAAACCAAGAATGCACGCAGTGTTGGCCACTGCGGACCATAACTCCTGCGGCTTCATCAAGAAGGATGGCAACATCATGAACAGGTAATGTATCCATCAAAATTGAACAGATGCCACCACGCTTTGCAGGGTCCTCTGGCCCGATGATGTTCAATCCAGGTAGGTCCTTCACCCCGTTTGTCATGATGCGGTTCAACATAATCTCATGTTCTTTGACATGGTCCATTTCAATCTCGGAGAGGTAATTAATCGCCGCTCCAGTCGCCATCATTCCAGAAAAGTTACCCAATCCGCCTTCAAAGCGAGCTGGGGGTTTAGCCCATGTTACTTCTTTGTAGGTCGTAGATGTGACAGTTTGGCCTCCAGATTGAATCGTACGCAATCCGTCAAGATGTTCGTACTTACCCCATAGTGCACCCATTCCAGATGGTCCACACATTTTGTGAATAGAAAACGAGAGAAAATCTATGTCTAGGCTTTGGACATCAACACTCATGTGGGGCACTGATTGTGCGCCATCAACTGAAACCAACGCGCCGTGGTCGTGGGCTATTTTTGTGACTTCTTTCATTGGGATGGTCACGCCGTCGAGGTTTCCAATATGACTCATTGAAACCATGCGCAATTTATTCCCTGCTTCTGCACAGGCATGCTCAAATGATTCCAAATTAAATGAGTTATCATCGTTACTCGTCACCACCCTGTGGTCAATTCCTTGCTCTTGCTCAAGTTGTAGCCAAGGGACGAGGTTGGAATTGTGTTCCCTATCAGAGGTCAATACGACATCTCCTTTGTTCCATTTCAGACCGTGAGCTACCTGGTTTAGTGAGTGTGTTGCGTTTCGTGTGAATACGACTTCATTCGAATCATTGGCGTTGATAAACGAACCTAGGGCAATACGTGCATCTCGGACGGATTTGGATACTAGCGTTCCATATCGGTGGACTGACCGGCCACCGCATCCAGGCGTTTCGGTGTAGTAGCCATGAATGGTGTCGATGACTGGCTGGGGTTTTAGAGTAACACATGCATTGTCAAGATATGTCGGAGCAGTGTCTTCACAAAGCGTTGGGAAATCCTTTCGTAATTCTTTGAAATCCATCACCAAGCCTCCTGGTCTGGGAAATAATCCAACGCAGGGGCATTAACTCCACAGGATGTACACTGAAGCCTGCTTGACATCTTTTCCTTGCATGTCGGGCAGGACTCGCCAATGACAACTTGTGTGGTGCATCCACTGGACATGCAAGGATGTGCTAGCGACCCACTATCAAGCCGATGAAGGGAGGATTTAGCTCCACATTCAGGGCATTTCGAATCGGTCTGTATTGGAAGTGCGTCAGGGCCCTCCATTTCCAAAGATGCATCCAAGGCAGCCTTCGTTCTAACGTTAGCATCGTTTCCAAGCATACGCTGTGGATACCAAAGAACGATGAATAAAATTGGCAATGATGTAATTCCCGTAATGAGGTGGACTGCTAGGAATATCACCTGGGGCTCTCCTAGTGTTGCAATATGGTGGACACCTGCCCATGATGAGATGAGGACTAAAAAGATCCACGATGCAAAGATTGAGGTCCATCCAGCAAGAGAATGTTCCGCTAGTTCCGTCTCCATAACTCGCACATCTTCGTGCAAATGATGAATTTCAACATGAAGGTCTCGTGTCTCAATTACAGCCTTCCAGAAAAAGAACACAAAGAAGAGTACAACAAGTATGATGAGTGTGCCTTCCATCATGTCAGACAACTGAGCTGCGATTGGAAATGAACCGTTATTTCGGTGAAAGAAAACTTGAGCAAATACCAATCCGTTCCACATAGCAAGAAGAGAGATTGCATGGACTCTCATTACAGGAAAAAGATTCCATGCTTGGAATGCAAACCATGCCCAGAACAAAACTGAAATTAGAATTTGGAAAAACTGAAAGCCATTTATGGCTAAAATCCCATCGACTCCAGTAATGGTTGCATCTCCTCCATCAAATAATTCAGTGGAGATTGACCCGAGGATGAATGCAATAAATCCGAAGACGAGGGTGCTGTAGTGAGATTTATTCCATTCTGATCTCAATAGTCGGAATTGGAACATCCATTCAATGAGCAATCTGTTCAGCATCTCTGCGCCGGGAAATGAATCTGGAACCGGGCGGCTCAGAGTCACGTCACCCATGCGAAACGGCAAGGACGTGTGCTCCCGCTCGGTTGATTCAGCCGGGCTGATACCCTCGCTCATAGACCTCGGTGTATGTCGTACCTTTGAGTTCTTTCGCCGTTTCATTCTCTTTCTCAACCGTCTCTCTCATGGGTGACGGTTAAACGAGGATGGCGGTTCGCCCGAAGCAGAGCCGAGATCGCATAGCCTGGTAGTGCGCGCGACTGGAAATCGCGTGGGCCTGTCCCTCGGGAGTTCAAATCTCTCTCTCGGCGCCACTAACACTAAACAGTGTTCCACTTGCTTTGCAAGGGAAAGTATGTTATCCGCAGTTTTTCTCGGAGGTGCGTGAACCTTCAGTTTCTCCACAAGCGGCGCTGGTGGTTGGTGTTCTTAGGCCTGGGTCTTATTCTCAACGGGCTAGCAGTTCTCAACAGCGACCTTGGTCTAGATGTGCATGTAAGGCTCAATGTTGCAAACGATGATTCTATCGCAGGCGATGATTACCCATGGGGCCCCACTCGCTGGAATGAGGGTGATGTTCAAAATCCCGTTTCTTCAGGTGAATACAATGGTTACATTGGCCCATGGTATACATCTCAGCTTGCGGTAGGCGTTACATCTCTCCTCGGCATCATCGTTTTATCCCTTCTCGCAGGGTATGTCCCGTTTTGGAGGAGAGATGAATCCAATGTCGCATTCAATCCCATGTGGAGCGGACTGGTGGCTTGGAGTCCATGTCTCATGTTTGCAACTGGGCGAGGCTATGATGAAGCCCTTCTTGCAATCATACTCGGACTTTCAACATCTTGGTTATGGTTTGTTGATGGAACAAAAACCAGACAATTACGGTTGGGAATTTTAATGATGGCTACATCCATTATGTGTGTTCTAGGATGGAAGGGTTTTGGCCCTGTAACGTCCCTGCTTGCTTGGCTCTCAGTACTAGGATGTGGAGCGCTTTGGTTGATGGTTGACGGCTACTTGTCCCGATCGAACGAGTCACCCATCACTCAACGACCTTGGGTCATGAGTTCTGTATTTTTTGTGACGACGCTGGTTGGTATTTCCATCGTTGGAGCACTGGGCTACGGTGGGACTTTTTCAATTATAGAAGGAAATTTGTTAACGTTTTTACTAAGCCTTGTATTTGCATTTCTTGACGGTATTGTCCTTTTCTTGCTTGTTGGGTTCTGCCTTTGGCCGTTTTTCACATCAAACTCCTCGCTCCGGAAGGTACGTGGGAGAGTTGTGACAATGGTAGCAGTGTTTTGTGCAGTCATCGCCGCAGGTATTGTTGCTTACATTGGCGCATTATGGACCCTTGAATCCAATCTTTGGGATATCTCTCTCTTCAAATGCATGTTGATTCTTGGAAACAATGGCCGGTATGCCACAATTCTTGTCCTACCGCTGTTGATGCTTCTTCATTTGTGTCACAATATGGATGAGATGTTACCCGCTTCAGAAACCTCCCACCTGCATATTCCTGTAACGCCTCTCTTCCTAACCATGCTCCTGCTCTTGCCTTTGGTCATGTTTACTGGATTCCACGGACAACAACTCTGGCAGGACGATGCAGGGGGTGCTCTAGCCGAAATAATGGATGAGGAGAATACCAGTTTTCTTCTCATTGCAGACAATTCACTGGCAATGCATTCGCTCTATGTGTTAAAATCCGAGGCTGACCTCTCTGGGGAACTCAATCTTAGCGGCTACTGGCGGACACCGAGTGATGCTTCGGGTTTTCTAAATACGACAACAGTTGATGCTGTTCTCTTAGCCCCAGGGGTAAACTTCGACATGAGAGACGATTTGTGGAAGTCTCATCGGGCCCAAGCATCGCCTTTCACCTTGTCATCATGGGGCTCTTCGGATGAATGGGTACTTTACCTGCCTTCTTAGATTGATGCCGATTGCCGCGAAGCGATTATATCCATTTGGCCGGTCGCTCGGTTCACTGCCACCGTGGCTAAGGGGTATAGCACCTCATTGGTAATGAGGAGGTCGCGAGTTCAAATCTCGCCGGTGGCTCCATTCATCTCCTGTCCCCTGCATTCAGTGCAGTCACAAAACTGACATTTTTTCTATGGTTCAACCTCAATGTATAAGTGGTGATTTTTGAAATTACGACTTGAGAAGGCAACTTCTCATATGGGATGCACATGGAGCGTAAGCAGGAGACAGCCAAAGAAATGAACGAAAGAGTTCGTGACTTGCAAGATCAAGTCGATGAATTGAAAGAACTCGTAAACACATTACTCAGCGTTATCGTTGAGGAACCCGATGGGGTTCATACCGGTGATGCGCCGACACTTCCTGGGCAGGGTATGGCTCAGGTATGTATGTGATCATCCTTTAATGACCGCTAACGGATTCAACCGAACCACAGGTCTTGCTAGGCCTGCTTCGCTGGTAAGTCTTATGACTTCATCAACATCTTTGTAAGCAGCAGGTGCCTCTTCAGATAGCACATTAGGTGTGGATGCATGAACTCTAATCCCTCTTGATTCGAGTTCCCTCTTCAATGCTTTTCCATCTATGGATTTCTTTGCTGCAGCCCGAGATAGCGCTCTTCCAGCTCCGTGGCACGATGAGCCAAAGGCCTGATTTTCTCCTTCCATTGGCCCCGCCAACATCCAAGAACCAGTTCCCATGTCACCTGGGACGATTACGGGTTGCCCAGTCTTGGAGAAACGCGAACTTACATCGTCATGCGATGCTGAGAATGCTCGGGTTGCACCCTTCCTGTGAACACAACATGAGCATGATGAACCATGAATTTGATGGGTTTCCATTTTCGCAATATTGTGTGCAACATCATACAGCGTGCGTGCTTCACCAAAATCACCCATTTCCAATTCTAGAACCGTTCGCAAACGAGAAGCCAACACAGCACGATTAGCAAAGGCAAAATTTGCTGCTGCATTCATCGAATCAAGATATGACTGCCCCTCAGCCGAATGGATCGGTGCGGATGCGAGTTGCCGGTCTGGGAGTGAATAATCCCATGCTTCATTGGTCCACATGCCTTCTGTCAATTTGTATTTACTTTCAAGAAGCCGAACATGGTCGGTACAGACTTGGTGTCCAAGCCCCCGACTACCTGAGTGGATCATTGCAACGATTTGGTCTTCATACAGACCCCATTCTTTTGCAGTGTGTTCATCTACCACTGAACCAACGGTTTGAAGTTCTAGGAAATGGTTTCCACTACCAAGGGTTCCAAGTGATTTCATTCCTCGCTCAAGAGCACGTTGAGATATGTCTGCATTGACGGTTTCTAAAACGCCTCCCGATTCCAATGCGGCCAAGTCATTTTGATGTCCATAACCCAAATCCAATGCGGCTTCTGCACCGCCTTGAAGTAGTTCTTTTAGCTGACTTTTGGTAATGTCTACACCACCTTTTCCAGAACCTCCGGCGGGGATGCGACCAGCCAACCTTCCGGCCAATTTCTTAAGGTTTGGAATGTCGCTTGCTGTGGCATCAAGAGCAAGGAATCGAACGCCGCAATTGATGTCAAATCCAACGCCACCAGGTGATATTGCTCCACCTAATTCTCCAGCGTTTTCATCGGTAGCAACAACACCACCAATCGGGAACCCGTAGCCGTAATGCCAGTCAGCCATTGCCCATGCTTCACCAACAATTCCGGGCATAGAGGCAATGTTCACCAATTGTTCTGGCCCTCGGTCATCCTGGTGGGTCTTCATGTGGTTGGCATCCGCAACGATGCGTGCATCTGCAAGCATGGAGCCATGTGCTTTGATTCGCATGGTGCCTTGGCCCTCATCGACCAAGTGCTCTCGCCATGACTCACCCATGGGCCGACCTCATGTCCGCTAGTTTTGAGACTTTTCACAAAAAGGGTTCCCATCCAAATGGATAGCATAGGCTTGAAGGGGGAAGTCGTTTTGGACGAAGCGTTCACACTTGGACGGTGATTACCGCATGGCGCTTCCCCCGATAGATTTAGCAGTTTTTCATGAAAACGGCTACGTTCGAAGACAATGTCGCGTGACTTCATTGTGGTTTTGGACAACTGACCCGAATCGGGATACCTGTGGTGACACATCTGAAGATGAGTATTCCTTCATCGGTGCACCACTTATCGGTGGTTATGAGCAACGTGGAAAAGCGTTGAAAGACGCCATGAGAGAGGCATTCTTAGGGTTCTTTGAAGCATCAAAGCACACCAGGATACAGCCCTATCCAGTTCTCGCTCGCTGGCGAGATGATATCCATTTGACCATAGCATCAATTGCCGATTTCCAACCTCACGTGACCTCTGGAGAAGTCCTTCCCCCTGCGAATCCGCTGACTATTTCACAACCCTGTATCCGTCTTACTGATGTTGATGCGGTGGGGCGATCTGGTCGCCATTTGACCACCTTCGAAATGATGGCTCATCACGTTTTTAATCGGGCTGATGATGGAGAATTTCTTTACTGGATGGAAGAATGTGTTCAGTACTGTCACGAGATGCTCACCGTGACGTTTGGAATTGATTCCGGGGAAATCACCTATGTTGAGAACCCTTGGTGCGGTGGTGGGAACGCTGGTGCTGCCGTAGAGGTCATAGTGGGTGGACTTGAACTCGCCACACTTGTGTTCATGGATATGGAAGAACACCCTGAAGGGGATGTTGAACTAAAGGGTGACCGCTACAGAACAATGCCCCTACAAATTATTGACACGGGCTACGGGCTTGAGCGGTTTTGTTGGGCTGCAGCTGGAACACCAACCATTTACGAAGCAATTTATCCTGAAACTGTTGCTTGGCTGAAAGAACTTGCTGGTTTTGATGATGTTGCTCAACAATGGCCGTCTTTGAACCTCGACCGTTTGCTTGGCGAGATGAGTCGACTAAACGGCATTATGAACATTGAAGCGGGAGTGGATGGTGACGAACTTGTTCAAATATTCCTCTCACGATTAGCTGAACGTGGTGTTGAGGTCACAGCAGAGCAATTCTCCGCCGTAACTGAACCGCTTGCAAACATCTATGCCATTCCCGATCACCTTCACGCCCTCTGCAACATGCTCGGTGACGGGCTCGTTCCATCAAATGCAAAGGCAGGATATCTTGCCCGTATGTTGGCACGCAGGGTACTGCGAATGCGTGATGAATTGTCTGTTGAGGTCTCGCTTGCGGACCTTGCTGCACATCACTTGGATGTTAATCTTGGAAACCATATCAACAAGCAGACTCGGGAGGGATTGTTGACCATCTTGCAACTCGAGGAGGAGCGGTACGAAGAGATGTTGAGAAAGGGAAAGAATGTCATTCAAACCCAACTGAAGGATGTTCGCAAAGATGCTGCATCGATTCCGGACGAGTCACTGTTTACCATGAATGATTCACATGGATTAGCGCCCGATATGGCCATCGCTCTTGCTCGGGCCGCTGGCTGGACCGAGGTTCAACTGCGAACTGGTTTTTCAGCTGAAATGGCTGAAAGGCATGCTAAATTCGCAAAAGAAGCAGCAAAGATGGATGACGATAAAGGCTCAGTTTACCCTGTGGGTGATTACACCGCAACGCAGACATTGTATTACGACGATGTTTCAATGAAGACCTTTGATGCAGAAGTTATTGGCATAATTCCTCTCTCAAAGGACCAAAGTCCATCCAATGCATCACATGCAATCATCCTCAATGCATCAGCATTCTATCCTGAAGGTGGAGGCCAAGAAGGTGATTATGGGCATGTCGTACAGGGTTCAACATCCGTTCAGGTTCTTGACACACAGGTTGCCGGTGGTGTGATTCTGCACTTGTGTGATGGCTGCCCTTGAAGTCGGTCAATCAGTAACCGGGCACCTAGATTGGAAACGGAGAAAGCAACTCATGGATCATCACACAGCAGTCCATATTGTTGGAGGAGCAGCACGACGAATATTGGGGCCACATGTCTATCAAGCGGGAGCCAATAAGTCGGTAGAGAGTGGACGATTGGATATCACCCATTTCAACCGACTCAGTCGGAGTGATTTAGACGCAATTGAAGCACTAGCAAATTCCGTTCTTGGTGATGTCTCTAGGACTGAAAAAACCGAACTCAACCGCAAGGATGCAGATGAACTTCATGGTTTTGACCTCTATCAAGGAGGGGCTCCAAAAGGAAATACAATACGTGTACTTAAGATTGCAGAACACGATATTCAAGCTTGTGGCGGAACTCACCACGATGAGCCTGGGCAAATCGGCTCAATTCGAGTTGTGCGGTCAAATGCAGTTCAAGATGGAGTTGAACGACTTCACATTGTAGCCGGAGAAGCAGCGCTTCAATATGCACGGGAGCAGGATGAACTACTTCGGACCTCAAGTGAAATTTTTGGAGTCACATCAAGTGATCTTCCAAAGGCAGCGGAACGGTTTTTCTCAGAATGGAAAGAGCAACGTAAGACCATTGAACAGTTGGAAGCCGAAATTGTTCGCCTCCGGACTTCTGGTGGAGGAAGTGATTCTACAGAAGTTGAGGGTGTTCGCATCGTTGTTATGGAAGTTGATGGTGACCTGAAAACAATGACAAAGATGCTTAAAGAATTGACCTTGGACAAGGATGTCCCCACGCTTGCAGTGCTTGGTTCTCGTGACGGAGGCGGGAAATTGATGATTGCAGTAACAGATGAGACCGTTGCGAGTGAACGCTACAATGCGGTTACGTTACTCCGTTCAATTTCACACCACATCAAGGGAGGAGGCGGTGGCCGCCCAACCCTTGCTCAAGGCGGAGGGTCGCTTCCTGAGGGACTTGACGATGCCCTTGCAGCTGCTAAAGTTGAAATTGGTGTTTAACCGCATCAGTTGAGGATACTTCGAAGAGCTTGCTTGTCAAAATAAGACACTGCTTGGGAGTGGGCTTCGTGCGGGGAAAACCATTTTGCTTCGGATATTTCCTCGGTTTGCAATTTCAAATCTGAAAGATTTCCATCCCAAGTTGATTTGTAAGTAAAAGAAACGAAAGATATTCCTTCATCATTAAAAATATTTTGAGTTACAACAGGTTCCGTAGGTTCAAGAATTATATCTAGGCCAAGTTCTTCCAAAGTTTCACGAACACATCCTATTGCGGGGTGTTCGTCATGGTCCATGTAACCACCCGGCAAGGTCCAAAACCCATGAAAGTGACCTCGCTCAACCTTGGCCATTAGCACATCACCGTTTGAGTTTTGCACCATGACTTTGGATACAAGACGATGTAGAGAACGATATATTGCTTCCCTTGCAACGGGATGGACACAATTATCAGCGATGCAGTTGTCCTTCCAAGCCCAATTCTTTGGCCAGTCAATTTTAGGATATCCTTTCAGAACTTCAAACGAATCTTCTCCAAACCGTAGCACTGTTACTCCTTTTTGTTGGACCGGAATCCCCAATGATTCTACTTCTCCAAGGGTTGGAAAACGTAGGTTTGGTCCAACATCATTTCGACCCTGGACGGGTTTCAACGGTCCATTTCCTTCTTCGTCAACAAGAAGCACCTTGCCGTCATGTTCGAGATGAATGACTTGTTTGGGGTGCATGGTTAACGGATACCTTCGGTAGTCATCAATGCTCGTATGCAACGTTGTTCACTCGTCTTCGGAATCAAATACAATTGGTAACCTTATGTCATCTGTAATGGTTTTAGGCTCAATCAGGGTTTTGGTTTGGTTAACATTAATGTCCAATTCCTCTAATTTCTTACCTTGAGGAAGGACATTTCTGTCCCAAGAACCCACTGCTTTGTTGTAAAACTCGGTTGCCTTCTCAAGTCGTTTCCCAACCTCTGAAAAGTGTTGACTCCATGTTGCCATTCGCTTGTAAAATTCTTGGGAAACTCCGACCACTTGGGCTGCCTCTTCTGCGAACCGAACTTGTTGCCAGTAGAGAGCTGCCGTTTTGAGAAGAGCAATCATAGATGCAGGCCCAGATATGATGACTCCCCTGTCCATTGCATCAGAATGTAAGGATGGGTCGATTTCGAAAGCCGATGAGATCAAGGCTTCTGATGGAACAAACATTACGACAAATTCTGCCCGTCCACTTACGCCGGAGAGGTAATCCTTTCGAGTAAGTTCTGTAACTCGCCCTCGCATGGATTTTGCATGGAGGGCAATTTTTGCTGTTCTTGCGTCAGGGTCGTCTTCATCCAAGGATTCAAGGTAGTGCTTTGCAGTCGTCTTCGCATCAATTGGTATCGCTCCATTCCCTGGGAGATTCACTACAAAGTCGGGGCGCTTCCCTTGTTCGTCGCCTTTTTGTTCAAAGAAATCTGTATTTTTCGTCATTCCAGCCATTTCAAGAAGATTTCGGAGAGCTATCTCTCCCCAATCACCCCGCACACTGGAACTCTTTCGTAGAGCGGTGGACAAAGCATTCGCTTCCTTGCCGAGTCGATTTGTATTCTCCTCAAGAAGTTGCATGTGCCTTTTCATACCCTGATATGCAGCAGCCCGTTCTTTCTCTAAGTCTTGGGACATTTTGTCAAGATTTGAGAGGGATTCGGTCATGGGCTTGATCAGGTCAATCATTTCTTTCTTACGGGCTTCGTGGTCCTTCTCAGCAGACGTACTCACCTTGCCCAGCCGCTCCTCGGCCAGTTGCAAAAACGCCTCCGAATTTCGCTGTGATACCCGATTCGCCACGTTCTCCATTTGGGCCTCGAGCAGCTTGGACTTTCTCTTCAAAGGCAGTCTCACTCGCCGAGAGTTGCGCCTCAAGCATTCTTGACTTTTCCTGAAATGCTTGGTCTTTGGCTTCTGCTTGTGCTTCAGCACGCACGACTTCAGAACCAAAGCGATTTTTCGCTAGAAGCCAACCAAGTGCGATTCCGATCGAACATCCTACGAGTAGAAAACCATATTCTGCAATTCCCGCCATGAG
>CASIBY010000017.1 GCA_949373095.1 Candidatus Poseidoniaceae archaeon
AAGTAGAGCGTATCACCGACGAGTATCGCCATGTAATGTCCGGGGTAACTGCCGCCAGTCCCGCTGTTGATATCAGCCACCCGCCAAGTTGAGGCGTTTGAGGTATCATGAGCCCACAGTTCGTGGCCGCTGCTTCCATCAGTCGCACTGAAGTAGAGCGTATCACCGACGAGTATCTCCATGTATTGTCCGGGGTTACTGCCGCTACGTCCCGCTGTTGATATCAGCCACCTGCCAAATCACATATTTGCTACAATAGGTTGTAGTGTAGTCTACTTCGCCAGATTCAAGAACACCGTTTTGAGCAGTTCCTCCACCATCTCCATTGTCAAGACCTTGCATCATAACTCGGCCACCTGCAGTGCATCCTAATGATGCAGCAGGAGAAGAAATACTGGTCAACATGGTATTCGGTGAAGCGCTTCCGTTCGTTCCATCAGCGCCGTCAGCACCATCGTTTCCGTCTTGGCCATCAGTTCCATTTGTACCGTCAGCACCATCGGTTCCGTCGTTTCCGTGCAGACGTCAGCACCATCGTCTTACCGTCAGCGCCGTCAGTTCCATTTGTCCGTCAGCACCATCGTTCCGTCAAAGCCGTCAGTTCCATTTGCCGTCAGCACCATCGGGCCCGTCTTGGCCATCAGTTCCATTTGTACCGTCAGCACCAGTCGATTTCCGTCAGCGCCAGCGTTACCAAGCACCATCTTGGCCATCAGTTCCATTTGTACCGTCAGCACCACGTTACCAGCAGCACCATCTTGGCCATCAGTTCCATTTGTACCGTCAGCACCGTCGTTTCCATCAGCACCATCTTGGCCTGCTGGACCAGCGACTCCGTTACAAATATCCACAGTTACAATAACTTCAGTGATATCAAGAACTCCATCTCCATTATTATCTGCACCAATCTCGAAGGAATTTCCTCCAGTTGTGCAAGTAGTACTTGATAGAATACGGATTAAGGTGGAAACTCCATTGGCACCGTCAGCACCATCGTTACCATCAGTTCCCGTCACCGTCAGATCCATCAGTGCCATTTGTTCCGTCAGCACCATCTTCCGCGCCATCATCCTTTGTTCCCGAAGTACCATCAGCGCCATCTTGTCCTGCAGGACCTGAAACTTCGATTACATCCCATCCACTACTTGTGCAGACTTGGAATTCTGAATCGGCGTCAACGTAGTACAGTCGGCCGTCTGTTGCTGAATCACAAGTAGGTAAATCAGCTGCAGATGAAGCAAAATGAACCTGCCAATCATCAAGAGTTTCTACTGGAGTTTCATCTTCAACTGGGTCATCACTCCCGAAACATCCGGCGAGAGAAACGGTCAACATCATCAGGGCAAAGAGAACAGCGTGTGTTTTGTTCATGCTTCGATGCTATAACTGATAGTTCTTGAATACAGGGGTGGCGTTCCGGACGACCCACAGACTTCCTAATTTGGTAGGCTAGATAAGCACGATTTTTCAATGCCTGATTGTATAGGTTAGGGGCTTATCAGAGGGTCTACCCTAACACCCATTGCAAAGTTAAGTGGTAATCGAAGGGCTTGCAGTGGGTCTTGTCAGACGCTACCGAAGCGACAGGGACCTCATGTTAGATTGTTTGAAGAGTGAAGAGGCGAATCTCAAGATGATGGTTCTAAACCATCACTTGAGGGCGCGTAACGATCAACAGTGTCTTGGCCTGCACGAATGTCGAAATTTGGGATAATGCCGTGTATGATTAGACGGAAACCCCCCAATGTGAACCAAAAAGCCATTTTCCATGCTCCGAGTAAATGCGAAAAGTACGACTTATTTATGTCAGCAAGGTGCCCCATGGCTCGGGTACCATCACTCAGACTTTCAATGCTTAGTAAATATTGGTTCAATTTACCCTCTTATCCCAAATGATTCACATCGGCACAACAAAACATTGTATGAATGTTATGATTTTTTAACAAATCGTGGGGAGAGAGCAGGAGTATGGAATTTTTGTAAGTATGTATGTGGGAGTTTTTGCAATTTTCATTGGACTGACACAATGGTTCGTATCGATTTATGTTAAGGAAAACCTGCACATATTCGGGCGTTTGTTTGCATTGGGCCTCGGTTCAACGGTATTATTGGAGATTTACGGTTGGACATCTAGCCTTATAGAATTTGAATTAAAGTTCTTATTTGCGACTATGATCCCCGTTACTGCAACCTTTCTTTTGTTGATGTATTCAATAACTCCCGAGCAATCAAAAACGAATGAAAATAACGAGATTTAGTAGCGACTTCAGCATTATTACATTCGTAACTAGAGTGAATTGCTAATTCGACACTAAACGATTAGAACAACCACGAGGGTTCATGCTCGAACCCGCGAGTATGAGATCTGTATTTACAAAGGTTCGCTGTGGGCCATATTCGCCCCTAGCGTCTGCTTGGATGTCATCTCAGAGCGGAGGGTTGGACCTAGGAAGACATTCCCATTTGTTCCGAAGCCTCGGTTTTCTTAGCCTGCGAATTTTGGAAGAGGCAACGGGCGACCATTAACCCTGAAACAAAGAGGGAACCAAGCATCAGCTGTCCAATCAAATCGTAGTCAGAGTCGACAATGCCCCCGTTCAATAAAAGGAAGTCCAATGAAAGAATTGCGCCTATCACCATGAGGGGATGGAACCATTGTTGGTGAGCGTCACTTGAGGTGGAAGCGGTAATTGCCCGCTCTTGTCTGAAGTTTTGTTCATTGGGTCGTAGAAGTGAGTAAACAACACGCCTAATCCTGCACCCAGCATGTCGCTTACCAGGTCGGAGGCCGTGTTGACGTATCCGCCTTGGTCAATCGTTTGGAAAAAGGTCTTGCCAAAGAACTCGTACACTTCATACGCCACACCGATGGCTACGCTAAGAGAAAAAGCGGTGAACGCTACAACTCGAGGTGAGAGTTGCCAACCGTTATGCTCTGACATTCTTCTCCAACCAAGCGACCATGCAATAGCAATGGCTGTGCTGTTCATACCGTGGACCAACTTGTCCCACCAAGGATGGACATGGTACATTCCGTTCACCCCATCTGCACACAACCATTCACCGGGTTGCATTCCATCAAAGCAGAAGGGTCCAGGGCCGCTGTCTGCAGCACCTAATGAACCTCCGATGAAATGGAGCATTGTTGCTGAATACCCAATCCACAACGGTAGAGCTGGGATATGCGCACGCCCCTTCCACAAAATCATAAGGGCTAAAAGAGCCATAATCGCTCCTCCAAAATTATATCCGGCCCAGAGATTCAGCCCACGACTGAGGTTCCAAACTGTGAGGATTGCACATGAGATGAACCAAGCCATTAGGGGCGCTCTTTCGGGAACTTCAGTCCGCCAAATCCGCTTGCCTCGCCTCCCCATGTTTCTGTCGTGAGGGGGATCTCTTATCATAATTAACCCACTAATTAATCATTAAGTGCGAAAGTGGTTGAATTCTTTTCCCGTCTCAGCAAGGGTTCGTCAAGATGATCAGTTAGATTTCTCAATTGATATTATCATCTGACTGGATGAACGACCTGATGACAACTTGACTGATTGCCACAATAGCGAAGATTACCGCTGCAACTAAGGCAATCATAGAACCGCTCCCCGTATCGTATTCAGCCGACAAGTACAGTCCTATGATTACAGAGGAAAACCCGAACACCTGAGTCCACAACATGCATTGTCGGAAACTTCGTCCGAGCAGTTGACCGGTCGCCGCCGGAGTCACCAATAGAGCGGTAACCAGCAGGGTTCCAACAACTTGGACCATCACGACCACGACTGCGGCTGTAGTGACGCTAAACAGCAAACCGATGTTTCGAACTGGAAGTCCTTGGACGCGAGCAGCAACGGGATCAACTGCGCAAGCAAGTAATCCTTGACGAATGAATCCGAGAACAACCAGCGAAAGGAGACATATTAGAGCGATTAAATCGAGGCTCGCCTCATCAATCAGGTTGAGATTTCCAAAAAGGTAGGATTCAATATCGGTGGTAAGTGCTCCACCTCCGAGACGTAGAATCACGAGTCCCAGAGCCAACATTCCTGTAAGGAAAATCGCAATTGAAGCATCTCCAGTAAGCATCTCTCTGGACTGCATTTCATGAATTAGAACTGCAGCAGTCACACTGAATACGAGTGCATAAGAAAGCGGTGAGGTGGCTCCTAAGACAATACCAACGGCAACACCTCCAAAGGCTACGTGTGCGAGACCATCTCCCATCAGAGCAAGGTGTTGAATCAGGAGGTAGCAACCAAGAATACCAGCAACAACGGTGACCATAATAGCAGCAAGAAGAGGGCGTTGAAGGTAAGGCGCACTGAAGTAATACGGGAAGAACTCACCTGGAAGGAAGGTGGAAATGAACTCCAAGAATGGACTCAAAACATCAACAAGAAGTATACCAAGTCCCATCATTCTTCCTCCTTGTGGTGGTGGTGGTGGTGGTCAGCATGGTCGGTATCGTCGTGAACGGCCCCTATGCCTCGTAAGTTTGCAAGTTGTACCAAATCTGGGAACTCCTCGCTGATTCCATCAAACCGGATGGTTTGCTCGAGGAATATCATCCGATGAGCGGTTTGCCGAATGGCAGTGAGATCGTGAGAAACCATCAAGATGGTTTTTCCTTCATCATGGCAGAGTTGGTCAAGCAATTTCAACAATGAATTCCGAGACTCACGGTCAATACCAACTAAAGGCTCGTCCAACAAAATAAACTCAGATTCTGAAGCCAGTGCTCGGGCGATGATTGCACGTTGACGCTGCCCTCCGGAAAGCCGGGCGATGTCTCTATTTTGGACGTCCTCAAGACCAACCATTTTGATGGCCTTATCCACGCGCTTTCGACGACCACCATCTGAAAAGCGGAACATGTTTTTCCCGTTAATGGTACCCAATCGTACCAGTTCACGAACGGTGATCCGAATGTCTTTCGGTAAATTCGCAGCAGCCTGAGCAACCCAGCCAATCTTCCCAATGAGCCGGCTTGAAAGGGGTTGATGCCCGTAGACGGTCACTGATCCCTGATGGGATTTAAGCACTCCAAGCAGCGTGAGAAGGAGCGTTGATTTTCCGCTTCCGTTCGGGCCAACAAGACCGACAAATTCTCCTCGCTTGATGCTGAAATTGATGTTTTTAAGAATCAGGTTTCCAGAGCGTTTGACGGATAAATCTTTGACATCAAGGATGACTTCATCCTCAGATAGAGTTCCAACGACCAAAGGCTTCATGAGAATCCACGACCAGTTAATTGGCGTATAGCATGTTATATGAATAGAACACCAAGGATTAGATATTTTGCGCCTTGATGTATCCAACAACTAATCTTCCGCAAAGGCCGAAGAATATCGCCCCTACGAAAAAAACCGGTATAATGTCAACTGAATGCATCATCTCACCTTTATGCTGGAATAACCCTCGAGTTATATTCATCTCTTGCTAGAAACGGAGTACTCAGCATCCCATTCCTGAGATCAAGTTTGCGAGGTTACTCTCCATCATTGACATGTAATCATCGCTTGGATCGCTTGGAGACAATTCCATGGTATAGAGTGTTTCAATAGACACACCGGTCTCATCGACAATACTCTTAACGGATGTTGGGTCAGTATACTCTTCAATGAAAAGAACAGTAATGCCATCCTCCTTGATGAATTCAACTACTTTCGCAATGTCTTGAGGAGAAGGCTCGCCTTCAGGGTCAAGCCCGTGAACGGTCACAAATTGAATGTCATATCGAACGGATAGATAGGAGTAAGCATTGTGGTTTGCACTTATCTTCTTTTCATGCCCACCGGTCATGCAGAGCCCGCCAGTTCCGAATGCAGCTTCGTAGGCTGTATCTAGGGTGACCAACTTAGCTGAAAACGCAGCACCATTGGTCTTGAAAGCATCTTCACCATCTGGGAAAGCAGCGATGAGAGCATCCATGACTACAGTGTTTTGAGCGTTGAATGCAACAGGGTCAAGCCAGCTGTGCGGGTCGTATTTCAAGGAATCATCATCATGTCCTTCTTCATCATGCCCTTCTTCATCATGCCCGTCCTCATCGTGGTCATCGCCGGTTCCGGGTTGCACGAAGTTATCAGGGTTAGCCCACATCAAGCCAGCATCTTCACAAGTAGCTTCTGTGGTAAGCATGTTGTCAACGGTGTGAGTGTTTATGTTATAGCAAACCATCGAACCATGTTGATCGTTATGGCCGTGGTCATCATGACCGCCGTTAGCTAGAATGTGCATGGTAACTCCGTGAGGAAGTGCGAATCCGTATTCACCTTCAGCACGAACGTGAAGCGAAGCGTATGCTGCATGATGTTCTTCTTCATCCTCAAACATACTTTCGAGTTCTTCAGCGCTCAAATTGCCGTTCATATCAAGATCCATTTCATCAAACAATAGTTGTAGAAGGTCGTCCATCATTCCATTGTCGTCTTCGTCGTGGTCATCGTGCTCCTCATCCGTGTGGTTGTCGTCGCCAGTATGGTTGTCGTGGTCATCGTGTCCGTCTTCGTCGTGGTCATCGTGTCCGTCTTCGTTCGCTGAAAACATAGTTTTGTATTCATCAAATGACAATTCACCATCACCATCAAGGTCGTACATCATAATCATGTATTCAACGCCCATGGAATCATCGTCTTCCATTGAGTCGATTGTTTCAATGAAGCCTTCAAGTTCCACCATGGTGAGAAGTCCGTTGGAATCCAGGTCAGATTCGTTGAACATGTTCATGAATAAGTTCATTTGGAATTCCATCTCCTCATCATGGTCATCGTGCTCCTCATCCGTGTGGTTGTCGTCGTCAGTGTGGTTGCCGTCATCAGTGTGGTTGCCCTCATCAGTGTGGTTACCGTCATCAGTGTGGTTGCCGTCATCATGGTCGTCGTGGTCGTCATGGTCGTCATGGTCGTCGTCCTGGCCCATCATAGTCCAGAATTCATCCCAAGAAAGGTTTCCATCATTGTTGGAATCGGCCATAGCCATGGCTCCTTCTGCGGTAAGATCGTCATCGTGGCCGTCATGGTCATCATGTCCGTCTTCGTCATGGCCGTCGTGGTCGTCGTGGTCGTCATGGTCGTCTCCTTCCTCCCATATGTGGCCAGCCGCTATGCATTCTTCTTCGGTTGTGTGGTTGGTGGTGGTGTGTGTTTCCATTTCGTGACAAACAGGTCCTTCTTCGTGGGAGTCGTCATCGTGATCGCCGTGGTCATGGCTAGCATGTCCGCCACCCATCTTGAGGATAGCAATGTTGAACGATTCCACAGAACTCTCTTCGAATTCAAGGACATATTGGCCCTCTTCTAGGTGGAAGATTGAAAGGACTGCTTCAGTTGCACAGTTGGTCATGTTCTCTGTCTCTTCTGCTTCGAGATGGTCGTGGCCGTCGTGGTCATCGTGTCCGTCTTCGTCGTGGTCATCGTGTCCGTCTTCGTCGTGGTCATCGTGTCCGTCTTCGTCGTGGTCATCGTGCCCGTCTTCGTCGTGGTCATCGTGCCCGTCTTCGTCGTGGTCATCGTGCCCGTCTTCGTCATCGTGATGCATGTCCTCAGGGAAGGAAATTTTCTGAGCAGTTGGTTCTGCATGGATTTCTGGGAGGACAGAGCCTTCTTCGCCGAGCGTGACGACTTCGTATGGGCCCTCGGTGATGAGGTCACACAGGTCGGTTTTGAGCATTGATTCGTAATCAAGTGCAGTGTCTCCGCTGGGCATGGTGTGAACTTGTACGGAGGTAGGTGCTTTGGAACCTAGAGAAGAAAGCGTGGACTCAACCCATGGCTCAAGGCCTAGACCGTGATAGAAGAACAAATCAGAGTTCTCAAGACGGATCAGGTCTGAAACAGATGGTTCGTAGTCGTGAACGGGAATGTTGTCTGGGCTCATGTATTCCAAAACAACATCGTCGCCAGCAATAGCCTTGACCAATTCACCGACGTGATAGGTAGAGACCATTACGGTACCGTATGCATCTTCATTGGCTGATTCATCAGCGTCTACATCATCTCCTAAACAGCCTGCTAAGCTGGAGAAAATCAAGATCAGGCTCGTTAACATAGCGCGCTTCCACTGTGCGTTCATGCCCTCGCCGTAAACTATTATCTATTTAACAGGAACTAATAATTAGTAATTAGAGAATTATTATGAAGGGTGACCTTTTCCCTTGACTTATGAGCAAAATTATTTCATTTAGCGCTGATGGAGCGTTCGCTGATAATCTTGATTCGTTGATGGATGCTTCAGGTTATCAAAACAGGAGTCGGTTTTTACGAGATGCCGCCAACTATTTTGCCGAAATACAGCGAAGAGGTGAACTTCGCGATATGAAGGATGATGAGGTCGTTGAGGGCCACTTGGTCGTCTATTATCAGCACGGGGTTGAAGCGAAATTGCTAGAAATCCGACATTCCCACAACCTCGAAATCACTTCCTACAATCACAGTTGCCTCACCCACAGCCACACCTGTGTTGATGTCTTACACGCTCTAGGCAAAGCCGTCAATTTCCGAACAGCCATTGACCTGTTAAGGAATACTCCAAACGTCGACAAAGTAACTTTCATCAGCGCACCAATGCGTGAAGAAGGATGTTGCTGAGCAGATTCAAACATTGGGAAGTGTTTCAACCTCTTCGTATTGTAAGAATACGGTTTGATGGATGTTGATGTGGTCTTGTCCCTCTTCATATTGGACGGTTAGTTCGTGGGCTTCATACGTGTTGAAATGTACTGTGTTCCAAGAAGCCGTCTGTCCTTCATTCACTGAACCCTCATGTTGCTGACACGCTGAATTGGTATCATCAATCAGCCCCCATGTAATCTCAACATCTTGGCCGCCCCCGATATTTTCAATGAGTTCTGGATTTTCAACAATGGAATCAATAAGAATTGCTGCTGGAGGAATGCCACCGTTATTGGGAAGAGAATTCAGAGGCATGGGTAAAGGCTCATATGTTGCTAATTCGGTCCAAACCATTCGGAGTTCTATCCGAATCACAACGGTAGTGATCACTTGTTGACCACCCTCATCAAGAGCAAACAGAGCGATCTCATGCAAACCGTGTTCTAAAAATTCAACTGTAACCTCATCGCCCTCACTAGCTTCGATTGTTGTCCCTGGAGTTCCATCAAGAAAGTTGACTCCATACCGTGTTAGCTCGGCATCCGAAGTGGTTTGGGAGAAATCAAAGGTCAATTCAACTCCGCTAATATCAACGCGTTCACCTTCTTCATAGGACTCAACTACAGTCCCATTGGTGGAGGAGTAGGTCACCACCAAATCAAGACCATTTTCCCCTTGAGTGTTGCCGATGCAACCTCCCATGACCATTGACATGAGCAAGGCAGAAATAAAGAAAGAACCCTGCCTAGTCACGATTAATACGACATGTGGGTGGAATATAAGTCAAATGGTACAGTATCTTTGACGAAAAGATAGTGTTGGTTCATTGGCTAAGAAGGTCAGCTAACTGCCGCTTAGCATCGGGCCATTCAGCGGATTCCAATGCATCAGTAAGGTGTAGCCCTGCAAGGAATTGAGCATGGACTGCGCCCCATTCAGCCGGGTCGTTTTGACCGCGCCAACGAAACAACGGCGCACCTTCAATCTCAAGACGGTCAAGGAAGCCTCGCTGTGCACCTGAAATGAGAAGCGTCGGCGTTCCCAACAAGGCCGCTTCACTCGCCAAAGTCACCGATTGAGTGATGACTCCATCATGTGCTGCAAGTTCACGGTCCAATTCCCACGGTAGCCCCTCATACTCCCCTTCATCGGCAACGGTTGTAGCAAGACCGTCCAAGGCGTCTTCAGGCAAAGGAACGATTTCATCGCCGTCGTGGATTCCATCGCCCTTCAAACGACGAACTACGACGCGGGGTGGATTGCTCACTTTACTTGGCCGACGGTGTGGGGCAAGATGAACATGGCCGTGAAGACCGTCCAATCGGTGCAGATCTCCCTTGAATGAGGCGAGGAAACCACCGTCTAAATCCTCTCGCCAATGGGTGGGTACAACAACATGAGTAGCCCCTTTGAGGGCGAGATTATGGGCGGTATGATTGACTTCTGTATCGGTGATGTACCAGCGCTCTTTGACCGAGGAGCGCCTCCAATAGCGAGGTTTTTGACCTAATAATTCGAGTGGTGCCCCAATGCTCACGATACGTTCTACTGGACCCTGGCCGTCTTTGTTGGCCGATTTGATGAAACGCTGAACACTACGAATACGAAGCATCGCTTTACCATAACGGCCCTCACCCACTGGCCGAGGGACCCATAAGGTCTGGCGACGTGGAAGACGACCATCTCCAGTTCCGATCATCATCCGAACTTCTTCACGCTCGCACGCTACGATAAGGTCTGCCGTAGCGCCTTCTCGCATCAGCGGTGCTAACAAGCGCACGTGAGCCGGATGGTCAAGAACCCAACATGTGCGCATGAACGTGCGAGGTGGTGTCCTCCCTCAAATCATCGCTTGCTTGGGTGAAGTTGATGGACGGCTTCGGTGTGTGACACCACATGACAAAAGTCGGTATCAGCCCCCCAGGAACGAAAACATACGCACCTTACACACCTGCAGTCGTCGTTGGTAAGCAAGTCTGGCTTTCTGGACAAATCAACATTGATGCAGGTGACGATATCATCTCACAAACCAAAGGCACGCTGGAAAAGGTCGATGCACTCCTCGCTGAAGCAGGCACATCAAAGCATGACCTCGTTTTCGTTCAAGTCCTGCTCAAGACCATGGAGTTTTATGCCCCCATGAACGAAGTCTATGCCGCTTGGCTTGAAGGAGTTGACATCAAACCTACCCGTGCGGCTTTCGCTGTTGATGCGCTTCCAGCTGACGCGCTAGTTGAAATCGTTGTTCAAGCCGTCAAGCAGAATTGATATGCCCGGCTCACCGTACATGGAAAAGCCACCGCCTGGCTTGTTGACGTGGCCCAGTATCTTGCGCATGTTTGGCCTCCCGGCCGCTGCTTTCCTAGCCGCGTGTTGGTATTCAGGCGTCTTGTTTGAAGCGCTTGTCATCTTGACCCTCACACTACTATTCATCGCCTGGTGGCGACGATAATTCGGGTAGGCTTGAAATCCCTCCACCCGCTCCCCATTGCATGGAAGAATGGCCCGAAGCCTGTTTCAAAGCCTACGACATTCGCGGATTAGCCAACGGTGATGGCACCGGTGAACTCACACCTGTCTTTGCATACCGTCTTGGCCGTGCAATGGCAACCTACCTTGAATGCAAGGCATTTGCCGTTGGTCGAGATATTCGTGATTCCTCTCCGGCCCTAACCAATGAACTGATGCGGGGCCTTGTCGAAGGCGGTGTTACCGTCATGGATTTGGGCATTGTATCAACCGGCTGCGTGTACCACGCATGTTGGACATTGGATGTTGACGGCGGCGTGATGGTAACGGCGAGTCACCTGCCTATGCCAACTCATAACGGATTCAAAATGTGCCGAGGCACCCTACCTCTTGCTGGAGAAGAAATTCAAGAACTCAAGGATGTCTTCCTCAAAGGCGAATTCTGTGAAGGCGAAGGTGAAATTGTTAACACCCCACACTTGGATACTTACCTCGATGCTATTCTTGCTTCAACCGGGCCGTTATCACGACCTGTCAAGGTTGCTGTGGATTGTGGAAATGCAGTCCCTGGGCCTGCCATGACCATGCTATTGGACCGACTCGGATGCGACCATGTTGACTTGTTTTGCGATTGGGATGCGAGTGAACCAAACCACGGAGCAGATCCAACCCGACCAAAAAACATGGTTGACCTCGGCAAGGCAGTTGTTGACAACGGTTGCGAGTTTGGGATGGGCGCAGACGGTGACGGTGACCGAATCGGTGCGGTTGATGAGCAAGGACGTTTCATCTATCCCGACCGACTCATTGCACTCCTTGCGGAAGACTTGCTTGAAGGCGTTGAAGAAAGGGCTGACGCAACCGACGATGAGCACCGACGCATCATTTACGACGTTAAATGCTCAATGAATGTTGAACAAGCCATCCTTGAGGCCGGTGGAAGACCTGTCATGGCTCGTACTGGCCACTCGTTCATGAAGCGCGTTCTCGCTAGCATGCCAGAGGCAAAGATGGCTGCTGAGATGAGTGGACATATCTTCCTCGCAGACCGTGGATGGTACGGCTTTGATTGTTCCCTTTACAATGCAGCTCGTCTGATAGAACTCTGGTCACGACGCCCAGCACCAAGCGATGGAGGACCTACGTTCTCAGGTGAATTAGAACGTCTTGCGCCATCACTACCGACCACTGGCGAAGTAAAAATTCCCTGTGCTGAAGAAGACAAACTCGAGGTTGTTGCTGGAATCACTTCGGCATATGACGACCATGAATGCTCAACGGTTGATGGCGTCCGTGTTCGTTTCAACGATGATGATGGCAACTACGTCGGATGGTACCTTGCTCGAAAATCCAATACAGAAGCGGTCTTAGTGATGCGAATGGAAGCAACCAGCGAAGAACAACTCACCAAGATGAAGGCGATGGCAGACAAGCGTGTCTCATCAATCATTGACATCAAGAAACTATTGAACGCTTAATGCCGTCCGATAAATTGCTCTTCAACTGAGGCATCATCGACCTTAACAAAGAAACCAATGAGTTCTGTGGTTGCTTTGATATCACTAATTGTACTACCTCCTTTGTAGAACGGTAATTCACAATAAGCCATTTCATCGATGAACACTTTCTTGTAAGGCGTAGCCTCCGTAGTCGGGCACGTTGCAGCAAATTTCTTGTGATTAAACAGCGAATCCGAAGTGACATTTTTAGGCACATCTTCAGCATCCCCAAACCACTGAACAACTAAAGATCCCATCAGAAAATATTCGTTCTCAATCCGAGTAAATCCCCAAATTGTGTCTCCTACCTTAAGGTCAGAATGGAGGGGTTTGCTTGTAGATATCCGATCAAAGGGCATCCAAGGATGCTTTCTTCTTCGTTCTTCAACACCGGCCTTAGCGTGATAATGAAGCCAGTGCGTCATCTTCAGTCCACCTGGACTTCAACCACTGGAACGATGGTGTAGTCAAACACAATGAGTTCAACGACATAAGACACTTCTTGCCCCTCATCCGAACGACTACAGGCTGGACTCGGTTCATTACCTGCCTGTGCACTAACAGAAATCTCAACGGCATGGTCGCCAAGACCTGCGCCCATGGAATCAATTTGCGCTTTGATATCGTCCATTGATAGTCCTTCAATGACTTCTCCACCAACCATGCTAGAATTGTACCATTCAGCAGTCACTTCGTGGCTTCCTCCAGCTCCTCCGTTTTGACCTTCATCGGTTTCTGTGAAGTTAAGATGTGTGGCTGTGCCAGTGATTGTATCGGCAGCATCTTGTCCTCCTTGACACAATAGGCCATCACCGCCGCTTTCGTCGTCCTCTCCATAGGAAAGACTCACTCGGAGGCCAACGATGTTCATCTCGTCCGCGTCATCAACGGCGTCCGTGTTGAAGGTGTCCATCCATGGCGTTCCGTCCGCCACGTACTCGGTACCTGAATCAAGTTCTACGTAAGTCAATTCTCCATTGACTTTGTAATCTGCAACAACACTTCCACTAAGGGAACCGTCAGCGTTTCCGGCAGCGAATCCGAAGTAAAGCGGGAAGGCGAGCAAGAAGAAAACAATACTTCCTACCGTGATCTGAGCATCACGGTTAGTCTTGAGGTCTTCCATCGTGTACATGGTGCTCCACTCGTTTCATGCGAAGGGTTGCTCTTCTCTATGACTTTCGGTTGGGTGAGTTTGGAAGAAAACCAAGTTTAGCCTTCGGATTCTTGGTCTCCATCATCTTTTTGTTCCCCTTCTGGTGCATCTTCTTCGGTACGCTCCATCAATCGAATGAGCGTCATGGATAGAATGATGGCGAGCAAAGCAAAAATCGGCGGACAAATCCAGTACATACTGAACGAAGTATCTACCTCTTCATACTCTGGAATGATGAAAATGTCTTCTTCGCCAGTTTCATTTCGTACCGATTCAATCGTCAAATCTGGTTCTCCCATGACTATAATGGTCACGTACAACTCCACTGGAACCATTTGTCCGGTCACTGTAACGGTGTAATTTGTGAAGTCTGATGCTACGGTTGGTATTCCGGAAATCGTACCGTTTTCAAACAACAAACCTTCTGGTAGATCCGGAGTGATAGACCAAACAGGGATACGGTTTTCATCAAAGTAGAACAGAGGAGAGAGTGGAGTAAGAGTTTGGTTTACAGCAAGAACAAGCAGCGTCTTTGGATAACGTGAGATGTAGATTGGTTGTTCAATCGTAAGGGTGAAATTCGCTGTTTCTGTACCACCTGAGTTGTTGGCGTAGACAGTGAATATTGTTTCATCGAGGTTGGTTGTTGGGGTACCGATAATGTATCCATTCACAAAGGTCAAACCATCAGGTAGTGGTGGTTCTATTGACCATGTAGTAGGGACTCCACCTTCAATTACAGGGATAATGAGACCGTGGGAAATTCCGTTGATGAGGGTGACCCCGTCCTCTCCATAATCGATGTCAGCCTTTGGCTCAAGAACTTCCAAGGTAAAGGAAATACTTGCTGAGCCACCACTGTTGTTGGCCCAAAGAGTATAGGTCGTGACCGTCATGTTCTCTTCTGAAACACCCATAAGAACACCATGCTCCATGGTTAGGCCAAGAGGAAGGGCGGGTTCAATGGCCCAAGTTGCAACCATTCCACCTACATTGCTGATGGTGGCATTCAGCTCATCCAGACCTCGTGTAATCACGAAACTTTCGTTGAAAGCAAGAACGGCAATGGGTTCAACGATGGTGAGGTTGAGGTAGGCAATGGCGCTCCCTCCCGTGTTGGTCGCTGTGACGATGTAGGTTGTGTTCGTACTGTTCACGAGTGGGATTCCAGTGATTGAGCCGTTTTCGAAGACCATACCTTCAGGGAGCGCTGGGGCGATGGACCATGATTCAACCATGCCGCCACCTAGAATTGGAACGATGCTGGCGTTGACTTCACCTCGAATCAGCGTGATGTTCTCTGGAACATAGACCACTGTTGCGACCGGCTCAAGGATTGTGATGTTCAGGAAAGACGCTGATGTTCCACCTGTATTGTTGGCATAAATCGTAAACATTGTCGCAGTCATGTTGATTTCAGGTGTTCCTGAAATCACGCCATTAGCGAAGACCATGCCAGCTGGAAGAGATGGAGAAATACCCCACTGCTCGGCCTTTGCATCATTGAGGAACGACGGGAAAGCGGCATTCATTGTCTCATTGCGCGTGAGCGTTATTTCGGCCGGGTCGTAAACAAAACTCACTATCGGCTCCAATATCGTGATGTTGACCGTCGCATAGGTAGCCCCTCCGCTCGTGTTCGCCCATACGGTGAACATCGTAGTTGTCATGTTGACTTCAGGTGTTCCCGAAATCGTGCCGTTGTCAAACATCAGACCGGCAGGGAGAGGCGGTTCAATCGCCCATGATTCAGCATTCCCACCGCTCACGATCGGCGATAGAGGCGTCATTGAAACATTACGAACCAATGTGATATTGTACGGGTCGTATGAGAGGTTAACTGCTGGCTCAAGAATGGTGATGTTGACCCACGCTATGGTCTCTCCACCAGAGGTGTTGGCATAGACCGTGAACTGCATCTGCGTCATGTTCACGTCCGGCGTTCCGAAGAATACTCCATCGGTGAATGTAAGTCCAGAAGGTAAGTCAGGCATTATGCCCCACTCGCTGACATTGCCGCCGGTCACGGTTGGTTCCAACGGCGTCATGGTTGTCCCACGGACGAGCGTTACGTTGTCAGGGTTGTAGGTAAGGGTGACCGCCGGCTCAAGAATCGTAATGTTGACCGTGGCAGAAGCGACGCCTCCGCTATTGTTCGCGTACACTGTAAACATGGAATTTGTCATGTTCACGAGTGGCGTTCCTGAAATCACACCGTTGCTGAAGATGAGGCCGCTCGGGAGCGCTGGATAGACGGCCCAAACTTCAACCGTACCACCAGAGTATGTTGGAACGAGTGGAGTCATGGACATGTTGCGTGTGAGCGTAATGTTGGCGTAGGCCAAGTCACCAGCCGGTTCAAGAATGGTCAAATTGATCGTGTGTGAAGCGTTTCCACCGGTGTTGTTGGCATAAACCGTGAACATCGTCGTGGTCATGTTGACCGTTGGTGTGCCTGAAACAGTGCCGTTGTCAAAGAGCAGTCCACTTGGCAAAGCAGGGTGGATGGACCAGAACTCAACAATACCTTCAGACACGGTTGGCGCCATATCGCTCATCTGCGTACCACGCACCAAGGTCATGTTCTCTGGATTGTATTCCAACGTGACCATCGGTTCAAGAATGGTGATGTTGATGGTATGCGAAGAGGAACCGCCGGAGTTGTTCGCCCATACCGTGTAGGTTGTTCGTGTCATGTTGACCTCTGGCGTACCCGAGATTACACCGTCGGTAAAGTCCAATCCAGACGGTAGGCCGGGTACGATGGTCCAATCATCGACAATGCCACTGTATGCCGGCACAAGGTCAGTCATCGGGACATCACGGGTCAACGTCAAGTTCTCAGGGTTGTACTGCAAGTCAACGACTGGGTCATAGATGGTGATGTTGATGAAGACCGAATGAGAACCACCGGAGTTGTTCGCCCAAATTTGGTACATGGTCGTGGTTTGAACCACAGTTGGTGTTCCGAAGATTGTTCCGTTTGTCGTTTCAAGAACGAGCCCAGTCGGGATTACCGGTTCAATCTCCCACGAGGTGATTTCCCCGCCTGTGAGCGTGGCTTCGATCGCAGTCATTGCCGTGTTGTTAACCAAGGTTAAATTGTACGATGAATAGGTGAACATCGGAACTTCATGCAGCACAGTAATGTTGAGAGAAGCCGAGGTGGAACCGCCAGTATTGTTGGCCCATACGGTGAACTGTGTGGTCGTCAACCGTTGTGTTGGCACACCCCAAATCGTTCCGTTGCTGGTTTCAAAGGTCAAACCGTTCGGCAAGTTAGGGCTAATCTCCCACGAGGTGATGACGCCCGCACCGGTCAAAGTCGGAGCGATCGACAAGTCGCTGCTCACTGTGTTGTTGTAGAGCGTCAAATTCTCTGGCGAGTAGGAAAGTGTCGGTAGCTCGTCAAGAATCGTGATGTTGATGGTCGCTGAAGACGAACCACCAGAGTTGTTCGCCCAAATCGTGTATGTGACTGGGCTGGTTTGGAGAACCGTTGGAGTTCCCCAAATCGTTCCGTTGGCCGAGCCGAAGAACAGGCCGCTGGGCAGACTGCCGTTCATTTCCCACGAGGTAATCTCACCAGGACCGGTTAGGGTCGGAGCGAGCGGCAAGTCGCTGCTCACTGTATTGTTGGTGAGCGTCAAATTCTCTGGTGAATACGACAGGACTGGAACTTCGTCAACGATTGTGATGTTGATGTACGCTGTTGCCGTTCCACCGGTGTTGGTCGCAGTGATGGTGAACATGGTACGTGTGAGCAATTCTGTCGGCGTTCCACTGAGCGTACCGGTCGAGGCTCGAAGGCAAGACCGCTTGGCACGGATGGGCTGATGGCCCATGACACGAACTCGCCAGAACCGGTGATGGTTGGCGAAAGTGGAAGATCGCTGCTTGCCGTGTTGTTGGTCATGCTCAAATCGTTTGGTGAATAAGCAACCGCCGGAACTTCGTCAACGATTGTGATGTTGATGTACGCGAGGCCGTTCCACCGGTGTTGGTCGCCGTGATCGTGAACATTGTCCGTGTCAACAGTTCGAGTCGGCGTTCCACTGAGCGTTCCGTTCGAGGTATCAAAGGAAAGACCACTTGGCACGGATGGGCTGATGGCCCATGATACGAATCTCGCCAGAACCTGTGATGGTTGGCGAAAGTGGAAGATCGCTGCTTGCCGTGTTGTTTGTCATGCTCAAGTCGTTCGGCGAGTAAGCAATCGTTGGTAGTTCGTCAACCACGGTGATGTTGATGTAGGCTGTTGCCGATCCACCGGTGTTGGTTGCCGTAATCGTGAACATGCTACGTGTCAGCAATTCAGTTGGCGTTCCACTGAGCGCACCTGTTGAGGTGCTCGAAGGACCAGGCCGCTCGGCACTGATGGGCTGATGGCCCAGCTGACAATCTCGCCTGAACCCGTCACTGTTGGCGAAAGTGGAAGATCGCTGCTTGCCGTGTTGTTGGTCATGGTCAAATCGTTTGGCGAGTAAGCAATGGTTGGCACCTCGTCAACAATGGTGATGTTGATGTAGGCTGTTGCAGTTCCACCGGAGTTTGTCGCGGTAATGGTATACATGGCACGTGTGAGCAATTCAGTTGGCGTTCCACTGAGCACACCAGTGGAAGCGCTGAAGGACAAGCCGCTTGGCACTGATGGACTGATGGCCCAGGATGTGATCGTCCCCGAACCAGTGATCGTCGGCGAGAGCGGAAGGTCGCTGCTGCACGGTGTTGTTGGTCAAATCCAAGTCGTTTGGCGAATAAGCAATGGTCGGCAACTCGTCAACCACGGTGATGTTGAGGTAGGCAGTTGCAGTTCCGCCGGAGTTTGTCGCGGTAATGGTATACATGGCACGTGTGAGCAGCTGAGTTGGCGTTCCACTGATTGCACCGGTCGAGGTGTCAAAGGCAAGGCCTGTTGGTAACGTTGGAGAAATTGACCAAGAGACGATCGCTCCACCGCTCACCGTTGGCGTGTTCGTCGTCATCGCCGTTCCCTTGGTGAGTGTGAGCGCATGCTTGGAGAATAGGCAATGACTGGAACTGCATCGTTGACAACAATCGTGACTGTCGTTGTCCCCGTACCCCCAGAATTACGAGCGGTGATGGTGTAGGTCGCTGAAGATGAGGTGGCGGTCGGCGTTCCCGAAATCTCACCCGTACCCAAATCCAAACTCAATCCTGCAGGTAGGGCTGGACTGACCGAATAGCCAAGCACATTCGAAGAAGAATCAAGAACGATATACTTGATGGCATTATCGGTAGCGTCACGATAGGAAATGTGCACAGCATCATTGGAATCAATGGCGATAGAGGTGTGAGAGCCCACAAATCCAGATGTATCGATCGAAGTGGTGACCCAAGAACCGCTCTTATCGGTCGCATACTTGAGGTCCTCATCGGTGTCGTCATAGTAGGAAATGTGCACGTCATCATTGGAATCAATGGCGATGGAAGTGTAAGTACCAACATTTCCAGAGGTGTCGATCAAAGTGGTGACCCAAGAGCCGCTCTTATCAGTTGCATACTTGAGGTCCTTACCGCTCTTGGCATAGTAAGAAATGTGCACATCATCGTTGGAATCAATGGCGATGGAGGTGTCATAGCCAACATTTCCAGATGTATCAATCGAAGAGGTGACCCAAGAACCGCTCTTATCGGTCGCATACTTGAGGTCCTCATTGGTGTCGTCAAGATAGGAAATGTGAACATCATCATTGGAATCAATGGCGATGGAGGTGTGTCGGACATCATTTCCAGATGTATCAATCGAAGTGGTGACCCAAGAACCGCTCTTATCGGTTGCATACTTGAGGTCGCCATTGGTGGCGTCACGATAGGAAATGTGCACATCATCATTGGAATCAATGGCGATGGAGGTGTATTGTCCAACATTTCCAGAGGTGTCAATCGAAGTGGTGACCCAAGAACCGCTCTTATCGGTTGCATACTTGAGGTCCTGGGCGGTTTGGTACCAGTAGGAAATGTGCACATCATCATTGGAATCAATGGCGATGGAGGTGTGCCAGCCAACACTTCCAGAGGTATCGATCGAAGTGGTGACCCAAGAGCCGCTCTTATCGGTTGCATACATGAGGTCGAAATTGGTGATTTGATAGTAGGAAATGTGCTTGTATCCATTCGAATCAAGGGCGATTGAGATGAAAAGGCCATGATTGCTTCCAGAGCTGACAATGCCCGATGGAATCGCACCACCTGTATTGGTTGGTGTCGCTGTTGGTGACATGGCAGTTCCCTTGGTGAGGGTGAGGCTGCTTGGAGAATAGGCGAGGACTGGAACTGCATCGTTGACAACAATCGTCACCGCAGCCGTATCGCTTCCACCGGTGTTGGTCGCTGTCACAGTGTAGGCCGTTGAAGCGGACAACACCGTCGGCGTTCCACTGATTGCACCTGTTGAAGTGTCAAAGGCAAGGCCTGTTGGTAGCGTTGGCGAAATTGACCAGGACACGATCGTTCCACCGCTTGCCGTTGGTGTGTACAGTCGTCATCGCCGTTCCCTTGGTCAGCGTGAACGAGCTTGGAGAATAGGCGATGACTGGAAGTGCATCGTTGACAACAATCGTCACCGCAGCCGTATCGCTTCCACCGGTGTTTGTCCCAGTGACCGTGTAGGCCGCTGAAACGGACAGCACCGTCGGCGTTCCACTGATCGCACCTGTTGAAGTGTCAAAGGCAAGGCCTGTTGGTAACGTTGGTGAAATTGACCAAGAGACGATCGCTCCACCGCTTGTGGTTGGTGTCACAGTCGTCATCGCCGTTCCCTTGGTCAGCGTGAGGCGAGCTTGGAGAATAGACGATGACTGGAAGTTCGTCGTTGACAACAATCGTGACCGCAGCCGTATCGCTTCCACCAGTGTTGGTCGCTGTCACCGTGTAGGCCGTTGAAACGGACAGCACCGTCGGCGTTCCACTGATCGCACCGGTTGAGGTGTCAAAGGCAAGGCCTGTTGGTAACGTTGGCGAAATTGACCAAGAGACGATCGCTCCACCGCTTGTGGTTGGGGTCACAGTCGTCATCGCCGTTCCCTTGGTGAGTGTGAACGAGCTTGGAGAATAGGCAATGACTGGAACTGCATCGTTGACAACAATCGTGACTGTCGTTGTCCCCGTACCCCCAGAATTACGAGCGGTGATGGTGTAGGTCGCTGAAGATGAGGTGGCGGTCGGCGTTCCCGAAATCTCACCCGTACCCAAATCCAAACTCAATCCTGCAGGCAGGGCTGGACTGACCGAATAGCCAAGCACATTCGAAGAAGAATCAAGACCGATATACTTGAGTTCGGTATTGGTGGTGTCACGATAGGAAATGTGCACATCATCATTGGAATCGATGCCGATGGAGGTGTCAGCGCCAACATTTCCAGAGGTATCGATCGAAGTGGTGACCCAAGAACCGCTCTTATCGGTTGCATACTTGAGGTCGCCATTGGTGAGATCATAGTGGGAAATGTGCACATCATCGTTGGAATCAATGGCGATGGAAGTGTAATAACCAACTTGTCCAGAGGTGTCAATCGAAGTGGTGACCCAAGAACCGCTCTTATCGGTTGCATACTTGAGGTCGGTATTGCTGGTGTCAAGGTACGAGATGTGCACATCATCATTGGAATCAATGGCGATGGAGGTGTAATGGCCAACAATTCCAGATGTATCAATCGAAGTGGTGACCCAAGAACCGCTCTTATCGGTCGCATACTTGAGGTCCTTATTGGTGGAGTCATAGTAGGAAATGTGCACATCATCATTGGAATCAATGGCGATGGAGGTGTAAGAGCCAACATTTCCAGAGGTGTCAATCGAAGTGGTGACCCAAGAACCGCTCTTATCGGTCGCATACTTGAGGTCGCCATTGGTGGTGTCATAGTAGGAAATGTGCACATCATCATTGGAATCAATGGCGATGGAGGTGAGCCAGCCAACACTTCCAGAGGTATCGATCGAAGTGGTGACCCAAGAACCGCTCTTATCGGTTGCATACTTGAGGTCGTCATTGGTGTCGTCAAGATAGGAAATGTGAACATCATCATTGGAATCAATGGCGATGGAGGTGTAATGGCCAACAATTCCAGATGTATCAATCGAAGTGGTGACCCAAGAACCGCTCTTATCGGTTGCATACATGAGGTCCTTATTGGTGAGATGATAGTAGGAAATATGCTTGTATCCATTCGAATCAAGGGCGATTGAGGTGTAACTACCAACATTGCTTCCAGAGTCGACAATGCCCGATGGAATCGCACCACCTGTATTGGTTGGTGTCGCTGTTGGTGACATGGCAGTTCCCTTGGTCAAAACAAACCAGTCTGGATTGTAAGAGATGTCAGGCGCTTCGTCAACAATTGTGATGTTGAGGTAAGCCACACTTTGCCCACCGCTGTTGTTCGCCCAAACCATGTAGGATGTTTGCGTCCACAGTTCGGTCGGTGTCCCGTAGATCGTTCCGTTGTTCGTGCCAAAGGAAACACCGCTCGGCAGGCTGGCGTTGATGGCCCATGAGGTGACAGCACCACCGGTGTTGGTGATGTAATCGATGGTTGACGGACGGTGCGCCCACAGTTCTGAGCCGCTGCTTGCATCAGTCGCACTGAAGTAGAGCGTATCACCGACGAGTAGTTCCATGTAAAGCCCGGGGCTACTGCTGCCAGTCCCGCTGCGGATATCAGCCACCCGCCAAGTTGAAGCGTTTGAGGTATCATGAGCCCACAGTTCGTGGCTGCTGCTTGCATCATACGCACTGAAGTAGAGCGTATCACCGACTAAGATCTCCATGTATTGTCCGGGGTTACTGCTGGCAGCCCCGCTGTTGATATCAGCCACCCGCCAAGTTGAAGCGTTTGAGGTATCATGAGCCCACAGTTCGTGGCTGCTGCTTGCATCATACGCACTGAAGTAGAGCGTATCACCGACGAGTCTCGACATGTAAGATCCGGGGCTACTGGCGTCAACACCGCTCTGGATATCAGCCACCCGCCAAGTTGAGGAGTTTGAGGTATCATGAGCCCACAGTTCGTAGCCGCTGCTTCCATCATCCGCGCTGAAGTAGAGCGTATCACCGACGAGTATCTCCATGTAAAGCCCGGGGCTACTGCTGCTACCCCCGCTGCGGATATCAGCCACCCGCCAAGTTGAGGCGTTTGAGGTATCATGAGCCCACAGTTCTTTGCCGCTGCTTCCATCATCCGCACTGAAGTAGAGCGTATCACCGACGAGTATCGACATGTATTGTCCGGGGTAACTGTGGCCAGTTCCGCTGCTGATATCAGCCACCCGCCAAGTTGAGGCGTTTGAGGTATCATGAGCCCAGAGTTCTTTGCCGCTGCTTCCATCATCCGCATTGAAGTAGAGCGTATCACCGACAAGTATCGACATGTATTGTCCGGGGGTACTGGAGCCGGCGCCGCTCTGGATATCAGCCACCCGCCAAGTTGAGGAGTTTGAGGTATCATGAGCCCACAGTTCGTAGCCGCTGCTTCCATCATTCGCGCTGAAGTAGAGCGTATCACCGACGAGTATCTCCATGTATGCTCCGGGGTAACTGCTGCCAGTTCCGCTGTAGATATCAGCCACCCGCCAAGTTGAAGAGTTTGAGGTATCATGAGCCCACAGTTCGTGGCCGCTGCTTCCATCATCCGCACCGAAGTAGAGCGTATCACCGACTAAGATCTCCATGTATTGTCCGGGGTTACTGCTGCCAGTTCCGCTGTCGATATCAGCCACCCGCCAAGTTGAGGCGTTTGAGGTATCATGAGCCCACAGTTCTGTGCCGCTGCTTCCAACATTCGCACTGAAGTAGAGCGTATCACCGACGATTATCGCCATGTAATATCCGAGGTAACTGTGGCCACTTCCGCTGTTGATATCAGCCACCTGCCATGTGGAGCCGTTTCCAGTCGTTTGGGTGATGAATTGCGGTGCAAGATGAACTTCGGAGTTGTTGGTCAGCGTGTTGTTCTCTGGATTGTACTCGAACGGGCCTGGTGCTTGTTCGTTAACGGTGATGTTAATCGTTGTTGACTTGGACCCGACCGAGTTGTTCGCCCAAATCGTGAACACTTCCCCGGAAACAACCACTGTTGGCGTACCCCAAATCGTTCCGTTGCTGGTCTCGAAGGTGAGGCCTGAGGGTAACGAGGCGTTGATGGCCCATGAAGTGACGCTACCGGTGGTACCATTGGTGGTAATCGATGGAATGACTGATGTGATTGTCGTACCTTTGGTACCTGAAATGTCACTGTAAGCGATGACACCGGGTGCGCCCGCCACATAGAGCGTGAAGGTCGCTGTGGTGGTGGTGCCGAGCGCAGCGACCGTGACTGTGAACGTTGTGTTGGCAAGGACTTCAGTCGGCGTTCCCGAGATGGTCCCATTGCGCCAGTTCATGGTCAAACCATCAGGAAGCATCGGCGAAATGTCATAGATTGGACGAGCCGTTAATCCTTGACCTGAACCCTCCATCGTGGTCAATTGGACTTTTTTCGGTCCTACTGCTATGTTCGGAATAAAGATGTCATCGTTGGCATCGATGATCATCTCGCTGCCCCAACCACCCCATTCGTTGATTTTGGATGCTGTTGACCAAGAGCCTGAAGCGTTCGTCATGTACATCACATCTTTTGCGGTTAATCCATAATGATAGGAGATATGAACGGCATCGTTTGAATCAACACCTACCACTGGCCAATAGGCCTTTCCTCCTGAAAGCCCGGTCTGTGCAGTCCAACTTCCTGGTGTACCGGAATGCAGGTGGATTTTCAAGTCGGTGGTGTACTGTGATACGATGTAGATCGTACCTTGTGAATTGATTGTGATGTCAGGGTCGTTTCCAATGTTAAGGGTGCTCGCAACCGTTTCGTTTTGCCAAACGCCATTGATTCGGCTGGACATACGCAAATCGCTACAACCATCGTCGCAATAGTAAGCGACGTGGAGATTTCCGTCACCATCCATAGCCATGGCAGGGTCGTGACCTTCGTCCTTCGTGGAGTCGGTGATGGTCTCGTTGGTCCACGAACCGTTTTCGTTGGTGTAGTGCCGAAGGCCGCGAGAGGAGTTCTCGTACGTTGTGGCAACGATGTGAACGGCATCAGTGATAGGATGGACAACAAGAGCGGTCCCTCGTCCAACACCATTGTCACTTGCTGAATACCCAAGAGTTGTGAAAACCCATGTGCCTGAAGCATTCGTGGCATAACGCAGTACATCGGGGTTGGTCGAATAGTTAGTGTAAGCGATGTGAATAGCGCCCTGTCGATCGATGGCGACCGATGGATGATGACCTGTGTCCGTGGCGGTATCGAGAATCGTTTCGGTCCATGTTCCGTTCCAGCGGTACGTCATGCCCAAGCTGTACGTACCACTTGAGGAACTCGTATCGTTGTGCGCATAGACAATGACCATCTCGCCTCGCTCACCCGAATCAACGCCGAGGAGGTGGGTTGCAGGAGTGGTCAGGAAATTGGTCAGGATTGTGGAGGTTGAGTTGCTAACACCCGAAGTCCAACCGTAATTGCTGGTTTGGTGCGTGTACGACATGGTGATGTCTGAGATGGAACTGTTCACACTGCCTTCAGTGTTGGTTGGTGTGATGGTCAACGCCCCGCCGGCTGTTCTAACTACGAAGTTCAACAAAGCTGTTTCACTACCGCCTGAATTTGTTGCCGTGATGGTGTATAAAGCACCACTTGACACCGAGGTTGGTGTTCCTGTGATCACACAGGTCGAACTGAGGAACAGACCTGCTGGTGGCGATGGTGAACTGCTGCATGATGTTGGCATTCCACTACCACTGCCATAGGTTGGTGTGAGCGGCTGCATGGTTTGACCGAGGTAAAGAATGATGACCTGAGCACCTGAACCGCCGCCATAATCGATGTTCGGAGCTGCATCGTTGATGGTGATGTTCATTTCTGTTAAAGCTGAACCACCCGAGTTGTTGGCCCAAACGGTGTAGGCAACTGCGGTTGTCTGCAAGACGGAGGGTGTCCCACTGATGGCACCTGTGCTCGAACTGAATGCGAGACCATTTGGAATGGATGGGCTGATCCCCCATGTGGTTGCAGCACCACCACTGGTGGAAGGCGTCGTGGTCGTCATGGGTGTCCCTTTTTCGAGCGTCAAATCGTGAGATGAATACACGATGTCGCTTGGTTTAGGGGGGGTCACCCAGAGGCTGAATTCACCCGTCTTGGAAACGCCCGTAGAGGAAGTTGCCGTGACGTTGTAGGTCAGATTGGAGCCGCTGGTCGTTGGCGTTCCGCTGACGGTGCATGTTCCTTGATTCAATATCAATCCGTTTGGAATTGATGGAGAAATACTGCAGGTCGCACCTGTCACAGCCTGTCCGAGTGACGCTACCGGCATTGTGCCCTTGAACAGTCGCGTGGTAAAGGTCTGCACCGGTGTTGTAACGGTAAGCAATGTGAATGTCGTCATTGCTGTCCACAGCAATGGCCGTATATGTGCCAGCGCTGTTGGTGGTGTGCACGGCAGTCGACACCCAGGAACCCGTTTTGTCTGAAGTGTAATACAAATCGTCCGCACCGTTTAGCTCGTGTGAAATGTGAACATTCCCCAGAGAGTCGTATGCGATGGAATTGAAGCGGCCGTAATCTGCACTGTTCTCAACGGTCGTTGCAGACCACGAACTGCCCGTGTAATACGTGTATTTTAGCGAGGTTGCGTCCATATCGAAGTAGGAGATTCCTGGCTCATCCGTCGTTGGATCGATGGCTATGTCAAGACTCGTTCCTCCAGTGTTAGAACCGATGTCCTCTAGATATGTACGAACCCAAGAGCCAGAAGTGTCGGTGAGGTGGAACATGTCCTTGATGTTGGCGTCGTAGTAAGCAATGTGGATGTCATCATTTGAATCGATGGCGATTGACGTGAAGGCGGTATCGCCAACAGATTGAACGGCACTGAAGGACCACGACCCTCCAGTTTTCTCTGCGTAGCCCAAATCCCCCCCACTGTCCCGATAAGCGATGTGGGGTTTATCGTTGGAATCGATGGCAATAGATGTGAACTTTCCACCTGTATTATCGATGGTCGTCGTTGACCATGAGGACGAGCTTGCTGATTTGTAAGCATACCTGAGTGCATTTCCGGAGTTGTACTGATAAGAAACGTGAAGACCATCGTTTGAATCAATGGCCAAGTTGCAGTACTTCCCGACGTTGTTGCTGGTTTCAATCGATGAGGTCACCCAAGACCCTGTTTTGTTGGTTGAGTACATGAGGTTAGAATTGTCATCACGATAGAACACGATGTGTGCCTTATCATTGCTGTCGATGACGATGCTGTTGTGCCATCCTGAATCACCTGAAGTGTACACGCTCGTGGTGCTGTTGACCATACCAGAACTCCATGCGGTCCAATTGAAGGTGATCGGTGTAATCGCCGTGTTTTTAGTCGTCTCAAGATAATCTACACTCGACAAGAGTTCCCAATCCGCCCCCGCCGAAAATTGGCGTGCCGGCGGTTCTTCCAATAGAGGAACTGGTGGATCTTGCGAATCTAACCATGGAGTACGATTGATTTCAACAATTCCTGCAGAGAGGGACATGGAGAGCATCAACAGTACCAGAATGACTGATTTTGCACTGCTTAGTCGTCTCTTCATTTTCATGCTTTTCCTTTCCCCCTTAAGGGGGAGGTGAGAATTGCCCGATGTAAGTGAAGACCCTATCATAAACGGCTTGCAGAGAAATACTCTACGGCCAAGGTTGTGAAGCAGTATATGGCCAGCCTGTTTTGCTGGTGTCAAAGCCGAGTGAAGTGAATGATTTACGCGATTTACGCCACACTGGCAAGAGATAGCCAACCTTTGAACGCTCCCCAAAAGACCAACGCCACGGACAGCGGGAAAAACGAGCCACCCAGTGCTGAATCATGAGCAAGGATTGGGGCTGATCATGACCTCCTGGGACAAGCCATGAAGCAATGTTAACCGCTCCTGCTGAGCCCCGAGTTTCGGACCAACATGTGAGTTCAGCCCCTTTGAGTGGGCCGTCGAGAATCTTCACTCCAAGTGTTCGGGCAGATTGAGCCATGGGCATGATGATAGCAAACCGATCGACAAGTCGTGAACCTTCATGCCGCTCAAGCGTCCAACCCGCTTCTTCCGCGAGTTCGCGGAAGACACGTATGGCCTCAATGGGTGAGACACTGACTTCAATGTCAAGTGTTACTCTTCGCACCATGAACCTTCGAATCGGGGTTGGATGTTGAACCCTTCTACGAGATAGCTCACGCTCAGGATAGTGTTTGTTCTAGTGTGCATGCACGGTCGTTCGCAGTCCCGCCCGTTAAGGCGAGGTGTTGCCGCGAGGGAACCGAGTTTGTCAACCGTGCATCACGCGAAGGAGGCGAGCATGTCGCGTCCAAGAGTGCGCTCGGCGGCGCTCGATACCGTTTCTCAACCGAAAAGGGATCCAAGACCGTCGAAGCCTGCTTCCTCTTCTTCTTCCTCTTCCTCTTCAGCAGGGGCAGGGGCATCAGAACCGCCAGCGGCGGCAGGGGCAGCAGCTGCAGGTGCAGCAACGGCTTGGGTCATGGCGTCAGCGATGTCAACACCAGCAAGGGAGGCAACCAGGGCCTTCACTCGGGCGTCGTCAGCGTCGACTCCAGCGCCCTTTAGGACAGCCTTTACCGACTTCTCATCAATGTCTTTTTCAGCAGCGTGCAGTAGCATAGCAGCGTATACGTATTCCATATTTTTTCACCTCAATTTTTGTTTGTTCAGCCGAATAGGCTTCCGAGTCCGTCAAATCCGGCCTCTTCTTCCTCGTCTTCCTCTTCTTCTGCCTCGGCTGGGGCATCGGAAGCGCTCGTGTCAACTGCGGCTGCGGCTGAGGCTGCTGCGGTTGCAGCAGCGCCCATCATGGCAGCCAATTCGTCGTCGAGTGCATCGGGGCTCAGTGTACCTGCAACGCCAAGAGCGCTGACATGGGCACGAGCCACCAGGTGTGGAAGGGTGTCTGCAGTTGCGACCGCCGCTTCCAGAGCAACTGCCAGCGCTTCTCGGCTAGCCTTTGCAAGGAGTGTTGGCATCGTTTGTGTGGTAAACCACGTGATGTTGCAAGCGAGGTTGAATCCACCAGCAGCGTAGCTGATGAGATCGGTCTCAAATTGCTCATAATCGATGTCAAGAGTTGTTGGAGCGAAGAGTGTGCCTCCCTCAAGGGTACCGCACAAACGTAGTCCGGTAACCATTGGGTTAATGCCAATCTTTGACAGCATCATTCCGAGGTCGCCTTCAAAGACATCGCCTTCTTCAAGAATCACTGTTCGCTTCTGAATTTGGACGCTACCGGCCATAATCTTAGCAGGAATTCCAACGGAGTTGAGGTCACCGACAATGGGGCCAGGAGGCATTCCAGTGTCCATTTTGTCAACTACGATTTGGTAAGGAGCAACGTCGCCGGGCTTTGCAGCTCGACCGGCTTCTGTCTTCTTCAATTCCGAGAACATCTCAAAGGAGTTCAAGGAAGATGAAGAGATCAGGGCAGGTTGTACAGCGGAATCGTAGAGTTCATCAAGTTCTTCGGACTTGAAACCTGCACGCTCCCATGCAATCTTCATCAGGCGCTTCTTTGCAACTTGAATCTTCATGTTCTTGCGAAGGTCGGCGCGCATGCCGATCATTGCACCAGCAGGAACGCCATGGATGTCAATGATAGCAACTGTGCTGCCATCCGTTAACAAGGTGTGAAGGTCTTTGACAGTATCCTTCTTCCATGAAACGACCTTTGGAATCAATTGACCACCTCAATGCGTTGTGCTGGACCCATGCTTGTCTTGATGAACAGAGAGCGGATGTTTCCGACTCCACGTTCCAACTTGTTGGTAACACGGTTGAAGACTTCCATGACGTTGGCCATGAGTTCTTCGTGAGATTGATCAACTGTTCCAAATGAAGCGTGGAAGGTCATCTTGTCGCCGGACTTGATGATCACAGTGCTTCGCAGACCGTTGGCGAGAACACCAGGGTCAAGGGAAGGAGGGACTGGGCGAGGCATCTTACCACGAGGACCAAGGACAACACCGAGGTACCGGCCGATAAGTCCCATGTGAGGGACTTCGGAAAGGAAGAAGTCAAATTGATTTGCTACTTTCTTAGCACGGCCTTTCTTGCTACCAAAGTCTTCAATGTCTTGAGGAGAGAAAACGGTGACGCCAGCTGCCTTTGCCTTAGATGCTGCTTCACCAGCGGCAAACATAGCAATCTTAAGTTCACGACCGCGGCCAGAGGGAAGACGGATTTCTTCCTTGATACGGTTCGTTGGGTTCTTCAAATCTACGTCCTTGATGGTGAACGAAATGTCCACGGATTCGACGAATTTACGCTTAGGTGCTGATTCAACAGCCGCCTTGATTGCTTCACTAATTTTATTTTCCATATTCTTCACCCCTGCGGTCTACGAAGTGCTCAAGGCACCTCTTCCGCGGTCCGTGATTTTCAATTAAAACGCTCGTCCCATTCTCCTTTGTTAATGATCGCGAGGGCTTCATTGGCCCAATGACCGTCAATCTTCACACGCATGGCCACGCAAGTCCCGATGACTTCCTTGGTTTGTGCTTTCAGATCTGCTCCGGTCAAGTGACCTAGGGCTGCCTTTGTTCGGGCCACTTCCATGGCCTTTTCAAGAGGTAGACTTTCGGTCGCGGAGTCGACACTGCCATTGCACTTCTTCACACCAAGGGCTTTCTTGATTTGGTCAGATGTGCTATTTCGGGACATGATGTCAACTCCATCCACAGACGTGGGTATCTTGCCGACTAAACACCCCTATTTAATCGCGCCGTGACCAAGGAGAGCATAAGAGGGACGCGGAACCCTCAATAAAAGCCGCTCCTATGGTCAGGTGATGAAGGTTCTGTTGGTGGGCGGTAATGGCTTCGTAGGCCAAGCCCTCATCACGCAAAAACCATCTCACATTACCGCAGACCCCACGTATTGCCACAACCCTCCTTCAGAGAACACTGAGGCATGGACTCAACTTGACCTTCTCAGGGTCACCGACTGGAACAGAACCCTAAGTGGATACGATGCCGTGCTGATTTGTGCTCGCCCAAAAGGAACAACCTTGAAAGAAAGGGATTCGATTGCTCTGGAAACGAAAACTGCCCTAACGGCAATGATGGTGGCACGATTAGAGATGAACAATCCGCCGCATGTTTTCGCCCTACATGGGACTCTGAGTTACGGTGACTGTGGCCAAGAGATAGTTGAGGAGACTCAAGCCTACAATCCGACAGGTTATGCAACCTCTTACGGGATTGGAGAAGAACCTCTGCGGCATGAAGCTGAAAAGGGCATGATCGGTATCATGCGAGCCCCTTGGATTCTAGGAAACGGGTCGTGGTTCAATGCATTGTACTGTGTTAACCAAATTCCATTATTTTCAGGCCCTCCAGTTTGGATGGCGATTGTTGAAGTCAACGATTTGGCTAAACAAATTTGGCATCATATTGAACGGAAAACGACGGGAATTATTCACCCGCAACTCTTGGTCCGAACAACACAAGAACGGTTCGCAGCCGCAGTGGGTGCTGCTCGGTTGGCTCAACCTGTTCGGATGAGTAAATGGCGTATGCTTCGTCTTTACGACAAACAAACACGCCAATCGGTTCTCGCCTCAATCCGTCTCGCATCAGGTCAAGAGATGGATATTGAGGGTGATGCGGCACATCGCTCTTTGGATGGAACCCTTCAATCGTTATTCTCTGGGCGTTCGTAAACATAAAGAGAATATTCGCCAAGATTCCAGAACGGCGTCCACCTCAATAATCGGTCAAAGCCCATCAAAAAGCGGCTTCGAAGGCTTCCCAATGGCGCCCAATGATGCCGATACCATGCTGGATGCGTGATGCAATATCCACGTTTCATAGTTCGACGAAGGTGAGGAGAAAAGCGTTGGTTCACCTCACGAGATGAGTAGCAACGAGATTCAAGGCGGCGGGTTGGGGAATAGCCGGTCCACACTTTCTTGAGCCGTGCAAATGCCTTTTTGGGGCGCACGGTCAGAAGATTCCAAACCACATCGAACATGTACCACTTGTTGACGAAGGTCAATACCGCCCTCCCTCCAGGTTTGAGAACACGAGCAATGTGCTCTGCTGCTAAATCTAGATTTGCACACGTGTTCAGGGCGCCAAAGAAAACGTAAACTGTATCGATACTCCCTTCCTCAAGGTAGTCAAGGCATTGTTCTGGGCCGCCAAGATACGGGTGAATGCCCTGGATACTCTTCGCTTTTTGAGAGACGATTTCCAGGAAATTGGGCGTGATATCCAATCCATGAACTGCTGAAACTCCATCCTGATGGGCAAACCAAACCATATCAAGACCGGGACCGTATCCTATTTCGAGAAGTGATGAAACATCGCCCTCAAGGACAACATCGCGGAACTGTTGACGTAAATGACCGAGCAGTGGATTGGTATGGGCTCGTTCCTCGAATGAATGGGCTTCTTCATCGTAGTAATCTGCGACGGTTTTGTGATACGACTCGTCATTCATTGCAACTCCCCCGTGGCTTCTTCAAGCCGTTGTTCAATGGAAGTCTTGTGGTTGTTTTCGTGCCCTCTGCAAACCGAACGGGTATAAATTGCCTCTGAAGATTGGCTCGACTGCGTGAGTTGACGGATACGTCGGCTGGATTCAAACCGCTCAAAAAGACGACCAACAAGAGGTATACGACAGATGGCCCACCACCATGGCGTACCTCCTTTCGTTGCTGGATGCGTGGTGATCGGGCGGAACGATGCATTTGGCAACATAGATTCTGCCCAGAGGTTTGCTTGCTGCATTGATGAAATTCCACCGACGTCCTTAATCGGTTGCATAAGCATCAATTCTCTGGCCCCATACAGGCTTTGTTCAATCTCAAGATGGTCAGAAGCCATCACCATATTGGGGCATAATCGGTGACCATTTGGATGATGATGTGCGAGGAAAATGGCCACTGCACGAACACGCCAAACCCATCCGGGTCGCGTGATGATGAGGACATCAACATCGCCATCCTCGTCGTTGACTCCAGCAGCTACGGAACCTGTGACGGCAAGTCCCTCGACTTGAGGGAGGCCCACTAAGTTCCCCAATACAGACTGTAATTCGCGGAGGTGTTGTTTAGCTCGGGTTTTTCGCTGCTCAATGTCACTTTCTGTAACCGCATGGTGAGTGAGCCGGAGAAATTCGCCTTCCCTAACAATATGTGTTGAATTGTCAATCTTAGTACGCAGTGTATCGAGTTCAATTTCTTCACTCATGAAGGCTTGAGCGGAAGGTTCATCCAGCATATGGTCAAACAACTTCGCCCAAATGAGAGTTTCCAGCAAGGCCTTCTCCGTCATTGCCTCACCCCCCACATCAGCCATCCTTCATCGAGATGAGTACTTCGTTCTACCTCGGCACAAGTTTCCAACGAACGGCACAGTACATCGGGGTGTTCTTCGCTGAGAAGAGCAGTGAACAGGTCCGCACTTGGTGAAACTCCATCATAGCGAACAATGAGATTGGGCGCCGTATTTTCTGGCCATGAAACTGTGGTTTCTTCATCCAACCACACCATATCTCCAGATTGACCTCCTGTTCCGTTTAATATTGCTCGATTCTCAAGCCACCAAGCCCTATCATCCAAACGGGTGTGGTCAGTTTCCCAAACATAACCGTTCACGTGTTCTGTTGACACATCAGCAAACGGAGTCATCGGCGAACCCAATAGGTAGGTCCAATCACGCTCAAATGCAAACCGATTCTTGGAGGTATGAGTTAACACGTGCGTCCCATCAACAACCAGAATGGAATCGGCCACAGGGTCAGTGGACGGTCCAAACCGATAGGCTTCATTGGAGGCATAGAGTCCAACAGTAATGTCATTCCCTGCCAGTAAAATACTGTCTTCGAGCAGTACCTCACCTACCTCAACGAACATATCAGCATGCTTCGACTTGTAATCGACGACTTGTTCTCCAGATTGTCCTCGGAGATTTTGATCCTCAATCATTCCCTGAGTTATCGTCACCATACACATCATGACGACGGCTCCAATTGCAATGGTTGTCTTCCTTTGGATAGATTTCGGAAACAATCGTCCCGATTGCATCACCGAAGGAATCCCGAGACTCAACAATGCAAGCCATGGCGTCGAATATCTAACCCATCCGAAGTCTAAAATGAACGCGAAAAGAAGGAGGGCTGGGAGTAAAAGAGCCCATGATTTGAACAATGTTGGCCGGTGTTCTTTTTGGATAAGGACAGTCCCTAACGCTGCTAGAATAAACAGAGCAAGCGGCCACTGGGCGAGGAATTCTTCGGTAAAAATATCAAACGTATACGAACCAAATTCTGAGGTTACACTCAGGTATGTACCGGTAATTTGAGAATTCATTGGCCCAATCGGTTCTTGTTGCTTGAGCGTGTTTCGAATCAAAAAGAGAGCAGTTGGAACTGACCATCCACAGAAAACGAACTTTGCCTCGTGACGTGTATGTTCGTAGAGCATGAGAACTGTCAGCCAAGGTCCAATGTAAAAATAAGGATATTTTACGAGACCACAACACCCTGCAATTAATCCGAGTGTGAACCATGATTTTTGTGTAGAATGTTCATTCGAATCAATCCAATACAACATTACGCATACGAGAGACCCTACAATCAATACATCGAGCATCATAGTTCGGCCAAATTCAATAACAATTGGAAAAAGAAGGAAGAAGACTGGTGGAAACAAAGCTAATGATTTAGTTGTCATGCGTTCTGAAAGATGCTGCAGTATCCAAACCGTGCCAAGTAGTACCAAAAAAGGAGTCACTGAAGCAAGGTAAATTTCTCCCGACCATGCGAGTTCAACTGCTGCAATCCCAGACATCAGTTCAGGCCTGAATGAATATGGAATTCCTTGGTGATAAGGCTCCCAGCTCCACCGGTCTAGAATTCGGTTGGAAATTTGGAGGTGGTAGGCCTGGTCGTAAAAAGGAGGTGAAGATGGGAATGATGACCAAATGTCAATCGCTAGAATTGCTGCAGGAGCTATCAAAAAGCGGAGGTCGCGGCGGTCAAACTTGAACGTGCGAAGATGATAGAGCCACGCAATCAGTCCTACATGGACAACGATTAGCAGTACAAAAGGAGGGAGCCAAAAACTTGCACCAAGTGACATAAACGCTCCAACAAAGAGCAGCCCAACCATGAATTCCAAAGTAAAGCGTTCGCCCCATGATGATGTTGGGGACTCCATGGGTAGAACAAAACAAGCGTTCATTTCATTCCTTTGGTGATTGGTTTTACATTTTAAACGGGAATTCGGCTAAGATAGGGTTGACTCACCGTCCTGTGGATCATTAAGCCGCTCTGTCAAAACTATGCACCACTTTGTTTATATGAAAATTGAAAAAAAGACGGGACTATGAAGACCTTCGCACGACTGATATGCATTGCCTTGGTTGCTGTGATGATAACCACCGTTCCATCAATTGACGGGAAAATGAACGGGATTCACAACCAGGCCGGTCAAGGTTGCACATGCCACTACAGTTCGGGAACCAGTATTACTGCAAACCATGATTTCCCATCCAGTTACACTGCTGGCCAGGTTTACAACATCAACATCACTCACTCCGGCGGCACCCAAGCCTTTGTCGGTGGATTCAACGTTGTGGTTGACAAAGGTACCATTCAAAATGCTGGAACTGGCGTTAAAATTCAAAGTGGAACAAGTGCAACTCACACAGGGTCTGGTCAACTTGGCTGGGCTTTTGACTGGCAGGCTCCCACAACTGGAAGCGGAACGGTCAATGTGGATATCGCAGTTCTTCAAGGAGATGGGAATAGCGGAAGTTCGGGAGATTCATGGGATTCAACCAGTACAACCATCCCTGAAACCTGCGATTCAAAATGCTGCACCTGTAGCCTCCAACGTGTTCATCAGCCTCACTGGGCAAACCGGCGCCATCACACAAGCATACTACGACCAAGCCCTCGACGGCAACTACGACTTTGCCGATTCCGACGGTGATTCGGACTCTGGCTCTGAAATCCGATGGCGCAAAAACGGCGGTGTCGTCTTCGCTCACAACAACAATCTCGCTCTCCCAAGTTCCGCTACGGCTATCGGAGAGACATGGACCATGTCTGTAACCCCAAGCGATGGCGTTGATTACGGGTCTGTTGTCACCTCTTCAAACACGGTAGAAATTATTGATTACGACGCAGACAACGACGGCTACGGGGACCAGAGTGACGAATTCCCGAACGACCCGAACGAGCATGCTGATTCGGATTCAGATGGAGTTGGAGATAATGCTGACGCATTCCCAAACGACCCAGCAGAAACACTCGATTCGGACGGGGATGGAACGGGCGATAATGCCGACGTATTCCCGAACGATGCTGCGGAGACCGCTGATTCTGACTCCGATGGTGTAGGCGACAATGCCGACGCATTCCCAAACAACCCTGCAGAAACGGTGGACTCGGATGATGACGGCGTTGGTGATAACAGTGACTGGGCTCCAAACGACCCCAATGAATCCGCTGATAGCGATGATGACGGTGTTGGAAACAACGCAGATGCATTCCCTAACGACGCATTAGAAACCCTTGACTCTGACAACGATAACGTCGGTGATAACGCTGACGCCTTCCCAAACGACCCAACCGAAACAATGGATTCAGACAACGACAACGTCGGCGATAACGCTGACGCCTTCCCAAACGACCCAACAGAAACATTGGACTCAGACGGCGATAATATCGGCGATAACGCAGACGCATTTCCCAACGATGCTACCGAACAAGCCGATAACGACTCTGACGGCGTAGGAAACAATGCAGACGCCTTCCCTGATGATTCAACCGAACAAGCCGATAACGACTCTGACGGCGTAGGAAACAATGCCGATATATTCCCTGATGATTCCTCTGAAACCGTTGATTCAGACGGTGACGGTACCGGCGATAACGCCGATGCCTTCCCCAACGACGACGCCGAAACTCTCGACAGTGATGGAGATGGATTGGGGGATAATGCTGACGTATTCCCGAACGATGCAACCGAGACCCTTGATGCAGATGACGACGGATACGGCGACAATAGCGACGCATTTCCCAATGATGTCTTTGAGTGGCTAGACAGCGACAACGATACCGTTGGCGATAACGCTGATGCCTTCCCAAACAATGCTGATGAAACCATGGATACGGACAATGACGGCATGGGCGATAACGAACAGGCAAGGGTCGAAGCAAAGATCGCAGATGAAGAAGCCGCTGCTGCCCAGCAACGTACCCTCATTGGCGGCGGAATTGGATTGATTGTAATCGCAGGAGTAGTTGTTGCATTGATGCGCCGACGTGGTGGAGAGGATGTTCTTGAAACGAAAGATTTCACTTCACCGTTGATGCAAATGGAACCTTCTCCTGCAGTTGCTCAGCCAATGGCTGCCGTTGCTCCAGTTCAAGCAGCGGAACTGACCGTTGAAAATCAGTGGACCGACGAACAAGGACACACTTGGCGGCTCATGAGTGACGGTTCCAAACTCTGGTGGAACGGTTCAGACTGGCAACAAGTCTGAGATTTATGCGATAATGGGCAGGAATCCTCTGCCCAAGGTTGAACAACCACAACACGCACCTTGTAGCGAATGCGGGATGTAATCATGGTTGATGACGCTCCGGTCCAAGGCGGTTTAATCTCTGAAGGAGATGAAAAGGGAACCATCGGAGTCCTCAACCGAGTTCTCGGAGCAACGTTTGCCGTTTCAGTGGCTTTCCTTATCCTCGCATCGAGCATCGGGTCAATCCTTGACGGAGAAGACACTGCTGAAACACAAATGCTGACCGCTGGAGGCCAAGTCGAGTTGTCCTTTGGAGAACCCATCTACATGCCACGTCACGAAGAATGCATTGACATGAATAATGGTCAAGATGAAGAGTATGCGGGCTACGGCATCGGTTACGAACCCTCTCTGTCCATTGATTCGATGGGCAACATGCAAATTACAGCCCACAAGGATTTGCGTTGGGGTGGGGAAGGCAGCCCGTTTGCACCCGCTCTTGGAGGTCCTCTAGATTCGTGGTACGCCTGCGAAGACGGTCAAATGACCTCCTGGGATTATTGGGCCTCTTGGTTCTGGATTTCAACCGATAACGGAGGAACTTGGGGCCATGGCGACCAATTTGACCCGACACCAGGAAACCTTGCAAATTCTGCCATCGGCTCAGTTACCGGTGGAGCTTCGGAGTGTCTTGGGGACGAAGGCGATATCGCCGTAGATGGCAACGATGTCGTCTACTACCTTGACACAACACTGGAAGACAACTGGTGGCATCGCTTTACTGAAGGTGGCGATTCCTACGAAATGGGTGTGGTCTGTCAGCGCATGAACACGATGGCTGCAGACGACCGTCCCTGGGTTGCTGCTCAAGGAGACGGCATCATCCACTATCTTGGCAACTCCGGTGCAAGCCCACCCGAATGTACCGCTGACAGTGGACGATACTGGTATTATCACTCTGAAAACGGCGGGAACTCCTTCTCTCAATGCTACGCTATGCCCGGAGGCTGGTCAACCATTTCTTCAGAGCGCGATGGGCCCTATGTCTACGTTGCTCAAGAAGATGCAGACACCAATACAGGAACTGTACAAATCCGAATCAGCGATGATTACGGCCGTGGCACAGGCCCTGGCCCGTCCGATGGTACATGGGCTGAACCCGTTGAAGTCGGCCCACGAAATGGAAATTGTCCAGAGGGCTACCCTGTGGTTAACAACAACGAAGCTGGCACTGTTGTCGTCGTATGGGCGGATTGCCCCAATGGTGGGGTCGGAGCATGGGACATGAAAATGGGCATCTCATACGACCACGGAGCGACATGGGAGGAGAGTTGGAGCATCGCACCCGATTGGGGTGAAAGCGGAGGAATCACCATGTATCCGTTCGTATCAATCAGCGAAAATAACATGGTTTCAATCTCATGGTACGGCCTTGAATACGGCGAGAACGGCTATACAGAAGGCGATGAATGGTATCTTCTTGCTGGAGCCATTTACGAACCTCATTCCGGTGACGAGTTTGAATGGGTCGTAGGCGACGAAACGCCCCTTCACGTTGTCACTGCCTACGAAGAGGCAAATGGAGACGTTCACGCCCTGCACGATTTCTTTGAAACCGTCCACGGGCCAAATGGGGAGTGGATGGGGATTGCCTATCAGCAAAACATAGGCGTTCATCCTTTTGAAGAATATGAGGAACAACGCTACATCAAATTCGTACGAGCTGAAGTTCTCAGCATCGTTCCCGACCCAGCAGAACCGGTTGTTGAAGAAGGCATTCAAGGCCCTGATTGGATCGCAACTGACCCATGAAGAAACTGCCTCCTCCAGAGCAAGAAGGGAAAAACATAGTACCTATGTCTTGATTAGAACGCAACATGAGCGATGGTGAAGAGATTCAGACACCACCTACTTCTATTGAAATTGGTACGCTTTCATTCACGGGAGAATCTGCCCCTGAGAAAGAAACTGAGTCAACTACAGTCGTTGAGGAAAAAACCGACACTTCGTCTGTCGTTTCCAAACCTGATGACAAACCAGTCGTCATGCAACCGCTTTCGAAGGAAGCAAATGATGCCTATACGACGTACATCGAGATCAAAAATACAAAACCCTCGGATGGAGGAGCCTATGCCGGTATTTCTGTAATCATAGGTGGAATTTTACTTGGAGCCCTTATACTCGAAGACGATTATGAATTTGCCGCTTTGTGTTGCTTTGGAGGTTGTATTACCGGAACCATACTCATTATCCTCGCCTCAACTGTGCAAGATAAATGGAAGAAGGAAAAGAATCTAAAACTGGAAGATGCCTTAGTAAAGGCTGGTATTCCCGACATCCCTCGACAAAATCAAAAGCCGCTAGGAATCTCATTACTGGTCATAGGCTTCTGGGCCATGTTTATGGAGATTACAGGCAATTACAACTACATCGCTGAAGCGGTAGTGTTCTTTGGTGGACTTGCTTTATCACTTGCAGGAGGAATCATCCTAATAAATACAGAGAGCCAAGACAAAAAGGCTATGAAAAAGCGGGTAGCTATTCTTGAGGAAAAACGCGGGTCAAACTGAAGGTTTCACGAGAACACAAATGTCGGCTCGTGCGGTCAAAAACACGTTCAAAGCGAACCACGATACAATCAGCCGTTTCATGCCCTTGGCAGCGAAGTAAAGTGGACGTTGCGGTTCACTCGCCGACTCGCTCGATAACACGAACGTGGTCTCCACGCATGTTGAGCGTCATTGGAATGACTTGTTCGTACAATTCCATGCTGACTTCTTCCTTGGATTCAGCAACACTGGTAATGCGCGCTTTTTCACCCTTGAATGCACCTGTAACAATTTCAACAATACAGCCGACTTCGATTCCACTGGTAACAGCCTTTGGAATAAGGTAGGGGAGAATGTCTTGAAGCGGTGCTTCGCCAGGAAGTACGTTCTTGGCGTTCTTGAGCGGGCTTTGGTTGAGTCCACGACGAGCCGAGGGGTCACGACCACCAGAGCGTCCAATGAGTTTCTCAACGTGGTGTTGAGCACTGGATTCAACAAAGACATAGCCGCGCATTGCAGTTGGGTGAAGAATCGACATGATTTCTCCGTTGAGCGATGTCATTGAACCACTGCCATGAAGACGAGCGTGCATCTCGTCTGCAACACGTTGTTCGGAGTTGATGGCGGTCTTGACGATGTAGAGAAACGCCCCGACACTGCCGTACATTTCACGGAACAAGCCGTCTGCATTTTCCATATCAATGTCAGAGAATATGCATCTGAATTCCTTGATCTTTCCTGGGTCGATCCACTCTGCGTGGGTGTAGATGCCAGCAGGTTCTACTGCGTCGGTATCGGCGACAACGAGGACAGGAATCACATCGACGAGGGAGCGTCCCATGTCAATTCCACGCTCAGGTCCTGAGCCCTGATAGTGAAGAGATTCCACAGGAATTCCAGTAGAAGAAGCGACTCGTTCAAGAACTTCTTCAGGCGTGGCTCCGACTCCCCAAACTCCGTCCCAAAGGCCGGAAAAGTATTCGGATTGCTCCGACCTCTTGAGCAAGAGTAATTTTTCTTCAAAACGAACAAATGCAACGAAAGCTTCTGACATAATTTTCACTCCAATCAGTTTCCGATGCCGAATACATCGTGAATCAACCACGGCAGGAAGTTATCCATAACCACGAGAATACCAAAGCCAATGGCGCCCAAAACGAAGAGTCCGATACCGCAGATAATTGAGGTTTGTCGGAATTCTTGCTTAGACGGTTTACGGGCCATGCGGATGATACGAGCCCAAGAGCCGCGAGTGATCTTACGGAATTGTGCTTCAATCCTGTCTTGTTGCTCTTGTACCTTCATCTCGAAGGACTTGGACGCGGTTGATTCATCAGACATGGTCTAACCTCAGCCTTCCGACCCACTAACCCCCCCAATATAACGACTCCGCAGTCAAAAGGCAAGGAACCATCCCCGAGAATGTGTCAATTCCTTACAAAAACAGACCCATGACAAGAAAACCTTCATCCAATTTGATGGGAGGGTTGATGTGGGGCAAGCGCTTCATTTGCAGATGATGGCGTCCCCTAATCCCTACGATGTATTGGGCGTCAATCGCAATGCAAGCGATGGTGAAATCAAACGTTCTTTTCGTAAACTTGCGCGGAAACATCACCCTGACCGTAATCAGGGAGATGTCAAATCCGAAGCGAAATTCAAGGAGGTCCAGGCTGCTTACGATTCTATTGGAACAGCAGAAGCTCGTCGTGAACACGACCAGCAGGAGCAAATGGCCGACATGTTCGGTGGAAGAGGCCGTGGTAGCCCTGGAATGAATTTCGGAGGCGGCGGCATGGGCGGCATGGGCGGCATGGATGACCTCCTCGGACAGATGTTCGGGCGGCGGCGGCATGGGCGGCATGGGTGGACGACCGCGTCAACAACGCCAACAATCCAAAGCAAAAGCAGCAACCATCAATGTTGGACTTGACCTAACGGTTGAGCAGGGATTGGAAGGCGGTCAATTTGAATTCTCTTTCAAGCGATTTAAGCAACAAGGGACAAGCATGGAAACCAAACGGGTCACCATGAAGTTACGCCTTGATGCAGGTGTGGCCCACGGCACGACCAAGACCGTCAAGGGGCAAGGTCATGACCACCCAGAAGGCGAACGAGGCGATGTTGTCGTCACTGTCCGAATTGATGCTGGAGAAGAGTACCGCTGGGAGGATGAGGTCTTGGTTCAAGACGTTCCCGTCCCGTATTCGGTGCTGATACTTGGTGGGAAAGTGAAGGTCCGACTCCCTTCCGGCAAGGAAGGGCGATTAACGGTTGAACCGTTCACGCAGGTAGGCGACAGACGAAGGATGAGCAAGGCTGGCTACAATGGAAGTGACCTAGAACTTGAATTTACATTAGTTGAATACGATACGCTGACTAAAAAACAAAAGAACGCTCTTGACGGGCTGAACAAACTCGGCCTGTAACGTCGTTGACTTCATGACGGGTGAGCGTCACCAATCGTCATGGCGGGTGGTCAAAGGCGGAGTGGAAAGGGTTCTTCGCGCCCTAATCGCCAAAACAAGAACAAGGGGCCAAAGGCTCCTGAAGATGAACGCTTATGGCGCCGAGTCACTCAACACTTCTCCGAACCGGAGGATTGGGGTCGTGCTTGGTCCAATGCGGAGGTGGTTGAATTTCTCACCGTCAAGGAACGGATGGAAGCCCAATTTTCCAGCGATGAAAAGGCAGGAAGAGCGTTTCAAAGTAAGATTGAGAAAAGCCTTGCCTTTGCCCGAAAACAACAGGAGCGAATTGTTTCTGTAGAAGACAAAACTATGCGCTTCAGGCGCCCTGCAGAAATTGATACCTTGGTCGCATCTGTTCGTAAATGGAAGGACTTCATGAGTCGCCATGCAGGCAAAGGCTCTGTTCCTCTTACGGGTTTACCTCGCCTTGCTGACGATGGGACTGGAAACGATGAGGATCTGATTCTTTACGCTCTACTGGAAGATGTTTGGCAGGCTTTTTTACTCAAGGAACCGCTTCCAAAAGCGTTCGCACTTGACGGTTCGGGCGTTCGAACCTGGGAGGGGTACGACCTCGTCCGTGAAGCCAAGCGTTGTGCTGAACGACGCTCTGGACTCCGATTCCGAGACGATGAACCCGCTATGGCCTTGTTATTGCTAACCAGCGGGCGTTGGACCGTTCGCGAATTATTGCAAAACCGACTTCTCGCACGAAGAAGAGATGGCGTGAATCCATTTCCCGACACCTATGATGCAGGTCTTGTTGACCATGCTGACCACCTGCCAGAAGTTGACGGTGACCGCGAAGTTGCAAAAGGACGAACCGACCTTCGTCATCTTCCATTCGTGACCATTGACCCGCCCGATGCAAAGGATTTCGACGACGCCGTGTGCCTGATAGAGACAAGACAACAGGCGAACCCTTTGGGTCGCTATCGCCGACGTTGCCCACTACGTCCGGGTCGACACTGCCCTTGACCGAGCCGCTCAGAGCAAGAGCGACTTCTGTTTATCTCCCGCATACCGTCTTGCCGATGCTACCACCGCGCCTTGCAGACCATTTGTGCTCCCTCCGAGCTGACGTTGACCGTCTTTCAATGGTCATCGGTATGGAATTGAACACTGACAATGAAATCATCAACACGCAAGCCTACGAGGCCGTGATTCATGTCAAGTCAAACATCGCGTATGGTGACGTGCTTCAGACCAACGAATACGATACAATGTTGGCGTTGGCAGGACACTGGCAGAGCAAAGAGATTCGCTTGGACCTGAACAATTCCGAATTACGACCTCGCCTTCACGATGACGAAACCATCGCCGTTGAAGTCAAATGGCCTAACGATGCAACCCGAATGATCGAATCGTTCATGGTCGCCACTAATGCCGCCGTTGGTCATCTTTTGGGGGCTAAGGGGGCGCCACTACCTTGGCGTTGTCACGCACCCCCAGACCGCCCTGAAGTTGAGGGTTTGAATGCGAAATTAAGCGCCATGGACATCCCGATTGAACTGCCCATGCCGAGTTCGCGCAAACATGGTGAAAGTGACGCCCATGAACTATCGAATATTTTGGGCAACTGGGCAAATCTTGGCTCGGGAGAAATTGACCTGTCTGGGATAGAAGATACCACTGAAGATGTCCCCGATTATTTGTCTACAGTCATTGACCCCGAAGCAAGAGACAACATTCTCATCTCGTTACGCCAAGCACAACAAGCGGCCAGTTCACTGACCGAATCAACGCGAAGAGTCGTCGACCAAGGATTGTTTCAACTCATGCAGCGAGCCGTTTACAGTGAAGAAAACGGTGGCCATTTTGGTCTGAACTTAGATGCGTACGTTCACTTCACTTCACCGATTCGCCGCTATCCGGACTTGATGGCTCACCGTCAACTCAAATCCCTGATTCACGGCCAAGAGTGGGTCCATTCGCATGAAGAGACCGCTGAACTCGCCATGCATTGTTCAGAACAAGGTTTGGTCGCAAAGCGACTGGAATGGGAACTTGTATCCAATACCTACCACGTTCACCTCATGCGTGGAGGGTCCATCGGAGATTCAAATGAACCCGCACCGACATCATACAATGCTCGAGTTGTCGGTTTGAAAGCGCCATGGGTCTTCCTTGACCTGGGCGATGATGGCGCGGTTTCAGGACGAATGCATCTTGCTCAACTCGGTGGAAAACAACGACTTGTGGTTGATGAATTCGGACTTGAAGTGACAACGGCTGAACCTGACCATTCTGGAAACACTCCGGTCATCTTGCAACTTGGACAACGATTTGCCTGTCGCTTGCGAGGATTGGACATTTGGTCAGGGTCACTTGACCTTGCGCCGATTTAAGCCTCTTCAAGAATCATGTTGACTTGATGTTCAGCCTTAGAAATCTCGTCAGATTCGCCCGCTGCAATCAACTTCTTGGTGCCCATGAAGAGAATGAAAACACCCAAGGGCAAGAACACAAACACTGCATTGTCCTCAAGCCAGTCTGAAATCAAAATCAAGAACCATATGAAGGCCATAAGGAAAAATACCCCGCCTGTAAACGAACTGGGTTCAGTGAGAGATGTCCTTAACTTGTCAGCATCGAACTTCCATCCGAACATCTGCAATCCCATTACACCATGAATCATGAAGGCCAACAGCCAAGCCAATTCAAAATCGCCGAACAGGAAATCCACATGATGGACATCCATGTAATCTGAAATGCTAAACGCCAGCGCTAACGGCATTCCCGTGTAAAACACCATTACCGCCATGACCCCTGGCCAAGCTTTGTTGACCGTTGTTCCAGCGTAGATTTTGGAGCCAAACCGTCGAGGAGCGACTTCCATCCAAATCATCCAAGCCACCAAATGGAATGAAAAATAAATTAACCATGCTGTTTCATAGAAGAGGCTGAACGCTTCGTCGAAGGATTCAAGCAAAATCCAAGCACAAACGGCTGCAGCAAAGGCGTTGAAGGTCGCTTGAACGGCCATTGAAGGCTTTCTATTAACATCGTCCCACTCCATTAAAAGTTCTCTCAGAAGAACTCCAAGAACCAAGGCTGCGCAGAAGAAAGCGGCCGTATCGTCCTGGGCACCAAGGGCGAAAAAGAACGGGAAGGCACCCATGATCCATGTCGCAGTGTAGGTGACGCGAGCGTCCAACTCGCGCGCTTTTCGGGCTGAGTATACCGCAAGTGCGAGCAAAGGAAGCCAAAGGCCGCTGTTAAACGGCCCAAAGTCACGGTCCCAATCGCGGCCACCTGGCCCCTCAACGAACATGATCCACGCCATCAGGGCACTTACGCTGAAGATGATGATTCGCGCTTCATTCAGAAAGATTTCAGCTTTACCGGAATATTGTCTTCGAAACGAAACCCATGAAGCGATGGCGAGAAGACCAAAACCAATGGACATCAACCATTCCTCGGCGTCCACGATAGAGTCGAAGTTCTCGCTGAGCAACAATGAAAGGAAGCCCACTCCAAAGAGAATCATAGTGGCTCCAGTCGCAGCAGCACTACCCAAAGCAATGCGCATAGCATGGTCTGCAAGTATGAATCCCGTGGCCTCTTCATGGCCTGATGCAGACACACCAGCCCCCGGTGCTTGTGATGACTCAACCTCGCTGATTTGGCCGAAAGACTATAGTCTGAGGTCGCTGTTCTTCAAAGGTTTTGATGCTCTCAAAGGATTTGAAATCCAAACGCCCTGCGTCCACGTGAAGCGAGAGCCGTTCCACAAATTCAGAAGAATCCATGAATTCACCTCATTCCCCCCCCGCTTAATTATTTCCCCTCCAAAAATAACATAATTGGTGTATTTTTACTTTTGTAGTCAATACTAGCCTTTTTAATGACTACAATAAACCCAATGGTATGGCCCGTATTACTGCCGAACGTTGCGAATGCAATTGCAAAATGAAGCGACTCTACACACGCGCTGAAGGTGGAAAGGGTTGGGACGGCGTCGGATGGATGTGCGGTTGCGGTTGTGGTTGCGTCACTCTCGATGAAGGAGCATGGCAACTGATGTCCTGTTGTAGCGCAGAGGTTGAGCCCAATGCGTGAATTAACTTTACAAGTCACCGGAATGAACTGCGGTGCGTGTGTCGCCTCCGTTGAAAAGGCGGTTTCTAGCGTAGATGTTGTCGCCTCGGTGGCCGTCAATCTCCCTCTTGAAAAAGCAAGAATCTTGTTGACTCAGGCCGCTGACACCAGTGCCAGAGAACAGTGCATTGCGGCCATAAATAATGCCGGGTTCAAAGCCACGGACTTAACCCCTGCACCTCAACTTCGTGAACAAAACAAGACCGCTCTTCACGCCCAATCTTGGAAGGTAACCCTCGCATTTCTTCTCAGCGTCCCTGTATTCATTCTCTCGATGGTGCTGGATGATTTTGGAACCTATAAGGGCGTGAACACTCGTCTTTTGCTCGCCTTTTTGGCTGCCCTTCCCGTTTATATTTGGTCGGGGGCAGAATTTCATCGGAACGCATGGGCTTCGCTTCGCCGAGGAACTGCGAATATGGATGTTCTTGTTCATCTTGGGACGACCGTTGCAATGCTCTGGTCTACCGTAGTGACCTTTGCTCCGCTCTTCTCATTCAGTCCAGATTTCATCCTCCAATCAACGCATGTCTTCTTTGACGGAGCAGCATTCATCGTCACCTTCGTTTTGCTTGGAAATTATTTGGAAGCGAAGGCCAAACTCAAGGCGACTGACGCTGTTCATCACCTCATGGAAATGCAACCCGATGAAGCATGGGTTGTTCTGGAAACCGGAGGCACCGAAGCACAACAGGTAGGAGATATCCCAAAGAACACCCTCATCAAAATCCTCGCTGGCGAGACCGTTCCTCTTGACGGTTGCATTGAGAAACATACGGCACTCGTTGACGAATCAAGTATGACTGGAGAATCCTATCCGGTTCGCAAAGGTGAGGGTGATGAAGTGGTTGCTGGAACGGTGGTTCTTGACGGTACACTCTTTGTTCGAACCACCGCACTAGTTGGTGATACGATGCTCGCAAAGGTCATTCAGTTGGTTGATGAAGCGCAACTGGGTAAAGCCCCGATTCAGCGTTTGGTTGACCGAGTAGCAAGCGTATTTGTCCCTGTAGTCGTGATTGCTGCGATTGGGGCTGCCACAATCTGGTGGTTCTTTGCAGAATCACTGGCTCCAACTTCCAATATGGAACCGATAGAAATGGCTGTGATGGTGCTGGTCTCAACCCTTGTTATCGCCTGCCCGTGTGCTTTGGGTTTGGCGACACCGACCGCTTTGGTGGTCGGAACGGGAAGAGGGGCAGCATACGGATTGCTCATCAAAGGAATCGAAGCTTTAGAACGAGCCCACGCAACCTCAGTGGTCGTTCTTGACAAAACTGGAACCATCACTGCAGGCACCCCGCGAGTGAGCCATATCGAATTATTGGACAGTGACGTACGAGAATTGCTTGGAATCGCTTCTGCATTGGAACTTGAATCAACCCATCCACTCGCTTCTGCAGTTCACACCTCGTGGTCTAACGTCACGGATAAGCGGCCTCTTGTTAGCGACGTACGAACCTTGCCTGGACAGGGTTTGGTCGGGGCGCTTGATGGAGAGCCTGTGGCGATTGGAACCTATGAATTGATGGAAGCGCTTGTCAATGAATTGCCTGAAGACTTGGAGCAGAACGTGAAGAAACGAGCCAAGCGAGGCGTGACGATCATGCTGGTATCCAAAGGCCAACGCTTGCTCGGATGGATCGAGGCGAGCGACCGAATTCAGAGAGACCTCCGCCCCAGCCATCAAGCGGCTCAAGCAATCTGGAATCTCTGTCATCATGCTTACCGGGGACAGAGAAGAAACAGCCTTGACGGTTGGTGAAGCAGTGGGTATTGAGACCATTGTAGCGGGTGTAAAACCAGATGAAAAAGCCGAGCATATCCGTAAATTACAGCAACAAAACGAAGTCGTCGCAATGGTAGGAGATGGGATTAACGATGCTGCTGCTCTCACGCTTTCAGATGTTGGTTTGGCGATGGGTGCAGGAAGTCAAATTGCATTGGAAAGTGCTGATATTGTTCTGGTTAGAAACGATTTGGCAGATGCTGTAGCAGCCTTAGAACTCGGCCGAGCGACGATGACGAGAATACGAACCAACCTCGTTTGGGCTTTCGCCTACAACATCATCGGAATCCCTCTCGCCATGGGACTGTTGTATCCTTGGACCGGGTGGTTGCTCCCACCAGCATTTGCTGCCGCAGCAATGTCGCTTTCATCCGTTAGCGTTGTGAGCAATTCCTTGTTGTTGCGTTGGTGGCAGCCCTCAAGCGCTCTTCGTTGAGCCCAGAAAGGACTCCTTCTGACAGGTTCAGCACTGCGAATCAGATTAGATGTTCCTTGGAAGGAAGAGCGACGGTTTGAAATCCGCGAGGCGCGGCCATCAGTTTGCGCGGGGGTCGCCCAGCTTGGTCAACGGCGGTGGGTTTAGGTCCCATTCCTTATCGGTTCGCAGGTTCGAATCCTGCCCCCCGCATCTGTTTCAATCGTGCAGGTGAGAACCACGGAACAATGTTTCATCTACGGGTAAAGCCAATTGATTTGAGTAGTTTGAAATGTATCTCAAATGTCAGTAGAATGAAATCTAGCCGATGTGTATATCGGCATATCATTGATTGGCGAGTGAAGCCTCCAAGAACCATGGACGAGGACGTGGGTAAGAATTCAGACGACACCATCAGCAAGATTGTCTGGGGAGTGATTTATTTCATTGGTTCCAGGGTTCGGATTCACTCTCGGTTTGATGTCGATGATGCTCGCTGGATTTGTTGCCCTACGACGTGAAGAGCATTGATGGGCTAAGAACAGTTCCGAGACTCATGGACCAACCCGCACGAAGCGAACATGCCCCCCATTGGGGATTGGACCCAAACTGTGTCTTTCTCAATCACGGCTCCTTCGGGGCTACACCTCGTGAAATTATCAAAGAGCAACGAAGATGGCAGGACCTCTTGGAACACGAGCCTGTCCACTTCTACGAAGATGTTGCTATGGGATTCATGGAACAGTCTCGTCTCGCATTAGCATCAATGCTAGCATGCGATTCTGATGACCTTGCCTTGGTAGAAAACGCAACGACTGGCGTGAACACCGTTATGCGTTCACTTCGGTTCAATGAGGGTGATGAGATTCTTGTCCCTGACCATGCTTACCAAGCCTGCCGCAACACGCTGGATTTTGTTGCTGAACGATGGGGTGCGACGGTCGTCACCGTCAACATCCCGTTTCCCATCAGCGGACCGGAGGTTGTTGTAGAACGAATCATGGCCGCCGTCACGTCTCGAACTGTACTCGCCATGATCGATACCGTAAGCAGTCCCACAGGCTTACTGATGCCCTTTGAAGAACTCACAACTAAACTTGAGGCAGCTGGCGTGAGTGTTCTTCTAGATGCTGCTCACGGTATCGGAATGGTCCCCCTATCTCTCAACTCATTGGGTGCATCCTACACCACAAGCAATTGTCACAAGTGGCTTTGTGCCCCCAAAGGCTCTGCCTTCCTTCATGTTCGCAAAGACAAACAACAGAACATTCACCCGTTGACCATCAGCCACGGGATGACTTTCCCTCTTGGTGATACAACGCGGTTCCGTCATGAGTTTGACTGGACGGGGACGCGTGATATCTCTGCACATTGTGCGCTTCCAGCAACAATTGAGTTCATGGCAAACCTCACCGAAGGGGGTTGGAATGAAATCATGAGGCTGAACAACGAATTGGCCATCAAAGGGCGGAACATCCTGTGTGAAGCCCTTAGCATAGAGGCTCCATGCCCGGACGAAATGATTGCCTGTATTGCTACGCTTATTCTTCCAAAAGGCGGGGCATTAAATGGAATACCGCTTCACGAACCCGACCCGCTTCATGAGATTCTTCAGACCAAATACGGCATCCAAGTACCTGTTTGGTCGTGGCCAAGCCCAAAGGGCAGATACATTCGAATCTCAGCCCAACTCTACAATTCGGAAGAAGAATACCGTTACCTCGCTCATGCCCTCAAACAGGAATTGAGCATCTAAATCAACGAGAAAGTACGCCTCTAATCATGGTTTTTAAGCCTCAAAAAGACCCTGAAGCGATCAAAATAATCTCCTAAATCCGGAGCCAACGGTGGTAAATAAGTTGTCAAATAACAAAATATAGGTTTCTTTATTATAAGTAAAAACATATCCGAAGATGCGTGGACACGGTAGCACTTGCTGAACTACTGACCATCTTGGGAATTGGTGTCCTCACACCTGGCCCGAACGCCTTAACCTGTTTCGCCCACAGTGGAATCTACGGTCCAAAAAGCAACATCAAACTCATTTTTGGTATGGTTCTTGGTTTTGTCCTCATTGAACTAGGAGTCGGGTTGGCAATTGATACTTTCAAGGAAAATACACTCGCCTTAACCATATCGCATTACATCGGGATGATGTTCCTTGGGGTGATGGCTGCGGCCATATTCCGTGTTGATCCAAGAAGCCTTCAATCGGAAAGCATTGAGGGTGTTTTAGGTATAAAAACAGGCTTTTTCATGCAATTCGCCAATGGAAAGGAATGGGCTTTTATCATCATTATTATGAGTAGTTTCATTGAACCTTTAGGAGGTGGGTTCATTGGAATCGGGACCATCATATCCATCACATTAGCCGTATGCCTTACAGCCATGATTGCATGGACAATTCTTGGATCCCGCCTGGATAATATTTTCTCACATGAAACAAAAGGCCCAATGGTTTTCAAAATCTGCGGAAGCCTGTTGTTCTTACTCTGGATTGCCCTGCTTGCACGCGGTCCTGTCCTTGCTTGATAGTTCAAGACATGAGAGACTCAGTAGAAGAGTTGGCCAAAGCATTGCGGCAACCGCCACATTCTCACTTCTTGCTCTTGTTGAGTTCTCTTGCTTGCTTTGCCCATTCATCTCGCTTGACTCGGCCAGGGAAGAACTCGATGGCTTTGTTGACCTGAGTTTCAATCTCTGGAGTCATGTTACCAACTTGCTCAAAGGTAAAGATTCCCAAGGCGTACAACTTCTCTTCAATGAATGGACCGATGCCCTTGATCGTTTGAAGAACGTCCTTGTCGGATGCACTAGCAATACCGAGTGTAGCGAAGTCAATGGTCTCGGACTTCTTGGAAATACGCTCAAGTTCTTCGGCTTGCTTCAGTGCTTTCTCATCCAACTTCACATCTTCTCCAAGCAAGATCTTCGCCTGGATTGCCCATTGGTCTCGCTTGACACGACCTGAAAAGAACTCGATGGCTTCGTTGACATCGGTTGCTCAAGTTTCCCAGCCATCTTGGAGAGTCTGCAGATAGGTGGTAGATGCCCAGCGCATTCAGCTTCTCTTCAATGAACGGACCGATGCCCTTGGATGGCTTGTAAGTCATCCTTCTCGCTCGCTTTTGCCTTTCCAAGAATGGCGAAGTCAATAGTTTTGGAACGCTCTTGAACTCGCTTGAGTTCTTCCTGCTTCTTGACTTCCTTCGTGACTGGCTTCTTCTCTGCCTTCTTGGCAGCAGCGGCCTTAGCAGCCTTCTCGTCAGCAACCTTGGCTTCCTTAGCAGTCTTAGCATCTGCCTTCTTCTTGGCTTCTGCTTCTTGCTTAGCAGCCTTCTCGTCAGCAGCAGCGGCAGTCGCTTTTTGTTCAGCCTTAGCAGCCTTCTCGTCAGCAGCCTTGGCTTCCTTAGCAGTCTTAGCATCTGCCTTCTTCTTGGCTTCTGCTTCTTCCTTGGCTTTCTTTGCAGCAGCAGCGGCAGTCGCTTTTTGTTCAGCCTTAGCAGCCTTCTCTTCAGCAGCCTTGGCTTCCTTAGCGGCTTTTTCTTCGGCTTCTGCTTCTTCAGCAGCCTTGGCTTCTGCTTCAGCCTTGAGGCGCTCTTCTTCAGCAGCCTTGAGGGCTTCTTCGTCTGCCTTGGCTTCTGCTTCGATCATAGCCCGAGCCTGCTTGACCCATCCGTCTCGTTGAATGCGTCCAGGATAGTGCTCAATGGCTTCGTTAACATCGTCTTCGGTCGTCCTGTTAAACAAGGCTAATTGTGCATAGCTAAAGATGCCTAGAGCGTT
>CASIBY010000018.1 GCA_949373095.1 Candidatus Poseidoniaceae archaeon
GCCTTAACCATATCGCATTACATCGGGATGATGTTCCTTGGGGTGATGGCTGCGGCCATATTCCGTGTTGATCCAAGAAGCCTTCAATCGGAAAGCATTGAGGGTGTTTTAGGTATAAAAACAGGCTTTTTCATGCAATTCGCCAATGGAAAGGAATGGGCTTTTATCATCATTATTATGAGTAGTTTCATTGAACCTTTAGGAGGTGGGTTCATTGGAATCGGGACCATCATATCCATCACATTAGCCGTATGCCTTACAGCCATGATTGCATGGACAATTCTTGGATCCCGCCTGGATAATATTTTCTCACATGAAACAAAAGGCCCAATGGTTTTCAAAATCTGCGGAAGCCTGTTGTTCTTACTCTGGATTGCCCTGCTTGCACGCGGTCCTGTCCTTGCTTGATAGTTCAAGACATGAGAGACTCAGTAGAAGAGTTGGCCAAAGCATTGCGGCAACCGCCACATTCTCACTTCTTGCCCTTATCCAATTGCCTTGCTTGCTTTGCCCATTCGTCTCGCTTGACTCGGCCAGGGAAGAACTCGATGGCCTTGTTGACTTGAGTTTCAATCTCTGGGGTCATGTTTCCAACTTGTTCAAAGGTGTAAATGCCGAGCGCATTCAATTTCTCTTCGATGAACGGACCAATCCCTTTGATCGTCTGCAGTGAATCCTTCTCTGAAGCACTTGCGACACCGAGCGTTGCGAAATCAATCGATTCTGCCTTCTTAGAAATTCGTTCAAGGTCTTCGGCTTGCTTGAGTGCCTTCTCATCAAGTTTCACGTCCTCACCGAGCAAAATCTTCGCCTGATTGACCCATTGGTCTCGCTTGACACGGCCAGGGAAGAATTCGATGGCTTCGTTGACGTCAGTTTCAAGTTTTGAGGTCATCTTAGAGACTTGCAAGTAGGTGTAGATTCCGAGCGCATTGAGTTTCTCTTCAATGAATGGGCCGATGCCCTTCATGACCTGAAGGTCGTCTTTATCGCTTGCCTTGGCTGTTCCAAGAATCGCAAAGTCAATCGTTTCCGAGCGTTCTTGAACCCGCTTGAGTTCTTCCTTCTTCTTGACTTCCTTGCTCGCAGGCTTGGCTTCCTTCTTGGCAGCGGCAGCGGCCTTAGCAGCCTTCTCTTCAGCAGCCTTGGCTTCCTTAGCAGCCTTAGCGTCAGCATCCTTGGCTTCCTTAGCAGCCTTCTCGTCAGCAGCCTTGGCTTCCTTAGCAGCCTTCTCGTCAGCAGCCTTGGCTTCCTTAGCAGCCTTAGCGTCAGCATCCTTGGCCTTCTCTTCAGCAGCCTTGGCTCGCTCCTTAGCAGCCTTAGCGTCAGTCAGCCTTTGGCTTCCTTAGCAGCCTTCTCTTCAGCAGCCTTGGCTTCCTTAGCAGCCTTGCTTCAGCATCCTTGGCTTCTCTTAGCAGCTCTTCTTCCTTGAGCTTTCTTTGCAGCAGCAGCGTGCATCTTCAGCCTTCTTTAGTTCAGTCCTTAGCAGCCTTCTCTTCAGCCTTCTTAGCGTCGGTTTCTGCTTGAGCAGCAGCGGCAGCTGTCGGCAATGGCTTCTTCAGCCGCTTTTGCTTCTTGTTCAGCCTTGAGGCGCTCTTCTTCAGCCGCCTTGAGGGCTTCTTCATCGGCCTTGGCTTCTGCTTCAATCATTCCACGTGCTTGCTTGACCCATTCGTCTCGCTGAATTCGGCCCGGATAGTGTTCAATGGCTTCATTGACATCGTCCTCTGTAGCCTTGTTAAAGTTCGCCAATTGAGCGTAGGTAAAGATTCCAAGAGCGTTGAGTTTCTCTTCGCTGTAAGGACCTATACCCTTGATGGCCTGGAGGTCGTCTGCGTCTTTCTTCGTGGCCTTACCAATCACGCTCGAAATCAAAGGACTTCTTACGCTTCTTAATGCGGCTCATGGTCTTCTTCTTCTCAGATTCTGCCTTTGATTTCATCCGCCTCTATCGTCACGTCCCAAAGGAAGTAAACGCTGGCCTTGCCGAGTTTGATACGTGCTTGGTATGTTCCCCCTTCATACGAAGGGAATTCTCGGTCATCAAACTTGAAGTTCAAAACAACTTCTCCGTCCTTGCCAACTGCAAGAACACGAGTTCCTTCCATACTGAAGGCGGATTCAAACATCTTGAATCGTCCATCGTTCTCTTCATCGTTGAAATCAACCATGTCGATCTTAATGTCGCCCATGTTAGTAATCGTGATGCATTCAACACTGGATTCCACCGTTCCGGGTTGGAGTGGTCCAAGCGGTGCGAGGATGAACGGGTCGTCCTCTGTACCTGCCCCTGAAACAAAGTTTGGTTCAGAGGTAGTGTTTTCAGGCTCAGGGCCATCAGCAAGGAGCACAAGGAGTTGGTCTCTACCTAAGACAAGTGGAACCAGCAAAATGAGGAGGAGGAATAACAGACATGGGAAACACCACATCCAACTAAAGCCATCATCGTCCTTTTCGTTATTCTTAATGTCCAAACAAACTGTTACCCAGTCGTTTTCTCCCGAATCCGCATCCATCGGGTCTGAACCACATGTTGTTTCTTGGGAATCTGAAATTCCGTCGTTATCGTCGTCCAAATCTGCAGTTAGATTGCCAATGTAACCGACAGGTAACTCGTCGGGTAAACTGTCGTTATCGGTGTCGTTGAACACGGTCATTGAGATGGCAAAGGATTGGTTGAAGTTGCTGTTGCTTGCCCAAATGGTGAAGTTGAGTGTCTCGGTTCCATTCACTGGAGTTCCTCTGATGCTTCCGTCCAACATAGGCGTCACGAGCAGGGCTCCATCCGAAGGTCAGGCCTTCGGGGAGTTCGCCACTGATGCTCCACATGACGACATCACCTGTCGCCCGTTACATTGGGCAGGAACGGTTCCATCGTTTGATTGGCAAAGAGGTCAACAAATTGCGTAGGATAGTTCAATGTAAACGGCAAGTCAAGGTAATCGTCAAGCGCGTCGCACAAGCCATCTCCATCAGTATCCGCTGGCATGCTGGTATCCAATATTGGATTTGAACCACAAAGGGTCTCGTTAACATCCGACCACGTATCGTCGTCATCGTCAAGGTCCTCAACAAGTGGAGGGACGCTGGTTGATGCTCCAAGCAAGCGGTCAGGCATGCCATCACCATCGGTGTCTTGGGCACCTGCTGCGTCAAGTGGGAAGGCGTCCGGTCCAGCGATACAGACGCCGTTGGCTGGCGCTTCAGGTCCGTCGCAAACGCCGTCGCCGTCAGTATCGGCATTGCCAGCCATCAGAGCCGAGCGGTTCGCCGAGTTCAGCGATGTTGGCTATGCCGTCACCGTCCATGTCGGGGTCGAGAGCATCGCAGATACCGTCGCCGTCCAAATCGTTGGGCATGTCGGTTGCATCGGTTGAATTGGTTAAACAATCAATTTCTGTAATGTCAAGGAAGCCGTCGTTATCGTCGTCATCGTCAGCGATCAAGCCGCCCGGACCGTCAGGGTCCTCGTCGGGATAGGCATCGCCATCGGTGTTGACTGGCAGGAGTGGGTCGAGCGGTGAAGAATCAGGCCCTGCAGTAGCACGAGCCGTCACCGGTGCCGTTGCCGTCACAGAACCCATCACCGTCGGTGTCAGGGTTGCGTGGGTCGGTACCAATGATGCTCTCGTTGGTGTCCGACATACCGTCGTTGTCGTCGTCTTCGTCCTCAATGAGGGTGTAAGGCTCAACGCCGGTGTCCGGATAGTCTTCAGGGAGTTGGTCGGGCATTCCGTCGCCGTCGTAGTCCTCCAAGACTTCGAGCCAGAAGGTGGCCTCAATCGAGAACGCGGGGTCGGTTGTGTTTGCCCAAATCGTGTAGGTCGTGTTGGTCCATTGATTCGGTCGGCGTACCACTGATGATGCCGGTTGCAGCATCAAAGATGAGCCCTTCAGGCAGGTCGGGGAAACTTCCCACGTATGCACCAGGTACTGCGTTTGGTGGGTTGATTGGTGTTGTCTCAGTGTTGTTGACAAGAACGGTTGGGCCGAGCGGGCCAGTTCCAACTGGGTTGGAATCCGGACCAGCCAAACAGACTGGTGGAACAGCGTTGGGTCCGTCGCAGATGCCGTCACCGTCGGTGTCAGGGTTCAAGGAATCCGTACCCAGGTCGCCCGTACCGTTGTAGATTCCAGTTCCGGTTTCTGAAAGGTCAGAAGCACCGTCACCGTCGTCGTCCAAATCTTCCACCAGTTCGCCCTCACCCGGATAGTCGTCGGGCAGTTCGTTGGGCAAACCGTCACGGTCGGTGTCTTCCAAAATTTGCAAGTTGAAATCGAAGGTGATCGATGCAGTATCGGTGATGCCGTACATCGTGTAGGTGATGTTCCACGTCACTTCGGTCGGTGTACCGCTGATGATACCACTGACCGGGTCGATGTTCAATGCCATCAGGCAAGTCTGGAGAGATACTCCATGCTGCACCAGGCAGTTGATACGGAGGCACGAGGCTGCTGAACAAGTTGTGATTGTTCAAGCCGTAAACGACGCCTTCAGCAGCTTCGCCTAAGCGGTGTATCGTCAGGTCCAGCAACGCAGATGAGGTTGCCTTGAACGTCATAGACAGCGTTCGGTCCGTCGCAAATACCGTCGTTATCGGTGTCTGGGTCAAGCGGGTCGGTTCCCGTGTCAGTGCTGCTGTTGTAGATGCCCGTGTTGGTTTCATTGACGTCATCAAGACCGTCACCGTCATCGTCCAAGTCCTCAACCAAAGCAGGGTCGCTGTTTGAAGGAGGATTGAGCGTGTCTGGGTTGCCGTCACCGTCTGTATCGGTGTCGCCAGCGGGGTCAAGCGGGAAAGCGTCAGGGCCAGCAACGCAGTCCGGTGGCGAAGCCACTGGTCCGTCGCACATGCCGTCGCCGTCTGTGTCAGGGTTGAGTGGATTGGTACCAATCTCTGATTCATTGGTGTCGGAAAGTCCGTCGTTATCATCGTCAGTGTCTTCCACAAGGCCTGGTGCATCAGGGTTGGTTGGATCATAATCGCCGGGCAATTCGTTGGGCAATCCGTCGCCGTCGCTGTCTTCCAAGATTTCAATCGTGAAGTTCCACGACAGAGAATCACCGTTGGAGTTGTTCGACCACATGGTGTAGGTGGTGTTGGTGATGGTTTCGGTAGCTGTACCGGTGATTTCACCGGTTGCGGGGTCAAGAGACAGGGTTGCTGGCAAGTCTGGTGAAATCTCGTAGGTTCCACCGCTTACTGCCAAGTATGGAGCAAGCGTTGAGATGACGGTGTTGTTGACGGCAACCAAGGTTGGCGGGAAACTTTCACCGTTCGGATCGCTGTCTGGACCTGCAACACAGATTGGAGGTACTGCATTTGGGCCGTCGCAAATTCCATCACCGTCGGTGTCTGGATTCAATGGGTCAGTACCCGTATTCGTGGCGTCAATGTAGGTTCCAGTGTCAGTCTCGACAGAATCGGCAAGCCGTCAGCGTCGTCATCATCGTCAGCAACAAGACCTGGCGTTGGTTGGTCGGCTGCATTGTAATCGCTTGGCAGATCGTTTGGTAGTCCATCGCCGTCGTAATCTGCGAGACTCTGCAGGTTGAACGTGAAGGTCTCGGTAGCACTGCCGTTATGGGTTGCTGTTACCGTAATGGTAGCATTCGCAAAGGTTCCGTTGACCGTTCCAGTAATTTCACCAGTTGAGGCATCAATCGTGAGGTTTCCTGGCAAGTTTGCCGAAGCCGTCCACGTAGTGGTACCGTTGTTGAACGGTGGATGGAAGCCAATGGCATCGATGGCTTGGTTCTCAACGACCGTGTGTGCATTGTCCGTATCGACACTGAAGTACAACTGGTGCGTTGTTGAATAATTGCTCTGATTAGCATAAACTGTGTAGGTCTGATTGTTGGCATAAACCGAAGGTGTTCCACTGATGACGCCGTTCGAGATGCTCATTCCTGCAGGTAATGCAGGGTCGGTTTCCCATGAAACGGGTGGTGGGGTGTTGAGGATGATGTTGGCAGGGTCTAAAGCCCACAATTCCTTTCCAGATCCCACGTTAGGTTGGTTGGGTATGTCGGTGGCTCGGAAATAGAGGATATTGTCAACGGTTATGAGTTCACTAGGATCGCTACTACTTCCACTGCTGATCTCCTGGACCATCACCGTACCATTGGCTGTTCCATCGCTCTTGAACAATTCAGTACCTACTCCCGATCCGCCGTGGGCTGAGAAATAAACGGTGTTGCCAACGGCTGTGAGGTATTGGGGAGAACTGCTGTCACTTCCACTGCGGATGTCCTTGACCATCATTGTGCCGTTGGCTGTTCCATCGCTCTTCCACAATTCCCATCCGTTGGTTCCGTCGTTGGCTCGGAAATAGAGGGTGTTGCCGACGGCTGTGAGGTAGGAATTAGAATCAATAAGGGGGAGAGATCCGCTGGAGCCGACCATCATTGTGCCATTGGCTGTTCCATCGCTCTTCCACAACATGTTGAGGAGGGTTCCGTCGGTGGCTTTGAAATAGAGGGTGTTGCCAATGGCTTTGAAATAGTTAGGATAACTGTTGCCACTTCCGCTGTTGATGTCCATCATCACCGTGCCTGAGGCTGTTCCATCGCTCTTCCACAATTCGGTTCCATTGGTTCCGTCGCTGGCTGCGAAATAGAGGGTGTTGCCAAAGGCTGTGAGATAACTGGGAGAACTGCTGCTACTTCCGCTGTTGATGTCCTTGATCATCACCGTGCCTGCGGCTGTTCCATCGCTCTTCCACAATTCGGTTCCGTTGGTTCCGTCGGTGGCTGAGAAATAGAGGGTGTTGCCAACGGCTGTGAGGTAGGAGGGAACAATTTGAACACTTCCGCTGTTGATGTCCTTGACCATCACCGTGCCTGAGGCTGTTCCGTCGCTCTTCCACAATTCCCATCCGTTGGTTCCGTCGTTGGCTGCGAAATAGAGGGTGTTGCCAACGGCTGTGAGGTGGGTGGGATCACTGCTGCCACTTCCGCTGTTGATGTCCTTAACCATTACCGTGCCTGCGGCTGTTCCATCGCTCTTCCACAATTCGTATCCGTTGGTTCCATCGGTGGCTTCGAAATAAAGGGTGTTGCCAACAGCTGTGAGGTGGTTAGGCCAACCGCTGTCACTTCCGCTGTTGATATCCTTGACCAGCACCGTGCCTGAGGCAGTTCCATCGCTCTTCCACAATTCGTATCCGTTGGTTCCGTCTATGGCTCGGAAATAGAGAATGTTGCCAACGGCTGTGAGGAAATAGGGACTACCTTCGGCAGCTCCGCTGTAGATGTCCTTGACCATCCAAGCAGTACCGTTGCCGTTGTACAGGGTTCCGTTACCCGCTTGTGAAGTGTAGTTGAGCGTGATCGGGCCCATAGCTTCACCAAGATTGAGATGCGCACCTTCCACCGTTGAGGTGATGGTTGCGAACGGTGAGGTGGAGAGCCATACGGTCGTCTGGAATGTTGTTGAATTGATGACCGCCGTAACCGTGTAGGTTGCATTGCTTGTCGTGACTGTTGGTGTACCGCTGATGGTGCACGTGCTGCTGTCGATGTTCAAGCCGTTTGGTAGGCTTGGAGAAGCAACACAACTTGTTGCATTGGTGACGTTGGTCATGCCGCTGCCTGAGCCGCTGCCTGAGCCGCCGCTGCCTGAGCCGCTGCTCAGTGAGGTGATTTCACTTGGTTGAAGAGCCCACAGTTCGTAGCCGCTGCTTCCATCACTCGCATCGAAGTAGAGCGTATCACCGACGAAGTATCTCCATGTGTTGTCCGGGTTTACTGTTGCCAGTCCCGCTGTCGATATCAGCCACCTGCCAAGTTGAGGCGTTTGAGGTATCATGAGCCCACAGTTCCCAGCCGCTGCTTCCATCATCGCACTCGAAGTAGAGCGTATCACCGACGAGTATCTCCATGCCGTAATATCCGGGGTTACTGGTGCCAGATCCGCTGTAGATATCAGCCACCTGCCAAGTTGAGGCGTTTGAGGTATCATGTGCCCACAGTTCGTGGCCGCTGCTTCCATCATTCGCACTGAAGTAGAGCGTATCACCGACGAGTATCGCGTCCATGTAATGTCCGGGGTTACTGTGGCCACTTCCGCTGCGGATATCAGCCACCCGCCAAGTTGAGGCGTTTGAGGTATCATGAGCCCACAGTTCTGTGCCGCTGCTTCCATCATACGCACTGAAGTAGAGCGTATCACCGACGAGTATCTCCATACCTACTGCTCCGGGGTTACTGCTGCTAGATCCGCTCCAGATATCAGCCACCTGCCAAGTTGAGGCGTTTGAGGTATCATGAGCCCACAGTTCCCGGCCGCTGCTTCCATCACTCGCATCGAAGTAGAGCGTATCACCGACGAGTAGTTCCATGTAAAGTCCGGGGTTACTGCTGCCAGTCCCGCTGCGGATCTCAGCCACCCGCCAAGTTGAGGCGTTTGAGGTATCATGAGCCCACAGTTCGTGGCCGCTGCTTCCATCACTCGCACTGAAGTAGAGCGTATCACCGACTAAGATCTCCATGTATTGTCCGGGGTTACTGCTGGCAGCCCCGCTGTTGATATCAGCCACCCGCCAAGTTGAAGCGTTTGAGGTATCATGAGCCCACAGTTCGTGGCTGCTGAAAAAATCATACGCACTGAAGTAGAGCGTATCACCGACTAAGATCTCCATGTATTGTCCGGGGTTACTGCTGCCACTGCTGTGGATATCAGCCACCCGCCAAGTTGAGGCGTTTGAGGTATCATGAGCCCACAGTTCTGTGCCGCTGCTTCCAACAGTCGCATCGAAATAGAGCGTATCACCGACTAAGATCTCCATGTATTGTCCGGGGTTACTGTTGCCACTGCTGTGGATATCAGCCACCCGCCAAGTTGAGGCGTTTGAGGTATCATGAGCCCACAGTTCTGTGCCGCTGCTTGCATCATACGCATCGAAGTAGAGCGTATCACCGACTAAGATCTCCATGTGATATCCGGGGTTACTACTGGTACTACCGCTGAAGATGTTAGCCACCTGCCATGTTGTTCCGTTGCCGTTGGTTGTGGTGCCTGAGCCGCTGCCTGAGCCGCTGCCTGAGCCGCTCGCCGCACTGGCGTTGTATTGGAAGGTGATGTTGGTCATGGCCTCATCGATGATGAGATCTGCACCTTCGACGCTTGATGTGAGTTGTTGGTATGCGCTTGAGAGCCAAATGGTGGTCTGGAAGGTCACGCTGTTGATGACCGCCGTAACCGTGTAGGTTGCATTGCTTGTCGTGACTGTTGGTGTACCGCTGATGGTGCACGTGCTGCTGTCGATGTTCAAGCCGTTTGGTAGGCTTGGAGAAGCAACACAACTTGTTGCATTGGTGAGATTGGTCATGCCGCCGCTTGAGCCGCCGCTGCCTGAGCCGCTGCTCAGTGAGGTGATTTCACCTGGTTGATGAGCCCACAGTTCCTTGTCGCCGCTTCTGTACTGCGCATCGAAGTAGAGCGTATCACCGACGAGTATCGACATGTATAGTCCGGGGTTACTGTTGTAAGTGCCACTATAGATTTCAGCCACCTGCCAAGTTGAGGCGTTTGAGGTATCATGAGCCCACAGTTCCATGCCGCTGCTTCCATCAATCGCATCGAAGTAGAGCGTATCACCGACGAGTATCAACATGAATTGTCCGGGGTTACTGTTGCCAGATCCGCTGTAGATATCAGCCACCCGCCAAGTTGAGGCGTTTGAGGTATCATGAGCCCACAGTTCGTAGCCGCTGCTTCCATCATCCGCACTGAAGTAGAGCGTATCACCGACTAAGGTCTCCATGTATTGTGTGGGGTTACTGTGGCCACTTCCGCTGCGGATATCAGCCACTCGCCAAGTTGAGGCGTTTGAGGTATCATGAGCCCACAGTTCGTGGCCGCTGCTTGCATCATACGCATCGAAGTAGAGCGTATCACCGACCAATATCGCCATTCTATATCCGGGGTAACTGTCGCCAGATCCGCTGTCGATATCAGCCACCCGCCAAGTTGAGGCGTTTGAGGTATCATGAGCCCACAGTTCTTTGCCGCTGCTTCCATCATCCGCATCGAAGTAGAGCGTATCACCGACGAGTATCGACATGTGTTGTCCGGGGTAACTGCTGTCAGCACCGCTGCGGATATCAGCCACCTGCCATGTTGAGGAGTTTGAGGTATCATGAGCCCACAGTTCATAGCCGCTGCTTCCATCAGTCGCATCGAAGTAGAGCGTATCACCGACGAGTATCGTCATGTGTTGTCCGGGGCTACTACCGGTACTCCCGCTAATATCAGCCACCCGCCAAGTTGAGGCGTTTGAGGTATCATGAGCCCACAGTTCTGTGCCGCTGCTTACATCATACGCACTGAAGTAGAGCGTATCACCGACGAGTATCGACATGTCAGATCCGGGGACACTGGCCTCAACACCGCTGTTGATATCAGCCACCCGCCAAGTTGAGGCGTTTGAGGTGTCATGAGCCCACAGTTCTGTGCCCCTGCTTCCTTCATACGCACTGAAGTAGAGCGTATCACCGACGAGTATCGACATGTATTGTCCGGGCCAACTGGTGCCACCCCCGCTCTTGATATCAGCCACCTGCCAAGTTGAGGCGTTTGAGGTATCATGAGCCCACAGTTCTGTGCCACTGCTTCCATCATTCGCACTGAAGTAGAGCGTATCACCGACGAGTATCTCCATGAATGATCCGGAGAGACTGCCGATAGATCCGCTGTTGATATCAGCCACCTGCCATGTTGTTCCGTTGCCGTTGGTTGTGGTGCCTGAGCCGCTGCCTGAGCCGCTACCAGAGCCGCTTGCTGCACTGGCGTTGTATTGGAATGTGATGTTGGTCATGGCCTCATCGATGAAGAGATCTGCACCTTCGACGCTTGCGGTGAAGTTGCTTGCGCCCGAGCCTCCCGTTTCGAGAACGTCGGTGCTCTGGTCAAGTGTTTCTTCGTCGTTTTTCCATGCGTTCATGGATTCAAGATACCCCACTTGGGTCATCATCATCATCAAAAGCGAGAGGACGACGGCTCGGTTGAAATTCGCATGGCGTGCACCGGACATAGGTCTGCATCAGCATGCGCGTAAAATCCCCTTCACCGTTTATGATAGGTCTGTGGGCTCAACATTCATGGTTCGGTCGTAAATGCGTGGATAATAGTTGCCTCTGCGGATTGAAGATGTTCACTCACCGTGGCTTGCTTAATGTCAAGGGATTCAGCGATATTACGCTGGGTACAACAGCGAGGGCGGTCATAGTAACCCATCTCAATCGCTCTTTCTAGAACCGTTCGTTGTCGCTCAGGAAGCAACTCAATGAACTCAGGATTGTGCAAGGACTCAGCGCCCAGCTTCATCTTGAATCCTTCATTGAGGACATTTTTGAGGTCTGAATGTGCTTGACGAAGAGAGTCCCTCGTGCCTCTTAGGGTGAGTAACATTCCCTCTGGATGAACAAAGGTGGGCGAAACCCACCATACGTGTTCAAGGGCCGTGAATATACGTGTCAGAGTGCCCGTAGCCAAAACTTCACAGAGAGCGGAACGTTCAGTCTGTTCCAAGATTTTGATGATTTTATACGCTTTTTGATCTTTTGAAAGTTTTGAAGGATTATCGTAATCAATTCGAATAAGGGCATGAAGCCCTTCTTTAGAGGAGCCCATTTTAGTGAGGAATTCCACTCTATGGAAATCTTGGGTTAGGGAGATCCCTGGCAGGTCCCTCCCCGAATCTATGGTGATGTCAACTTGCATATACCGCAAATCAACTGAGTTCATGCCTATCATGAACGGGACCCGATACATAAAATCACCCATTCAACTCTTAGTTGTCGCCAGCCTCAAACATGCTCAAAACCCGATTCAGTTCCCGTAATGATTCTTCAAGAGTGTTTCTTTCTACACGTTCCAATTCAGGGTCCTTGAGTTTCTCGGTAATCGCCTCAATTTCCCACTTAGCTTCTGCACGCTCACGCTCAAGGGCTTTGTCTTCCTTGATCATTTGCAGACGAGCACGGCGGACATTTGTCGCCTTGCGCTGCTTGTTGTAGGTTTCCTTGAATTCCGAAGTAATCTCGACTGCTGTTGGGAAAGGAATACCAATGCCTTCTCTTGCAAAGCTTTCTGCGATATTCTTCAACAACCAATCCTTTGCTATGAATTCATCAGAATAGTCCTCTACCCAACCGTACAATCTGAACACCTTGGCGAAATCTCCAAGTTCATTGAGAAGAACTCTGGGTTCGGGAACTTCAATCACATACGGGCACGCTCGCATCAACTGAAGAACAGTGTACTTGACGTGAGAAATGTCTTCGTCGTATTCTACCCCGATGTCCATAACCAGTGAAATCCGTCGTCCTTGTCCGTCGCCACCACCACGAGCGTGGTTAACGACCGTTGAATTAATGAGATTGTTGTTAGGAATGACGACAAGATTTTCTTCGTTAGTGAGAACCTTAGTTGAAAGGATTCCCACGGAAACTACCGAGCCGATTTCTCCATCAACTTCAATTCGGTCCCCTACCTCAAAGGGTTGGTCCAAAGCAAGCATGAATGAATTGATGATGTTCCCAAGTGTCTGTTGCATCGCCAAACCAATGATGATAGAAAAGACTGCTAGAGATGCGAGGAGTCCAACCAACTCAAAGCCCAGTTCATCCATGGCTAGGTACAGTCCACCAAACCAAACTGCAGCCCTCACTAAGAAGACAACCAGCGAGTTGCTCCCTGATACGGTGACAGAAGAAGGATTGGAGAATTTGTCAAGCACGACTGGAATCATAATCTTCAGTGCGACACTCAACAACGAAGTCGACAAAATGATGTAAATTGCTTGAAATACGGGATCCAAGGCAATGTTCAATTCTTCTTCTTTCCCCATTACCCAAAGCATGGTAAGTTGTATGCCTGTAAACATGATGAAGGAATAAAGCCGGTTGGTGACAGGCCGATACAACTGGTCATCCCAGTCGAATGAGGTCGCTTTGACAAAGTCAAGCACGACTTTCTTCATTAAAAAGCGAACAACAGCTAACGATAGGAGTGTGAGGACAAGTCCAGTGGACCATTTCATCCAAGCATCCATGGCGTTAGCATCACTGATTATATCATCAAGCGTGGCCATGTCTGTCGCCCTGTGCAATGTGTCATGGACATTCACCCGTTCATAATAGGTTCGGAGGGCCGGTCACTCGTGCTTTGGTGGAAAAAGGGAGCTTTATTCTTCTTCCTTCGACAGTGTAGAATCTAAAACAATTGTCTGATTGGGTATCTCGCCCTCAATTGAGTAATTCAGTTGGGTAAGGTCAAGTATTCGTCTTACTTTTTTGGGAATTGGTGCCTTAGACTTCATTCCAAAAGGGGCTAGGAAGTGCGTCCATGTTTGGCCTGAGCGCTTTTGTTCGGCCGAAATAAGCCCCCAAAAATCTCCAAAGTTAATCGGCGTTCCACGTTCATGTCTTTCAATTACCGTGGACTGCCAAGATTCCAAAAATTCTTCTGGAGAGGTTTGTGTGTAGAGTTGGTCCTCTGCGTCATCAGAACGTTTTGCCACCTCATATTTTGGGGAGGTCCCAGTGATGATTACCTTCTCAGAAAGATGTTCTTGGATGGCTTTTTTCATTCCCCTTGGAAGGCCAAAGAGTTTCAAAAAGTCGGTTGTTGTTCTTTCTGATATTCCTTGATCCTTCATGTATGCAACAATCTTCTTTCCAATTTCAGCAATTTGAGTTGGTTCAGTAGTGAGAAAGGAGAGAATGATTGTACGGAATTCCTCAATTGAGCGATAATTTGAATTATTGGCCTGAGTAGTTGACGAAATTGTTCGTGCAACTTCGTGCTTAGGTGAGGATCCAGAGATAATGACTTCTTCGGAAAGGTGAGTTTCAAGTGCTTTTTTCAAGCCTTTGGGTAAGCCGTATAGATTCAGGAAGTCTGTTGTTGTTGAATCTGACATTCCCTGAGTATTCATGTAATCCTTAACGTGGTCTCCAAGATGAGAGATAGTTATAGGAGATGTAGTTAGAAAAGAGAGAATCACAGAACGGAATTCTGTAATCGGACGTAGGGTTGATTTGGACTTCAAAACATTGTCACTTTGTTGAGTGGCAACAACCTCTCTGTCAACCAGAGCTGTTTTTTGTTCGGTTTGGTTCTGAACGGGGGCGGGTTGAGCAGTCGCAATCGCTTTTACTTTCGGGGGCTCTTCATTGACGCCGTATCCAAAAAGACGGTCAAATACAGAGATGAATATTCCTTTTCTCTTCGTTTTTTGGAGAACTATCTGCTTTCTTTTCAACCGCTGACGAGTACCCTGTTTGTAATTTGGTGAATCTCCCTTTTTCCATGTTGAGAATCGGCCATATGCGTTGGTTAGGTCTGAGGATTGTAGCTGTCCTGAAAAGCGATACATGAGGAACTTCTGATGTACTGAGTTCACCTGATTTCCCGCTGAAAGTCCGTCGTCAATTGAGATTTCGGACCATAGCAAATATTCTTCCACCATCGGCCAGTTTTGAGGGAAGTTTTTGAAATAGGGAGGGTGCCCGAGTAGGGCCTGCATCACGAGGTTCCGAGCGTTATTACAAGCAAGACAAAACTGAATCCTGTTATGGTCGGTATTTTCCCCCCCAAGAGCTCTTGGGTGAATGTGCTCTGTATTGTGGTTTCCACCCTCAAAATAAATTCCGCAATGAGGGCATTGGGCTTGGTTTTTCAGCAATGTGAGTTCTCTGCCATCGTTGATAGAAGTACCGTTTTTTGCCCTTCCGGACGTGCTTAGAAATTGCCTTGCTGAAGACAATTGTTCCTTGTAACGCACATCCAAATCCACAGAACATCACCGTTGAGGGCCCGCTACCCTCGCGGGCAGTAATTGAACTCTGTGCCGCATGAGACTATTTAATGAAAGGAAACATTGGAAAAACATCACTTGAAAAGGTGAGGCCTCGGCTTTTGACCATGGAAGGACGCTACGACCGTATGGCAGCATGGTTGCTGCCTCGGCGAAAAAGCGTCCACGTCGCCATATTTTTCCTTACGTTATTGATGATTCCTGGGGCCATGACGGCTCTTCAGCCCATCGACATGGAATCTTATGAAATGGAATCGCCAGAACTTACCGCTCAGACGGTGATTGATGAAGAATTCCCGAACTCTGAAATTATTCTTGGCTTCCTTGTTTCTGCTCGTGACCCGACTAATGTCCCTCCGATTGAGACATGGCAGCCTGTCCCAAGAATGGAAGATGGTGCTCCAGATTATGCTTCGCTTGTACCACCAACCGAAATGCTTGCTGCAGGAGAACCTTGGGGCGGTATTGATGCTCCGACGGGAGGCATTCTCAATTTGACGTTGCTTCGGGAAATTGATAACAAAGTTGACCTCGTTAACGAACACGCTCTGGCTCCGGCGCTCAAACCTCTTGTTAACGATGTAACCGGCCACCAAGCGCCAGGCGCAATCTCTCTTTCTGACCACTTTCGTGGGTTCATGAACGGGACCTCTATCCTCACACAACCCGGACTTACCGCGCTGGGGGTTGTGACTGAACCGCCCGCAAATTGGACCGATTGTTTTCCACTTGACTGCCTTGAATTTGATGATGAAAACATCACACAGGCTCACATTGATATGGCCGCACACCGAATGGCCGAGGCATCGGATAACAACTTCCTAAGGTGGCTCTCCCTTGACCGTGGGTTCAAAGCAGATTATACTGCATTTCAAGAAGGACCCATTTACGGTGTTTTGACCTCCGACGGCACATGGGAAAATGCACTTTGGGGCAAAGGCCGATGGACGGCTTCGTCTACGTGGTTGCTCGTGCAACTTGACCGAACCAAACTCGAAGCTATGGGCTGGGAAGTCGTTTGGAAAGAAGCCCACCAAGAGAAAGATATCCAATTCACAGAAGAAGGATTCCGCGTCGGAGGATACCGTCTTGACGATGGGCAACTCGTCCTTCACCCTCCCCAATACACCGAAGGCAAGTGTGCAGAAATGCAGGACGAAGGGGCTGGCTGCTCAACTGAATGGTCGTTCATGGACCTAGAAGGTCATCTTCGCAGCCACGACCATTCAACAATAACTCTTCTGGTCGGACAAGGCGTTAACGTAGAAGTGAATCGGGAACTTCAGTCAAGTGCGGGCCTCATCGTACTCATGGGACTCGCTATCGTCGCCTTACTTTACGTGAGCCTACGCCGATGGTCTGATGTTGCTATCGTCATGTTCGCACTCGGTGCTGCGCTGCTTTGGATGCAAGGGCTTATCGGACATTTTGCAACCATGACCGGTTGGTTTGGTTTGAGTCTTATCGCACGGTCACAATTCTCGAATTTGTTACCGATTCTAGTTTTGGCTTTGGGTATTGACGATGCCTTGCATGCCTTGCATCGCTACAAAGAGGAACGTGCATCAGGAAAATCTTCAGAACAAGCCGGTAAAATCACACTTTCTAGAGTAGGCAGGGCAATTACCCTCACTTCCATCACAACAATGGCTGCCTTCGCAGCCAATCTCTTCAGCGACATCGCCGCTCTGCGTTCCTTTGGAATTGAAGCGGCATTGGGAATCTTTGCAGCCTTTTTGTTGACCGGAATGTGGTCACCACTCATCCGCGTTAGTGTAGACGACTGGTTGGCCAAGCGCGCCAAGAAGACCGAGGAAAAGGAAATCAAATCACTGGTAAATCCGGACTGGTTACGAAGCGTAACACACCGCTCTGGGCAACGAAAAACCGCACTTCTCATCACAGCAGTAGCACTATTACTCACCATCCCAGCCGCATATGGAATGGCCCAACTTGAAGGCGACTTCGCCGTTGAGGACTTCCTTGATGAACGGTCAGACTTTGCGATTGGAGTGGACCAAATTAGCAAGCGATTTGCTGATGAAGGTGAACCCGCAAACCTTCTCATCATGGGTGACGTTCTCGACCCAGATGTCTTTGCCGCCATTGACATATTCCGGCAAGATATGGATGCGCTACCTGATGGCGTCCCCAACAAGATCACTCGGCAACCCGATGGAACCATTGACATCCTTGCACTTGATGAAATGGTCTTTGCTGCTCAAGGCAGTTTGGTCTTAAACAGCACGCCCTTTGAAGCCGCAGGATGGGAACTTGGTACCGAAGGACACGGTATGAATTGCTCACTTGCTGGCAACGGACCACTGGTGGATACAACCGATAGGGACTGCCTTGCTTTCTTCTATGGTTTCCTCTCCATTTACGGCGTCCCAGGTATCGGGCCCATCCCCGATATCCCTCCGAGTATCGTCCAACTTTACATCATGCCTGTAACCGAACTCAACACCAGTCAGCCATGGTTGGATATCAATGATGAACCGGCACGTTACGAAATGATGCAAATTCGATTCGGCATGACCTCTCCTGAAGACTTCCCTGGCATGAAAGGTGGAGTTGCTGAAGTTTGGAGAGACCTCGAGGTATTCACCAATCTTTCAAGCGGCACCTACGAAGAAGAGGGTGCAAGTGAAGATGACAAGCCGCTAACATGGGTCATGCTTACCGGCAGACCAATCACACGATTCACTGCTTCAACAGCCATGCAAGATGAAATGCAATCGTCCCTCGTTCTGGGTTCAGTTTTCGTCTTTGGTTGCCTTACCGTTGGATTCCGATCTCCGAAACAGGCAGCTGTGACCTTTGTTCCGATTCTCCTCGTCGTCGTTTGGCTGTACGGGCTCATGTACGTCGCGGGCTCATCACTCAACATCGTTACCGTGACGATTGCGACTATATCTCTCGGCGTGGGTATTGACTATTGTATTCACGTTACGGAACGCTATCGAGAAGGCAGAGAAAACGGAGAGTCGCACAACGATGCCCTCGCTGCTGTTGGCGGTGCTTGCGGTCTGGCTTTGCTCGGTTCAGCAAGCTCTGACATTGCCGGCTTTGCCGTCATCGCCCTCTCCCCTATGGGCTTGTTCAGCAATTTCGGAATTTTCTCTGCGGCGATGATTGCCCTTTCATTGCTCGCAAGCCTCATTCTCACGACCGCCGCCTTGGGACTTATTGCCCCATCTGAAGACAGATCAGAATCAGATGAAGAAGAGTAATTTTCATCGGTGCCTTCATGAAGGGTTGAGCCTGCCCACCAAATGCTGTCCTTGGGGTTGACCCCGGGAGAGTGGTGAGAATTATGACCGATAACGAAGGCACGCGCCCCGACGAGAATGACGAAGAAGATTGGATGAAATATGCCGATGCTGGATTCGGAGAAACCGATTACTCCCTTTGGGACGACGAAGACGCTGTTGCGCCTGTAGCAAGTGAGGAAAACTCCGACATGGGTGACCTTGCATTCGATGACCAACTTGACTCGCATATGGAGGAGATCCCACGCGCACCATCACCAGCAGGCCACAAGCACTTGGTACGCCTTGGAACATGTGATGCATGTCTTGGCCGAGTGGGTGGAAAGAAGCGGTTTGGACAATCACTTGAAGAATCAGGGGGTGAAGTTCGTGTTTCTGTCCTTGAGCGTGACAGTCATCTTTCATCGGCTCGTGCAGATACACCTCTTTGTCCGTTTTGCGAAAATCTCTTTGAGGAAGTGGATTTGCTTGCCGATATCATTTACGATGCACTAAAGCCCTATGAACTGAAACGATTGCAACTTGGTGCGCGTTTCCCTAAGGACCAAACCGAAGGTGAAGACGTAATGAGGAAGCAGTATGGTGCTGGAGGTTCAGACCCGCTCAAGAGTTCCCTAGTTGCGCAAATATCCCGACGCCTCAATGAACGTATTGGAGGCATTGAATTGGTAAACGATAAGCCTGATGTTTTGGCGCTTATCGATGTCCTCACGCTTACGGTTGACCTGGACATTCGAGCAGTCTATGTCTACGGACGATACAAGAAGTTAGAGCGTGGTATTCCACAAACTCGCTGGCCGTGCCGTGCATGCAAGGGGCGAGGATGCAAACGCTGCGATGAAACAGGATTGCAATACAAACGAAGTGTTCAGGACCTCATTGGGAATCCTCTCTTAGAACTGTTTGAGGCCAACGAACATTCCTTCCACGGAATGGGCCGAGAAGACATTGACGTTCGTTGCATGGGGCGTGGGCGCCCCTTTGTCATTGAATTCAAGAATCCTCGGAAGCGCTCAGTTGACCCTGAACTAATGATGGACCGTATCAATAGTCTCGCAAATGGTTCGGTTGAAATCACCTCCATGCGTCCATCAACCCGTAGCGAAGTAGTTCGGATCAAGGACACTCCCGCCGAGAAATCCTATACCATCAGATTTCGCGTTGAACCCATGAATGAAGCCGAATATGAAGTACTAACTGCTCCGGTTGATTTGACCAAAGAAGACGTTCAAACACGAAGTACAAAGAAGCAACGACGCCAACGAAGAGGCGACCGAAACAGCGACCGAACAAAGCCTCTTGAAGCGGTTCTAGAAGTTCCAGCGGCCAGCCCTACCGAAGACGATTTGAAGACGATGAAGAAGGACGAACTGGTCGCTCTTGCCGTCAAACATGAACTCAAGAAAACCGGAACGAAAGCGGACCTCGTTGAACGGATTCTCGCTGCGCTTCCGCCGGCTCCGAAGACATTTGATTTGCCCGATGACGAAACCATCATTCAGGTGATAGAGAACTTGAACGGTGTCAAACTGGCTCAGAGAACGCCGGAGCGTGTGGCTCATCGGCGTGCTGATCTTATCCGGCGGCGTACGGTCTACGAAGCTCATCCACCATCTATTGAAATCGCTGAAGATGGCGTTCGTGAAGTGGAAGTCACCCTACGATGTGAATCGGGAACATACGTCAAAGAAACCGTGCACGGCGACAGTGGTCGGACTCAACCGTCCATCGCCTCTCTCATCAAAGCAAAGTGCAACGTCGTGTGGCTGGATGTGGGAGATATTCACGCAGACTGAACCAAACCCCATTCATCGTGCAGAGATTTTTCGTCGCGGTGCTTATATGGGGATGGTCGGTCGGCAAAATGCTCCGAAGATGCGCTTATGCTGATTCGGACAAAAGGAGGCGACCAATATGAAGCGATCCAAGGGACAACGTGTAGGAACTCGAAGCATCTTGCGACGACGAAAGAACGAGCGAAGCCGCTTGAACATTCGCCGTGTCATGCATCAGTATGAAGAAGGCGACCGAGTTGCTATCGTTCTAGACGGTGGCCAACAAGGCGGTATGCCTCATCGCCGTTTCAACGGCCGAACTGGATTCATTGAAAAGCGCCAAGGCGTCGCTTGGATTGTTGCTGTTAAGGACGGTAACATGCAAAAGACGGTTATTGCCCGCGCAGAACACCTACGCCCACTCGAGTGAGGGATTATCATGCCAGAAGAAGATAAATTTCTCGATTTCGCAACCGTCCGTGACATGCTCTTGGACGCTCAAGGCCGCCGTGGACAACTAAGTTACGAGCAAAAAGCAGCGCTTCAACATGCTGAATGGGCTGCAAGTGACATTCGCAACGGTTACCGAACTGAACCTGCTATGTTTGAAGAACTGCGTTCAGCTCTTCTCGACGTTGAAACCCTTTCCAAGCACCCAAGTCTTGCTGCAAAGTTGGCTGAACTCATTCCACTTCACCCTGAAGATGTGCGAGCCGTTCTCGGTTCCAAGCGCATCGCCATTGATGACTCGGAAATCTCAGCGATCATTGATATTGTAAAGCAAGTCATTGGCTTTACCGAATGAAGTAAATCTTTCCACACAGTAGAGGCGATATCATGACTGACCCTCGGCGAAAACGCCACATCAACGCACCTTCTGCTCCAAAGAAGAAGGAAGCAAGTCCAAACTCCTACAAGATGTCGCGCCCTGCTGAAGGACGCAAGGAAGTTCCGAAGCCAAAGCCTGAGCCAAGTCGGTCCGAAGGTCGCCAACAACAAGGAAACCGAAACGGTGGCCAGCGTAACGGACGAGAACAAGGCGGGCGCCAAGGTGGCGACCGTCGTGGTGGACGCAATCAACAAGGTGGACGCCCCCGTCCAGCAAAGCCAGAGCGCCCCAAGGCTCTTACCGGCGAAGACTGGGCTCGTGTTGTTGAACATGATACCAAAGAAGACGTCGTCACTGCAATGAGCGAAAAGACGCTCGGCTTCTGCCGACTCAAGGTTAAATCCCGAGGAGAACTCTTGATTCCCAGCCAGCGACTCTACATCGGCCTTGACAGTGCACAACGAAAGGAAGTCGTCAGTATTTTGGGAATGGCTCGCCGTGACCGAATGTCAAACATGGCCAAGATGGACATGCCTCTTGTCGTTCAGATGTTTGTTGAAGAGCATGCCCAATATTTCGTTGATGAGTTCTACAATAAAGCCGGCCCAATATCTCTCAAGGTTCACGGCTTTGAGTTGCTTCCTGATGTCGGCAAGAAAAAGGCTTCACAGATGGTTGAAGCTCGTAACGCAGTAGGTGTTTTTGCCTCTGTTGAAGAACTTAACACAGCCTGCAACATTGACGCTGCCGAACTCCTCGCTCGTCGATTTGTGTCAGAACTGGAAGACCCGGCAATGGCTCCCCGTCTTACGGAACTGCTCCTGCCGGTGGAAGTATGAGAGGCGCCCGTTGGCTGGTGGATTCGCTTCGTGGGAAGCAACCGTTCAACAAGGCCCTCGGTCAACATTTTCTCGTTCACGATGACGTTCTCGAACGTACCGTTGCGTGGAGTGAAGTCTCTAAAGACGACCATGTTTTAGAAATTGGACCTGGCCCTGGTGTTCTGACTGAAGTTCTGTTAGAGACTGGATGCAAGGTAACTGCCATCGAACTTGATAGTGGGGCTTGTGAACACGTTCGCTCGATATTCATACCCGAACTTGCGAGTGGAGCATTGACACTCATTGAAGGAGATGCCTTGAAGGTCCGTTGGCCCAACGACATCACTCGAATCGTTGCAAATATCCCATATCAAATTTCATCACCCCTCATCGATGTATTTACGCGCCATCATCGCAATCCACACACACAACCGTTGGAATCTGTGGTCATGCTGGTTCAAGAGGAATTTGCAGAACGCGTGGTAATGGAATACGAAAGCGATGTTGGTTCACTCGGAATGGTCGTCGCTTTGGATTTTGAACCCGAAATGGGTGAACGCGTTGGACCTCACGCTTTCTCGCCCATGCCAAAGGTTCATTCTCGTTTGTTACGATTGACGACTCACGATGAAGAATGGCCCTGTGACCGTAGGTTGCTCGTCATGATGATTCACGCAGCATTCTCCCAGCGAAGAAAGAAATTGAAAGGCACCCTTCGCGCCGTCCCAAAACGTATTTCCAGAATCCCAGGATGGCATGCCGGTCGCTGGAAGAGTGCGTATGCATCTCTCCAAGACGACCCGCGCCTTGACCAACGCCCCGAGACCTTTGATATTGAAGACTGGGCGGAGTTGGGGGCTGATTTTGAGTCCGGTGACCAAGAGGAATGAGACTTCAAAAGGGCTAGATTGAGTGAACACTTGCGGCAGAGGCTTTTCTTAGGAGTGTCTGCTCGCCTAGACTTGTCGGAGGGGATGTTATGGCAAAGAAGGACACATACTTAGCGCTATTACGCAGAGGTATTGACGATACAACTGCAAACCAACTCGCTGATGCGGGATTGAAAATTGGCGATTTGAAAAAGATCGACAAAGACATGCTCGTAGAAAATTACGGACTCAAAATAGAGATTGCTCGTGGTGTTATTGACATCATTACGGCTGGCCCTCAATCTCACGGAAAGGAACGTTTTCTTTCCAAGGTTCTCGCTCCTGAAAAGAAACAAGAATCACGTATTGAAGAAATCAAATTCAAGCGAAAGCAAAAGGACGTTCTCACTGAACTTGCAGAACAAAAAGAGCGTCTGAAAATCGCAAAGGTTGAGGCGTTTCGTGCTCAGAAACTCATCATGAACCGACTTGGTAAAACCGTTGAACTCATTGTCAAATTGGAGAACAATCTCCATGATGAAGGCAAAGACGACCAGAAGGTCAAGATTCGCGACCAATTGGAAACCCGTGGACTTGAAGCCGCCCGTGACCACGAAATGCTAGAACTTGAGGGCACACCTCAAGACATCGTAGATTTCCGACGAAACCACGTTCCATCACTTATCTTCCACGCATGCCCAAAATGCGGTGATGAATTGGACCCACGACAAGCTCGTGACCCCGACCAGCCAGAATCTTGGGCGTTCATCTGCTGGGAATGTGAAACCAGTTTTACTCCACAACTCACCCTCAATGTTGAAACAATTCTTGATGGTGAAAAGCGCATCAGTATCGACCCCGACAAGGCGCCTCGCAACCCCGTTCCACCCAAGCCAGCAAGCATGGACTTCTCTACGGTTAACGATTTGATCCGTCGCGATTTGGAACAAACCGGAGCAACCGCCGACCAAATGACCCGAGCGGTCGAAGAAAGCGTCGTAGCTGGTGGACTCATGGACATCAACGACTGGATTGACCAAACCCTCGCTGCGAAGAACTACATTCAGGCTCAGGAAGACCGTGAGGACTTCATCCTACGTACGGGGGCCGGTGCTACCAAGTTCAACAAGTGGATGAAGAAGGCTGGATTGTTCTTCAACAAACAAACGGGTCGCTGGACTCGTGAAAAGGGACGATGAGGAATCTCCATGTCCGCTGGCACCACAAGCCTTCAAATGGATGGTGATGAGGTAAAACTCACCCCGTCAACAACCCCTGTTATTCGCTTTCTAAAAGGAGCAGAATTGCTTGGTCAATGCCCGGTTAACCCGGGGGAAACCATCGTGGACCATGCCGAGGCATGTGGCATTTCACTACCCACTAACTGCACCTCTGGAACATGTGGAACCTGTATGGTCAGTTTGATTCTTGGTGAGGTTCCACTGCCTGAAGTTCTACCACCTGGTCTTGATGACTTCCTGGTGAGTGAGGGTGCTCGCTTGGGCTGTATTGGAAAGCCTCGTGGCGATGTTGACATCGATATTCGCCCACCCTTGTGAGGGAGCACCATGATTGGGGAATGGGGATTGACCGATTGGGCAATCGTCATTCTTGATGTGATTGCAATTGTAATCGTCATCTTGTTCCTAAGAAAGAAAATTCAGAGCAAATTGAAGGAAGTTGAATTGCGTCAAGACTTCCACCTTCAACAGAAAAAGGCTGCTCGTTTAGACGAAAAATCAAACCCTCCACGCGACTGAAACCATTAGGGGAGGGAAACGCGAGGCCTCCTCATGGCCGAACTTCATTTGTACACGACCAAGTCGGGCCAAATGGCTGCTGACTCCTTCACTCTTAACGGACTGCTGGAAAGCATTCAGGGCCAAGGAATAGTTTGGTTGGATATCAACCAACCTGACGATGAAGTGAAGGAATTTTTATCGTCGGTCATGGAGTTTGATGAACTGGCTGTTGACGACGTTTTCGGACACGCTGATACCGCTTCCTTACGATTTGAAGACCACCGATTTATCGTCGTTACCGCACGAGATGGAGACCATCGTTTGGATACAGCGCCTGTGGCTGTTTTCGTTAAAAACGACATACTGATTACCGTACGTCACACTGAAATTCCTGCTTTAACGACCTTTGCGCGGCGGTTCTTAACCAGTGATGAAGAAGACCTTGCGCTTGGAATCGATTACATGCTCTATGAGTTGCTGGATGCTATCGCAGACGATTGGTCTCCAATTTTCAGTCAAATTTCAAGTGATTTGGACCATCTTGAATTTCGAGTTTTTGACCCGTCCCAACGCTATGATGACTTGCTAGAAGGCCTTCACGACCTGAAGCGAAAATTACGTGAGGCAAACAAATCGGTTGAATCCCTTCACGCCGTAACCATGCGTCTGCTCAAGCCTTCAGAACGTCTCATCAGCGAAGGTGTAGAACGCTACATCAACGATTTGCACCAGTTGAGCATCGCCTTCATCAAGCGAGTCAACAATTACTCAAACGGGGCGACCTCCACCCGAGATACCTACCTGAGCAACATCAGCCTCCAACTTTCAGAATCAAATGCAAAACTCACTGAAGTCATGACAACCCTCACCATCATCGGTGCGATCATGCTCCCGCTCACATTAATCGCTGGGATTTTTGGAATGAATAACGATGACCTACCCATTGACCGAGTTGGTGGTTTTTGGGGAATTATGTTCATAATGGTCATGTTTGCAGTGATTATGTTGACCTATTTTTGGCGTCGTGGTTGGCTCAACAACATCCGTTGAACCTCGTTCTGCGTCAACCGATGATTCAAGAACCCTTGACCGCAACATCCTGTTGTGTCATCAGGGCCGCATACCACAACCGGTCCGCTGCCAATTGGGCAATTTGTCAAACTGGTTCAGTCAACCGTTAAGCAAGACCCGCTATTCCAACACCAAGCTCTCCGAGGAGAGGTTTCTCAATGGAACGTTCACAACGGAAACATCTACTTCAAACTCCGTGATGATGATGGGCAATTGGACTGTGTCATTTGGCGAAATGCCAGACTTAGCGTTGACCCATCCATCAAAGAAGGAAGCGATGTAGTTGTCATTGGGGGTTTGGACCTTTGGCCCAAACGAGGCAATCTTCAGTTGGTTGTGCGTAAGATAGAACCCGTGCAAACCGTTGGTGCTCTTGAAGAAGCAAAGCGGGCTTTGATTGAGGCTCTCAAACAAGAAGGTGCGCTTGACCGCCCGCGTATGGCCCTTCCAGGCATGCCCAAACACGTTGCCATAGTTACAGGTGCTGGGTCTGCTGCTCTTTCTGACATGAAGCGATTAATTTCCAACCGTTGGCCAGGATTGAGAACAACGGTCATTGGCGTGTTGGTTCAAGGTGACCGAGCAGTGAATGAACTCGTTCGTGGACTCGCAGTCACACGAGCCTTGAGCCGCGCTGATTTGGCGGAAAAACTTGCCCTCCCTCCCGTTGATGTGGTCATCATTGGCCGAGGTGGTGGCTCTGTTGAGGATTTATGGGCGTTCAATCTTGAACCGGTTGCCCGTGCAATTCTTGCCAGCCCTGTTCCAGTCATCTCCGCCGTCGGTCATGAGCAAGATGTCCTCGTTTCGGATTTGGTAGCCGATGCTCGCGCCTCAACGCCATCGAACGCGGTTGAAATCTTGGTGCCCGACCGCCATAGTGTAATGATGATGCTTGACGATGTTGACATGCGAATGGGAGATGCTGTGAAGCGAAGGTTCGGTGAACTACGGCAACGTTTGATACTGCTCACCACACAACTCAAACACGCCCCGGGAAAGGGTGTATTTCGTGCAAAGGAGCACCTTGCTACGCTTGCTAACCGAATGAACCGAAGCGCTGAACATTCAATTTCAATTCAACAACAACGTTTGGCTCGCCTCGAAGCGACCCTTATTGCATCGCATCCCCATCGTGTTTTGGAACGAGGATATACCATGGTTCAGAACGATGATGGTGATGTTCTCACAACCTTAGCGAGCCTTCAACAAGGGCAAACCGTCAACCTTCAGTTCGCCGACGGTCGTGCTGCAGCCGATATTCACACTATTGAACCCAAGGAGGAAGAAAAATGACCGATGAAAAAATAACCTACGATGAAGCAGTACAACGCCTAGAATCCATAGTTGCTCAACTTGAGCGTGGTGGAAAGAACCTTGATGAAACACTCGCCATGTTTGAGGAAGGGACCGAACTCTTACGCCAATGCCAGACCGAACTCTCTGAAGCAGAAGGGCGATTAGCAGAACTGAGACTGGATGAAGCAGAAAACTTGGTTGCCGAAGATGCGTGAGGAATTCTTGTGGCTGGACGAAAACATGCTGCACTTCAACGACGGGTAGCCCGCGTTCTGTCAACATGGAAGGACCCGCACAACGACCGACCTTATCCAGAACTTGACATCATTCAAAACATCACCATTGCAGAAGACGGTGAAATCAATCTCACCATCAAACCCGCACGGCCTCACTGCCCTTGCTGCCTGCTTGACCTTGATGCTCTTCGCAAGCGACTTTGTGATGTCAAGGGCGTCAGTTTTGTCCATGCTGAAGTTGTTGGAGTCCCCGGTGCACCGCGGTGGACACGTAGCATCAATCGCTGATGGCGGCTCGTTGGTGGACCTTTCTGAGGGCCAAGAACGCAGGAACGGACCATCCCAACACAGAGCCAAACCAAGCGACCAGTGTTCCTAAAACCACTCCATATGCAGGCAGTGACCACATGGCGAGATTCGCATAAATAGCAACACTGACACCACCCAACATCATCGGTCCGGCAGCACCCTGCGGAACAGTTGGCCCTTGTGCAATCCATAAGGCGACCATACTGGTGAGGAAAATGGCAGGGAAAACACTGGCTAAACCAGCCAGCAAGGGGAAGCCCAAACCAGCCAGCCAAACCGCGATGCCAATGGCGACAGCCGCCATCGTACCTCGAGAGACCAGCACCGTTTTGGAAACTGCTTCGCTTCCCTTGGGTGTTGGCTGAGGTCGCCTGTTGAAGGCTGCGGCGATGATCACCAAAAGGATCAGTCCGACTGCAGCAAATTCCTGTTCCGAAAGGAGCATGCCGACGACCGTGTTTTGGAGGATAAACCACACGCCTATGCCCATAACACACCAAAAGGCAAGGGCGCATATGGTGGTCAAAAGAAGCGGATGGGAGGCGTTAGAAAACCAACGTGGGAGCACCAGCCACGCCCCCAAAAACAGCGCGTTGAGCAACATTCCAAGAGGCACCACCATCATGCTACTGACGATTTCGTCTTCGCCACCGGCGAGGTACATCCCAATACCTGCAGGAACAATGGTAGAAGGAGCCGTGCCGAGGAAACCGCCAACAAGGCCGCCCCATTTCTCAATAGCAACGGTGACCGCTGTTGCAACCAGGCCGGCCAGTAGTGCCGAAAGAAGAATGGAAGATGCAAGCATTAAATCAACCCTCATTCTCAATGCACGTCATCAATCGTTCAACTGTGCCACCTGGCCATTGGTCAACCGGTGTACCGTACTGGAACAGTACGTTGAATGGAATGAATGAGATGTGTTCGGTCCACTGGTGATCCCTACAAAATTGCTGCCCGACCTTTGAATCAAGGTCCAAATGAACAACGTTGAGGAGCGCTTCGATTTTGGATTCCGGAACCCACTGTGTCAACACCTCCCTCCATGCTTTGCAGTCGTCGCAAGAATCGCGACCAATCACGACCAAGAGAAGGGGTTGAGCCGCCAAATCGCTGTAACCGGCTTCTGTAAGGTCATTTTGTTCCATGAGACCACCCGTTTGGCACCCTTACAAGAATCAAGCGAAGGGGTCGATATGGACAATGTCTTGAAGGTCAATCACTTTCGCATCTCGTTCTTGTGCCTGCGAGGCTGCACGTGTGAGCATGGAGCGCATCCAACCCAGTGACATCATGCCGCGCATTTTGTTGATTGATTCGATGAAATGAACTGGATTACTGCCGAGTTGTGCATGCTTTCGGATGTCTGCTTCCAATTCTTCAAGTACCATGGTGTAGGTGTCAAGAAGTTCTTCAAGAGCATCTTTTGTCACGGTCATTTTCGCAATACTGCGGGCCATTGAAAGAAGAGATGATGCTGTGACAATGCCTCCACTTTGACTAGCGACAAAATCCATGGTTGCAGTTTCTTCTTCTTCCTCAAGCGTACTTTCTGAATCCTCGTCATCAAGACCAAGTCCTGCTACAGCTTTCTCAAGGTGGCGAGGTTTTATGGTGGCAACTCTGTCTTTTGATGCTGCATCTTCTGCATGACGCAAGAGTTTGGAGAGATGGCTCTCAACGTGTTCAATTCCAGCCTGAACAGCCGCCGAGCCGACGGAATCAATGTTGTTAATTCGGTCGATCATCAACTCTCGTGTTCGGTTGTAATTCAAGCGACTACGTTGTGGGTCGTCAAGCGTTTTTCGCTCAGAGTCTTGGTTCAGTGTCTCCTCTTCCATTTGAGGAACAACTCGGTCCAATTCTTCACAAAGAAGTTCAACAAGACGCTGTTTAACCGCTCCTGAAAGTCGCATCTCGGTGTAATGTGAAGCGACTGCAGCGATGTGACTCGGCGAATACGGCTTGGCTACCATGTACCCACTGGGACTCCAGCGAACCTTGAATGATGTGGTCGTCAAGGATGGCTCATTCTGTCAAGCCATCGTCTCGTCCCATCACTTGGCTGAATTCCCATGCGTGAAGGCACTCATGGCCTCCAAGAAACCCACCTGCTTCTCGGGAGGGGCCAATGAATTCTGCTGTACACATCTGGCAAAATACATTGACAATGAGTTCGTTGAAATAGGTCCCGTTGGGAGTTGATCGCTTGACGATTCGTTTACCTACGTCTTCGTGCGTCCAACCTTCTGTTTTCTCACATACGTCATTCTCTGTTTGTTCTTGCGTCATTCTTACCACTCCATCAACCAAGGCAGGCCTCCGCCTGCTGTAATTGGGCACATGCCTTCTTCGTCACGCACCCAAGTATCTTCTGAACCAACACTTCCTTCGGCGTAGACAACTTTTGGCTCAATCGCCATCGTCCCGCCAACAGGCAACGGGCGGTCAAACCCTGCTGCAACAACAGGTGATTCGTCCAATTGCAGTCCAATTGAATGTCCAAGGAATCGGCTTTGGTCTGGAGATGTGCCCATCAAATGGTCACTATAACCGAGTTCAACGGCTAAGGCAAATCCTTCTTCCCAAGCGTCACTACAGGGGCGGCCTTGGTCGAGAACATCAACGACGGTTTCTTTCACTGAGACCATGTCTTCCAAACGTTGATTCCATTCTGGTGAAAGTGAACCTGCAACAAAGATTCGGGTCGCATCAACCATGTATCCACGATGTGCGTGAACGAGGTCCACCAAAACCGGCTCGTTGAGTTTCACCTTGGTGAATCCTGAACCCATACCGGAAAGTGGATGAGCACCAGTTCCCCCAATTGCAGAATCAAAGAATGACGGAATGCCGCCAGCGCGCCCTGCAACGATTACGCCTCGGTCACATTGAAGCGGATAGCGCCGCATCTGAACGTTACCTCCGAAGCCTTCGCTACGACTGACTGCTTCGGCTGCAGCCACCATATCGAGTTCAGTCATTCCTTCGCCTCCAACGGCGTGGACCGCCTCAAACATGCGGAATTGAACTGCGGCTGCCGTTTCCATTTGTTCTAATTCCCAAGCGGACTTAACTTCACGCTGGGCGTGAACGATTGAGGTGATATCTGGGGCATCGCCAAGTGATGAAAGGGCGCTAGCAAACCGTGCTGTGAATGTACCTGGAGCTTCTCCGAATTGGAGGCCAGGGGCGTTGGTAACACCTCGCTCTCGGAGGGTTTCTGCAAGTGATGAAAGGCGTGGGAATGCAATAACTTCGTGCGGGGTATTGTCTCCACCTGCTTCGAACTCAGCTCGCTTAAATGAGCGACGGACGAAACTCACTGGACCGTTTCCACCAGCTTCCACACTCCCGCCAGAGCCGGCTGCAGGGATGAAGAAAGAACCGTCCTGCCGACCACCTGAATAGTAATACAAATCCACAGGATGTTGGATAAGGGCTCCAGCAATTCCTGCCTCTCGCAGCAGGTTGGCAAGTCCAGTTTGTCGGTGTGCGAGTTCGGAAACAGGAACACGCCAATCTTCCCCCTCGGGCCCAACCAAATCATCGGTTGTCCAAGTCGTCATAGTCCAATGTGGACGGCGACCGTTCAAAACCCAATCGGAAATAAACAGTATGCCTAGGTGGTAAAGTTGAAAAAATATAAACCACTAGAAACCCATTATGACGAATGAATGGTTCAAGCCACTTATCGTTGGGGATTCATTTTCGTGTTCGCACTTACCACGGTCATTCATTCAAGTTCAAACCAATCAGGAAATGATGGAGAAGGGGGTTTTGAAGAGGTATCTCGGGGTGAAAGCGGTCAGTTTGAAACGGGCGACCCACCACGGCAATGGATACACGTCTTCTTTGACAATATTCAACCAAACTGCACTTATGGTGATAAAATCGAATTTGAGTTCGTGAATTCCAGCGGCGTAAGCATGGTCCCTGAGGATTGGGTTTGTAAGGACTCAAAAGAAAATTTGTTGATGACCATTACACTCAATAGAACTCAGGAAACCTTCGACTATACCTCAAATCACGAAATGAGAATTTACACCGCTGACATTTCGGTACTACAAGTCCACCAAGCGTGGGATAGCAGTTCATTCAATGGAGGACTTGGTTGTTATGGGATGTGTTGTGGATTGCTATTCCTTCTCTATGGAAGCGTAAAAGGTTTCAACGAAATGAGACAACCTGCAGTAACCACAACCAACTCTACGTTCTCAGATAGAGAAAGTTCCAAGAGAAGCAGAAAGGCCAAATCAAATTTCTACATGCCAGTCCCGCCACCTAAAGCGATCAAAGAAACGCTCGGTGATGAAGGAGCAACAACAATTGAAACCCCTGTGCTTGAGTCCATCCCTGAGCCGGAACAATCATCAATCCCTTGGGAAAATATTGAGGACATCAATGAGTGATTTCGTCCAATACAAACGCTTCGATTCCTGCGAGACGTTTCTCTGCAGTTGAACAGTATTCTTCCGAAAGGTCAACGCCGATATATCGCCGGCCGTGCTGTTTTGCTGCAACGCATGTTGAGCCCGAACCATTGAAAGGATCAAGAACAACATCTCCGACAAAACTGTACATCTCAATACAACGCTTTGGTAATTCTACGGGGAATGGAGCAGGATGATTGACCCGTGATGCCCGTTCGGTCGCAAACGACCAAATGGATTTCGTATGTTTGATGAAATCATCACGAGGAACGGTGTCAATGCGCCCGTCTGCTCGTTCAGTCTTTGTCCGGGGAAGTTTGTAATTTCCTTTGGAAAAAACAAGAAGATATTCGTGAACATCCCGAAGGCAGGGGTTTGAGGCGGATTGGAACGAGCCCCAAGCACACGATGACCCAGCACTTGCGGATTTATCCCAAATGATTTCACCTCGCATCAAAAATCCAATTTCATGCATCATGATGTTGATGTGTGATGAAAGAGGAATGTATGGTTTGCGACCCAAATTAGCGACATTGATGACCATTCTCCCACCTGGCGTTAACACACGGTAACATTCTGCAAAAACATCGTGCAGAAGACCGAGGTATTCCTGTAGTGAAAGGTTCTCATCATACTCTTTCGATGCATTGTAAGGCGGCGACGTAACGACCAAATGAACACAATTATTGGGAAGAGGGAGTTTTCTTGAATCGCCACAAATCAGAGAATCAAGATGTTCCTCGGGACATATCTGTGCATCTCCAACCTCCCTCGAAGCGACCAATCCTTCGTTTAGTCGGCTGTTGTAATACAACGAGGCATCGTGGCCTTCACGCTTTGAAACCCCGAAGGACGAAGTTGCAGTACCAGCACGACGACGAGCACCGTCTAATGACGATGTATCTTCGGCTGGTTTTTCGGCCATACCGTGCAGTGTGATTGGTGGCTATATCACCTTTCGCGCCATTGAGTGGTTTGTGACGCGCGTCTTGAGACCTTCAGGATAGTACCGTCGGACAAAATTCCTTTCCATAATTCGTTTCCGTTTTGTTTAAATCCAGAGCCCTCGTGTGAGGAGCATGTCAATTATTGAAGCATATAACGAAGCCTGGGATAATGGGGATGCAGAAGCACTTGCAAAAGTAATCCACGACGATTGTGTATTCAACCCGCATGTTGGAGGCTTTACCATGAGTAAATCTGAAATTTTGGGCTTTGTATCAGGCAACAACACGCCAAACTCAGAACACAACCGTATCCTCTTTGAAAATGCTGAAGTCGGGGTTGCTCATTCTATCGTTCACTTTGCTAATGACTCCGACTCCGAAGCGGTCTTGTCCTTCATGCGTTTCAAAGACGGTCAAATCATCTCCATGGAAACCGGAGCTACACCCATTTCTGAAGATTACAAACTCATCGGCACAAACGAGTGATTCGTCGTTAACTCGTCATTAGGTTGTCACGACCACCTGCAATCTTGTCTCCTCGCGTATGAATCATTTACTGCCGAAGTGACCCTACTGTTTGGAAAGGCAGCGTCAAGGTTTTTACCACGATTCAAAAGCGGATTTTATGAACGGCAGTGAAAAGGGGCTTCAAGCACTCAGCCTCATCGCCATTATCATACTCTCTATTGTGACAATTGACCTTCTCAGCGAGCCCGAGCAAGACCCTGAGGTTGTCTATGTTGTCATCGATAACCGGATCACGATTGATGAAAATTTCACCACTGAAGAACTTGATCGAAGTGAGGTCGCTAGGGTCGCCACATTCAACATCAAGGTTTTCGGCGACACAAAAATGAGCAACGCTACGGTGGTTGCAGAATTGGTAGAACTCTTTCAGGACTACGACATGGTAGCAGTTCAGGAAATCAAAGACATTGATGAGGAAGTTCCGTATTTATTCCTCAATGAATTGAACGGTATTGCAGGCCAAGAAAATCTAACCAATCAATCAGTTGAATGGGACATGGTGCTTTCACAGCGTAGCGGCATGCAGGAAGATGACAAGAATTCTCAGGAACAATACGCGTTCTATTACAAGCCTACGGTATTTACGTCCATAGACAACGGTTCCTTGTACGATGACAGCACCAACGATTCTTTCCAAAGAGAACCGTTCCTTGCGACCTTCATGCTTTTGGACACCAATGGAGAAGAAACAGGTACAGACATTGTCTTTGTCAATATTCATACCAAACCAACACTCGCAGTTGAGGAAATGAGCGCCCTTGGTGACGTGCTTTCATGGGCGCAGACCAACTATTCTGAAGACGATGACTACGTCATTCTTGGAGATTTTAACGGAGATTGCTCCTATGCGTCTTACAACGAATTGGTGGACCTTTCCATCTCATCGGAGAATTACACATGGTTGATTCCAGATGATGCGGATACCACAGTGGGCAATTCCCGTTGTGCCTATGACCGAATCGTCACCACTAGTCAATTGGATGGGCGTTTGACTGGTCAGTGGGGCATTGATGAAACCGTGAGCAGTGGAGCTGTATCTGACCACAAACCAGTTTGGTTTGACATTAAGCGAATCGATTCCTAAGATTGAGGAATATCTTTCCTCAATAGACGAGTTGGACATCTGCTGCAGTAGCCAGAGCGATAACGCCAGGTGGGCCACTCCATTCGATTCGGTCGTCGGAGACGAACAAAGCACCGTCTCCTTCACTATGACCAAGAACAGCCTTTACAGAAGCAAAGGAACAGTAAAGGGTTGCTCCTGAACAAATGGCTTCCATGAAGTTCGTAACCATAGGAACGTCTGCTCCCATTTCCGCATTGAGTTCTTCAATGTAAGCGGGGTCAAGAAGTCGGGTACCTGCAGCAGCAAAGAACACGCTTACTTGATGGCCATCTTGGATGGCTTGTGCAGCACATGCAAGCCCCACGATGGATTTTATCATGTCGTTTTTGGGCTCGGATACAAAGTTTACAAACACTTTCTTGCTCATGGTGTTGTCAGCAAGATGCGGAATATCAATGTATCCAATTCCGAATATGATGGGTGCATTACCCTCAACGGGTTCAATGCTCAACCGTAGAGTTTCCATTCGGTTCCGGTCCACCAGTAGGTGTTTCCGTCATCCATGGATCTCCAAGTATATCCGCCTTCATCGGTCCATTGTCGTACCACTGTAGGTTCAGCCACGACGGGTTGTGCCGCCACTGGATGTGGGATGACTTCGACCGTCTGAATCGGTTGAACCGATTGTACAGGCTGAGCCACGTAGGCTTGGGTCGCAACTTGCTGGGCAGGTTGGGCTTGTTGGGCATACTGAGCACTGTAATCAACGGTTGCAGCCGGCTGCTGAACCTGTTGGGTGGCGTAGGATGTGGCTGCGATAGGTTGGGAATTGTTGATGATACCAAGTTCGGAGAGGTCCTTTTGCGTCTCTTCGTCTGAGCCACGAGACCTCAAGAAGAGAACTGCTCCAAGTGCGCCAACGAGGCCGACAGCGATAAGCGAGATAATGGTAGTCAAACTGCTGTCATCGTCTTCTGAAGCAACGGTGTCACCAGAGGTATCTTCCACAACATCTTCGGGGGGCATGAGAACAGCGTCAATCACATGGATGATTCCGTTTGAGGTCATCACATCAGCAAGAGTGATGTTAGCACCGTTGATTCCTGTCGTTAGCGAAAGAGTCGTATTGTCTCCGTTCACCATTTGCAGCATCATGCCTTCAGTAATGTTCGATGCTTGAACCGAGCCTGCATGGACGTGATAGAGGAGGATGTCAGTGAGAGCTGCTTTCCCTTCAGGAGTGTCAAGTGTGGTGAGGTCAATGCCTGCATCTGCAAAGGCTTGGTCAGTTGGCGCAAAGAGCGTAAACGGTCCGTCACCTTGGAGGGTTTCAAGCAACTCTGCTTGAATGACTGCTGCGACCAGAGAGTTGTGGATACCTGTGCACTGTGCAGTTCGTGGTAGGTCGTTTGGTGTGTCTGATGGAGACAACACCTTGTCGATAACATGGATGACTCCGTTGCTTGTGTTCACGTCTGCAAGCGTTACGTTTGCTCCGTTCACCATAACACCAGTTCCTACGGTGAAGGCAAGAGGTTGTCCGTTGACAGCGTTGGCCGTCATGCATTCAGTGACTGCCGAAGCAGGAACTGCACTGGGAACGACGTGGTAAAGCAGGATATTCGCAAGAGCTGTCTTGCCTTCAGGAGTATCAAGCGATGCGAGGTCAATACCTGCATCAGCAAAGGCTTGGTCGGTTGGCGCAAAGAGCGTGAACGGTCCGTCACCCTGAAGTGTCTCAAGCAACTCTGCTTGGATGACTGCGGCCACGAGAGAGTTGTGGATACCTGTGCACTGTGCGGTACGTGGTAGGTCGTTTGGCGTGGAAGTTGGCGTGAGAACCTTGTCGATAACATGGATAATTCCGTTGCTTGTGTTCACGTCTGCAAGCGTTACGTTTGCACCGTTCACCATAACGCCTGTTCCTACTGTGAAGGCGAGAGGTTGTCCGTTGACAGCGTTGGCCGTCATGCACTCAGTGACTGCCGAAGCAGGAACTGCGCTGGGGACGACGTGGTAAAGCAGGATGTCAGTAAGGGCTGTCTTTCCTTCAGGAGTATCAAGCGATGCGAGGTCAATGCCTGCATCTGCAAATGCTTGGTCGGTCGGTGCAAAGAGCGTAAACGGTCCGTCGCCCTGGAGTGTTCCAAGCAACTCTGCTTGGATGACTGCAGCCACGAGAGAGTTGTGGATACCTGTGCATTGTGCAGTACGTGGAATATCGTTTGGTGTTGATGTTGGCGTGAGAACCTTGTCGATGACGTGGATCACTCCGTTACTTGTAGCAACGTCAGCCGTGACGACGGTCGCTCCGTTAACCATGACGCTGTCGCCGACGGTAAAGGAAAGTGGGTTTCCGTTAACGGTCGGAGCGGACATACAGTCAGTGACGTTTGCTGCAGGGACTTCTCCACTCAGCACGTGGTAAAGGAGAATATCCGAGAGGACTGCTTTTCCTTCCTCTGTATCAAGGTCAGCAAGGACGATACCTGCGTCAATGAAGGCTTGATCTGTTGGGGCAAAGACCGTGAACGGTCCATCGCTTTGGAGGGTAGGCAGAAGGCCAGCTTGGATGACGCTCGCAACAAGCGAGTCGTGAATGCCTGTGCATTGTGCAGTGCGGGGGATATCTCGTGGAGTCTCGGTTGGAGACAGAACTTTGTCGATGACGTGAATCACGCCGTTACTGGTGTTGACATCTGCAAGGGTGACGGTAGCGTCGTTCACCATGACGCTATCCCCGACGGTGAAGGAAATCGGGTTACCATTGACCGTTGGAGCCGAGAGACACTCTGTTACAGCAGAGGAGGGGACTTCTCCAGAGACGACGTGGTAGAGCAGGATGTTCGCAAGGGCTGTCTTTCCTTCAGGTGTATCAAGCGATGCAAGGTCAATGCCTGCATCAGCAAATGCTTGGTCTGTTGGCGCAAAGAGGGTAAACGGACCTGTTCCTTGGAGCGTTTCAAGCAAATCTGCCTGAACGACTGCTGCAACCAAGGAATCATGGATTCCAGTGCATTGAGCGGTTCGGGCGATGTCATTAGGAGCGTCAGACGGCGTGAGGACCTTGTCGATGACATGGATGACGCCGTTGCTGGTGTTCACGTCGGCAAGCGTTACATTTGCTCCGTTAACCATGACTCCCCCGTTGACTGTGAACGACAGAGGTTGGCCATTCACAGCGGTTGCTGACATGCACTCTGTCACTGCTGAGGACGGAACTTCTCCAGAGACGACGTGGTAGAGAAGAATATCGGACAACGCAGCTTTTCCAGCAGGTGTGTCAAGAGATGCGAGGTCGATACCAGCGTCAGCGAAGGCTTGGTCTGTTGGAGCAAACACGGTGAATGGTCCTGGTCCTTGGAGCGTTTCAAGCAGTTCTGCCTGAATCACACCAGCAACGAGCGAGTCGTGAATACCGGTGCACTGCGCTGTACGGGGGATATTGTTTGGAGTATCGGAAGGTGTGAGAACCTTATCGATGACGTGAATCAAACCGTTGCTTGTCACGACGTCGGTCATGGTCACATTGGCGTCGTTAACCATCACTCCGTTTCCAACGGTGAAGGAAAGCGGTTGGCCGTTTGCTGCGTCAGCAGACATGCAATCCGTGACTGCAGATGCTGGAACTTGAGAGGGCACAACGTGATAGAGAAGGATGTCGGAGAGGGTTTCCTTTCCAGTTGGGTTGTCCAGCAAAGCCAGATCTATGCCTGCATCAGCAAAGGCCTGGTCCGTTGGCGCGAACAATGTGAAGGGCCCGGTTCCTTGAAGGGTTGCCAGCAGGTCAGCCTGGATGACTGCTGCAACGAGCGAATCGTGAATACCTGTTGTTTGGGCAGTTGCTGGAATGTCAACTGGTGGGATGAGCACGGTGTCGATGATGTGAATGACACCGTTAGAGGCCTGAACGTCTGGGGTTTCCACAGTTGCAGTACCGACGGTGACGGTAGTTGCACTGACGCCGAACTTGACGTTGTCTCCGTTCACCATTGGGATGAGCATGCCGTCTGTCAAATCGCTGGAATTAACAGTGCCCGAGTAGACGTGGTGAAGAAGAATGTCGGAGAGGGTTGCGTTTTCTTCTGGCGTGTCAAAGTCGGCCAGGTCAATGCCTGCATCTGCGAAGGCTTGGTCGGTTGGGGCGAAGACAGTGAATGGCCCTGTCCCTTGTAGCGTAGCCACCAAACCAGCATGGGTCAGAGCCGCAACAAGAGAATCATGAACGCCGGTTGCTGCCGCATTTGCCGGAATATCTTGCGACGAATCTGCACTAACGTTCAATGGTAGGCTAGAAGCAACCAACAGTGTGAGCATCATGTAAACGGCAATTTTCTTCATAGACTATCATCTAAGATTTGAATATATAATGGGCTGTTTTTTCCGAGGAAACTTACAATTGCTATTTCAACCAAGAGCGTTTTCGGGAAAAAAGCCCACTGCGAGACAGTTATACTGTTAAAAAGACAGCCATTTTGTTATCTCTCGGCCAAAATGAACGCAACATTAACAGAGCAATTGGAGGCTGTAGAGTTGAAGTTACCAAAATAGACAATAAATTTGACCAGATGAATGAGCAAAAGAAAAAACGGGAATGTTTGAGATTACTATGTTAATGAACAACGAATACAAACACAGAGTTGCAACCTTGTCTCCGGTTCTCATGGGCTGAGAGTTAGGGATACTGTACACAGGAATGATATACTGAGAAGAGGACATTGGATACAGGTGTGAATTATGGAACAAGAATGCGACCCTGTCTTTGCCCGTGTTGACAAGTTACTGGCTCTGCTGAACAAATCAAAATCTCTTCACATTCTCCTTATCCTCAGTCTGAAAAATCGTCCGCTGAGATTTTCTGAAATTAAGAACCAAGTGAGTTCGTCTTCAACTACGGTTACACGCCGGCTAACAGAACTTGAATCAAATGGTTTAGTACAACGGAAAGCCATTCCCACGATGCCTCAAACGGTTACATACAACCTCACTGAAGACGCTGAATTACTCGCCCCGTCGATTCAATCCATGTACGATTGGATCGTTGAACGCGACATGAACTTCGTAATCTAAGCGCTCAACGAACTTGAAAATCGATGCAATTGAGGATAGAGCATATACAAAAATGGATGAAATCATTTTCTCTAAGAGAAATTGAGTTCGTGGGTACGCATGAATATGGCCCACGTAAAGCCGCTATGAACACCAATTTTGAACACATGGGTGTTATGGAGCAACCCTAGTAGATTACGCTCGTCTAGAGCATAGATTTACTGTTTCGTAATTTCATCATGTAATGTTGAAACAGTCTGTGCGGTCTCAACTATTTTTTGGTCTCTGAAATTTTGTATCTGTTTGTCTGCTTTTTCTTGAATTTTAGCCTTTCTTTCACTCAATCTTTTCAGAATAAATCCGATAATTCCGAGGGCACCACCAATGATACCGACTACAGCAGAGTAATATTGTAAATTTGAAAACGAATCTTCCTCAGAATCGGTTTGGAGGTTGATTGAACAACCATCAAGATCAACAGATGCATTAGTCTCAGTGTTTGAGCATTGGTCTTTGGAGTCGAGCACGCCATCGCCATCAGAATCCAAAGTTTCATCCAATGAACAACCATCTGACCCTACGTTTGTTGTCGGGCTGTCTGGACAATTGTCCGGATTTAGTCCAGAACGGTTGTCTCCATAACCATCTCCATCACGGTCTGACCATTGCGTTGAATCATTAGGAAAAACGTCGGTTTCATCGCCATATCCGTCTCCATCGCTATCCTTTGTTTCACTTGCGTCATTGGGAAAATCATCAGAGTTGTCGCCTATTCCATCACCATCAGAATCAGACCATTCTGTTTCGTCATTTGGGAATTCATCGGATTCATCATCATATCCATCCCCATCTGAATCCGTAGGCTCAGTAGTTGGAGAAATGACTTTCCATGTTGAATTCACATCTCTATTCTGTCTCGAATCATCTCCATATCCAGATAATTCAACTTCACTCTCTGTATTTGTCAACCAACCGAAGAAGAATTCTCCTTTCCACTTTCCTGGATCATTCTGCATGTCGCACTCGTCATCGTTAGCAATATCGTTGTCTCTGCATTCAATAAGGAACCGGATGTTAGACGAATCATCTGGTATGTTTATTGTCAAATTCCACGCATTACTGAGCTCGAAAACATCCTCCCATTGAGGGCTATCATAACAATCAACCAATTCATCATCTGCGTATACACAGACTTCAAAATAAGGGTCTGGAGCACCATCACCTGAATCCCATTCTCCACTTAAATTTCCATCCCAACTGACCAATGACAGAATAATATGCGCATCCTCTTCATCTCTGTGATCAGTTTCATCAGGATAACCATCGCCATCTGTATCTTCAGCTGAAACGGTATGAGGTATCAACAGTATTGAAAACAGAATTGCAACTAAAATTTTAGTTCTCATAAACACTTCCAGTGTTCTGAATTTTAAAAACTAATACGCTGCATGAATCAATACTTTTCATATAAACACATCGGGAGCCCTTGTGTATGTATGCGTATTGAAGGGTACCGACGTGTACGCATACATACACATGGGTCCCCTTTGAAATAGAAAATGACTCAACCCTTATTTCATAGCAGTTAGTAGTGATGCTATGGTCGAAATTCAATGCCCTCATTGTGATGAAGACATTGAATTAGAGGATGACGTTTTTGGATTATTTGATTGCCCACATTGTGATGAGGAATTCATCTGGGAAGATGATGAAGATGTTTCCAACGAGCACACAACCAATCCTTCGGTGATTAGCGGGGTAAAAATTGGAATCGGAATCGTCGGTATTGTCCTACTCTTATCGATGATATTCTTTGTCTGGTTTCTGCTTTATATTCGCGCATCGCTTGACGGAGGGTTTGGTTGAAATGAAGAGTGCGTGGTTGAAACAAGTTTGAGAATCGAATATAGATAATTTGCAAGGGTCTATTCGAATACCCATTGAAACAGATATTGAATTTCAAAGGACTCGCAGTGGGTCGGTGCTAACGCTAGGGACGAATAGGACGAGTTTTTTTTCTCGGTTGCCATTGCGATCGCCTTGATGGTGCCGAGTCTCCCTATTATGGAAGTATTACACCCTAAATTAATCTCATTCATTTCATGACCATGAGGGTGTGTCTAAAATTTTTGAGTTGGTACAACCATTGAATCTATCAACCAGTAAATCAGCCGGAAGATACAGGGTGATTGCATGGCCGGTCAAACCAATGAGCCTTTACTGCTGCTCATTGACCTGCAAAAAGGGTTTGACCACCCAAAGTGGGGCGAACGAAACAATCCTGAGTTCGTCAACAATGCGAAAAAAATCATCAGCCATTGGCGAGAAAAGAACCTCCCCCTTGTTCATGTACGGCACGCTTCAACCGAACCAGGAAGCCCGCTTGCTCCTCATGAGGCAGGGCATGAGTTCTATGAATGGGCGATACCATTGGATGATGAAACCGAAGTGGTCAAACAGGTCAATAGTTGCTTTATCGGAACAGGCCTTGAGGCTCTTCTCAAGAGCCGAGGAGTTGAGCAGTTGGTTGTTCTCGGACTGACAACGAACCATTGTGTCTCTACGACCGTTCGTATGGCTGGAAACTATGGGTTTGACGTGAAGTTGGTCGGTGATGCATGCGCAACCTTCCACCGAACATCCGCATCTGGAGTACACTATTCAGCCGACATCATTCATGAAACTGCACTCGCTAGCCTTCACGGCGAATTCTGCACCGTAACGGACACAAATTCCATTATCAATGCTCAGTAAGGCGTTTTGATACGTTGGTTGGCCGTAATTGCGGCCCTGATTCAACGGGAGGGATGAAAAGCCGGTGGGCCATGGGAAGGTCAATGGCCAATGTCCTCACTTTGGACGATGTCAACGTAGACGGCAAGACCGTTTTGTTGCGAGTCGACATCAACAGCCCGCTTGATCCTGCGACCAAGTCCTTTCTTGATGATACCCGAATTAAGGCCATTTTGCCAACCATTCAGCGATTGGTAAAGGCGAAAGTCATTATCCTCGCCCACCAATCCCGTCCGGGAAAAAATGACTTTACCAGTACACTGGGCCACGCTCGCGAGTTGGGTCGATTGCTTGGACGTCCAGTCAAATGGATTAATGAGATTCACGGCGACAAAGCCATGGCAGCAATTGAGTCAATGGAAAACGGACAACTCTTGATGCTCAATAACGTCCGAATGGATGAAGAAGAACAATCCGTGAAGAATGACCCCGTCGCATCTGCTGAAACTCAACTGGTGCAAAAATTAGCTAGCGTTGCTGACCTTTATGTGAACGACGCTTTCGCTTGTGCGCATCGCTCAACTCCGTCAATCGTTGGATTTTCAACCCTCATCCCTTGCGTTGCTGGGGAGTTGATGGCCGACGAGATCAAGAAGTTGGATATGGCCCTAGAAACACCTGTGCGACCTTGTTTAGCAGTCCTCGGAGGCGTCAAAGTTGACGATTCCATTCAGGTGGCCGATAACATGTTGCGGGGTGGAATTGCAGACGAATTATGGCCAACTGGTGGTGTTGCGAACTTATTACTTGACTTGGCTGGAATTGACATCGGAGAAATCAATCGGGATTTTCTCAAGAATGAACTGGGTGACACTTGGAAAACGACAGTCGCCAAAGCACGAACACTCATGGATGACTACGGGCCAAAAATTCACCTGCCTGTGGATGTGGCTGCGAACATTGAAGGAAACCGAGTAGACCTGAAGGTGAAAGACCTCCCCATTGAAGCACCGCTCTTCGACCTTGGAATTGAATCAATTCTCTACCTTTCTGCTGCTATTAAGCGAGCAGGAACCATCGTACTTAACGGCCCTGCTGGAGTGTTTGAAATCACTGACTTTGCATTCGGAACAGTGGAGATGCTGAACGCTTGCGCTGAATCCACCGGATATGCTGTCATGGGCGGTGGCCACACAGCGACCTTAGTTGCAAAGCGTGGTATCGCTCATAAAATGGGACACGTATCCACCGGAGGAGGGGCATGTTTGGATTATATCGCAGGCCGACCGCTTCCTGGAGTTGTGAGCTTGGAAAAGAGCGCTCTTGCCTTCTCCATGGACGTTACGACCACCGTTGATTCGGTGTGAGGAGCCACTGGGGAGATTCGAACTCCCGACCTTCTGATTACGAATCAGATGCTCTACCAGCTAAGCCACAGTGGCGGCGTTTTCACGGCTGACCCAATCCAACATAAGGGGCTCGGTAAGAACACTAGCGTTCTTGAAGCATGACTCCGAGGAGAGGGCATGACCGATGCTTCCACCGTACGATACCGCAACACGGTATTGTACGACCATGGTGGAAAAAAAGTCACAGGCGATGTCTTACTTCATCAGGACGGTTCGTGGGCATTTTCCAACGGAGACGAGGATGTTGCGGATGATATTGATGGCTCACAACGCTTGATTACCCGCAGTTTCCAAAATTGGCATACACATCTTGCCATGCAACTTAATGCTAGGGATTTCAGTGACGGCTACCCCCTTCACCGGTGGCTCAATGAAGCCATTTTCCCTACCGAGGCGCGCATAACTCCGGATTATGTTCGGATGGGGTCGCGCTGTGCTGCTGCTGAGATGATCCGAACTGGAAGCACCTTTGCTGCAGACATGTACTTCTATCCTTCAGTAACAGGGGACGTCCTTACCGATGCCGGGATTCGTGGACTCATTGGTGGGCCTGTCAGCGATGCTGCCTTACCAAGTCACGACGATGCGGCCTCGGCACTCAGTGAGTTGGACGGCCTCCTTGCCACCAACAACGAGGAGCGATTTGGTCCAGTATGCCATCGCAACACATTCAGTGTATTTGTGCAGCGAGGATACCTTGCAGCGCGCCTCCGAATTGGCAGAAAAGCGAGCATCCCGACTTCACATCCATGTAAGCGAAACGCGAAAGGAAATTGCCGACTGTCATGAAAAAACAGGTATGTACCCCATAGAGTATCTTGACAGCATTGACTTCTTCCAACCTGGAACCATTTGTGCTCACGCATCTTGGGTTAAGAAAAACGAGATTCGTTTGCTTAAACGACACAACGCTACTGCTGTGCATTGCCCCTCTTCTAACATGAAACTGGCGTGTGGAGGCACCCTTTCTCTCCCTGCATACGTTGAGGCTGGCGTTGACGTCCGACTCGGAACTGATGGAGCCGCATCATCAGGAAACGGCCTCAACATGCAAGGTGAAGCCCGACTTGCATCTCTTGTTCAGCGCCATGACCACTGGGATGCGACTATCCTCCCAGCCGTTGACGCCATGGACTTGGCCACTAAAGGCAGTAAGGACTGGGCTGTTTGGGACCTAAATGATGTCAGAATGCGTCCGAGAGGACGGTCTGATAATCGTCACTTGGCCAACCTCATCTTCAACGGAGCAGAATGTCTTGACCTCTGGGTTAACGGAAAGGCAGTACGAAAGGATGGGACAACCCTCACGCTTGACGAAATGGCGATTTTGGATGAAATCGACGGTGCAGTAGAAACCTACTACGAAGGCGTAGAATAATCACTTCATTCGGGAATAGGCAAAGCCTGCAATTCCCAGAAGGAAGAAGAGGAAGTAGAGCCCGAACGAGGCGTGAAGGTGTACTTCGTAATCGAGTACAACCTCTGAACTTGAAAATGACGGTGCCCCTGGGAGAGTACCTAATCCCGCATAATAAATTCCTGGTGCAACGGTCCATTCCAATCCTTCATCACCGTTAGTACTTCCAGCAATAACATCGGCATCGTTTGCAGTGCAACTACTCCCTGTCTCAAATCCACCGAGAGCTCCTGAAGATTCACAACTCGACTTTTCATCTTCATCAACGATGACGACATAAATATCCTCTCGGTCCCAGTTGAGAGTTAAATCAGCGGTGACAATGGCTCCCAACGAATGTTCGGGAAGCGCTTCGTTCGAAAAAACAGTTTTTCCACCAGTCGTCACCACTTCGATACTCGTTGTTCCATCAACGGTAAAACCTGCAGTCCCAGCAAGAACAAGGAGCAACGCCGCCCCCATCATTGAGTACCCTATTCGTTCTTGGCGTTCCATAGACTCACCTCATCATGCAAAGAAGAAGGCCATGCCAAGTATGGCAAAGCAAGCCAAGGACATGACGCCTTCCAGCCAGTTGGTCTTTCCGTCAGCAAGAATAGAGATTGTAATGAGGACTGAGCCAAAAGCAGCTACTGTTTCCAGCAGCCCAAATTCAAGGGGAAGCGGCACACCAAGAACCCAGCCCCACAGAACCATAACCGGTGCGACGAAGAGGGCAATCTGAACACTGCTTCCAATAGCGATAGCGATGGAGAGGTCCATCTTGTCCTTACCAGCAACTATGACTGCCGTGAAATGCTCTGCTGCGTTGCCGAAGAACGGCACCAAGATGACGCCAATGAAGAGTTCGGGCAGGTGCCATTTCTCAACCGTGGTTTCCAGACTGTGAACCAAAATATGGGCCATCCATCCAACGAGAATAGTGGCGAGAATAAGAAGGACCCAAGCATCTTTGATACTCATTTCTGGTTCCTCATGTCCACCATGGCCCCCTGATGAGAATTCGTTGACGTGAGTTTTGAGTTGGAACAGCAACGAGCAACCGTAGATGAATAGCAACACCAAAGCTGTGGCGTACGAGAGTTTCATGACGGCGTCCGATGTACCTCCATTGTAGTGGAAGGCGCTTGGGACAATGAGGGCAACAACCGCTAGAACCAGCAGTGCACCGTTCATTTGCCCGCTTTGATTTGAGAACGTTTGCTCGCTATGCTTGAGACCACCGTACAACATGGCCAAACCTAACACAAGCAAGAGGTTGCCCAAAATTGATCCGATAAGTGATGCTTGCGTCACGGTAACCATGGTATCAACAACGTCTGGATTTTGAGATGCTGCATAGAGGGCCATGCCTGCGATGATCATCTCAACAGCATTGCCAAACGTCGCATTCAGTAAACCTCCTACTGCCTCTCCTGTTCGGAGAGCAATTTCTTCGGTAGCCTTGCCCATCAAGAACGCAAGTGGGGCAATCGCAATCATTGAGAAAACAAACGCCATCTGAAGTGAATGCTGGAAATTGAAATACAACGTGATGGGGAGCGCTAATAGCAGCCAGTTCATTTTGTTGTTCTTCGGATTGAAGATATCAACAAGACGCTTGAACTGTGCTTCAGCAGCATCAGCAAGTTCCTCAACTGTTTCCTTTCCGGCTTCAATAGTTATTGATGGTGGGGCTTCGGACATGGGGCTTCCTCGATTTGAAACGGTGGCAGACGTTCTGCTCAGTCATCAGACTTCTTAACGGCACGACGCCTAACTGGAGCCTTTCGTGGAGCAGCACGACGACCAACTGGGCGACGGGCTGCCTTCTTCTTGGGCCTCTCGTCATCCTCGTCATCGTCATCGTCATCGTCATCATCGTCGTCTTCCTCATCGTCGTCGTCATCATCATCCTCTGGTTCAGGCTTCTTCTTGCGACGGCGTTCTTTGCGTTGAACGATATTGATTGCGAACGGGTCATCTTCCTCTACCTTTTCCTCAACCTGCTTTGCTTCATCTTCCTGTGCAGGTTCTTCTTTTTCTTTGGTATCGGTTACCGAGTCCATGTCTAGGTCTTGGGACGTTCCGATAAACTCAGACATCCAATCATCGTCTTCTTCTTCGTCTCCAGACTTCTTCTTCTTGGGGCCAGCCATGCTGGTGCGAATTACAAGCAACGAAAGGAAAATCGCCAGGATGTTGATGACAGCGATGATCCATACCACGACATAAGGTGGGTCGGTGAACGAAGGCTTGATGACTTCAGGCTCAGGCTCAGCTTGGAGCGCTTCTTCATGAGCACAGAAGGTGGTTCCATCCAAACGGTTCCGACAGAAATCCACGGTGAACTTCACTTGCTCTTGGAGGTCGTTTCCGGCACCATCGGTTGCACGAATGTACAATGCGTGATAGCCTGGCTCAAAATTGCCCGTGTTGACTTCCATGTCGGCAGTAAGGGAACTGTTGTCTCCGTTAATGTCGGTAACTCCAGTCAGGTCAGCCCACGGAGTCGATACTGCAGAGCCCGTGACTCCACCAAAGTGGTAAGTGAAGCGGTATTGGAACGAAGTCACAACGACGTCGTCGTCAACTCCAGCGAGAACATTGATTCGGTTTCCGTAAAGGTACTTTGAGCCGTCATCGCCAGATGATGGTGCAAAGATGGTGATCTTAGGAATTTGCGCATCGATTGAGAGGTGGTCCCAAAACTGATTGACTTCGTTTTCGGATTCATCCTTCATGGTGACTTCAATGACCATAGCTCCGGCATCAGTATTGGAGAGGACTGAGAATTCAAAGGAATACAACGGTCCTAAATTGTCGTTATTTGCGTTGTTGTTGAGTTCAGTGAGCGGTTCTTCAAAGTCTGTAAGTTGTGCTCCTGCAACAGTTGTGATGTTGATGGTTGGGGTCGTGCTCAAGTCTTCATTGACTTGAATTCGCATTGAGTATTGTCCTGCGACCAAAGTAGTACTTTCGTATGGAATTCCATCACTGTCAAAAATACTGATTGTGGAATTAGGAAGAAGCGTATCTTCTGAAACCTTGAAGGCGTTTGCACCAAATCCAGCGTAGATTTCGCTGTTGAAGTTACCCCACTCATCTGTGATGGTAATCGCATACCAGACATCTCGGTCAACGTTGCTTGGAATCAGGAACTGTCGAACCAAGGTTTCGCTGGTGAAGTCGTTGGTTTCAATGTCGTCAAGGACAATCTCCCATCCATCGCCTTGAATATTGGAAATATCATTTTCATCGACTCCAAATGGTTCGCCGTAGTGTCTCCAGATAGCATAGGATTCATTCATTTCATCCTCGTTAAACCATTCTAAACTGACCAGATTGTCTGCTCCAATAGTGTAGGCTTGCTTGATTCTAGGGGGGTTTGGAGCACGTGTGTCTTCAAACAACACTTGAGCATAATTTTGAACCAGTTGGGTGTAATGATAGGTTCCGTTCACGTTGCCATAGAGTGCTTCAGAGGTGACGAAGTAGAATTGGTTGGTTCGGAGTTCGTCATCAGGAATCTCAACATCAAACGAGCCAACTCCGTCAGATACAGTACCGAGCCATTGCAAGGATTGATTCTCAACAAACTGGGAGCCTGACACACGGTAAGTGCCGTGCCAGATATGGTAAATTTCACCTTCAACGCCCATTTGGTCGTTCCATGTCACACGCGTTGTTCGGTCGCCGAGGAACTCAGCGTTAACATTAGTTGGTTCTGCAACCCAGTTGTAAAATGCATTCTCTTCAATGGAGCCCGTACAAGAACTTCCGTCAGTAGCAGTGTTGATGACACCGTTTTCATCCACCGTTACAACACAATAGTAAGAATATCCTAGGAAGCCTTGAGGTACTGGAATCTGATAGGATCCGATACCTTCGAGGATGTCCTTAACGATCAGTTCGACATCGTTTCGTAGAATGGTGGAGAACGGTTGGTCTGAACGATAAACGCGATATGTTTCGCCTTCTTCAGCCGGAGAATCTCCCCACGAAATGTTGGTGTAGCCTGAACCGGTGAGCGGATCTGCTTCAAACTCCGCGGTGAAAAGTGTGGGTTGTGCTGGTGGAAGATTGTCTTCAACGATCGGTTCACTCATGGTATTTTGAGCAAGGAAACGAACGTCTTCATAATTCACACCGGGTTGTGAATAATTGGGTAGAAGGTAGGTAATCGAGTAGTAACTAGAGCGCTGAGTCTCTGCGGGTACATCAACCACATACGAGGTAACCGAAGCATCCAATTCTGCAATCGGTGTTTCGGATGTCAAGAGAGAAGGCCCAAGCAAACGGGTCATCTGGTAGTCGGTTTGCCAAATTCGGATGGTAAGTGCATCAGGGCCAGTTTCCGGAAGCGTTTGAGAGAAGGTGTTGTAATTCACCCAATTGATGGTCGTTTGACTGCTTGAGGCATCAAAGTCCACTGCTAGAATATACGGCGTGTAAACTGCAGTTGTTGTTTCAGTAACCGGGAATTCTATGTGGGCACCGTCGATGATGAATTCTCCTGCTTCAGTTCCGTTGGAGAGAGTGGTTGTAATGGCGTAAAAGAACGTCCCATTGGTGCCTGGTGGGACCAAATAGGCTACGGAGTGGCCTGCATGCGACGATGCTCGGCAGTTGAAGGGGTTTTGAGACGCATCGCCAACATCGCAAACTGGAACGGTTGCGAAGGGAGTAAGTGTCCCTACATTCATAGCATCAATGCCCGATGTATGTCGGTAAAGATTGTACGTTGCGCTAAACATAGAATTGAGCTCTGTACCACTCGAATCAATGTTCTGCCATGTCACCACAGTAGTTTCCGTGGTAGAATCAAAGGTAGCCTGAATTCCTTGAGCTTGCAAGTTGTTAGGATCGCCCATGTCCACGGCTTGTACGTGGGACAAAGGCAAGGTTGCAAGCAACATGCACAATGTCAGAAAAAAGGCGCGTTGAATGCCGTTTCGTTCAGTCGTAGGACTACCCATCAGTATCTATGTAGCATTCGTCCGTTATGACTATGTCGCTTCTTAGACGTAAAAAACGCCCAACAACGAGGCGCTTGGCTCTTTCCGGTTTTCGTATTATTCATCCTGCTTTTTTGCGTTAGGTTGTGGAAGTGGGTCGGCCTTATCGATAGCCTGAATATCGCCTTGGGCTTGCTTAAAGCGAACCAAGAACGTCCAGATTCCTCCCAAAGCAGAAATGAATACAACAATACTGAGCGGGTTGACATTGATGTGGTCAAAGGGGCTAGGATAAACGGCAGATGTTGAAAGACCCATAAGGAGCATGACGCCCATAACAATCAACGAAAGAAGCGTAAGTACCGTTCGGTCTGCACGAGAAAATCCACGATAATTACGCGTTCCTGCTACTGCTTGAGCTTGTGTCCCCATGTACGAACCCAGCAGGGTAAGCAAGGCAGCAGCAAAACCGAGAGCAAGGTCATTCACGAAAATTGAGGCGCTCAGACACACCACCCATGTTGAATCCAAAATACGGTCAATGGTGTGGTCAAGATAGTCGCCCCAACGGGTAACCTCACCTTTAGCACGGGCCAGCGAGCCGTCCAATCCATCAAAAATCATGGCCAGAGCGATCATCAAGGCCGCACCAAGCATCCACCAACCACCACTTGCTTCGTTCGGAGCATACATGGCGAGAAGCCCCCCTGCGACACCGAATGGAAGAGCGATCCAGGTGACGGTAATGGGAGAAACATTTGATGCAATTCTTATCATCGGTCCAAGAGCGGTTTCCCAACGACGGCGTAATTTCTCAAGGGCCATGTTCGTTCCACCCCCGTGGGCCTGTTATGGTTTGTGGAGTTAACAGCGAGGTAAAGCCGCATTATGAGAGCCAATCAATGGACTCACGTACTGCTTCTTCCAACGGGGCGCTCTTGCAACCAGCATCCAGCCAAGCCTTGACAATGGCTGCTACATCTTCGGCCGACTGAGAGGTCGTGTCCACCTCAAGAATAGGCGTTTCAACCTCGAATTCCACCAATTCGGACCAGTGCCCAGACGTCATTTCCCATTCAACATTTGATCGGATTTTACCCTCATCATAACCCCGCTCTGTGAGACGTTGTTGGAGGGTTGAGGGGGCGCAGCGGAGAAGAACAATACCATCAACATCCATCAGATGAGAGAGATGGCCGTCAATAGCCGTGGCCTCATCTCCGTTGAATTCCCAAGCATCGGTTAACGCATGAATATCAATGGGCGAAGCGCCATCGTCGGGGTCTTCAACCCCAAGACAATCAAGTGACTCCGCAAGGTCTCGAAGACTCAGAACGGTAAATCCTGAGCGAACTAGGACGGCACAGAGGTCAGTCTTGCCGACGCCAGGGGTGCCTGAAACAGCAATAGCACGTATTTCGCTCATGGTCGTGGCTCCTGCTTCATGTATGTAAAATGAGGAGCGGCCCATTGGATGAAAGGCATCATAGGAGAGGACCGCCAGGGTTGGGTGTTGCTATGTTTGGTATGCAAGACCCCTCGCAAACGCTCCTCCAAATAGAGCGTTACATGCAAGGGGGGCGGTTGGAACTCTCAGAGGTGATGGCGACACAGTTTTGCGACATGATGTTGGCTAACAAGAAGCGAGACGCGCAACAACAAATATTCCTCCTCAAAGGACTACGATTGATGTGCGACGTATACATGCTCCGAGATAAGGCCGCACAAAGTATGACGGCGATAAAGAGGATGCATCGTGAACGAAAGAGGTTGGTAAAAATTCTAGAGAAGAACGCCCCTGCAATGCTTGCATCAATGCAACCTGAACACGAAGACCATCTACGAGCGGGGCGTCTTTATGCATTGGCGGGGAAGGTTGGGGCTGCCAAAAAATCATTTGCAAAATGCCAAGCCTTGGCACCAGGCCATTTGGCTGCTGCCATTGCAGCTGTTCACCTGCTCCCCAACAAGAAACACATCGACCGTCTTCTGGCCTCAGTGGATTCGGCTGGTGCAGTAATTCTTTCCGGTGGAATATTTCAACTCAGCCCTGAAGATACTCCTTCGGCAAACTTAGACGACGTCATCAATGCACTTACAATGGGTGGACAACAACTGCCATCACATGGACAACAGTGCAATGCGAACATCCAGAATTTGACAGACCAACGCACGGCGATAACGAAGGGCGAACAGGCAGCGAACGAACGCCTCCAATCTGCTCTCGACAATCTCAAACCTAAGCACGACTATTATCAGTATGGGTGATGGTAGCGAGGGATGGATTTGAACCATCGATCTCCGGGTTATGAGCCCGACGGGATATCCAGACTACCCCACCTCGCTAACCATTGCGCCACAGTTCACTGTTTTGAAACCACCGATATCCAAAACTGGTGGAAAGTGTTCATTTTCCATTGATTTGATGAACGAGAAACGTTTACCCTCATCCATGCGCAGGCACCTTCATCCACCATGGTTGATACTTCTGCTGCTGGTTTCATGCGGTCTCTCTGGATGCCTTGGCGACAGTGAAGAGGCAGGACCTAAAAATCCAATTTCGATGGAAGTGTACTACGATGCAACTTCCGGAACAATAGAGGAAGTCATTCAGAATGGAGCGGTATTATCCCAAAGCGGAGTGGAACTTAGTTTTGACTTCGCACGGGTGACATCAAAGGCAGGGAATATGAACTCCTTCAGTTATGATCCAGGGGACGATGATGACGGCTCAAATACCGTTCTGGTTGATGCTAACGACCAGGCTGAAATCTCGTACACGTACCAAACACATGGATTGTTTACTGCAATCCTAACGGCAACTGATGAAAGCGATAACATTGCGACACTAACATTAGAAATCCGAATAGATAAACAAATTCAATGGACCCAGACAAATACAGACAGTCCAAATCCCATGCTCATTCCAACGACTCCAGATTGCGAATGCCCGATGCCGGAAAAGATTGACATCGATTCAACCATTACCAACCGGGATTCGTTTCCACCTGGCGCTGGGGCCACCATTACGGTTACATGGCATCTCAACGATCCCGAAGGAGAAGAAAAAGCGTTCCATACCGAGCAGATCGGAGACGGTCAAGATGCATCGTGGACCCACGCACAGTACAATTTGGAAGGCGGCGATTGGAATCTTGAAGTGACAATGGATACAGGGAATGAAAACATAGACATCGCCCACACTGTAATCGTACTGTATGAGCCTCTGGAATCGGACCCCCGTCCGTTCACCTCAGATGCTCCTGAGAACTGATATTGTTTACTTTCACACAAACGAAATCAAAACTAAAAGTGAAAAGAAAGGCCCACTAAACGGCATTACATCAACCGATGGGGCGTTAATCTATCCGTTCGTTTTCCGCGCCGTCCATCGTTGCTTCATATACGGAAGGGTGGTCCAATCACATGGAAGTGAGCAGAAATGGCATCAAAAGGTAAGAAAAAAGTCAGCATTGAAGTTGAAAAGAATGAAAGTCCTAAGGCTGTAGAGGAAGAAGTAATGCCGGAAGAGGAAGAGGAGAAAGTCACCATCGAGGATTTGCCCGGTGTCGGACCTGCTACAGCGGAAAAGCTCCGTGAAGCCGGATTTGAAGAGCTACTTGCGCTAGCAGTTATGTCTCCTGCAGACCTTGCGGAAGAAGCTGAACTTGGCGAGGCGGTTGCTAGTAAAATTATTGCAGCAGCAAAGAAAATGGCCAATATTGGGGGATTCGTATCGGGTGACGCACTCTTAGAGCGACGCCGTGAGGTGCAGAAACTCTCCTCTAAGGTTCAGTCCATTGACGATTTGCTCGGTGGCGGGTTTGAGACCCAGGCCCTCATAGAAGTATACGGTGAATTCGGCAGTGGAAAAACCCAGATTGGCCACCAACTCGCAGTTAACTGTACGATGACGCTTGAACAAGGTGGATTGGACGGAGACGTGTTTTACATTGACACAGAAGATACCTTCCGCCCTGAGCGCATTACGCAAATGGCACGCGGGCACGGAGTTGACCCGGAATACGTGTTGTCAAGAATCCACGTCGCACGCGCCTACAATTCCGCTCATCAAATGCTTCTCGCAGATGAGATCAAGCGTATGAGTAAGGGCCTCAACGTGAAGATGATCATTGTTGATTCGTTGACCAGCCACTTCCGTGCTGAATTTATCGGTCGAGGAATGCTTGCTCGCCGCCAGCAGAAACTCAACAGCCATCTGAAGGACTTGAAGCAGCTCGCTGACATCAACAACGCAATGGTTCTCGTGACCAATCAGGTCCACTCTAAACCAGATGCAATGTGGGGAGACCCTACCAAGCCCATTGGAGGTCACATTCTTGCTCACGCAAGCACCTTCCGTCTTTACCTACGTAAGGCAAAGGGTGGTCGTCGTATTGCGCGATTGGTCGATTCTCCAAACCTTCCTGATGGCGAATGTGTCTATCAGGTCACTGAAGAAGGCCTACGTGACTGACGGTGAAATCCAAAAGGCTGTCAAACAGCATTGGAAACCCCGCTCAAGGGCGGCACATTCAAGTTCTCTTCAACAGGAATCAGCCTTATGCGCCATTTGATTGAACGTGTGCTCGAATTGTCAGAAGACGAACAACGAGTGGTGACTCACGAGCAAGTTCCTGACCAAGGGTCCGAAGAAGAACTGCGTGCTCTGCTTGAATCTCTTCAACCCCGGATACGTGTCTATGGGGCTGGTGGGGCTGGATGCAACGCCATCAATCGTCTCTTTGAGGAAGGTTTGTTTGAATCATCATATGTGACCGGTTACGCCATCAATACCGATGCACAAGCACTGTTGCAATCGCCTCTCCAAGAAAAGGTCCTCATTGGAAGAACTGCACGCGGTCGTGGCGCAGGTGGCGACCCCACCAAAGGAGAAGCTGCAGCGCTGGAATCAGAAATGGTGCTGCGAAGAATCACCAACGACACTCAACTCGCCATCATTACCGCTGGAATGGGTGGAGGTTCAGGAACTGGTGCTGCCGGTCATATCGCACGCCTTGCTAAAGCTCAAGGTGCCATGACGATTGCAGTGGTTACCTATCCGTTCAAGTCGGAAGGCTCTCTTCGAAAGCAAAACGCAGAGTGGGGACTTGAGCGACTTAGGGAACACTGTGACACTATTCTCGTCATCCCTAACGAACGTTTGTTGGAAATTGAAGGCGTCAAAGACCTACCCATCGCAAGCGCATTCCGTGTCGGAGATGAATTGCTGGTCCGGTCAATTACCGGCGTGACGGAGTTGTTGACAACCGATGGAATGGTTAATCTGGATTTCGAGGACCTCAAGGCCGTTATCAATTCTGGCGGAGGTGTCGCAATGATCGGGCTAGGCGCAGCCAAGGGACCTGGGCGTGCAGAAGCAGCCACAATGGAGGCTCTGCATTCACCCTTGCTTGAACTTGACATGAGCGATGCTCGTGGCGCACTCATCAACGTGGTGGGTGGTTCTAACCTAACGCTCGGAGAAGCCGAGCGATGTGCTCAATTGATCCAAGAACAAATCTCACCCAACGCCAAAATCATCTGGGGAGCAGCGGTCGACGAATCGTTGACGGATGAAATCAGAGTCATGCTCGTGCTAACTGGCGTAAAGAGTGACCAAATTCACGGTGCTACGGAAAACCGGCAATTGAGGGCACTGCGGAACCGACAGATTGAGTTTGTCAATTGATCACGAACGGCCTGCGGACCAAAGCATTCCAACGAGGGCACAAAGCCCGATAGCCAACAGCAGTTTGTCGTACATACCCAATCCATCAATGGATGAAGATTTGTCAAGGTCGCCTTGGTACTCAACTCCAGGCAGGACAACTGAATATTCGTTCCAGCCGTCACCTGTTTGTCCATCGTTTCCGTTCACTGCGTTTCCATAAACCAAAAACTCACTCCTACTCATGTTGTCATCCGGAGAAGTCCATGTGAAATTCCACGCCCGTTGATAAGTTCCGTTTTCTGTGTGAGTCCATCCGTTGTCGAGGAACTGGGCCTCGCTTTCGTTGAACGTCATCGACCCGTTGGACACCGTGATTCTGAAAGCCGCCTTGCGACTGCTCCTCGATCGACTGCAACGGGGCTGCTGAGGAGAAGTTGAACGTCGTAGGTCATGTTCGCTCCGTACTCCGTTGGGAGCCCAACCAAACTGACAGTCGGTGGAATCCGCCCGGGAATGACACAGGCATCCCTTCATTGCCTCCCACCACCAACCCCACTTGGTACGCTGCTTACCGATGGGAGCATGAGGAGGATCGCTCAACATCGCGAACAGCCCCATGCTGCGTATGATGTCACCCATGATTTTCCCTGGTCGCCGTTCTCCTTGATGCTTTCCACCGGATTATCTCGACGGTGTTCCCCAATCGATGATGCATGAGCGTTCGTGGAAAACCATGTTTTAACTATGATGAGAACGGGATGAGATAATATGTTTGATGAAGAACCGATGATTGTCTCTGATAATAATGAAGAAGAACTTGACATTTACGCAGCCCTTGGGTTGAACACTCCCCTTGAACCGACTGTGCCCACCAACACCGCTCAATCCGGTTTCAAAGTTGACCCTTCAGATCCACTCGCAGCCTTCATGGACGATGACGACGATGACGGTGCCGAAGAGCCCCTCATGTTTGGACAAACCAGCCCCGCAACCGTACCCAGTTGAAGAACTGCTCGCCGTTCTCGTGAAAGGACACCCTCGACGACGGCGTCCATCCAGCAAACCCTCCCCTCCGATTCAATCCGCGTAGACCTCGATTCAACGCTCGTGCAAAAAGGACCGAGACGCCTACCACCTGTCCCTCATCATCGACATGGGAGGAGAACAAATCAAGCCCTTTGCAACCGTCCGAGCATCAGGAGATACTTGGGCACCAATGCAACCTCCTAAGGGTCTGCATCAAGGCTGGATCCCGCTTTACCATTCCCTTGCTAAAGCGCTTACCAATGCCCTCATGCAACAAGGTCGCCCTTCAAGCCTCTGAGAGAGGATGAAGGACTGAACTGTGCGTAATGGTGATGTTCTCGTTGAACATATGAGAAACACTGCAGTACTTGTCATGGCTCATCTTGACAATTCTCTCAACAAGTTTGAGGGGGACATCACCACGAACATGGTATTCCAAATGGACCGCTGTAAAGACACGGGGGGTCGTAGTCGCACGCTCTGCGCTCAATTCTACCCAAACCTTGTCAAAGACTCGCTCTTTGAGTCCAAGGACAACATCAGCCATTGAACAGATACCAATCATTTGCAATGTTACCTGCATTGGTGTTGGCCCATCGTCCCAGTCAAAATCCAAGCGGTCTCCAGAATCATTTACGCCAAATGCCTTTGACCCACTCACCCATTCTACCCGTCCGTGCATGCAAATCCTACGGGCGGTTGATTCTTGAAGGAGATGCATGTCGCTTCTGCTGAGAGACATGTCAGGAACACCAGTAACCATGGAAAGCGGTCAACTTCACGTACCGAACGACCCTGTGATTCATTACATCGAGGGTGATGGAATTGGTGTTGACATAACACCTGTCATGATGGGTGTTGTAGATGCTGCCGTAAACAAAGCATACAATGGCGAAAAGGCAATTGTTTGGAAGGAAGTTCTTGCAGGTGAAAAGGCGTTCAATGCTACCGGAGAATGGCTTCCACAAGCAACTCTAGACGCTATGCGAACCGGATTGGTTTCCATCAAAGGGCCGCTCACCACGCCTGTCGGCGGTGGTATTCGCTCACTCAATGTCGCTCTGCGACAGAAACTCGACCTCTATGCATGCGTTCGCCCTGTTCGTTGGTACGACGGAACACCTTCACCAGTGAAAGCCCCCGGCGATGTTGACATGATCATCTTCAGAGAAAACAGCGAAGACGTTTATGCCGGAATTGAATGGGAAGCTGGTAGTGATGATGTCAAGCGCGTCATTGAATTTTTGCAGAACGAAATGGGAGTGGACAAGATCCGCTTCCCTAATACGTCTGGAATCGGCATCAAACCGGTGTCTCAAGAAGGAACTGCTCGTATTGTTCGTGCGGCAATGAAGTACGCTATCGAGAACGACAAGCCAAGCGTGACTTTGGTCCACAAAGGGAACATCATGAAGTTCACCGAAGGCGGATTCCGTGATTGGGGATACGCTTTGGCCAAGGAAGAATTTGGGGCTACAGAACTTGATGGAGGCCCTTGGTGCACCCTCAAGAATCCAATAACTGGTAACACTATTCTCATCAAAGACGTCATCGCTGATGCTATGCTCCAGCAAATCATCACCCGCCCTGCAGAATATAGTGTCCTTACCACCATGAATCTCAATGGCGATTATATCTCGGATGCACTCGCTGCTCAAGTTGGTGGCATCGGTATCGCACCAGGTGCAAACATCAACTACGACTCTGGAATATCTATCTTCGAAGCCACTCACGGAACTGCGCCAAAGTATGCGGGCCAGAACAAGGTGAACCCCGGTTCGTTGATTCTCTCAGCCGAGATGATGCTCCGTCACATGGGATGGAAAGATGCTGCTGACCTCATCGTCAAAGGAATGGAAGGAGCTATCTCCAACAAGACCGTGACTTACGATTTCGAGCGTTTGATGGATGATGCAACTCTGCTTTCATGCAGTGCCTTCGGTGAAGCGATGATCACCCATATGTGAAGTCAATTAACTCATACAGCCCTATTACTGGGTACCCTCTGCGTTCGCAAGGGGGCTGCAATCTCTTGGAAAGGCACACTCGCTTTGAAGCGGTTGAATCAAGGTGAAAGATAACTTCACTTTATGGTGAGCTTCAGCCATGGCTTCAGTGTACGATGATTCTTAGCAACGCTGAATCCAAACTTCTCTTCAATGGCACGGTCAAGGAGCGTAAAGTCTCCATCCATTGTCGCAACCAACACAGCACCGATCTCTGGAAGAGGTTGGCTAGCAAGATGTGTTGCTAACCGGTAGATGTCTAAGTCGGTTGCTTCAGGGTAAATGTGCCGGTTGTCCATTGTGGTCCTGTACGTTGGACCGCGTGCTTGCTTCAATTCAGTAAGGTCAGCAAAGACATCGTCGTGCTTGAGGAGGAATTCGGTTAGTTCTTCAGATTCTGCTGGTAACTCTTCAAGCATTTCGGAAGTTGGCGTCCAGGTATTGAACTCTCCAAGAATCTCGTCAACGAGCTTGAGAAGTACCGACTCGCTGAGAGCGTTCTCAAGTTTTTCTGAAGCGATCATAGCGCTCCTAAATCGGTAACTGATTCGGTTGTCCTTAGCGAACTGTTTCAATTCACCGCGAACATCCTCAGGAATCATGAGGTGAAGTTGTTTTGCATTTGCATGATGGCGCAGAACATCGTGGAAGCGGTTACTTCCAATTGTATTGAGATTTGCTCCAAAGACCAACTCCATGTGTTCATACACCTTTTCTACCAGCGCATCAACAAGAATGTTAGTATCAATAATCACGAGTGGAGCCAATTTCAAATTGTGTAAAAAGCGACGCTTTGAGGTTGGGATACTTTCCTTGTACTGGGAAAACAGAGTTTGCTCAACACCAGCCAAACGCTTGCGGTCGGTGATGGTGAATTTCGTAGAGTTCTGAGCTCTTTCAAGGTACATTAATCCCTCAAATGCTCCGTCTTCAGCAGCAGATTTTGCGATATCGTACACCTCTGTCATCGAGGGGGAACTTGTCATCATTGCTTGACGGAATTGTTGCTCGGATTGGTTGCGTGAGCGGCGATTATCCTTGCTGATGCGAGTAGAGGCTGCAGTAACACGACCTAGGAACGGGTCCGGTGGGAGGACGTGGGCTTTCTCATAGGGGTAATTTCGCAAAAGGTCCAGTTCTTCTTCAAGATAAATGGTTCGCGATTTCTGAATGATGTTACCTTCAACATCTTCCTCTTCGTAGGGTTGCTTGCGCTGAACAAAGCGACGGATCAAACGAGTTGCCCCATCGGTATCGGTAAGCGCAGTATGGCAGACATTGAGATAGAGTTTGAATCGCTCTGTTATGGCTGCTTTTAGCGCTGGAACCTTGTTGAGCAGACTGATGGCCTCATCCCATTGTTTGGCGTGAGCATAGTGAATCAGTGATTTTCTGTAAAGGGTAATTGGAAGAGCAAGAATCGAATCATCGTCTTCGCCGTTTGTTTCGCCGTCTGTCCCTTTGCTCGCAAGACCTGTGAACAACTCAGCCGCCCTGGAGTACTCCCGAGCGGAATTTAATTCATCACCAGTTGATGCAAAGAGTGCTGCGCGAGCAAGAGGAGCCCAGGGTGAGCGTGGGTTTGCTTGTTGATACCAATCCACAAATTGTGGAAGGCCGAGGTCATGGTCCAAAGCGAGATAAGAGAACGAGGGTATCAGGCGTACTGGAAGAGTTTCTTCAGTGATCAAAGCGTCAACTGCTGCAGCGTCATCGGGCCGTGCAAGGCCGATATGATAGGTTTGCAAGAAACCGTTCATTGACAAAGTCAACAGAATGACTTCAAAGAGACGGTGTTCAATATGTGAAAGTTCCAATTCGTCAAGACTACTACGCATCTTGTTGATGTTGGTAAGGCTTACAACACCACCACTGCCGTTCTGGGAAAGGGCTGCTTTGATAGGAGAATAGGCTTTGAGAGCTGTTTTGTTGAGGACTTCAACGACTTCAGGAGTTTCTTTGTAGATTCCTTCAAGCAACAAAAGAAGATGCTCGGCAACTGGACTGAAAACTTGCGGCACTTCTGCGCCATGAATGGCTTGTAGGGCTTGTTGTCGGCATTGCTTGAGTTTCTCCCCCATGGTAATGGATTGGTGAGCAGTCGTCACATGAGATACAAACAGTGCTTCATACGGATGAGTTAGAGGAAGCATCTCGTCTTGAGAGAAGACTTTGCAGAGACGTTCGAGGTCCAGCGCGCCCATCAACAATTCAATGATGGGTGATTTAGCTTCCTCCCAAGAGGCACCTTGTTGGTCACAGAGACGCTGAGCTACAGCCGTTCTGACATGGCTGGAAAGACCTTCATACATGACCATCGTATACCAAGAACCATCGTCCAAATCATCAACATGACTCATCAACCAAGCTTCTGCATCTTGGCTTTTGAGAGAAACGATTAGCGGAAGGAGTTCTGAAACATCCGATGATGCATCAAGACTGAGCCCTTTCAGAACCTCAATTGCCTTCTTGTCCTTCTTTTCATTATGGAGGGCCTTCAGTTGCCACCATGTCAATCGGTCAACTGAATCTGTAATGTCTGCTTCACTCAATAGGACCAAACCTTCAGACAGTTGCTTGGAATTAAGTTTCTCTGCTGAAGCAGGGGCTTGTGACCAAGCCAAGCGGCGGCGAGCGAGTGTCAAAGCGTCATCGGCAGTGAGGGCAAGGATGGCCTCCCAATCCGAGACCTTCCCGTTACGTAGCATCTCTAGGTCTTGAAGCGCCTCAGTGAGGTCTTTATTCGCAGTGGTACATTCTTTGAGAGTTGCTTTACCCAGCGCTGTTCCCGAATGAATAGAAAGATGAAGGCTGACAAAAGCCAAGCTTCCTTTGAGAGCCATGAGGTGCGCATCAGGTTGAATCGAACGCCCTCCTGAAAGTTGATTGATTACTTTTTGCAAAGCAACCTTGGTTTCAGCATCATCTGCTGCTTTAATCGCTAATTGAAGAACCGCGGTAAGAGATTCTGAATCCGAGGGGTCGATCCGAAACACTTCAGAATCGATGGATTTCTTGGCTGATTTCTTGGCAGCCTTGCCCTTGGGGAAAGCCAAGAATTGAGCGAGAAGCGTTGTTTTCTCAGCAATGGTGTACCAGACTGGATGAACGCCCTTGGTCATACAAACTTCTCGTAACTTAGTTTCTTCACTGTCCCAAGCCTCGTCCCAAGAGTCAGCGTCCAGTTGCTTGTGGATGAGAAGTGCAGCAAGTTGAAATGCCGGTGAATAGGGTTGGTCGGTGATGATTTCAGCGGGCTTTGGAAGCCAGTCCATGTGAGATGAGCCGCTACTTCGACCGCTACGTCGCATGCGTCCACGTTGCCTAGGCACGGAAGGGCGGCGAGAAGGTGAAGCGTCATCGTCATCTTCTGCGGCAGGGGGTTCAGCTTCATGGGCGGCGAACACGAGAATGGAACGAAGAGGTTTGTCAAGCATTTGCCAGGCCGCTTCTTTGTTCATTGTGGCGACTTTGACGTTGTTTGACATCGGTTTGGAAAATGCCGCTTTGAGGCAGGTTTCCATATACGATTCCTCCAACAGCGAGCCCCCTAGGGTTTGGGGCCTATACGCGCCGCTTTGAATGCACCGATGCTGATGTTTGGGCTTCAAGCCTAGAAGGAACACATAGTTCAATGAACAAAAGCCTCTACGGAGTTGTGAGGAGCATCATGGAACTTGTACCAATGATTGCACTTTTACTCCACCCATTGCTTGCCAGTGGCTTGGTCGTGTGGATCTGGTGGCAGTATTCTTGGCGCAAGAAATCATACGAATTGAAAGGTGAATCAAGGGCGCAATATCTTGAACGTCACGAACGCAATGGTGAACGGCTGCTATGGGCCACAGGCTTTGTTATTCTCGTTGCGTTCACAGGAAGAGCAGTGAGCGGCTGGTATTCAAATGGGGATTTCACATCCAATCTACTTCCTCAAAGTCTTCATGGCTTTATGGGACCAGTGGGCTTTGTTCTCATGGTCCTTTTAACGCGAATGGGAAGGGAGGCTCGAGACAAGCGAAAGGCTGGTGAATCATTCGCAACAGCCAAACTCAAGCACGGACGTGCAGCAGACATCATCATCTATCTTGTTTTCATTCACGCTTTCTTAGGATTCATCTACACCTTTGATGTGCTATCAGGTGTGTAACCCCAAAACGCCGATTCATATACACCTTGTTTTTCGCCGAGACATGGAAGGCGCAACCGACCCCAAAATGCTGGAAGACCGGCTATTTTACAAAATGGGATTGCTTATCCACGACCGAAGAAAGTTCATGATGGCTTTCGGCCTTGCCTCGTGTATTTTGATGGGCAGCCTCATCACAATCGGAGCGGATTGGGCTGAAGGATTTGGAGAAGATGATGTTGAATCCATCAATGCCGGAAGACTCATTTCAGAACGCTTTGCTGCAGATGAGGATGATGGTGGCCCATCCTTCCGATACGTTGTTTTTCACCCTACTCTCAATGACACTTCTTCGGAGTGGCAAGATGCAGTCAGGGAAGCGCTCTCTACGTTTGAGAACCACCCTGAAGCGACGATTGAATATTCTTGGGACGAGGATGGTGTTGACCGTGATGACGTCATTGCACAGGACGAAGATGGACAATATGCCATCAATAAAGTGACCTTTAGCACGGACCGGAAGGAAGCAAAGCTTTTGGTCACCGAGTTGCATGATTCCATTGATTTGGACAGCGATTTCGACGGATGGATGACCGATGGTATCTTTGTGGAGTGGACCTTTGATGACCGAATCAAAAAGGACCTCATCAAAGCAGAAGTTGTTGCCGGACCCCTTACGCTCCTTATCCTAGGGTTGATCTTCGGTTCAGTCATTGCCGCCCTCTTGCCGATGGGAGTCGGTGGAGGCACATTGGTGGCTGCAGTTGGAATGACGATTTGGTTGTCCAATGTGACGGACGTGACCGTTTATGCAACCAACATTGTCTCCCTTATCGGCATCGGTGTATCCATTGATTATTCATTATTCTTAGTGAACCGTTTTCGGGAAGAATTGGACCGTGGCCACGATGTTCGAACGGCGACTGCTATGAGTTGTGCTACTGCTGGAAAAGCAGTGTTCTATTCTGGTATAACCGTCGCAATCGGACTTATGGGGATGTTGTTTTTCACCAACACTTCGCTGCCATCACTGGGAATCGGTGGAACCATTGCAGTCACCATTGCCATGATTTACTCAACCATCGTACTGCCAGCAGTTATGGCTGCTCTTGGACCACGAATTAACAACTTCAAAATCCCCTATGCAATTGACATGCGAGCAAAGGACGATGGGATTTGGGCAAAGATCGCTAAGAAGGTCATGGACCGACCTTGGGCCGTCCTCATTCCCACCTTGATCTTGCTTATTGGTGCAGGACTTCCCTTTGCTTACGCTGAATTTTCACTGTCCTCTTGGAAGGCCCTACCGCCCGATGATGAATCCCGCCAGGGCATGGAACTGATTGACGAATTGTGGCCAGACCAAGCCGCAAATTCCATCTTCATCGTCATCGAAACCGATGGCGCAGACCCCCTTTCCGAGGTTAATCTGAGGGCTCAACACGCTTACGTTTTGGAACTACTCAACGATTCAAGAGTCTCTGGAGGAATTGGCGTTTCACTGCCCGCTCCTGGAATGACTGCTGATGAGGTGGTCCAATTTTGGGCCACACCTGATGAGATGATGCCTGTAGAGCAGCAAGCCATTCGCGATAGCCTCCGGCAAGCCTTCGTTGGAGACAACGCAACGATGATGTCAATACAACTCGTTGGAGCCCAAACTAACGTTGACTCACGGGAAACGGTCGAAGATATTCGGGAAGACCGAGAGGATTTACTCAGCGAATTGACTGGGGAAAACGATCAACTCCTCGTTGCGGGGTTCGCAGCATACAATGCTGACAATTTGGAAGCGATTGCAGACAATCTCCCCAGAGCACTGGCCTTCATTCTTATCGCTACATGTCTGCTGATCTTTTTGCAAGTAAGGTCAGTAGTCATCCCTATCAAGGCAATAGCGATGAACATCCTCTCCATCTCCGCCTCCTTTGGTATGCTCGTATGGGTATTCCAGTGGGGCTATGGTGCAGAACTTCTGAACTTCACCCCCCAACCCATTGACTCGGGGAATCCCGTCATTATGTTCTGCATCGTCTTTGGATTATCCATGGATTATGAAGTCTTGATGCTCTCTCGTATTCATGAAGAATGGGAGCGTACGGGAGACAACACCCTTGCTGTTGCAAACGGCCTGCAGAAAACCGGTGGCCTCATCACGGGAGCCGCCGCCATCATGGTTGTAGTGTTCAGTGCCTTTGGCCTCTCCTCAGTCATTATCCTGAAACAAATCGGACTAGGACTGGCCCTTGCAATTCTCATTGACGCAACACTCGTCCGCGCACTCGTCGTTCCTTCTACCATGCGCCTTATGGGCAAATGGAATTGGTGGGCTCCGGCATTCATGAGGGCTAAGAAATCCACTTTAGTTAGCGATTCCTCTGAAGATGAATGAACCGGTTTGATTGGGCAAATCTTCAAAACGAGAAGACCGGAGGATTCGTTATGGCAAAGGACCGGACACTGAAGAAAGTGAACAAATTGCTCCACCGTGTTGAAAAGCACATCGAGGAGACCCGTGATGCCCTTGAAGACTTGGAAATCGAGTTTGAAGTTCTTAAAGCCGCAGTAAAACGGCTCAAGTCTGATGATCAACCCCAAGAGGAAGTTCCTGAACCAGAGTTGGATATTGAAAATGCTTCCAACACTTCCAGTATGCGGAAATTCTGATTCAACGAATCGCCAATATGGTTTCCCGTTGCGACCACATCTCCAGCCAATGCTCTAGGTTCTCTTTGAGGCCTGGTGATTGAATACGACACCCACATGCATTGGCGTGCCCTCCTCCTGTTGGATCGAGTGCTGTGGCCATACGAGAGAGGTCATATCGGCCTTGGCCTTCTTTTAGAAACGAGTTGGCGTAGAAACTCGCAGAAAGAGCAGGACGCCCAGGGGTGTCAATTGACCCGTCTGCAAAACCGTGGATGATGCAGCAAGCGTCAACTGCGTCTCCTGCCCAGGCTGTGACGAGATAGCCGTTGATTCGGAGGGGAGTTTCATCCAACCGACATACTGCAAGTCGGTCATGAATTTCCGTGTGCGCTGCAATGTGTTCCTCTGCTATTTTTCGCTCTTGCTGAACTCGCTGCAGATGAGGTTGAACAGAAGGATGTTGGAGAAGTGTCTCAAGGGTCATGCCTCCACTCAGTAAAGTGACCACTTCTTGCATGTACTCGGGCTCACGGGGAGAACACGTACGGGCAAATTGGACAACCGGACCATCTTCAAGAAATGCTTCTAGTGAAATACCACCCGAGTCCAGGGCATCAACAATTGGCATCATCTCAGAAAGATGGTCCATGTTCACAACCTCACGTAGTAAATCGTAAGCCAGTCGCGCAGCAGATGGCGTGGCCTCCCAATGGCTCGTCCCTCCGTCGCTGCTGAAGGTTTCTGCTTCGGCTGGAGTTGGGCGATTGGTGAGATGGTGGTCAACGTACCATCCGCATTCTGGATGGAACGGCAAGTCAACCAGTACAGTCTCTCGGTCAATGAGGTGGTCAATTTGACCTGAGCGAATGAGGGCTGCGTGAGAAAAGACGACTTCAGCTTCTGGCCGAAAAGCCTTCAAAACCGCAGCGCCACACAGCCCATCAAGGTCAGAATCAGCAACGATGCGCTGGTAGTGAGGGACCTCATGAGCTTGCAATGGCTGAACCGTCATGTCAGCCCCTTTCATTACCCGTTCATGAATTTTAGGCGTGGCCCTTCCGCTATGACCATGAACAGGAACCTCGCCTCGTGGTTCATGGAGACCTCATGCGGCGTAGTTTTGGTCAACTACGGAACCGTTCTCTTGCTTCAATACCCGCAAGGGCATTGGGATTTGCCAAAAGGCCACATCGAAGATGACGATGAGGACCGACATTCAACCATGCTTCGCGAACTCCGAGAGGAAACTGGCATCTCGAAAGTCGACCTCTTACCAGGATTTGAGGAACGAACCGAATACTCTTTTCGACATCGCGGAAAGAGAAAACAAAAACAAGTCTACTGGTACATTGCTGAGACTGAAGAAATGACGGTTTCGCTTTCCCACGAACACCGAGGTTATCTTTGGCTGGATTGGGAACAGGCATTGGAGACGATTACTCATGAGGAAACCCGAGCCGTCGTACGACAAGCCCAAATGTTTCACCGCTTGAACACCAAGCAATGATTACAAATCAAGAAATGCGTCATCGTTTAAGCGCATTTTATTCACTCGCTCTGCCACACCCTTTTCTGAAGAGCGCTTGCCCAGAGGAAGCCAAAGGGTTTCTTCCTCGCCCAACATTACACTCACCCAACGCCCCATAACGAACAACCAATCTGATAATCGGTTGATATAAACCAGCGCAGTAGGGCGAATGGCCCCTTTGCCTTCGGAATCGAGCAAGTGTACCATTGAACGTTCAAGGCGGCGGGCTACGCAACGAGCGATGTGCATCGTGGCCACAGGGCCTTCGCCCGTTGGAAGAATAAAACTGGTCAAGGGTGCGACATCTTCGAGCCAAGCGTCCATTTCCTCAACTAGCAAATTTGACTGTTCCTCTCCAATAAGCGCCATGTATTCTGGTAGTTCATCGGGCGGGCAAGCCAATTCTGCGCCCAAGTCAAACAATTCATGTTGAAGGCGGCCAATTGCTTCAACCACAACAAGTTCAACCCGTTGTACGTTGTTTCGGTCACCACCATCTTCATGCCCAGGCATTCTCTTGACTTCCATCAAGACGCACCCAAGGATGCTGTTGAGTTCATCACACGTACCGACCGTCTCAAAACGGGGGTCTGATTTCATCCGTCGCGAGCCATCAACAAGTGAAGTTTCACCCTGATCGCCGCCTCCTGTATATACTCGTGTAATGCGAACCATGGGTCTGCCTCAGGTTACCGGAAGTCACGCTTCTATGAGGGGTTTACGGGAGGGGAATCCCTCTTCCATTCTGTAATACCATTCAATATCGGTCTCGCCCATTCCCCAAGAGAATAAAGCCATGCGGCGGTCAACTACGCCATACCATACCAAACGACCCGGATCCATACAAACAATGCGAGCACCGATTCCTTCCAACCGAGCAACGTTGGCTTGCCATTGGCCAACCAACCCACCGAGTTGTTCTGCAACCTCCATCACGTGGGGGTCATGCATGGGGAGTTGGTCGAGTAGGACTTCCAATTCCTCCGTAAGGTCGTGAGCCTCATCGCTCATCGCCTGTAAAACCATGAGAACATTGGTCGCTTCTTTGAGGGAAACTCTCGCTTCCTCAATAGTGACAATTTTCGCCCCAGTTGGAAGAGGGTAGGGCAATTCCACTCCTGGTTCCAAGGCGTCCAATTCCATTGGAAGCCCTGTAAACAATGGTTCGTCTTGATGTATACTCACGGGTGTTGCTTAATTTGACGACCTTTAGGTTCATCGGATGCTTAGAATGCAAGAAGACCGTTTTTGAGCGTGAATCCGCACTCCGCATTCATTGAATCGCAGCAATTGTAACGGGAGTCCCCATCGGATCTTGGCGGGAGCGATAGAACTTGTATCCACTCATTGCAAAGAGTCCACCCCACATGGCGAGTTCGATGATGATGACAAAATAGTAGACTGGGCCGAGAGATTTGAGCATCGCTGTGGCGTCATAAGGTAGACCGTAGATGGCGAGGTAAGCGGTTTGAGAGAGCAGACTCGAACAGAACCAAATCGTTACAGCGAACCAGAGAATGTTACTTGCAGGCCAATCCTCAGCGCTCTCATGTGGTTCTTTCATGTTATTTAATCAACCTTGAAGGATATAACACCTCGTTTCTAATGTGCCCTCTAAGGCAGGAAACCGGAAACTAATGTCCTATTCAGAGTCATCTAAGCGGGTTGGAAACATCTGCTCAGAGCCTCCAAGGGCTCGTAGCGCCTCATTCAATGCTAGAATCCATTCGCTAGCAACAGAGAGTTGACCGCCTGCATCCTCAAAGGATTCCAGCCATTTTTCGGCTTCTGTTGCATTACCATTGAATCTGTAAATTGAAGCCAAAGCGATGTAAGCCATAGGGTTCAGATGTTCTTCATCTGCATCCCACCCTTTCTCAAAACAGGTAATCGCCCCTTGGGGCCCTTCCAGTTGACCACGTTGCAAAGCCACCATGCCAGCTTGGCTCCAAGCGAGTGGAAGTCGTCCAATCAAAAGGCCTCTGAAAACCATCCATGTTTGCCCTCCTCCAAGGACGACTAAAGCGAGAAAACCTGCCCATTGTTCCAATTGATTTAGTTCGGGCCACGTTAAGACCATCAGGCCGCCAGCCCCGATGCAAAAGAGAAAACCAGACATTGGGGCAATGAATACGTCCCTTCGTGTTCGAATCATGTGATGGACCCCTACAAGAACGCCGTACGAACCTATTACCAAAACAAGGGTAAGAAGAATGTTTAGTTCCATTGGGCGAGGCGCAGATTCACCAAGAAGCGAAAGGGCAGTAATGGAAGCGAGGAGCCAACCAAACCGTCGTGAAATCTCAGGGAAGGGTTGATGCCTGCTCCCGGCTAAAAGAGAGGCTGAGACTACCGCCATTGAAAGGAAGACGAGGACTTTTCCAACGGCTGCATCGATTATCATTGCATCTCCTCAAACCTGCTGAATCATCGGTTGAATATCATGCTTTGTGATATCCCGAGCCACGAGAAATTTCTGTAGCCCTGTAGAGTTGTTCAACCAACATAACCGTTGCAAGTTCATGCGGGAAGGTCATCGGCGAAAGTGAAAGTCTCGAAATTTTAGTGATGTTCTCGTCCTTTGGCCATCCTTCTGCAGGACCTATTGCAAGGTGGATGTCTCCCGTTGACAAGCCCCATGTTTCTACGCGCTTTGAAAATGGAATTGAGGACTCAAGAATGCCTCCTTCGTCCATGAGAACAAGTTCTCCATTCAATGCAAGTAGTTTATTCACATAGGAGTGGGGGGTGAGTTTTGCAGGATGTATAACACAACGAATGGAGCGTTGTTCCAAACGTTTAGCATACATATCAATCAGCAAAGCCGAAGCCTTGTCTTTTGTTTTTCCGTGGAGGTGAACGGTGATTCGGCCCATACCGAGCGCTCTCCGGCTAAGTTCTTCAATCTCTTGCGCAATGGACAGGTCAATTAACCGAAAGCACAGGTGGTGCTCCATGGGATGGTGGCCTTTCGGGAAAAAGTCAACGCCATCCCGACCTGTGGTAAACGACCCTCTTCTCAAAGACACAAGAACATGGATTAGCGAATTGCGCGATATCTGTGAGATGAATTTTGACCAGCCTGAAGAAGCACGCCGGCAGATTCGCCAAATGCAGGTTGAGTGGAGGGACGCAACCGAAGAAGGGATTTTGAATCCATCTAACCGTGAAGGGCTGGAAAGCAGAGCATTCCGTCTTTTGACCTGCACCGATAAGGAGTGGCTAGCATGGCTAGATGATCTTGATTTCTGGAAAGCTGGATGGAAACCGGAGAATGTTGGAGAGAACGAGAATTGAATAAGGACGGTCCTGTGGCCACATCATGGGTCAAACTCCCACCTTACACATGCTCTACACCTGTCCGTTCTGTTGGAAGGTCCGAGGATTGATTGAGCACCTCGGAATGGACGTTGAATATATTCCAGTCAATGGGATGAAAATCAAGAAAGAAGTAGCGTTTACCGAAAACTGGGGAAAGGTACCGGTCTTCACCGACGAAAATGGAAAGCATTTTGTCGATTCAACTCCACTTCTAAAACACATTGACGCAGCATATAATGATGGGCAAATGGCTGCAATGGGGGATGCTGACCGTCAAAAGCAGTGGCTTGAGTGGGTTGACTTGTACATGTCAAAAGCAACCGTCCCCATCCTCTATGGATCTCTCGGCTCTGCCCTCAAAACGACAACACGAATCTCAAAAATAGAGAAATTCGGCTTCTTTTCTAAGCGCCTCTACGCCTGGGCAGGCTTTCCAATCATGTGGGGAATCATTGCACGAAAGCGCGTAAAGAAAGACGGGCGAAAACCAAAGCAGCTCTGGCATGATTTACTCACCGAGTTTACAGCCTCACACGACGGAAAAGACTTCTTCGGAGGCACAGACCCCGACTTAGTTGATTTTGCAGCCTTCGGATACATGCGATCAATATCCCCATTCCCTCAATTCAAACTACTCACCGACCATGATGCTGGAATTGCCTGGTACAACCGAATGGAACGCACACTTGTGAAGTGAGAACATGGTTCGCCTCGGATCCATCGACTTTCAAGAAGTCGCCTCGGATACGCTTGTTCTTGGATCGAACAAAGGCGGATGGATTTACTCCAGTCAACGTCCAGCCTACGAAGTTCGGCTACCTGCATTTTTCATCATGAATGAATTTCTAACCCGTGCTGATGTCGCAGCAGCGCTTCAGGCTCCGACTCCATCGGCGAAAGCAAACCTACCAATGGACGACCTTACGGCCAACGACGTCGAGGAACTTTGTCAAAACATAATGGAGTCCTCTGAATTTAATACATTTTGCGAGGAAAACGAAGGGTCGTGGGAAGTCCGCCTCCCCTCGGAATCCGAATGGTATCTTGCCCAGGGCGAAGGGACGTTTACCCTGAGTCCCGGCACTAACGAACGCCTTGTTGACGGTCCTGCATCAAACAACAGGGGAGCCATGATGGATGGGCGTCCTCGCCCAAACGAGTTCATCGGCCCCGCATCCTCGCAGTCCGCAGTCATGGCGGTTCATCCCCGTAATGCAACCGTATTTGCAAAAGGTACGGTCCCATCTCAACGGCCCCTTCCCGGAGTTTATGCGCGCTTAGTACTCTCACCGATACGAACCAGCCCCGTAAAACGAGTGCCGACATCAACCGATGCAGGAGCCAATATTCGTTCTGAACTTCTTTGGACTACCCTACTCGGAATTGTTCCGTCTTTTGCGATACCAATCGCTCGGGGCATGGGAGCCTACGCCATTGACGGATGGTTCAACCTGTTTTTCGGAGGGTTGTGTGCTGGTTTCATAACCGGTGCAATTTGGAGGCCGAAACGGCCAACATTACGGTATGATGATGTTCATTCCTTGGAAGATGTATCAGATAGTGTATCCCAATAAGACTCACTACGGATAGCATCTGCAGCGCAGATTGTTGCCATATTGACAATGTGTCGGACACCGTCTTGGCGCGCCACCAATTGAACAGGCCGGTCCATTCCTTCGAGGATTGGGCCCGTCATTTCAGCATCTCCAAGTTCCTCTAACAATTTGTAAGCAATGTTGGCTGCTGCAAGATTGGGCAAAACCAAAACGTTGGCTGGACCTTCAAGATTCATGAACGGGTATTCGTCTTGAACAAGGGTGTTGAGCGCCGTATCTCCTTGCATGGGGCCGTCAATAACCAATGAGGGGTCGAGTTCTCGAGCCATTAAAACGGCGTCCTCAATGCGTTCACTTCGTTGGGCACGAGTGGAACCAAAGTTGGAAAACGATAGCATAGCAACCTTTGGAATGACACCAAACCGTCGAGCAACCTTTGCAGTCTGGACGGCAATCTCAGCGAGTGTTCTGCTGTCGGGATAGACGTTTACCGTAGCATCAGCAAGGAAAATCGTTCGTCCTTTGATGTTCATCATGTAACATCCAATGATACAGTGACTGCCTTTTGATTTACCAATCAGTTGCAAAGGAGGACGTAGCACGTCAGCATAATTCCGGCTTACGCCGCCTACGAATCCATCTGCATGACCCAATTGGACCATTTGACTTGCGAAATAAGGCCGGCTTTTGAGCAACCGTGCCGCATCCGGCCATGTGACTCCTTTGCGTTGCCTCCGTGCAAAAAATGCATCCGCGTAGACGGTTTTACGTCGCTCATCGTATCTTGGGTCGAACCGTTCATACTCAAAGTGCAGACCCAATTCTCCAATCATTCGGTCAATGCGGTCAACAGGCCCGAGTAGAATTGGTAGACAGATCCGTTGTTCCGACAATTGTGCAGCAGCACGTAGAACGGCTTCGTTATCTCCTTCCGGGAACACGATTCGCTTGCCCTTCCCTTTGACTTGGTTGATGACTTGGCGCATGACGGAGTAGGACTCACCGAGACGCGATTCAAGTTCTTCCTTGTAGCGGTCAATGTCAAAATCTTCAGCACTAACTCCGGTGATTCCTTCATCTACTGCTGCTTGTGCTACCGCAGCGGCTTCCCAAATCAAAACACGACGGTCAAAGGGCTTCGGTATGATGTACTCGGGCCCATATTGCATGACTACACCGTCATAGGCTGCAGAGATGTAATCAGGAACTGGTTCTTTTGCAAGTTGAGCGAGAGCTTGAGTAGCCGCCATCTTCATGTTTTGAGTAATGTCTCGTGCGCGAACATCCAAGGCACCGCGGAAAATGTAAGGAAAGCCCAGTACGTTATTGACCTGATTCACGTAATCAGAACGCCCTGTAGCGATGATGGCATCCTGCCTGACTGCAAGGATTTCTTCGGGCAAAATCTCTGGACTAGGGTTGGCTAATGCAAAGATAATCGGTTTGTTAGCCATACTCTGGACCATGTCTTGGGAAACCAGTCCCCCTCGTGAAAGACCCAACATCACATCGGCGCCCTTCATGGCGTCACTGAGATCCCCCGGAGCTCGGTCATGAGCGAAGGGCGCTTTGTATTCGTTCAATTCACCTGCATCCAGTCGCTTCTTGGTGACGATACCTTGGCTGTCAACCAGCGTGATGTTCTCGATGCTCACTCCGATAGCGATGTAATGGTTTGCACATGCAATAGCGGACGCTCCTGCACCGATGACAACAACCTTCAGCGTGTTGAGGGCTTTATCCTGCAGTTCCGCCGCATTAAGAAGTGCAGCGGCTGAAATAATAGCGGTTCCGTGTTGATCGTCGTGCATGACGGGGACATCGGTCGCTTCTGCAATACGTCGTTCAATCTCAAAGCATTCAGGGGCTTTGATATCTTCAAGGTTGATCCCTCCAAATGTTTTGGAAATGTTGACAACTGTGCTAATGAATTCTTCAGGATCTTCGGTATCTACTTCAATATCAAAGACGTCAATTCCTGCAAAGGTCTTCAGAAGCAAGCCTTTCCCTTCCATAACCGGTTTACTGGCTAGTGCCCCAATATTGCCGAGTCCAAGGACTGCGGTTCCGTTGGAAATAACGGCTACAAGGTTGCCTTTTGACGTGTACTTGTAGGCATCTTCAGGTCGCGCTTCAATCTCCAAACAAGGATAGGCTACCCCGGGGGAATATGCCAGGCTCAATTCGTGAGCAGTAGCGTGAGGTTTGGTCGGAACGACCTTGATTTTTCCACGTGGTTCTGCCTCGTGGTATTCCAGTGCTTCCTTGCGGAGCAATCGCTCTTTGGTTTCTCGTTCCATACGGACCCCTTATCCAACGGCAGGCACCTATGGTTTGAGTGTTGTGTGAGTCCTTGCTCATGAGATGCGATTCTTTGAGGCTAGGAGTCATGAGCGAAACCGATAATTATGCTTTATGAGCGCGATTTTGAGGCGATTTGTTGACTTATTGTATAGTCAAGAAGGAGCCCCTTTCAAATACCCTGAAAGTCCGGTGCGTCTTATGAATCCAACCCGAAGGGCTGTGAACGACTCTCGAGCGGCTGGCCGCGCCCTATCGATGGTGCTGCTGATGGTGCTCATGTCAATGGCGCCATTGCTTACCCTTCAGACGGTTTCGGCTCATGCTGAACCCAGTGGAGTAACATGGCCGCTGGAGGGAAGTAACGACACCGGGTGGGTGACCCTCGATGCCATCGGAGCAAACGACTCGGGTAACGGTGCTCAAGCAAGCGCAGATTGGAATCTGAGTTTTGCGCCCGGGGCCGAATTATCTAACGTCACGCTTGAAATTCGAGTGAGTGGAGAAGATGGAATGGTGATTGAAGGGCCGCTGCTTGCTGTTGATGGAATGGGAACAAGTCTGTTTGACTGGTCCGGTTCCGGCATGCTGGGTGAATCCAATCAGTTTGACAATGGTGCCGTGTACGAAGGTCGTTTGAATCCGAACAGCAATTCGGATGCAGGTTGGACATTACCCTCTGATGCTGAAATTACAGAAATGGTCATTCAAGCCCTTGCTCCCGTTGACCCTGCGGTATCACTACGTCCAGTTGAATCCGTCATCCACGACTATGCGGTTCATCCTGAACTTGGATTCATGTATATCGCAGTGAACGATGATCTTCTCATGCTTGATGTCAACGCGAACCCCATCGTCATTGATATGATGGAATTTACGAATTATTTGGGCATAGATGAAATGGTCGTTGATGCAAACAATGGCCTCCTTCATCTCCTTGCCGGCGACGGCACAATGCATGCGTTATCTTTGGATAATTCAAGCTTCCAACCTGCCCTACCATCTCTCACAGAATCGTTTGATACCTTCATACTAACAACGAGCGGTGAAGTCTTCGGAGCTGACGCTAGTGGAGTTTCACAGTGGGACGGTGTCGGTTGGAACAGCGTTCAAACAACCAATGCAGGAACGATCATTCCGGAAGCGGCTACAACCATGATTGAAGTCAATGGTGTCCTCTACACTGCGTTTGAAGGCGCTGGAGTATACAGATACGACTTGACAACAAACGCTCCGCTCTCGTCTTGGAATACCGGAAATACGCTTCATTCCGATGATGTTACAACACTGGCTGTTTCTGGAAACCAACTCCTGTTGGGCTCGTCCGATAACGGTCTTGCTCGATTTGATTACTCGGCCGGCTTCTGGCTCTCCACATGGACTGCCTCGAATTGGCTTGACAGCAACGATATCGCCGGCCTTGCAAGAGTTGGAGATAACCTCTTTATTCTCAACGGTCCATCCCTCCATGTCTACAATACTACGAATGGAATATTCTCCACCACATACGCACTCTCTGACTTCGGTTTGCAATCCGAGCCCGAGGCAATGATGGTATGGGCCAGCCTCGGTCAAGCCTCACCAAGTCAAACAGGGTTGCTTATCAGCGACGGAGAAGGAACACTCGCACATTTGACCCCCGGAAACAACCCGATATTGGAAGGGAACATCATGCTCTCAAGTGGACCCACTACGGACGAAATGGGCCTCATTGAGGAGATCAACGGAATCCTTTACATCACAGGTAACGATGGAACTGGAATCAACCGATTCGACATAGGCAATACGCTTTGGTTACCATCTTGGCCGTTGGCTGATGATGTACAGGCCATGGGCTCAGATGGGACGGATTTGTTCCTTGCAACGTCCAACAGCACTGTTGTCCAGCACTCATCTTCAGGTACCGTCCTAAATCAGTGGAACGGACAAGGCTGCTGGGCAACAGGCTCTGATTTCCTGAGTCTTGACATGAATGCGGATTCAATCGTGGTATCGTTGGAGAACGGTGGGTTTGCAATCATCAATCGTTCACAACCGCAACAATCTGCATCCTCATGTATCGGTTACGACACTACCAACGGAGTTCCTTCATCCCTTCTTGGAGATGTTGTCCTCAACGGTGGGAGGGCTTATGTGGCTACCGAAGACAAAGGTATTCTTCGCTATGATATCACCAACGATTCATGGCTAACTCCGTGGGGCTCAACCGGAATTAACGGTGTAAGTTATGCTGGTGTTGCCATGGTTGGCGACATCCTTCACCTTGGCCTTCAAGGGTACGGCGTTGTCCGAAAGGACATTTCAACTGGAGAGATCCTTGCACCAATTCTTGCTAGTGGGCGGAATGCTCCTTTACCAAGCAACCAAATCTATGCGCTTGCAAGTGACGGTTACAACCTCTATATTGGTACGCAACAAGGTGCTCGAAAATGGGACGGAACACAAACGACAAGCTTCGGCCAAGGGAGCAGTTGGCAAACCCGTCCAACGCAATTCTATGACTTTGCAGTTGATGCAAGCATCTCAGGAGGTTTCATCTACGCAGGTACCAACATCGGTGTATGCAAGTACAGCATTGCAACGATGGGCGTCAGTGATTGTCAAAACGTCTACGATGGTATGCCCAACTGGGCTACCTACAGCGTGAGTTACGACAGCAACTATGTCTATGGAGGCACTACATCGGGAGTCGGGCTCATCACAAAATCAAACTTCCAACATGACTACAATTGGGGAGAAGGCACCCAAACAGAAAATGCTGTTGTGGAAATCATGGGAGATATAGCCTACATCGGCACCGATGGTCTAGGCGTCCTGCGTTACAACATCACCTCTAACGAATGGCTCACGCCGTTCACCGAAGACAACGGTGTTCTCGACGGTGGAAATGATGATGTTACTGGAATGGTTGCAGATATCCGTCAAAACCTACTCTGGGTCGGTGGAAGTGATGGGTTCCAACTCATCAACGTCACCACCGGAGGCGAGGCTTACGACATTGAGAAATCAGACAATCTCTACAGCGCTAATGGAGATCCGTATGGCATGATTATTCATAACAACATCATGTATTATCATTCACTTACCGCTAGTGATGAAGTAAGTCGTCTTGACGTATTTAACCTCACCAATCTAGGCAACATTGACATCGGCTCCCAAGTAGGTGAAAACGGTGGAGATATTGTTGGTATGGATTTAGTTGGAGACATTCTCATGACCAGTGTCGTATCTCCTCAATGGTGGAATTCTGACGGCTCAGGCGGTATTGGAATGTGGAACACTACAAGCAATTCTTTCGAAACCAACATCCTCCCAACAGGTTCAGTTGACAGAGTTACTTCGTACCGTTCAGCCACCGGGAACACATGGGTGTCTTGGGGTGAACTCAAACTTGACCTTTATGCTCCAAACGGAACCCTCGTCAACTCTTGGGATAACTACGAACTTCCAATTCGCGGCATAGTAGAATATGATGGTCATGTCCTCTTCGCAGCCGAAGATGGAGTTCATCGCTACAATGAAACCTCCAACCAGTGGGCCGCAAAATGGACTGCAGGAAACGGACTTCCAACCAATGCAGGAACAATATTCTACGAGCTGTGGACGGACGGTTCCAACCTCGCTGTTGGAGGAGCACGGTTCCAAGGATGGGGTGGATTCGCTGAGGGAATTATTTCTCTACGTGACAGCACTGGCGCCTGGTCGTCGTACGCAGCCGACTCATACACAAATATTCCAAACGGATATCCAATTTCAATGGAGATATGCGGTGGAGCACTCAACATTGCCATGTTCAACAACAACGGTGGAATTGCCCGCATCGACCTTCAAAATCAAACCGTACTGTCAGGATTTGACCGCTCACAACTCGACGGAACTTCCCCAGCGTCCGTGACTTGCGACTCCTCGGACACCCTCTACATCGGATACTATAACGACGATCAACCCATTTCCAAATACAGTTTTTCCACAAGCTCATTCCTTGCAAGTTTGACAACAACGAGTCACAACTTACCAAGTGACCGTATCTGGTACGATTCTCTCGCTCACGCAAACGGGCAACTTATCGTTGGCCACGGTATTGGTAACTCGGGCTCTAATCTCATCGGCGGAGGATACTCCGTGATGTCGTCAAACGGTGCAACGACCACTCAAGCCAACGTGCAAAGCGGTGGTTCATCTGTAACCTCCTTCCAATGGCTTGGAGGCACAACAGGCTGGATGATGGGGCAAGCTGGCGGTTCATCAGGCTACAGTCACGTCTCAACACTGTCCACACTCGGCATGCAGAAAGTCGTCGACCTCCCAGGCCTTGTTAGTGGTCAGATTACAGCAATGGCTGGAAACTCAACTCACATTTGGGCCGCAACAGGCGGTCAACCAGCCCAAGGCCAATTCTCAGGCAACGGCGCTGGCCTCCTTCAAGGAACCTTCCAGCCCAATGGTGATGTTCAGTGGGAATATGGGTGGACTATGGCTGCGAACTCTCGCGCTACGGATTTCTACCTTCAAGGAGACCAACTCTACATTGCAAGCAATCCTACAGGATTGATGAAGCTCGATGTCCTCAATAAGAATCTAGCTTCAATTACCGGCTCTCTTCACGACAAATTTGACCAAATGGAACTCTACAACAATCACCTCGTTATCGGTTTAGCCGGTGAAGGAGGAAGCCCTCCTGGCGTCCAAACCTTCGACCTCAATACGCAACAGTTTGACGGAGGACGGCTTATCGCAGGCCTGCCATCCAATATTGTCAACGGATTTGACGATTCAAGCAACATCATGTACATCGGAACAAATGGTGGGCTTGGTCGGTTTAACATCACAACAGCAACAAACGATTGGATGGATTCAGTAACGATCAACAGCGGCCTCCAAGACAATGTCATTGAAGACGTTCTAGTAATCGGAACCAATGTCTTCCTCGCTACCCCGTCTGGACTGATCATTTGGGATGAAATCACTGAAACATCCACTCTCATGGACACATCTGACGGACTGATGGCTACCTCCACATGGGGCCTCACCAAGATACCCGTTGGACAAATGGCACCGGCCCCTGTTCTTGTCCTGAGTCACGATGGTCGCGGAGCAGACCGTCCCGGTGTTACGATGATTAACGTCGGAACCATGCAAGTCATCTCAACCCACAGGTTTGACCAATTACCATCCAACACTGTGACCGCCCTAACTGGCGATTGGTGGGGCTTACACATTGCAACTGATATCGGCCCAATGACCCACTGGAATTCTTCTGATACAATGTTTGAGGACGGTTTGGCATCCTATCAAACTCCCACTTGGCCGGTTGAAGGAATGATGAGCAACGGCGACGAACTCATCGCATTCAGCAGTTCTTCGGCTACGCTAAGCGAATCAAGAACAAACAGCCATGCACGACTCACATCATTCAATCAAGGCGACATCGTTGATGGAATCGTAACTGGGTCTCATGTATGGCTCACAACAACGGAAGGATTGGTTGGATGGCAGACTAACGGCCAATATACTGAGGTTGATGATTACACAATGAGAAGAGCCCACCCTCTCACCGTCCGAGCCCTCTCAAACTCTCAGGGAACAGGTGGTTCAGGCCTCAATATCACGGACATGACACATCCTGGCGTTGACATTCCCTTGGTGGACCCAACCGCGCCCTTCGCTCTCGACGCCACCAAAGGAAGTGCTGGCCCTCATGGAATCATGTTGCAAAAGGTCCCTCTTGTGTTCACCTCTTCCGAAAACGGTGCGGCGATATGGGCTCGTTCAATGTCGGTAAAATACGATGCAACCGTCGACCTCAGTCAAGACCCGAATCTCGGTTCAACGCTTCAATTAGCTCTTGATAACGGATTGCTTTACGACAATACTCGCCATGTTAAACTCCGGCTCTATTCACCGTCAAACGGTTCGATGGAAGCCAGAATTACCTACGACTACATTCGCACTGACACACCTGTTGACATGGAAGGTCTTGTTGACCGTCCTGATGACGGCGGAAGTACATTGACCGCATCTTGGTCTTTGGTCCATGACGAGGACTTCTCACGATACCTCATTTTCCTCAATGAAGGCCCGTGGGCTACCGCACCGAACGAGCTTGCTTTGATGGGACAAACACCCGACAAGGCAGTTTCCCTTCACAGTCGCCTCGGGGCTGACATTGAAACTGCAAATGGACAACCCATCAAGGACGGAACGGATTACTACGGCGTTATCGTGGTTGAATATACCGACGGACGATGGGGAGAAGTCTCTGCTCCGTTTGGCCCTGCATCATCTTCAGATGAAATTCCAAGCGCCCCGCTGTGGGCAACTGCAAGCGCTATGGGGAGCAATGGAGAAGATGGTGACCTTGAACTTGAATGGGCCCGGTGTACGGCTCTTGACCTTGCTAGGACCAATGTATACGTCTCAACAACAGTCATGACCGACGCATTGGGGCTGTCAGTGGAAACCTCCTATCTTCCGAACCAAGGAAATCAAAGCATCCTGTCGCTCGCACCAGCAGTTCCTGTTTGGATCGGGTTCACCTGTGTTGATGAAGCGGGACAAGAAAATCTCTCTGATGTCACGATTGTCGGACCAGTCGTTCCAACCGGTGAGCTCAACGATAATCAAGCCCCTGAACCAATCGAAGGCACCACTGCCGCAGATATTCCTGAGGATGAAGGCGGGCGCATTTCCGTAATGTGGAACCAAAGTTCAGCTGAAGATTGTGCCTTTTACACCGTATTCATGAAACTGGGTGGAGATTCCAGCAATGATGGTATCATTGGAAATGTCGATGGGTTTTCCCAAGCAGCCGTCATCAACTCTTGTGAAGATACAGAGACTACAATCACCTCCCTTGATGGGGTGCCCTTGATCGACGGCCAGATCTATTCCCTCGGTGTCGTTGCTTACGATGTGTGGTTGAATGGGAATATCGACAGCGTACGAATCGTCACGGCCACGCCTTTCCAGAACATCATCGGGTCAGGTAGCGCACCTGAGCGAATCTCATCTCTACTTGCCTTTGACCACGCAAACGATGATGGAACATCTATCGATGTCGTCTGGACGCCTTCTGGCGCAGATGATTTCGCTTCCTATACCGTGTGGGTTGCAAACCAACCTGTAGATGACCTGGCTTTGGCTTACGCCACCTTTGGAACAAATCCAGATGTATGTGGTTGTTTCACATTCAACAAGCAATGGATTGATGAACGAACAAACTCAATTGAACTCACCATTTCAACAGCATTGTACGGTGATTCGACGTTAACAGCATCTACGCCTCAGTTAATTCAGCCCGATATTGAACTCTTTGTGGCTATAACCGTTCATGACCTCAAAGGAAACGTACATCTTACGGACCTTACTCAGGCAACGGTCACACCGATTGACAACATCAATGACAACACAGCTCCTGACCGATTGACTGACCTGGAACTAACTGACCGTCCTAACGATGACGGAAGCGCTCTTCTTCTTGACTTTGAACTGTCAACTGCAGATGATATTGCCTACTATGAAGTCTATGCGGCTACCTTTGAGTTCAATGCTGCAAATCCAAATGGCCAAGCCTTGACTGCCATAGCCACCTTGGACAGAAACCCTTCACTTCCACTCACCATTGATATCGTTGCTGGAGACACTCCTGTCATTCCTGGCCAAGATATCTGGGTCGCTGTTGTGGCAGTTGATACTTCGGGTAATGCGCACACAACTGACCTAACCGTGGCCAAAGCTCAATCTATTGACGACGGAGTTACGGATCCTGGGAACTACCTCCCGGACATTGAATCTGTTACCGCTACGTGGGACATGGAGACCAATATCTTCGTTGAATGGGACCACTCGACCGATGCACAAGTTCGTGGCTACCATGTTTACATCTCCGATTCCGCCTTTGAAGACATTACAGATGCGACAATGGTTGGCGATGTCAAGGCATCCAATTCGTTTTTGATTACCCCAAGCCTGTTTGAAGAACTTGACAACAAAAGTGCATGGTATGTCGCTGTAACTCCGTATGATGAAAGCCTCAGCAAGGAGACCGTCACCACGTTCAAACTGAATGCACTCGGCGATGACGGGAAAGGGTCTGTGGATGGAGATGATTCTGGACAATTGTCGCTTGAATCACTTCTTAGTGGACCGAATTTGATCGCTGCTGGAATGCTCATCATCGTCTTGCTCTTGGCCGTACTTGTTGTTCGCTCGAGAGGAGGCAGTAATCGCCGCTCAAAGAGTTGGGAACTGCAAGAAGCAACATGGGGCATCCAAGACCAAGGCTGGGGAGACACTCCCGGCCAGGCCCCTCCTGCACCGGCCACACCTGCTCCTGCTGCAGCAGAAGGTGTTTCTCAGCAACAAGCGACTGACATCTACGCCGCTGCAAACCAAATCCAATCGAACAATTACGGACGCACAGAATACCAATCAGTTCAGCCGGTATTACAACCACAAGTTCGTACTGATGTGCTGGATGACCTCTTGGGTGGACAAACTCCACCAACTTCGCCACAAATTGATACATCGTTCCTTGATGATCTTCTCTGAGGCGAAGGAATGAGTCAAACAAGTGGGCCCCGAGACGAGGTCTTTACCACTGCTGTTGTCAATCCAAAGGGACAAGTCGCTGACGGCCCGGCGCATCTGAAGCGAATGAAAGATCATGCAAAAAGGCTGAGAATATCACTTCCTGAAACCTTTCCTCCAATGGAGTTTGAGGCAAGTGAAATGAGTCTCGTTCGGCTATCATATTCAGCTGAACACGGCTGGAAGGTTCAACACCGACCGTTCACCGTCCGTAACGAGTCATTAGACGCAATATCGGTTCCCGCCCCACGATGGAATCCGAAGACAAACGGCTGCAAGCATGGAGATTGGGCGCCGTACAACGAAGCCCGAGCAAGGGCTGAGCAGGCCGGTTGTGATGTAGCCCTGTTCGTTCATGAACACGCCCTGGTTGATGGTGACCGAGGTACACCTATGTTGCTTGATGAAGACGGGACGGTTTGGATACCTACTGACGAAGATGGAGGAGTGGATGGAATCACTGCATCACTCCTTGAAGCACAACTTCCTGAACTTGGATTACCTGTACTTCGGGGTCGATTGAATGAACGTCTCGTTGCTCGATGTCATGAACTGGTGGTTGTAGGGTCAGGCCTCGGGGCGTGCCGGGTGGACTCAATTGATGGTGAGCGCGTGGGGCACTCCACCGTTTTATCCAAACAATGTCAAAAAATTATCAACCAACATTTTACCCATGAGGCCACCTGGTCGTAGACGGGGCGGTAGTATGTCGGTGAATATGACCGAACTTTCTACCCACCTCAGCCAGTGTAAGTTGCTTGGACAAGATGCGTTTCGACACGGTTCCCCGGACAGAGTATTGTTGGTCTCCGGCGGCCCTGCTTCACATCTAGCCAACTGGTCAATGCTGGCCTCGCCACCAAAAAAACGAGCCATCATCCGTCAACCATCTCGCTCACAAATGCCAGCAGCAAAACCACATTCTCCAATTTCAGGGACCATACAATTGACTGAAGAAAAGTGTGAGTTGAGGGCCGAAGTTGAGGAATGGAAACACGGCAGTTGGTATCACAGCGTCACCCTTTTTGCCTCAAGTATAGGGAACTTGCTGAACAAATTACAACCGATTACATCTCAAGAACCGTTTGAAAAACCAGGGTGTAACGGAATGGCTTCAGGCCCTTTTTGGTCTGGAGCAATGGCTTACGATATGATGCAATGGACGCAACCACTTCTTCTCCAGAATCCCCCCCCGGAAGGGGCTATTTTGAGCGTCATGTGGCTTATTGAAGGAGGTGTTTTTCACGACCGCCGCAGCGATGAAATTGGTGTTTTTGGTGCAGATTCACCTTGGGCTCAAGGCGCTCTAGAAGCCCTCATTGCAGTACCTACTGAAACCATTGAAACAACCCCTCTAAGACACGTAGAAACGACAACTCACGATGATGAAACCCATATGGAGAACATAGAGCGTGTTCGCCAAGGAATCGTTGCGGGACAGGTGTATCAGGTCAATGTTGGAAAGCACTGGCAGGGTCCCATTGAGCATCCTTTTGAGGTGTTTAAACACCTCACGGAGAGTAATCCTGCACCATATTCAGTTTACCTTGAAGCCGATGATGTAGGGTTTGCCTTAGCCAGCTCATCACCAGAGTCTCTCCTAGATTGTGATGAGGAGCACATCCGTTCATCTCCAATCAAGGGTACATGCCTACAAGGTACAACCCCAGAAGAAGCCGCAGTTCTTCGAAATGCGATGCTAGGAGATGAAAAGGAACGTGCAGAACATCGTATGCTTGCTGACCTCATGCGAAATGATCTCTCCAGTGTATGTGAAGTGGGCTCGGTTGATATTGACCGATTTGATGTTGAAGTTTACTCCAATGTTCAGCATCTTGTCAGCCATATTACCGGAACATTCAGGCCGGAGCACAATGGAAAAACTGCTTTCCAGTCTATCTTTCCAGGGGGCTCTATTACGGGGTGTCCCAGAACCATGGTTTGCGCTGTAATTGATGAACTTGAACAACATCCACGTTCGTTTTGGACCGGTTCAGCCGGCTGGGTAGATGTCCACACGGGTTCTTCATCTTGGAACATATTGATTCGGACGCTTGAAGCTCATCGAACAACATCTGGATGGACAGGAAGCATTGGGGCGGGCGGTGGAATTACTATTGCTTCCGACGCAGCAAAAGAAGTTTCAGAAGCGGTCTGGAAAGGAGCTGCATTAAGAATTGCATCAGGATGGATGGAAGCCGATAAAAGCCCTGTTCCACGAGGCGATCTTGAAATTCATCCAATCGGTTATCAAAATCTAAGCGAGGCACAAGGAACTCCAGCCTCTGTCCAAACGCTTGAGCAGTGCATTGGGAGCAGTGGGGATTGTGGTGTGCTCTTCATTGATAATTTGGATTCATTTTCACTTAATGTTGCAGACGCTATCGCTCAATCCGGACATGGCGTGACCGTCTTGGCAGGGCGTAACAAAAAAGCAGAACTGTTGTCAGACCCATCGGTGTTGTTTGACCTTCTCGACCGTCTAAAGCCGACCCACATCGTTCTCGGCCCTGGGCCCGGCACCCCTGCTGATGCCCCACTGACCATGGCACTTGCTCACCATGCCCTCGCTGGACAACTGTCAATTCCAGTCTTGGGAGTTTGCTTGGGTCATCAAGCGCTCGCACTTGCAGATGGAATGGAAGTCATCCCGTCTCCACATGGCCCTGTTCATGGCGTTCCCGTTCGCATTGAGCACGATGGGACCGGCCTCTTCGCAAACTCGGCTTCGCCCGAAGCATTCACACGATATAATTCACTAATCGTCAACGATTTAGAAGGACATTCGCTCGTCATAAACGGCCGAGAAGCAGAAACTGGGTTGGTGATGGGCATTCGCCATCCCTCATATCCGATTCACGGAGTTCAGTTCCATCCAGAGTCTATTGGCTCTCCCGAAGGACGCGCAATCATTCAAGAATTTCTTCTGAATCCATCGGATGGTTGAAGAATCCCTTGCCGTTGGACGACTTGAGGGAACGCCATGCCAGCATGCCGACACTGTGGAAGCACCTACCCGCGTGAATTCTTCATTCACGGAGTTGGACCTCGTGCGCAGGTATGTGCACAATGCGGGATAGACCAGGGCTTGGTCACCAAGGAGGAAGTTCCTATTCTCTTTGAAAAAGAACTTGCAAACGCCCGTTTCTCCGCTGTGGCTCGGCGCTACAGTATTTTCCTTTACATCCCATTCCTTTGGGCTCTGTGGGGATTTACCCTTTCGGATGTCAAACCCTGGGGGCTCTTCTTCCTCGGACTACTGATTGTCCTCACACTTCTCGCACCGATTATCTTCATCTACCGAGGTGGACGATACTCCGGAGATATGGCTCGTTTGAGCCCAGCATATGACCGTCCAAAAGGTCACTGAATCACGATTTAGCGTGAATTTTGAGTACGTCACCATCCGACAACTCGTGATCTGCACCCACCACGCGACGAGTTTTTCCATCAACGCCGCGAATGAAACCGTCTCCTAAGTCTGTATGGACATGATAGGCCAGGGCTTTGGCTTGGATTCCTGATGAGACAACAAAAGCATCTGGCAAAACTTTGCCGTCACCGTCCACCCAATGGGTTTCATCTTGTACGGGATAAACAACGATTTGTTCGAGGAGGTCAAACAAGACCCGATCCAATAACCGGGCCACGCCCGTTCCATTGGACGATTCCATACGAGCAAGCATATGAGCTAAAGCCTTGGTTTGAGGCTCATTTAGTGCCGATGAATCGTTGATTGTGAATGAGGCTTCTCCCGGATGATACGAAATGATGTTCGCATTAGCTGCTCTTCGGAGTGCGAGTTCAACATCGGCCATGCACGGTTCAATCGAATACGAAGAGAGGTCGTCAATCACTCCTTCCGGTGCTATGTCCCACTTGTTCGCTGCGTAAGCAATTGGAAACAATCCTTGCCGTAACGTCGCAGCAAGTGCTCGGAGAATCTCGGCACTCCAATCCCACGGTTGTCCTTCCGGACGTTGTTCTTGTTGGAACTGTAACATGCATTGTGAAACGAGTTGAGTCGTAGCCCCGAGCCCGCTTAATCGCTCTTGAACAAACGAAGCCAAACCCTTCTCTCCTTCCGCTTGTACTCTGCGTACGCCACGAGTCCAGCCCTCATTGAGAATGCCGGCTATCCACGCATCCAGCTCTTCTTCAAGAAAAGCAATCTCTTCTTTCATTGCATTGAGCGCCTCTTCTTTTGAGGAGGCCCCCCCTAGGAACTGTCCTTCTAAATCGGTTGTTCCCGCAGCGTCAACAACCTGAATCAGAACATTGGAATTTGCCAAGTCAGAAAGAAAGGCATTGCCTCTCCCTCTCCCTTCACTCGCTCCAGGGACGAGACCGGCAACATCGACCAGGGCTACGGGAACAAAACGGCGGTGACCTACACACGAACCCGTGCGCGGTTCACAAAGGCTACCTTGACGAGGGTCATCTGTCGAGGCGGGTTCAAGACGTCCTTCGGATTCTAATTTCTCACGCAAGGCTTTGCACGGGCAAGCAAGGCGTGCTTCTACAAAGGCAACTCCGACGTTAGGGTCGATGGTACAAAATGGATAGTTTGCAATGTCGACTTGAGCGAGCGTTGCTGCACTAAAGAACGTAGATTTCCCCACATTTGGTTTGCCAACAAGGCCAATTCGCACCGTCATCACGCCCGGTGACGACCCTCATTCTTCCTCGGAGCTTGCCGAGGGAATGATGTCGTAGTCTCGCTTGATTTGAGCAATGGCAATATCAAGTTCTGGAAGGTTAAGTTCTCCATCACCATCTAGGTCCATGATTTCCATCAATTCACCCGATTCAACGGAGGATAGCGCGTCAATATCTGTTGCCTGAAGAGCGGTGAGGAATTCTTCACCGTCGACTTTGCCTGAAGCATCCAAATCCATGGAACGGAATAGGTCGAAGACTGATTGGCCACTGTCGGTAAGGTATTGGACGAGTTGAATCATGGCTTCTGTTGGAGCCTTTGGAGGGAACTCTGTGATCTCGTCGTTGTGGAGTGAGGAGTCAACGGCGATGATGGTTGAGCCACCCTCGATGTCCTCGGTTTGACTGACAACCAATTCCGTATCAACACCAACACCTCGGCCAATGAGTGTGCGGATGGTGGTTGAAGAGCCTGCTACGAGGGTGTAGGTGTTCACATCAGAAACGGTTTCGGGTGATACCGAGCGTCCTAATGAGGAAATACCGGTTCGGATGGTCACGAGGGTTGCAAGAATACTTCCAATTCCAAGAATGTAGAACATTGCTGCTCCGGTGAGGAAGAAACCACCCGAGGGGGCTACAACATCTTCGATTCCTGAGGTTGTGATAGCGTTGGTTGTGAAATCGCCAACGAGGAAAGTAACGGTAGAGGTAACTCCTCCAACGAGAACCATCCAAACTGCTAGGTTGGCAGTTGATGGAGTGGCGAGTGGTTTTCCAATGGCCATTGGATAGCTGTTGAATACAGAGGAAAGAATGAGCAAGCCTCCGACAGTAAACATCATTCCCATGTCAATGGTATGTGCCATAGCGCCGAGTTCTCCGGTTCCAACAAAGATATCCATTGATGTGAAATAGCCGCCAATAGCGAAGAATGGAAGAAGGACAAAGGCGAGCATGCCAGCCATTGAACCTGGGTTCTTTACCACAGAATCCATACCTGCATTTGCGGTCATGATGATGTTCACTGAACCTGCGAATATTGGAAGCAATCCTAGTGTAAGGAGAATGGCTCCGAGGTTCACTAAAACGTTGCCACCCTCGCCGGCAGACATGAAGAATGGAGGGAGTGTGACAAACAACAGAAGCATGCTTGCAGAGCGCATCGATGGTGACCAAATGGGTTTCTCTGAAACCATTGGGACTGTGTAGTACCCTACCGAGAACATTAGAGCAAGAGGGACCCATCCGTTCGAGACACGCTCACCAAGCCAGACGGTTTGGGTTGAGTCGGCCAATTCGCCCAAGAAGATGTAGACCATTGCGAAAATCTTGGAAACAAGAGCCATGATGAGGAACCAAGAACTGGTTGAGAGTTCTTGTTCTCCACGGGTAGCAGTTGTCAGAAGAACGTTGATGAGTACCGGGATCAGAAGAAGCCCAATTGCAAGTGATTCCAAGCTAAGCAGAAGGGTTGAGATGACTGTTGATTCGGTATCAACATCAAGGAAACCAAAGATGAAGGGGAGTAGAACGCTCGCAATCAGAACAACCGTCAACAACAAAGCAACCATTGATGCGTTTGCTTCACTGGCAAGACGACCATTTCCGTTTCGGGAAACAGCGATGAGTCCTCCACCGACAAGACCGTAGAGAAGAGCCAAACCAAGAAGGTTCAGCGTAGCATCACGAAGGGATGAGCCGTCGTCGTAAGACCAGCCAATGCTTGCTAGGGAGTCGAGAGCCGTAGGATCGTAGTTGTGCCAGGCTGCCAAAAACCCAAGGACGCTTGCGAAGACAAACCAAAGCATTCCGAAGTTCATCCATGTACGGGAACCGCTACCATCTTTGTCATCAAAAATATCAACAAGGCCGGGTGGGTTCTTCCTGAGAATAAACAACCCGATTTGTTGGAGCGCCCCTCCCACGTTTCCTGCACCACGTGCAAGAGTTTGAGAAAGAAAGAAAAGAACCGCAATAAGAAGCGTGCCGGTAATAAAAATAGTTTCCATACATCACACCTCCATCATTCTGCGAGTACCTCACCCACGAGCGTTGCTACAATTGCACCAACGCCAACAATAAATCCAATCAAGTAGTACCAGATTCCGCTACCGCCCAAATTCTGGACCAAAGGAACGAGTTCTCCAAGCAACGGAAGGTTGTCCCACCCGAAGACATTTGCAAACAAAGAATAGAGGCCCAAAAGGCCAACAAAGAACAACGTGAGAATCACGCGACTTGATGTTGGTTCTCCTGTTCCGACGGTTGTATCTGGAAGGGTTGTGGAATTTGACACGGGCCTCACCTCAAATTGACCCCATAGGGGTCATTCCTCCGACTTGCCCGGCGGTCATAAACATTCACCATCGCAGGTGAAGGAAAAGGGGTACCTGCGAGCAAAGAAATCATGGAGAGCGCAGTGTCTCCAGAGTTGGTGCTCGACGAGGTTTTGAAAGCCCTAATGGAAGTGGGAGTTGGCGCTCAAGCATCAACTCAGTCTCCCATTTTTTCTGACAGTCACACTCTAATCCCTCAAATTCTAAGAGACTACCTGAAACTGCATAGCGTTCGATGGCTGCAACAACTTCTCCATCGCACGACCCACAATTATGCGAGCCACGGATCTTTCCTCCAGCAGTGGGGTGGACGATGAGACGTGAAACTTGGTCTGCTTCTCCGTTCATTCCACCTTTGGGGTGGATGAAAGGGTGTGCTCGTTGAATCATGGCGACAAGCGACCAGAGCCAAGGGGGGCGGTATTCATTGTGGCGATGCAAGCGGTCGATTACAGTGCCTCTTTGGATGTTCATCGGGTTAACGGAGATTTCATCAGACCGCTCTGCAATGGCTTCAATCCATTTGACACTGTGATCCAATGCGTCAGCTTCACTCATGAAAGGGGGTTTGAACATCAGATATGTTTTGACTCGGAGATTAAACGTTTCAAGATTGGTTACGGCTCGGTCCCAAGAAGATGTTGTGAATCCTTTGTTGACGTGGAAGCGAAGCACTTCGTCATCATATGCCTCCAATCCAATCGCAACGGTAAACGACGGGTTGATGGATGTAGCCCATTCAAGTTTTGATTCAGTCAATTGTTCACAACGACTTTCTACAATCAATTCTTTTCCAAGTTCAGCACAGTCTCTGAGAACTGTTTCTTGGAATTCAACCGGAATTTCTCGGTCTTCAAGGAGTGAACCAGATGTGTAAACCTTCACCATGGCGTGTTCTTCAAAGCCGTTCAATTTCTCTTTTGCATAGGCCCATTGCGAATGAAGGTCATCGTTGGTAACATCGTCCCTCGTGTCGTTAAAGTAGCCGCAAAAGGTGCATCCAGATGACCACCACCAATGACAACCTTTGGTCCGAAGAATAACAGTTGCTGCCGTGCACGGAGTGCCATCGGGCAACGCTTCTGGAGTCGTATATACCGTAGCAGGTTCGCTTGCATCCCACGATTGTTGGCGAGCTTTTGCCCACGGAGTATTAGCTGGAGCCTTAACCAAATCATGGATGCGCAAGCCCTTCTTTCCTTGACCAAGAAGATGCAAATTGGACGGCTGCGACATGTGCTCCCCTAACCTGCCGTCAGCATTTGAGGTTTCAAACCACCGCAGAGGGCTGAGTAAGGCTATTCTCGAAAAACGAGACCAAATGCCCCCGATACGTCTCCGTTTGAGTCATCATCAGCGTCACGTGAGAAAGCACGCCTGGCTCATCTCCATCTTGGTGCGAAATTGATGAATGGTCAAACCAGCATTCTACGAAGCCTCCTTCCTTGACATTCTCTTTGGCCGTTTCACACATTGAATTACCGTGGTGAATCTTAATGCGATAGTCATCGTTTGATTGCGTGATGAACATTGAACGGTTTCCAATATGTTCCGCTCCTGACAGCGGTTCAAATTTGACAAGATTATCACCAGATTGAATCTTACCAGCAAACACTGCTGCATCCTTGAGGAAGGTGGGGAATCCTGCAAACTCCAATTCCTCGGAGATGATTCGGTCCATAGAGGAAAACGGAGAATCCAAGAACACTGCCTCAATATCTCGCTCTTGATCAAAAGCGATTGCAGTGGTCCCCGCCCCTAGAGAGATCCCCATGATTCCGATTGAGGGTGCTGGGATGCCTTTCTCTTCTTGGAGCCATGACCAGACAGCGAGAACATCGCGATACTCCCTTTGTCCTGCAGAAACCAATCCATCTTCGACAGTACTGTTGCCGTGGTCCCTTAAATCAAAAAGAATGATGTTGAAATCTGCTTGGTGAAGCATTGCCGCAGGAATCAAAACCTCGTGATTTGCTTTACAAGAACGGATGCCATGAACGAGAATGACCCAAGGCTGAGATGCATTGGTTTCCATGACCCAGGCGGCCAAGGTGATCGGTTCATCGGGTACGTCAATAGTGGTGTTATCCCATTGGTCAAACCAATAAGATTCCATATCGGAAGCAATGGTAGCATTCTTTTCCATAATTCCTTCCTCCAAACCTTCGTCCCAAAGATGCGGGGTAAAGTTGTCTGGAGTGTTATACGGTGCATGGTCTGAACATTCCAGATTGCTTGCTGCAGCCTGAGTATAAACCAAACTTCCAAGTTGATAATATACGATCGGCATGCTGCATATGAGCAAAATTAGTATGGCTGGTACGCTTCTTTTCCATCTACTCATTCTTCTTCATCTCCCTTAGTATGAAACATCACGGTTGAACCGGCTTGAACAAATGCGCCTTTTGGCTGAGAAGAATCCTTTGCTTCAGCTGAGATGAGATCGCATGTATATCGGTTCGCTGGGACGCGAACGTCAACCCGTGACCCGAGACGAATCATTCCAATGCGTTGACCTCGTCGAACCGATGCACCCTCTCCAACCCATGGGATGACCGTGCGTGCTAACGCTCCCGATATCTGCGTCATCTCAATCATCGTATCGTCCTCTAAGCGGTACACGGAACGAACTCGTTCATTGTATTGACTCTCTTTTTTGAACGCAAATGCGAAAGGTCCACGCTTCAGGCCTTTTCCAGTACGATGTTCCAATCGTTCTAATGTTCCTTTGCCTGGAGCGCGGTTAACATGAACGTCAAGAGGTGACATGAAAACGGCTACTCGAATTACATCCGAGGCTTGCTCTTCACCCTTCCCTACAGCCTCATATCGTTGCTCAGTCGCAAAGGTGAGCGGCTCAACAAGAGGTTGAGGGTACCACTCTCCAGTGAGTGAATCGGACTCCATCGGTCCTTGTTCTCGTTCAGCCTTAGAAGGGCGGCGCCCTGTCGCTCGCTCTCTGCGAACGAACATGACGTGTCCGTCAGCTGGAGAAACTAAAATTCCCTCTTTCCGAGGTATTGGACGATCGGGGTCACGCCAAAAATTGACGAAGAAGGCTGCCAACATCAAACATGAAATTCCAAAAAGAGGAACGAGGCCTAAGATTGGGTCAATAAGGGCGCCGACAAAAAGAGCGCTTACGCCCATTGTTGTCATGATGAATACTGGGCCGTGGCCGCCGTGGGCCAAACCAGCCATGTCAACACCTACTGTCCAGACCAGGGGTCTTCGCCGTCGCCCCAGGATGCTGCAGGTGCTCCGTCAGTGGATTCGTCCTCTTCTGGTGCTGCTTCCTCTTCTGGGGCTGCTTCCTCTTCAGGGGCTGCTTCCTCTTCTGAGACTGCTTCAACCACTTCGATTGAGGCTGTTGCTTCGGTCGTTGCTTCTACCTCAGCTTCTTGAGTTGCTTTTTCATCGGAACGTGCTTGGACCATTTCCTCCATGCGGTCGTTGAAAGCCCTCGACATATGTTGTGACTTGCGCTCGGTTTCAACGGCTCGCTCGATCATCTCGTAGCGGTCCTTGATAGCCTTGTTAAGATCTTCAAAAATTTGCATGTGAGCGACATACCAGTCATCACGAGACTTCATTTCAGTAACTGCCAGACGCAAATCATTGTCAAGTTCTTCTGCAATTCCAAAGACCTTACCCAAGCGGTCTTTTTCACGAGAGTATTTCTCTTCCATCTTGTCAAGTTCAGGTTCCAAGTGTTCAACACGCTTGGATGCCTTCGTTGCCTTCATTTCCAATTCTCGAACTCGGACTTCCTTTTGAGAAATAATTGATTCAAGGGATTCTTTATCGATTTCTCGGTCAATAATTTCCTTTTCTAGAACTTCAATTTCTGCACGTGCATCTACCAAGTCTTTCTCTTGAGTTTCATATGCTGCAAACAATTTCTGAAGACGGTCTGTCTCAGTAGCAAGAGAGTCTTGCAGTTGTTGAATTTGTATCTCTGGCGTGATGGTTCCTTCAGTCATCTTCTCACCCGGAGGCAAGCCTCCATTCTCGCCGAGTCCACTCCTCCCTATCAAGCCGACGCTTGAACGGGTCCAAAAGTGCGGGCCTTCCGAGGTTTTTTCTCAACGCAGAGCATCCGTTGCTGCGACCAACTCTCTGGCAATGCTGACTTCTCCCATGGAATGGCCTGCGTCGGGTACAATCGTCAAGGTGCTGTTTGGTAGCACTTGATGCAAATCCCATGCGCTACGAGCAGGACAGACAACGTCATATCGCCCTTGAACAATAACCGTTGGAATCGATTGAATAAGAGATACATGGTTCAAGATATGGGCTTCTTCTAGGAAAATGCCGTTGATGAAATAATGGCATTCAATGCGAGCGAATGCGACTGCAAAATCAAGGTCTTCTGCTTTTTCAAGATAGCTTGGGTCCGGGAACAAACGGCTGGTCGCCATTTCCCAGCGCGTCCACTCTTTTGCTGCAGCGCGGCGAATCGCCTCCTCTGAACTGGTAAGTCGATTGTAGTAGGCTTTGATCAGATCGCCCTGCTCCTCAGCAGGAATGTGGTCACGATAAGGGGCAAATGCATCAGGGAAGATATGGCTTGCACCATCTTGATAGAACCACTGCAGTTCACTTTTCCTGCACATGAAAATGCCACGTAGAATCAAACTTTCAACTCTATTTGGGTGCTCCTGGGCATAGATCAATGAAAGAGTCGAACCCCACGACCCTCCAAACACATGCCATGATTCAATTCCTAAATGTTGACGCAGTGTTTCGATATCTTGCACAGATGCTTGCGTTGTGTTATCTTCTAATTCCGCATGTGGCGTCGATTGACCGCATCCTCGTTGGTCAAATTGAACGATATTGTAGGCTTCGGGATCAAAGTATTGGCGATATGAAGGCTGACCGCCTCCTCCTGGGCCACCATGGATGACCACGACAGGGATTCCGTCAGCATTGCCGCTTGCTTCCCATGCAATAGTATGGAGGTCAGTAACGGAAAGTGTTCCTTTCTGGTAAGGCTCACAGGGTGGATAAAGGACATCGCTGAGCGTGGTAACAGTGTCAAGCATGAACTCCCGAAGAAGAGGTGATGAATGTTCTTTTCGTCATGAACACCTTCAAAGACGGGTTTCATCAGACCCGTTTCATGGACCAAAGGAAAGCCACCGAAGTCTTTCATGAATGGGCAGAAAAAGGCAAAGATGTGGGAATGGAAAAAGGCCATGCTGCAAGCGTAGATGTGATGTTGAACATTCTTCTGGGAGATGTATCGAAACCGTTCTCTGCCATTGACATTGGTTGCGGCAATGGATGGGTGGTTCGCCAACTTTCCAGCCATCAGCACTGTACTACCGCTTCCGGAGTTGATGGAGCCACTGCTATGATTGAACGAGCAAATGAAATCGACCCTGATGGTTTGTACCATTATGGCCAACTTCCTGAATGGAAACCTGAGCAAACCGTTGATGTCATCCACAGCATGGAATGTTTGTATTACTTACAGCGACCGCTGGAGTTTCTTCAAATTATCCACGATGATTGGATGAATCCAGAAGGCAAGCTCGTGATTGGAATGGATCACTATGAAGAAAATCCGGCAAGTCATGATTGGCCCGATTCACTCAACGTGCACATGACGACTCTCTCAATTCCAACATGGCTGGAAGGAATGCGAAACGCAGGATTCGGGAATGTAAGTGCAATTCAAACCGGAGCAAAGGAAGGCTGGGCAGGCACACTTATTCTTTCTGGAACTAAGCCTCAGCGTCATCAATGAAGCCGAGTTGTTCTCCTTTTGGGCCGCACCGACGAACATCGCCTTTGTAGTACGGACAGCCCTGGCACACAGTGGAATCCGATTCCAAACGTTCAGGTTCTTCACTTCCGTTCGTAAGGTGCATCATAGTGCGCCAGTGAAGGTGTTGTTCAAGGTCAGCCTTTGCAGCCAAAAATTCCTCTTCCGTCATTTGGACGATGCGTCCGTTTGCCCCTAACAGCAGTGCTGGCGGGAGAACACGTCGCTGTTCTTCCTTCGATTTGAGTTGTTCAATCGCTTCAAGAGCGACCGAATAGAGCGTCAGTTGGAGGCGGTGCTCATAGAGAATCTCTGCCTCAGAATCTGATTGAGGAAATGGGTTCGTAGTTTCGGGGCCAACCTCTTGCAAGACGTGACCTTTTTGCGGGAGGTCTGGGTTGAACGGAGACATGCATCCCTTTGTTTTCAGGTCAACCACCTGAAGACATCCTTGCCCGTTTTCGTCAGCGAGCGCCAATACCAAGTCAGCACGTCCGTTAAAATTCATATCAACGCGTTCAACGGTGGCTTGCTCAACGGGGCCATTAGGGGAAAAACGACTGCGCTTGAACGAATCAATTGAAACCGGATACGAATGTATGAACGGAAGCTCGGTTCGGACTGCTTCGATAATGAATCCGTGGAGAGGTTCTCCGGCTACCCATCGTCCAAGAAGACCCGTGTCAATGAGAGAACTGAGATGGAGCATGCGTTCCCTCCACCGGTATTCTGTACTGCCTTTACGTTGAGTTTCACCATATCCAAATTCGGCCATGACTCTTCCAACTGTTGTTTCGGATGCTAGATTTCCATCGTTTTCATGATGCCAGTCCCGGGGCAATTTCGGAGTATCTTTTGAGAATTGGAGAGGATTTCTAAGCCCTATCTCAACGATGCGATGCATCATCAATCCAAATTCTGTCGGTAGAGGCCAGCGCTTTTGTCTGGGTTTCGTTAGGCTATTTGGAATGTTAAACGGTTCAGAGGCCCACCCCTTCATATGCTCAAGCCAATACCTCCGGGGACAAGCATCTGTAGCGTCTAAATGGTGGGCTGCGCCTTTGATTGTCTCTCGCAGAGGCTGGAGGATGACATCATTATCCCTCTCGTTCAAGGTTGATTCGTCAAGATGTGCCTCCAGCATACGAAGACGTTGTTGAGGGGAAGGCGGAGTCGTTTGATGGAAGCAGTCAGGGTGGTGATAGAGGCGGATGCCCGACACACCGTCTTCGCCAAGAGGGTTGTTTGCCAGGAGCAAGGCTGGGTTGAGGGCAACGGGTACTTTGGATGAAGCGTATGGCGAAAGTGAAGTAGCTCCATAATCTCCAGAAAGAAGCCACGGACTGTGTTCATCGCCAGCTCGCCAAGATGCTCGCCGTAACCCTTCAACCCACATCCGTCCCATGGTTCTGGGGTCGGGTTTTACGACCAAGGAGAGTTGCCCAGATTCAGCATCAAATGTCGAGGTGTTGGTCGGCCTGCCGGTAATGATGAGGCGGTCTTTTACTCGGGTGAGTGCAACGTAGAATTTCCTTCTCAATTCTGCCTTGTCTTGAGCCGTGTTCATTTCACTTGCAAACGCCCAGAGTCCGTCAACAGGGCGTGCGTGAGCGTGCCAAGGTTGGATTCGACCAGCCACGACTTGGGGCGTAACCAATACATTGTCTTTAACCGAAGTCGTGACGTCGGCCATGCCCGCTGTAAAGATGCCTGAGACTGCTACGACGGGGGCTTGAAGACCCTTTGCGCCGTGTATCGTCATGATTTGGACCGCGGCCTTGGTGGGCTTACTGATGGCTTGAGGGCCTCTCTTTTCAAGGCCAATCAATTCGTTCAACCGGCGGTAAATCGCCGTGACTGAATGACCGGTTTCATTCCCGATGCTGTGAATCATACCAAGCCATGCCTCTGCATGTTGGCGCTGGGAATCATCACTATACGCAACAAGAAGGTCTGAATGGTCGAGCACTGCATCCATCACGTCATAAATAGCTCCCAAAGAGGCGAGATGGTGGAGATGGCAGAGAAGGGCCTCAATCGAATCGTTCGGTGCATGTTCAAGAAGTGCATCCCATGCAGTGTGCTCATCATCAAGTCGGTAAAATGCAGCATGGACTTGCGATTCATTCATTCCAACAACAGCGGAGCGAGCCAATTCAATACCTGCTTTTCTAGAATATGGGTGTGCAAGAAGTTCCAACACCGCCATCAATGGCTGAACAACGGGCTGCATAAGCAACAATCCTTGCCGATCCGCCATGACGGGGATGCCTCGCGCTCGCAATCGTTCAAGCAGATCCGGGAGATGTCTGCGGGAATTAATCAAAATCATAACATCCTCCGGACGCACCTCGGGTCCGGCCTCTGAGACCTCTTCCCACTTCGCGTCAAGTGAATTCCAGACGCGGGAATCTTCTCCCTTGAGCAACGAATGGAGTCGCGTTGCAAGCAATTCGTGCTCGAGTTGCACATTGGAAGCATTTGGATTTTCGAAGGTGTTGAGCGGGACATCTAGGTCATACGATGCATGTTGAAGTGATCCCTGTATGGGAAGAAGCCACTCCAATACACCCTCCTCTTCAGTTACTCTCGCAGGATGTAAACGCTGAGCTTCAGCATGCCAATCCCCTGGTAATGCATGATGGCGTGGCGAAAATACTTCGTCAAAAATATCGTTCATTGATTCCATCAAATTCGGACGGGTACGATGGTTTGAGGTTAGGTCAATGTGACCTTCCTGTCTTCGCTCAAGGCGCTCACCTGTGATGCTTGAACTGGTATCTCCATCTTCCCAGGCATAAGAGACATAGCTGTGCGGGGCTGAAATTTCGGCTCCATGCTCATTGGTGTATGAGCCTGTTTCTCCTCCTGCACCAACCGGACGCGGGTCTCTTCCTTCCCCATCTTTGCGCAAATGAATAAGGCTGGATTCATCGGCTTCAATTCTATTGCAGTCTCGTACAGCAGCAACTGCTCGTCGCATGACAGATACTTCGGCTTGTCTGAACCGATAGATACTTTGTTTCATGTCACCGACAATACAAACCGTTGGGTCCCAGTATCCTTTAGGCCGTGGGGGGTCGTCAACATGTCGTGATCTCCGCCCCCATAGGCGTGCTAGTAATCTGTAGTGTGAAGGGTTAGTGTCTTGATATTCATCGATGATGAAGGCCCGGAATTGGCGTCGCAGTTCCCCTAAAACTGCAAACCTTCGGTGGAGGTCATCTTGAAGTTCAGATTGGTCGTTGAGCAACGTTAGTGCTCTGGAAATGTGTTCATCACTCCATGGATTATCACCTAATCCGTCCAATGCATCGATTACATCCGGAGGGTAACGATGGCGACAGACATCTGGGCACCGGGCGAGAAGAAGGTCTGCGGCAAAGCGTTGAATGTCATCGAAATCGTGCATTCCTTCCAGTGACTTTCTGCGAGCAAGTATTTGGTGGCATCCGCGGTGAACGGTGATGAGATCGCTCAGGATTTCCATCTGCAAATCGGCCGAAACATAAGTTCCTCCCTCAACAGGCGTCGGTCCGATAGAAGGGGGGAGAGGAACCAAGCGAAGAGGAGAGTCCAAGGGCATTCCATCATATCCGTCTCCGGGGTTGAGTAGGAAGGCGGATTCAGCCAAGAGCCGGATTAAGATGCCGAGGGGCGATTGCAATTCTTGTTTCAGGTCACCTTGTAAGGTTACACTAGCAGAGAATAGGGCGTCCTTGTCGGTTCCTTTCATTTCCTTTACCTTTCCTTTTGCAAGCAATCCACCCTGCCATTTGTCCGTCGAGGGTAGATTGTTTCGGGGGAAAAATGTGGGTGGGTTTTTGCTTAAGGCAGATGAACCAGCCATTCCAATCATGGCCTTCCACATCCACACCAGTTGGTCCGCAGGCCGTTCTGGAAGTGGAGTACTGACAAGACGGGCAAGATGATTGAAGCGAGTGAGAACAGTGTCATGTTCTTCTTCAATCGGTTCTGCGCATTGCTCTGTATGTGGGAGGAACAGACTTACCCAGTTGTGTAGTTGTGGGGCGAATCTATTGATGAAGCCAGGAAGTTCTGAAGCGATTGGTTGTGCGACCATGTCCAAAAGAAGCGAAACCGGAGCAGGCCCCCGGCCATTCCAAGGGAGCCCCAAGTCTTGAGCTCGTTGAATCATTGAGCGGTGAGATTGTTCTACGAAAAGTGAAGTGTTGAGGAGACCATTGAGAACCACTTCTGCGGGTTCCTGCCCACCTAATCGCGTAACCAGCCTGTTTCGAGACTGAATAAATTCATGTTGATGGTTGAGTACTCCCGCATCTGAGGCGTCGTCCGTTGTCCGTATTCGCCAAACAGCATGCATAGTATCACGAAGCATGAGTGGAGCGCGCTCTTCGGGAACTTGGTCGCTTGCTGAATGGAGTGTGACGGTGTCAATATATGGCCGTACCAATCGGTGAAGGAAGGCGTCAATTGTTGAGATGGGCGCCTCGTCAAGGCTTGACAGGAGCATTTCGACATCAGCATCATCTCGAAGTCTTGGGTCAAATATTCCTTCAATGTCTTCTTCCTTCGGGGGCTGAGCCCGGCTTTGAGCAAGACGATGACGTATTCTTGCCTTGAGTTCAGCCGCAGCTTTCCTGGTGAACGTGATGGCAACAACTTCGGAAGGCAATAGCCCGTTCCAATCTTCAATCTCTGTGCGCTCTTTCTTCGGAGCGCGTAAAGAACCATGTCCCGAAAGCGGGACCCGCGGCCCCGGAGGAGTCATGTGCGTTGCGCGTTGGTCGTTGGCTAGCAAATGCTGAACATAACGCTCGGCCATGACGGTTGTCTTGCCGGTGCCTGCTCCTGCGTCCAAAGCAATATGCTTGTCCAAATCAAGACCAAGGCGCTGACTGTTGTTGAAATCAACCATTAGAATGACCCCCCTGTGAACGACGAGACGGAACATGATTGGCGCAGAACGCAGTAGTTGCAATGCGTGCCTGGAGTTGGATTGACTTGCCCGTCATGGGCTGCTTGTACACCACGTTGAGCCGCTTTTAATCTCTCATACATCCATGTCCTAAACGGGGAACGTTGGATTCCTTCACCGTTCAGTGAAGGGAAGTGGAGAGGCAAATATTCGGTTGGCTCGCCCAGGCGTAATTCATCCTTCACCGAGGCCATGTCGGTATCCAACTCAACATAATGTGCGGTGAATTCACCAATTTCTGTCGCACCGACACCAATCACTCGGTCTCCCGGGTGAGCGACCTCCCACGCCCTAGCATACAATGCAAGTTGTAATTCTTCAAACAAGCAACGAAGATGACGCAGCCCTCTTTGCTTGACTTGTGGGCCGCGAACGGTTTTCAAATCTCTTACGATGACCAGACGTTTGGCAGCGTAAGGCGAACCGTCAAGAGGCGCTGGTGTCGTGTGTTCACTTGACTCGTCCAAAATCCCTAGGCCAGTTAGTGTCTCACGTTGGGCTTTATCCAGTACTACCACGTCGACACGGTCTGCATACCCAAACATTTCGAATGATGCCGCTTCATCATCTTCGCCCGTTGTTTCCAAATTGATACTTGTTCCCTCAGAAAGGGTCTTCCATTCACAGGCCACGGGTGCTGAATGTTCAAGAGTCAGATCCGATTGATACATTCTGAAAAGACGCCCGCCTGGGGGAATTTGCTCCCCTGTCTCCTGATAATCATTCCATTCTGCTGGAGTGGCGTCAATGAGGTCCCGGGTTCTGTGAACAGAAACTGCATTGTATCTACCCATCCACTGTGCATGCTCGTTAAGGTGTTCAAGGATTACATTCCAACCTGCATCTACATCTCCCATTGGCCCGAGATGAAGGGGTTCTATCCGTTCAAGGTCAGGGCCACTCACATGGACGCCGTGGCCTGAAAGGAGAGCCCCCTCGACCTCATGGGCAAGGATTCCGCGAATTCGCAAATCAACGTCCTCAGAGACGCCTTCGTCTTCGTTTTTAGCGTTCAAAAACTGATTCATCCACGCGCTTCTTGGGCAATGAAGCCACTTCTCAAGCCGACTTGGCGACCAAACTTTACGAACCAATGAAGCATCAATACTGCCAAAGCGATTGTTAAGCGAAAGACCTGTTGGAGCATAGGCCGGAAGAGGGCGTGGATCAACACTAAGGGAGACAACCTTCGTTTCCTTGTGGCCAAGATGAGGCCACTGTGCTGCACTAACTCCGGGGGCTTTGGCTGAAGCATGCTCGGGGCGTAATCTCAACGCATCTACTCCGAGGAGGTGGAAGCGAAGGTCCCAGGAAAGCGTTGCTCCTTCAGTGAGCCCTCGCAACGAGGGGTGTCTCTGTTTTCGGTCATGTTGAATAGCCCCCTCAAATGCATGAGTTAGCGTTGGCCGATGGATGAGTTGTTCGCGGGGTTGAATGGATTCTTTGAGGTCCATACCGAGCTGTTGACGAGCATCTCGCGGAAGATAGCCATTGCGAATCAGGCGCGTTCTCCCCGCTTCTTCTGTAGCCCATGACGATACAGGCGTTAACCAACTCCCTTGCCCGATTTCGCGTGGTTTCCACTCCCAATTTCGGGAGCCCGATGATCCTTGATAGGTATCTTCTGGAAGGAATCCCGGGGGCGCTCGCATGCCATTCCAATCCCCTGAGCGTCGCACGTCAGACAACCATTCTGCGTAAGGAGCACTTGGACCCCCTCCATCCTCAGGACTGGAATCAAACATAACGATGCACGGAGCTGCATTGAGGAGATGTCGTAGATGATGACGACCTTGGCGAATGAGTAAATCTGTTTGAAACATCCCAAGTTCAAGTTGGGCTTTCGCATCCAACCAAGGTATAACGGAGGTTTTCATGGGCCAAGCATCCACATCAAGGCCTGCAAATATAATCAAATCCGCTTCGAGTCCTAATGCTTCTTTGGGAGTGAGTACTTCAATTCCAGACGTTTTCATCTTGGTTTGGGAAAGGGAGGTAACTTGGCCGATATAGGTCAGAAGGTCAATGAAGTCGGAACCATCGACTGGGATATGACGTTCTGTTTGAGCCATTGAAGATTGAACCTTTTGAATGGATTCTAAAATGGCATGGAAGGCGCCGAGACTACGGTTGTAGGGGGCTTGTCTCTGTTCCAGAGCGCCAAAATCTAGCCATTTTACAAATTGTGTCATCCATGCAGGACCGTTTTTTGGCGATACTGGAAGAGGAAGAAATTCTCCTGTACTACATCCCTCAACATCGTATCGCAACATGTGCACATCTTCACCCATTAGCAAGGGCTTCCAAGCATGTAGCATACATGATAGCCACCATTGGGTTTCCTCAAGGTCTTGGCTTCGTTGCTCTGGATTGCGTTCTGTGGCTGAAGGTTTAGCACGAGAAAGAGCCCCTACCCATCTTGAAATCGCACCTGGGCCACCAAGGACGTGGAATTGTTGGGCAATACTTTGGAGCGCTTCACGATGAGGTCGAGGCCGCCATTCTTCTTGTGTTGGGTGGACAAGTTCGGGGAACATATCCTCTTTGAGAGGAAGGGAAGTGGAATCCATTACGGAGTGGAGCGCGTTCATCCCCCATGCACTCATGCCTTGGGACAAACGAGACGCTTGGAGAAGAGCATGGAATAGGGGTTGGTCTTCCAACAGTTCGGTGCTTGAATTCCACTGAATACCAAGGGAGCCGAGCGACTGTGTCCAAAGATGCTGGCGGTCTCGGGCTGAGCCATCAATGACCAGTATTCGACCTTGAGATGAACTACGGAAGTGCTTGATCAATTCAATAGTAGAATTTACAATATGGTCTCGCTCGTCAACCGTTACTCTCGTAAATTGTGTATTTTTGGATACACCAATACGAGACCTCCAGGAATCAGAGGTTTCACTCCACACCTCATGGAAGGGAACCCAAGAAGGAAGTGTTTTCTGGATACAAGGATACTCATCAACGAGGAAAGCTCCATGGTACCCAAGGCGAAATGACCCCGGGTTCAGTAACTGATGAATAGGGGTGAAGCGAGAAAGGGAGCATAGAATCGCCCGCTCTATTTCTGTAAAGTCTGGAGCATGGTCGAGGACAATAATTCCGTCAACATGAGAAAAATGAAACGGAGTCGTCTTGGCGGATTCAAGCGCTTGGAGAACATGTTTTGGAAGTAGTACTGGGAGTGTTCCTCCACGTTCCTTTTCAAATGCAAGCAGGATGTTTTCATAAGTTTCAAGGCCAGGATTGTTCTCCCAATTGAACGGGTCAAGAAGCGAACTCAAATGAGCATGAAGGCTTTCCAGCCGTTGTGTCTTCTTCATACCCCAAGGACCATGTTCGCCACTGTGAAGGAGTGGAAATTTGTACTTCTCACCTGCATCTGTACACATTCTATGAATCCCAATGAAAGATGTGGCTTCGTCATCTAGAAGAACGGGGAGACGAAAATCAACGTGCAGTAACCTGAGAAGCTGATTCATAGTAACATGTTCTTGGGGTTGAGCAGCCATGCCTTGTTGACCAAGTCCTTCGAGAGTAGCCCTACGATGATGCTCTGTTGGATGTATGATCATGATATTAGACTCAAGAGACTTAGATGAGCCCGAAAACAACCAATCAGGAGCGCCTTGCCCCGGGGGGATAAACTCTGATGTGATGGCATAATCTCCCATGACCGATTCCCCCGCAGAGAAGGTGTTGGTGACCCTTATTGAAGGTGGCGAGATGAAACACTACCGGTTTGTCCACTGTAACGCAATCTTGAAGCATTCATGTTTTATGTTAGTGGAAGGTTTGATCGGGCGGCGGAATAGGAATATAAGCAATTACGACTTCCAATTTTGTTAAAAAAAGGTTTTTAACCTGTCGCGGCAACTCCCCATCTAACCAAAGGTTTTATATACGGCTCGTCACAATAAGAATATGTCATAATGTTGAGCGGACGATTAAGCGGGCGGAAAAATCCCGTTCTTTATAACCCCTTAACGGCATGTATTAGAGGAAGTGAGCAAAAATGAGCAAAAATATGGAATGTGAAGAGTGCTGTGGAACAAAATTTACGATTGACCAAGCTCGTGCTGAGCGAGTGTGTGATGGTTGTGGCCTGGTTGACCCACACTACACTACCGATGCTGACACCAACAGTTCAATTGGACTGGGGGACACCCGTCAGACTGAATCCTTGGATGTCTTTGCAAACAATCCTAATGCTGCCCAAGGCGGTCGCATGAACCCCTTTGGAGACCGTACCGATTACTCTGGAAGCCGCCTTACTTCGTCTCAACGCCGTATATTTATCCGTTTGAGCCGTGCTGACCGCTCTAGTCAACGTGAAAAGGACCCAATGTGCCGTGAAGTAAAGCAAACTTTGGCTCGTATGTTCGGTGATAATGTCGCTCGAGCTACCACTCACTTGGCTAATGCCGCATGCCGAAAATTGACCCCTGACCAGGAAGCTGTGCGTAAGACTCTCACTTCTGGAGAGATTTCAGCTTTGAGTTGTCCAAAAACCTCCATCACTCGGAAGGAGAAGGGAGTTCGTGGTGAAAGTCATCAAGATAATCTCCAAATCATCGCGCTGGCTATCGCTTCACTCTCCCACGAATGGCTCAACACTCCTGCTTTCAACCACCAGATTGTCATGGCTGAATATGATATCTCTGAGGCCCAATTCAAAAATGCAAAGTCTACAATTAGCAAATCCTACAAGGCCCGATGTCGCCAAGGATGGGCCGCTGCGCCACGTGTTATGGCTCGAGGCGCTCTTCGTGCTGACCAACTTGATATTGTTGCAGAGAACCTCGACCGAGCCCTCTCCCAGCAACTCTCACCAAGCGACCTTGATGCGGTGACTGGGTACTTCTGGAATACCATGACAGAATTGAACGAACCTACCGTCGAAGGACCTTTGGCCAATGTAGCCATTGGCTATGTGGCTGGTTGTGTCATGTATGCTGCCCTTGACCTGGCAGGACTGGGTCATGGGAATCTTGGACGAGTGGCAGAGGCTGTGGAACTCTCTCCTGCTGGCTTGACCAACCGACTCAAGAACATTCAGTCTCAGATGAGTGCTGGTCAGTTGCCTGAAGCTCGTAGCATGTTCACACTTGATGAAGCCGATGAAGATTCGGGCTCCCCTCCTACTAAAGAAGGCGCTGAGGAATGAACCATCTAGAAGTCGGTTTCATATCTTCTTCCTCGCTGGCCGTTGTATGCGCCGCGCTTTGGTTGTGTTTGCCTCGTTCATGTTTTTCGCATTGTCAGCCCCCGTTGCCCCAGCATTACCTGCTGAAAGTCTCGACAGGGGTATGATGTTCGGTGGCCAATGGTCTGATGCTAACAACACCACTACAGATCTTTCCAACCTTACCGACCTTCCCGCTGTCGTGGAAGTTTATACTGCAACTTGGTGCGAGAACTGCGTTGACGTTGAGCATGCATTGGATGAGGTACAAGATGCTGGTTTGATAGAACAATATCACATTCATCGTGCAATTGGAGAAACTCAAGACCCGTTTGGAAGTGAAGCCATTGATGCCCGTTGGAACTCTAAATACGGCCAAAACGCCCCTCCTGCCGTGGTATTCAACGGTTCCATGAAGAAATTAGGCAGTGTTGCCGATGAGGCAACGTTGGTTGATGAATTCACTGGCCTAGCGAACACAGACCTCGCGCTGGGTGGTGGTACGACAAGTTTTGGCTGGACGCCAACCACCGCCAGTTCTGGAACAGTTACATGGAACCTCAACATTGATGATAGTCATCTTGAAGATTCAACCCTCAATGTTACTGCTTGGATTGTAGAAGCTGCGGCTGAATTCGAAGAAGGTTCAAACGGACTTGGCACCTACCCCCATATTGTTCTTGACATCATTTCTTTGGGAGACGGTCTGCAAGGGAGCGTTGCGATACAGCTCCCAGACGCCAACGATGGAAATGACCTCCAAGTGCACCTCATCTACGAAATCGTACCCTTGGTTGAAGAGCCAACGGATGATGTGAAAGTTGAAGACTCGGACGATTCGGAATCCGTACCGTTTCTAACCGCATTGACCACAGTCACTGTCCTCTTAGGAGCCGCTTGGGCACACGGCGGCAACGTTAACCAAAAAGGTCGCCAAGACCAGTGAGTTCAGTGAATTCTTTTTGTTTTCGGGGCTCATCGGTCAAGTCTTCATGCAACTGCCAGGGATAACGCTCAACGGTATCAGGGGCACGCTCCACATTGGCATAATTCCACCATCGAGGAGGGGCTCCCCGGACGCCTTGTCGGCGTTGACTTTCTCCAAGGAGGTCAGTAAGACGGAGGCGAGCATTCGGGCGTGGATGATCCCGACGAATGTAGTGGGTATGGTTTGGCCCCTCGATATCTTTGACATAGCCAAGAATTGATGCAATTTGTCGCACGAAACGGCGCTCTACCGTATTGCGCAGTGTCACCTTAAGGTCCACGTTTCCGAATTCAAGAGCAGCACCGTATTTGGCAGGGATTAGGAAATCTGAGCCCAGAGGTTGAGATGTCAAAACGCTCCAAATTCGGGAATATACTTCACACCAACGCCGTTCACCGTCGCGTATATCTCCAATATCGTGGACATCGTCTCTTCTCCTCGGCATAACCGCATGACGCCGATGATGAATCTGTCTTCGGAAGTCACCGTATCTGAAGGCTCGCTCTTCTGCGGATGAGCGATGTACCGCATGAGCTCGGTAAGGTTTGACGCCTCCTGCCCATCGCTGAATCACGTTATGAATTGGAAACGTTCCGGACTCCTCAAAATGTTCTTGGAAAATCTCGTTCCATTCGGTGTTCCGGCGTTCACTGATTCGTTCACCGTGACGGAATTGACGTTGCAGAAGGCCGCGAAAGCCTCGGTTCCCTCGCTCCGGTTCAGGCTCATAACGGCCTCGAAGTCTCGTACCATGGATCAGCGACATAATTGTGATGGTGGTAGGTCAATTCTTTGAGGGCCTCTTGGTCAAGAACAGCAATCCATTCCCTTGGAACTGGCCGTAGAAAACCAAACGGAGGACGGTTGCGTATCAAATCATTCAAGCTGTCAATGTTGAGGGTCGCAGTGCCGTGTCGTTGTACATTGAGAGCACTACAGACCCCATGGTATCTCCGAGAGGGACCGTGGAATGGTACTGGCCGTTGTGAATGCAAATCGCATGCTTTGTGCTCCCGGCCAAGTCCGCTGAGGTGGGAGATCAGATACGGCGCGCCGTGTTGCCCCCTTCGTCACATTGATCTCGTAGCAGTGACCCTAATTTCCCAACCACAAGAACGCTGTTGCGTTCTTGACATACACTCGGTCGGTGAGCCCGTTCAGGATTCCATGACAAAATTCCAGAGAGCGGACCATCTGAGTCGGTCGGGGCATCCGTTTTGAGGTAAGCCTGGGACCAATTGTGCTGCAGAGCCCAGAAGGATCTTTCCAGCATCGGAATTCAACGGCGATAAGCGCAAGCGAGACGAGAATCGCCAGGTGTACCGGTTGACGGGGAATTTGAACGAGGCGGGTCCGGCCAACTTGACTGCGGACGCGAAGCGAAATGTGCTTTTCTGAAACTCGCAGAGGCCAATCCAGAGGTGTTCGCTGGAATCTTGAACTCTTTCGGGTCCCTCCAGTGCCTCATCCATGGCGTATCGTAACAGTCAAACAAACCCCGAGGGTGGTGTGAGAACGCTTTGCGGAGGTCATCCATGTGGGTGCGGCCTCCGTTTCGGATCAGTTCGCTACGAACATCGAAAGGCCCACGAGATGAACCCGGCTTTTCCGGACAGTCCTGGTTTGCTTTGAGCCGGTCAATCTTGACCCTGGTGGAGAGCCAAGCAAGCATTGAGGCCATCGGGCGAGAGTTAGAATCACCATTCGCAAAACCCGTAGTGCAATCGCACGGATATCCCGCCCGTCCTGTATGCCTGTTTGCGGACGGCGTACTGCAAGAGAGGCCTACGATGAGTTTCGCGAGATCCCATCCGCTCCGGAGTTCTCTATCGGTCATGATGGGGAAAAGGGAGCGAGAGACTGATGACGGATGGAAGTTCGACATCGTCAAGGTATTGGCGGTCATCCAGTATTCTAAAATAGGAACCATCGTGAAATTCAATTCCCTCCGCCAACCATCGGTTTTGGGACACTTGATAGCGCATTCCCCTGAACAAAAGCATTTCCAAGTTCCTTAAACTCAGCCTCACTGCAGGGAAGGTCGGCAATTGGTTCCATTGCTTCATGTTCTAGTTTAGCCCAATTCGCGTGCTCACCATCCCCCAGCGAATCGAGCCAGTCGTTTCCAGCGACCTGAGGCGTGAACGGATGGCCCTCCGAACAACGCAATAGCACGTTCATGATCGGTTGGAGTAAGAGGGACCGACCATCCCTCTCGTGGATTAAAATCAATCATTGATTGACACCAATCACAAACGATTTCTGCCTCATTAGAGACCAAATTATACTTGCAGTCAATGTAAGAAGAGTGCGAACTCATACCGCATAAAAACGGCGACCTGTTATGAAGTCAACAACTCAGAAAATACGTTTACAAAGGTCGATAAAACGATCAACGTCTTCATCCGTGATATGCAAGTGAACAACAATACGGATGTGGGTTGGAGAAATATCGAAAACGTCAACGCCGTTATGTTGTAATTCAAGTGCGACTTCATCGGCTGGGCGTGCGCACTGAGCATAGACCATGTTCGTCTGTACCGTTGTCATATCAACTGAAAAGGAACCCATTGAATCAAGTGCTTGTGCAATGGTTTTCGCACGTTGATGGTCTTCTTCCAGCCGGAGTACATGATGGTCAAGAGCGTACATACCAGCAGCCGCGAGTATACCGGCTTGCCGCCACCCTCCACCAAACAGTTTGCGCCAGCGATGTGCTCGTGCAATGAAGGAAGATGTACCTACTAAGACTGAACCTACCGGAGCCCCAAGGCCTTTGGAAAGACAAATTGATATTGAGTCATAATGCTTGCACATGGTCGCTACATCAACGCCTGTTGCGATCGCTGCGTTGAAGATACGTGCGCCGTCGATATGTGTTTTACAATCGTTGGCTTTAGCAACCTCAGCAATTTGGTCAAAGACCTCTTGGTCGTAACATGAGCCCCCGCCAAGGTTTGTCGTGTTCTCAATGCAAACCAAACTGCCGTTAGGATAGTGGCTGCCTGAACCTTCTGCTTTTCGTATGGCCTTCTGAACTTGCTCTGGAGTCATCAAACTTTTTTCTCCGTCAACCAGAGCGATAGAGGCTCCACAGAGTGCTGCATATCCGCCGCCTTCATACCGGTAGATGTGGGCAGTTTTGTCGCAAACAATTTCATCCCCTGGGACGGTGTGTGTCCTCAATGCAATAGCGTTTGACATGGTCCCTGAAGGCACGAAAAGTGCGGCATCCTTCCCAAACATCTCCGCAACACGGTCCTGAAGGGCAATGACCGTTGGGTCGTCACCTAACACATCGTCACCAACAGGAGCCGTCATCATTGCTTCTCGCATGGCTTGGGTTGGTTGAGTGACGGTGTCTGAACGAAAATCAATGCGGTCTGAAGCATACTCGCGCATGAATCACGCTCCACGCTCTCCTTCATCAATGCCTTGTAGTGTCACAAGAGCTTGAGATGGCCAGTAATATTGTCGAGGTGTTCCTCGTCAAAAGGGCCCAGAGCAAGAACGGTTTGGGAGCCATTAGGAATCTGAGTATGGCCGGCATCTCGTACGATATGGCAGGGGATATGGTCTCGGTTTGCAGCATCCATAAGTTCGGACAAAACTACCTCGTCCTTACCTTTCAAACAAATTTTCTTCTGCCCACTAGCCAGCCAAGCATCCAGATGTCCAGGGTGTGTTGCCCCTGCGCGGAGAAATGATTCTACTGCAGCGTGTCCAACCTGAGCAGCGACCTTTCCTTTGCCCATTTTCAGCGATTGGTTCACGACACAAACGAGTTTCATGTTCCCCTGGACAGCCTGCCCGTTCGTCTTTGGAGCAGTCATTCGGTGAATGAACGAACGTAATCCCATATGTTCACCATCAAAGGGTAGACAGGTCGCCTGTAATCAAGTCCAATGACCTGCGCGGTGCTGGCCCAATTCCAAGAACTGTAACCGTCCCGGCAGGAACTTCGGTATGCCCAGCATCTTGGACCAAGTAGTAGGATAAATTTGCTTGCTGTGCTTCATTCGCTAAGCGATGTAAGGTAGGTAGGTCGTCAGCAACCAAACAAATCTTTCGAGCCCCAGCCCTTCGCCAGCGTTCCATGAGGCGGGCGTGTTGACGGCGTGCTAGAAAGGCACATTGAACTGCTGCATGGGCACATTGAACTGCTGTTTTACCAGCGGAAAGAGAGAGGTCACCCCGAACGATCAACGCCATGGATGGGGCATCATCCCTCGACGACATAGTCTTCGACCACCGATTGTTCCAATTCTTCTAACGAGTCAATGGATTCCAACGCTCGGAAGACGAAATGTCCGAACCAGACTGCAAAGGTGAGATTGCCGAGGGCGTGCAAGACATCAAATGGAATCCCATGTGCGAGGTAAACGGCAAAATCAGAAAGGGTCGTTGCGGATGTGACAATGGAAAGTGATGCAATGAAGTCAAACATGAATGCTGAGCATATTGCTGCTACATAGAGTTGTCCTGAACGGAATTTATCTGCAGTTCCGAGGTTCAACTGCGAACCAAGAATCGCCACTGCACTCCATCCAGCGGCTTGAAACAAGGTCCACCAGCCATCTCCAATCAACAGGTTCGAGAGCAACGTGACAAGGACGGCGAAGGCAACTCCGCGACGGGCGCCTAATTGTGCACCTACGAGAAGAGCAGCCACTGTTACCGGCTGTACATTCGGAAGAGGTTGAAGAAGAACTCGCAGCGCAGTCACAGCAGCAACGAAGGTTACGAGAAGGTAGACATCATGTCGAGATGTTCGTGGTGCTGTTACAAGAAGAGCGAAGGCGAGCCCCACCAATAGCACGTCAATGACCATGTCCGCAAACGGAGTCAATTCGGGTCCGTGGACGCCAAAGGCTTGGAACATATTCTATCCCAAAGGGCGTTCCTCCTTGAGCCTACCGACGAACTAGGCGCCAATGCAAGATGATGGAATCCGAAACGGTTTGGCGGTCGGAAGATTGTCCCGCGCGTTCACCGTTCAAGAAATACTCCCATCCGGACCCCTCTTCTCCATTAATTGAAACCACATAGGAGCCAAGTTCAGTTGATTCAACATTCACCTCCCATGATGCTTCATCAGCCGCTGCGAGTGTAAGGTCAAGAGCTGTTTGATAGCCATTCAAACCGCCTACAACCTGCTGCTCTCCATCAATTTCAAGAATCACAATTTGAGTGTCAATCCAAGATTCAGGCCACGTTTCATTCCAAGTATCTGAACCATCTGTTGAGCTGTTTTCAATCACTGATTGAGACCATCTCGAAGAAAGGTCTGGGGTGATTGCAAGGGTCGAAACAAGAAGAACGAGCATGACAAGTCTCCACGTCCATTCATTGCGATTGAGGGATGAAGCATAGGCTCCAATTGAGAGGGTGGAAATCAATAGGATGGCCCCTATAATCGGGACCCAATCGTAGTCCTGGGAATCAGTTGTAACAGTAAGTTGTTGAACATACATCATGAGGACGCCAGCATCATTCCCCATTGCTATTCTGCTTTCTCCAAAGGACGGGGCTGCTGTTCCGTAACCGTCATGCGGCGTTGAAAAATTGACAGTAGAGGTGATGTTTCCAGTCTCAGTGATAGTTGTAACGGCCCAATTGCCATTTGGTTGATTTACAGGATACCATACTGTTTGGGCGCTCCCCCATGCCAGTTCCCCATTGGTCGTAGTTGGATGCTCTGAAACAAGAGAACAGTTGCGTTCACAGTCAAAAATTGAGAGAAATGAACTGTCTCCAGTAACCACATACCGTTCATTGGAAATCGGAATGGCTGGCGAGGCCCCCCCTTGGTGAATTGTGACTGTACTGCCGTTCGTAACATTTAGCAAATGAATCGTGCTCGTTGCTCCTCTCTGTACGTGAACAAAAATACCCGATGATGTTTGAATCGGTGCATGACGGATGGAACCCCCTAAATCTGCAATCAACGACGATGTTCCATTACGCGATACTTTCCAAATGTTCCCAGATTCATCTCCCTGCCAAAATGCATCGTCGGTGGTCAAGATTCCATTACGCCACCCCAGGCCTAGTTCAACTTCGAAATCCATTTCGCCGTTTGAAATGCAGAGGCGCATCATACCGGTTCGAGTCGGGACAACCAAATGGTCGCCGTCCTGAGCAATTGCTCCGGTAATGCCCCAGCCCTGTGATGCTGATGTTCGGTTCCAAAGCGAGGTCCCATCATCTGCCCGTAAAACCTCTACAGTTCCGTCTGCCCATCCTACTGCAATAAGGTCGGGCCAAGAGCCGCAGGGGCCAAATCCACTAGAAAGAAGGAGAAGGGGGCTCATATCATGTTGAACGGTTGTTGCACTCGTTCGGTTCCATCGCTCTTCACCCCCGGTTGAAAATGCGAACACCTGTGGCCTCTCTTCTCCAGTCCAAAATCCAGAGGTCCGAACGTAAACGGAGCCATTGTCTATAATCGGATGAGTGGTAATGTAGCCCTCGGGAAGATCGATTTCCCATTCTAACTTCCATGATTCTGGCGTCATTGCCTGCGCAGGAAAAAGCACGCTAAGCGTTGCGAGGAGGAGACAGGCAAGGACCGTTCGCCGGACCATACGATCACTCCGTGACCGATTGAATGGCCGCCCGTAGCAAAGCGCTGACTTCTTTTCCATCCGCACCGCCAGCCGCTTGCATAACGATGCCCATCAAAGGGCCCATGGCGCCCATGCCCCGTTCTTTGACAAAGTCAAGGCGTTCGGCAATGATCTTGTCAATCACGTCTGCAAGTCCACTAACATCTGCCGGGGCAAGTCCGTTGGCCTCACAATACGAACTTAGCAATTCCATTGATGGGTTTTGACCCCCATGAGTTTCAATAACGCTATCGACGTGCTCACGGGATAGATGTCCGCCCTCTCTCAATTTGAGGACGTTGACAAGGAGGGATGGGTGTTCCTCGTCATGAACCAAAAGCAGTGATGCCCATCCCTTTGCGGGTATGCCTTCCACATGATTCCAAAACACATCGTCCAGTTCCCTTGCAAGCAATTGAGATGCCTGATCGTTTGAGATGTCAAACCCAGAGAGTCGTTCCGCTCGTTCGTCATCTGACATGGGAAGATTATCCAGAATATCACCCCAGTGCGATGTCGTAACACTTTGAGGGGGGACATCGGTTTCCGGATACATTCGGGACCGTCCCGGGAGAGGGCGCATAGGCGCAGTTGTCCCGTCTTCTGGAGAGCCTTTCTTTACGACAACGTTTCGAACCTCTTGCGGAATGCGATGCCAGGCAAGGCGGGCTCGGTTTAATGCAGCTTCAAGTGCTAGTTCAGCCTGCCAGAATGGTGCACAGCAAAGCACATATCCGTCTGTTTCGTTCAAGTCTAATGATGTACGAACACTGTTGATTTCTTCTTCGGTGATGCCGTATGCTGGGAGTTCATCGGCGTGGAAAATCCCCTTGACTCCGGCGAGTTTTGCTGCTCCAGCGAGTTCACGGCCCAATCGTGGAAGTTGGGCACCGTTGTGGTCGACTGCTTTGACCCCTAATTTTCCTTTGAGGCCAGGAAGAGGTAACGCGATCATCCGTGAACCGCTGCTCAACCCCTCTTGAATCATCTTTGAATCGCACGCAGTGAATGCATCGGTAACATCGTATGAAATCCATGGAAGGGCTTCTTCAACTCGATTAGCAACTTGCTGCTCAACGTCTGCATTGTCCTCATCCCGGTGCGATGGGAGAGTGGGGAGGTTCAAACTGCCTCTCAAGTCATTTGCAAGACGATAAAAGTGGAGTTGGCGGGCCATTTCCAATCGGATGATACGCGGAATCCAGTCCAAATCCTGACACCCTTTGATTTCAACTCGGTCACCTGCGCCAATAGATACATTCAGGTCTTGGCGAATACTTCCAAGTCCGCGGCGAACTTTTCGGGTTTGACGCAGGACCCGACCAAGAGCGATGGCCGTGGATTTGGCATGTTCTGGAGTTTGCACTTCAGGAGATGTTGCAATCTCAATCAGAGGCAATCCCAACCGGTCGAGATTGTAGAGTACTTGTTGGCCTCCTGGAACATCTATTGTATCCAATTTCCGAGCACTGTCTTCTTCCAGACAAAGGACGTCAACACCCACTGGTCCTTCTGCAGTTTGTAAAACACCGCCTGTAGCAATCAGAGAAGTTCGTTGAAAACCACTGGTGTTAGAACCATCAACAACGGTTTTCCGCATGGTTTGAATCAGTGAAACAGGATTGGCATTGAGCAAGGCGGCGACGGTGAGTGAAATCTCAACTGCATCCTCGTCAAGGTCTACCGGTGGTTGTTCATCAAGTTCAATCAAACCTGCATTGGGTGATTGAGCATAAATGAATGAGCGATTTCGCTTTGCCTCAAAGCGTGCAGCAATGTCAATTGCTCCACCTTCTCCACGGGATGCCCGTAATTTTCGGGCAAAGCGAGGCCAATGGTCTGGGACGGTTTCAACCGTGACATCGTAGAGTTCACCTGTTTGACGTGAGTGAAGTTTTCCCGTCGCTAATTGCTGATGCACTTCGAGGCCACACATGAAGCCGATTTGGACAGGGTCCAACAGGTCGGGGCGGTCAACATCACCTTCGGGTTCACCGGCCATGAGCCTGCGACGGGCTCACCCTTCATGAGCACCACCCTCAATTGGTGTCAAACCACTTGCAGGGTCTCATATCCTGACGGGCGCATCATTCGGCCATCTAGACATAGTTTATCGATGATGTCTTCTGCTTTCTCACGGTTGATTTCGTTGCGCTCAGCCTCTGTTAATACATCGAGTAAATTTGCGGAACTTCCTGATTCATTCTGTAGGGTTGAGACCAAGTCAAGAATGATTCTCTCCTGATTTCGGACCGTCCCTTTCTTTCCAGATTGCATAGTCGTCTCGTCGAAATGTTCACCCATCAAATCGTGGCGCCAAGTCTTAGTGAGGAGAATGGCTCGTTCTGCATCCTCAAGGTTTGCATCTTGTGAAAGACGAATCCGAGCGCTCGCTTCTGATAGGCGGGAAAGGGCTTCAAGAGAACGGGCGGTGATTGCTACGCTATCGGTAGATTCCCCCCCAGCTTTACGAGTTTCAACGTAATAGGCGACTATAGCTGCCTGTGCGTCCTCCGTAAGTTTAGGGTGAATGTTTCGTTTGGAGTAGGCGATGTATTTCCGGAGGATTTCACGAGACAAGATGTCGTAATCCTCTTTCTTCTTCTTGCTGACCTTTTGTGTTATTGCGGTTGGGCGAGATGGATCGGGTAATGAGCCTTCGTTGACCAATAATTCGCTACTACCTTTCATACGGTTTGCAATGATGTGTTGAGCAATCTTCTGGTCGTTATCTGCATCTGCTGTGTCGGTAATGAGCCATATGATGTCAAAACGAGAAACCAACGGTGGCGCAAGGTCAATTTGAGCAGTGAAGGGGAGGTCACTCACCGGTTCAAATCGGCCCGCTTTCGGGTTTGCTGCAGCAAGAACCGCACAGCGTGTCCTAAGACTCGCGTTGATTCCTGCCTTAGAAATTGAAATGCGTTGCTGTTCCATGGCTTCGTGCATACTGGAACGATCTGAGCTGTTCATCTTGTCAAATTCGTCAATCGCTGCGAGACCTAGGTCAGCCAATACCAGTGCACCCGCCTCAAGCGTCCAGCGGCCATCTGCCGTAGCGTCTTGAACTGCGGCTGCGGTTAACCCTGCTGCCGAAGCTGATTGTCCGGACGTGAACCTTCCACGAGGAGAAATCGACGCCATGTAGTTCAGCAGTTGCGACTTTGCAACACCAGGGTCTCCCATGAGCAAGATGTGAATGTCACCACGGTTTCTTGTTCCGTCTGAATTCAACTGTGCCACTCCACCGAATAATTGCAGCATGAGCGATTTCTTGATGTGGCCCATGCCAAAAATTGAGGGTGCGATGCTCCGTGTAAGCAAATCGTAAACGTCGGGCTTTCGTGCGATATTTCTGATTTCCAATTCTTCTTCTTCTGAAATTATGATTTCTTCCAACGGAATATTTTGCCGTTCAAGTGAGTGGATGCGAAGGAAAATATCGAAAACTGGAGTGTCTTTTCCTCCCTTTCGTTGTGAACGAATGAAAAGAACACCGTTGGCCTTGACTCGGTCACCTGGATTGAGTTTACCCGCTAGGTCTTGCTCACCGATACAGATGATGCGTTCTGGCTGGATACCACCTTTCATCTGTTCTGGTAATTCCTGAAGTTCAATGAACTGGGAGTTGATGAGATGCGATGCTTGTTGTTGCAATTGGAACCGTGTTTGGCGTTTTGGACGACCGCATCCCCCGTCTATTTGTGAACATTCAAGCGGTTCAATCAATTCTTGCTCGTTCGGTTGATTGATTTCGATGGTGTGGCCGCAGGCAATGCATTCAAAGACAGCAGAATATAATCGGGGACGAACACCGGAGATTTTGGTCGTCACTGCATCAAGAGCAACCATTTGGCCAATATCATCTGCCCTCAATTGAGACACAGTGCGAATCTGGTCGCTAGGGAGGTGCTCAATTCGAACGAAGGGAAGAATGGTTCCATGTCCAGCATCGAGTAGAAATTGGTGAAGTGCTCTGTTTGCCGCTGAGAAGTGGAGGTCGGGATTTGCTAAGAGATCCTGCGCAAACTCGTGGTCATACCCTTCAATGACTCGGTATGATATGGTCATTGATTGCTCGTCGGGCCACATGTGTGCAAGATTATGCACTGCCTCCGAGAAGTTGTCTTGAATCAATGAAGTCCAACGAGCAGGCAAATCAAATTCTTGAATTGAGACCATATCTTTCCCACCCGTAGATACCCTACTCGGTTGCCTAGGGTACATAATGAATTCCCAAACGGAGCACTACCCCTTGGTTTCCACTGGAGAGTATGCCTTTTGCTGGGCCCTTTTCCCAGCCTTCTGAGATGACCATTGGAACCCAGCCAGAACCGCAGGACAAATGAATCACCGCTCGTTACCCGTACCATGCCTGAGCACCGATTCACCCCTGTTCGTGGCCGTATTGACCGCTGGTCGTTTGAATCTGAACTACTCAAGAATCGTTTGGGGGATCCCACTGAACGAGAAATTCTCGTACACATTGCACCTGAAGGAATCAGTCTGCTGGAGGCAGGGGGAGCGCTCCCTGTCATCATTTACCTTGCCCCATTCACATCAAGTGGCCCGCAGCGTGCAGGATGGAAGGCTTTCGGGGAGACGCTGCCTCAGCGGCATGAACGGTTGGTTTCAGAAGGAGTCATGGAGCCCGTGATTCTGGTCATGCCCGACACGTTCACTTCCCTAGGAGGTAACCAATTCGTTGATTCTCCTGTTCTCGGAAAGTGGTCTTCATGGCTAGCCGATGGGCTACGCCCCGAGATTGTGAGCAGATACGCTACGAACGAACGATTTGGACTTGTAGGGAAATCGTCCGGAGGATACGGTTCAATGGTCAATGGTATGCTTCGGCCCGATGCTTGGTCTGCTCTTGCTTCTCATTCAGGAGATGTTGGATTTGAATTGATGTACGGTGGTTCTTGGGGAGAAACCGTCACTCACGTTGCACCAGACGGTTCAGCTGAAGCCTATCTTGCTCGACTTGCGAACGCACCGTCAATGAGGTCCTCGGATTTTCACACGATGATGATGTGTGCACTTGCAGCATCTTACGACCCGCGCCCCGTTGATGCTTTGCTTCATTTGGGCGTGAAGTTGCCTGTTGATCTCAGCACCTGTATCGTTGATACTGAGGCTTGGGGACGATGGATGACTTTTGACCCTCTTTCAATGGTGGAACTCCATCACGACGCTCTGGCTGAAATGAAATTATTCTTCGTAGACTGTGGGGGGCAAGACCAGTATCATATCCATTATGGAACTCGCCGATTTGTCGCAAGGCTTGACGCTCTTTCTGTCCCCAATGTGTACGAAGAATTTATTGGGACTCACAGTGGGATTGACCACCGCCTTGATGTTTCGTTTCCTCTTCTCTCAAAAGCACTGCGAGAATGATGCAACGAAACCAAGCGGTTTCTTCTTGAGGCGCCGACTTGTGGTTGCGCTATGGACGAGCCCATGGATTACGCAAGTGCTGGGGTTGATATTGACCTTGAAGGCTCTGCAGTTGCATCCCTTATCGGAGCCTTGAGCCAGAGCGTTCGCAAATCTGGAACACCAGGGGCGCCCGTTGACCTCCCCGGAGGATTTGGCGGACTCATTGAATTCGGAGACAGCTTACTGGCAATGGCTACTGATGGAGTCGGAAGCAAATTACAAATTGCAACAATGCTAGAACAATGGGGCGGCGTTGGTATTGACTGCATGGCAATGAACGTCAATGACCTGTTGTGTGTTGGCGCAGAACCGATTGCCTTCGTAGACTATGTCGCTGTGCCAAAACCTGACCCAGCCATTCATGCAGCACTTGGAGCGTCCCTTGCGGAAGCCTGCCGCCAAGCAAGAGTTACCTTGGCTGGCGGAGAAACTGCATCATTACCAGGAATTGTCACTGAATTGGACATGTCGGGAACCGCTCTTGGATGGTTGCCGAAAGGAGAGGCCATCACTGGAGAACATCTGAAAGAAGGAGATGTGTTGATCGGCCTCCCCGCATCAGGAATTCACTCAAACGGCTACTCTTTGGTTCGACGAATCGTTGAACATGCAGGAATTGACTACCGTTCCCCAGCACCCTTTGATAGTGAACACCCCCATCGTACACTCATTCGTTGGACTGAAGGTGAGCCGACCATGGGTGAAGTGGTTCTAAACCCAACAAGGATTTACTGTGACCCTGTAGTTGATTTGCTCAATGAAGCACGAAACGGTTCATCTTTTTCAATTTCCGACATTCATGGTATTTGCCACGTAACAGGCGGTGGACTGTCAAATCTCCTTCGCCTTCACGGTTCCTTAGGATGGTCCATTGATTCTCCGCTCCCAGTGCTGCCTGAATTCAAGTGGTTGCAGGAAGCAGGAGGGGTGGAAACCCGAGAGATGTATCGTACGTTCAACATGGGAATGGGAATGGTCATTGCAGTTGACAAAACCCATGCGCAAGGCATCACTGACTGGATTTCCGCACGACTCCCAGGGACTGCAGTTGTCGGTTCTGTAACCAATGACGGCCATGTTGTTACCCACGCTATTGAAGGCGTTGAATTCTCTCATTATTGATTTGGCTCGCGTCGGTGCGGTCTTGAGGGAGAGGTTCTTCCCCGATTTATGACCGGAGAACATGAGGGGGCGAAATCTCCCGGTCATCTTTGGCTTGAAGGCAGAACCCTCGTGCATTTGCGTGAAGACCAAGAGCGCCCAACCCACATGCCAAGGGGGCCAGCAAAACGTACAGGACCCGGATTCCTTAATCCTGCAATGGCGCCGGCCCGAACACGGTCTGTGATGCTGCTCGCCGATGCATTGGAGCACGATTGGTTGGTCAAACCGGGCCACGACCTTCGCGCCCTGGACGCTCTTTGCGCTACTGGAGTACGCGTTCGGCGGTGGCGAAATGAACTACCTGCTGAAGTACAACCTCGCCTCCGAATTGCAGCGAACGACCTCGACATCTTCGCTCTTGATTGGCTCAAGCGCTCCCATGACGCATTCCCTCCCAAAGTGACAGTAGGCCACGCCCTTGAGGATGACCGATACGAACGAATTCCCGAAGGGACGATGGAGAACGGAATTTTTGTTATGCAAAACGACGCCCGAATTGCATTGATGGAAGCCGCCTATCAGTGGGTAGACCTCGACCCGTTTGGCTCTCCTGTTAATTTCCTAGACTCTGCTATCCAAGGACTCGCAAGAATCGGGTTCCTTGAAGTGACCGCTACCGATACCGCTGCTCTAACAGGCTCAAGCGCTTCATCCCAGCAACGCCGTTACGGAGCAAAGGGGATCGTTGATACCTATGCTCACGACGATGGAGTACGGGTTCTCCTCGGCCACGTGGCAACAACTGCCGCTCGACATGACCGATTCATCGAACCGGTTCTAGCGCTGTTTGACGGCCATCATGTCCGTGTAAGTGTCAAGGTACGGCGGAGCAAGGAGCGTGCATCTGATGTCATGGACATGATGGGGTGGCGAATTCGTGAACCTAGTGGCGGCTACCGTTTTGTCCAGCATCCAACTCCCGAAGAGGTGGAGCGGGGAAGTGGGCCAATGTGGGTCGGTCCTCTTTGGAGTAAAGATATCGCTGGAAGGATGACTGAAGAGTGGGCACTTGCTCTATGCTCGCCCTCAATTGATGAAATTGAACTGGCAAGAACTGCTGGGTTAGAATGGGACGATGCCGACCAAGAATACTCCCAACGCGAAGTGCGAAGGAGTGTTCGTTACATTGCCGATGCTGCAGATTTGATGAGTCGGGAGCACCTTTTGTTGCATATTGATGACCTTCCTAATATGGCGGGAGTGACACACGCTCCGAAAATGGAAGTCCTGTTTGCATCGCTCAGAGAGCACGGACATTGTGCGGCCCGAGTCCCTGATATTGACCCGTTTTTTGCCACCGATGCTCCACTTGAAGCGGTTCTTGAGCGTGTTCGTGCGCTGGTCGGATAACGGCCCAAAAGAGCTCTTCAACCGAATGATGGGTCAATATCTGTGATGTTGGTTGCCTCAGGGGCAGGAAGCATCTGTGAGGCGTTCTCGATGATGTTTCGCACGTTATCTTCAATGTCCCGGGCGTTTTCAAGTAAGTCTGTCAGTGGGATTTCAAGCCCTGTCAAATCACTAATAGCTTCAACTGCAATAGCAGCAGCTCGAGCGTCTGGATACATTGGATTCGCCTCTGAAAGAAGAGCGGTAATATCGATTCCCAAACGGTCACCTTCGCCCAATAAGAATCCGGTGATTCCAGCAACAATTCCTTGCTGAATAGGTTCGATGTCCAAGTTCTTCAACCGGCTTCTCGATGCTTGGATTGACCCCACACCGAACAACGCTCCTTGTGTCAATTCCTTTTCTGGACGAACAAGTCCGTCAATGATGATCAGTCGGTCAAAACCGCCCTTTGTGAACCACTCGAGAACGGTGGATGCAAAGGTAATATCGGTTTCATTTCCGAACTGGATTTCAGAAGTGAAAACCCCAATTCCATCACCCTGATAGACACGCACAGGGTGTTTTGGAATCTCATTGTGAATGAGAGCAACAGCAGGGAAATCAGCATGCATGACTGTTCCTAATTGTTTCAACTTTAGGGCTTTGATAATGTGAGACGTTGCAATAACACCGACCATTCCTGCCGTTGTGAAGCCGCATATAGCCACGCCTCCAGTTCTCGGGTCAGCGTCTTGGTGCAAAACTAACGCGTAAGATTGAAGATTTGCATCCATTGTATTCCCTCCGATTTGTATCCACTCGTCAGCCCATGAAAAGGCTCACGGCTGAATCAATCTTCCCAAACGACCCAGTCTTCCCAGCCTTCTTCACGGTGCCACCAGACGCCTTCTTCATCTTCCCACCATTGGGTGCCGTTTTCGTCCGTGGAGATTCCATCATCCTCTTCTGCTTCTTCCTCGGCCCATTCTTCTTCCGCTGGATATTCCGCATCATCGGTTTCTTCAGCAACTTCTTCAGCAACTTCTTCAGCAACTGCATCCTCAGCAGTTGCACCAAATTGGAAGGCATCGGCGCTGCTTCCTAACATCGAGGATTCAATTCCTTCTGGGGCTTCTTCATGGAGTTCCTTACCTTCTGCCTTGAGGGAATCTAGAGACTTAGAGGCGTTCAAATCTAGACTCTTCTGTCCCGGGCGAGCTTCAGGAGCATCCATTGCTTCAGCGTAGTAATCATCGTCATCATCATCGCCAAAATCAATATCGCCACGAGAACGCATGAAGATGACTCCTCCGATGAGGACGGCTACGAATATAAAGACGCCAATTCCCACCAAAACTGGAGTTGTGGAGCTTGATGCACTATCTTCTCCATCCTTGGTTGTGTCCGTATTGTCAGAGGGTTCTTCGAGTTGCTGTGCTAGCGTCCAAACCAGTTCACCTTCAGTGCTGGCTGTAGGCGTGGTCATGGAATCGCACTGATTGGCTCCGCCGAACTCAGAGCATGAAAAGAAAACGACGTACCCCACGCCTTGAATTCCGGGGAACAAACCATCGGATGGCCCATTACGGACCGGCGAGAATTGTACTTGGATCGAGGCCTCCGCAGAAATGGTGAGGGGCGGCCCGCTGCCCACACCAAAAGGCGCCTCAAAGGTCAACGGAGGAGTTGTGGCTGAAGTGACCTTCCAAGAGAATCCAAGGAACACATCAAACGGATTCGGATTGGTAATGGTGCACGTAATGCTCTCGTCGGTACTGTTCTGATCCCATGCGTAGGTTGCAGTTCCACAGTCAATCGTTCCAGCCAGCGTTACATCCGGGAATGTCGTCTGGTTTGTGGTATTGTTAGGGTCGGTGGTGTTGGTTTGATTTTGGTCATTAACAAGTGCTGCCTCGAACTCAATCATGACGGCCATGCCTTGGGTGTAGTAGTAAGGAGTGAATGTATCCAGGTGAATGTGTAACATTCCACCGTATGCACCAATTCCTGAAAGTTCCATTTCATTCCCACTAACTTCCCCAATTCCAAATGATACTTCTGAGCCGTTTTCATCGTTTGCAACCCATCCCACGACCATGTTAGCGAGCAAGACTTGCTGGTCGGCGATGTGTGCGTTAACGAGGAGGACCGTTGAAAACGAATTGTTCTCGCCAAGAAGGATTGGCTCAACGGTCGTGAAGGATACATCAACGACGCCAAACGCAGAGGTTTGGTTGTAAGCAGGTGATAGCGGGCGGTCAATGAGGCCCCCTTGACTTCCTAGATAGGAAACTGAAAGGGTCATTTGACCAAGGGCTTCGATCGGGCCAAGTGTAGTGAGGTCGGAGATTGAAAACACTACTATGCCTGATTCATTCGTTGTTTCGCTGACAGTGAAGTTATCATTATCACCAAGGATATTCAATGCTACTTCCGCTCCGGCAATACCCGAGCCGTTCTGATGTAAATGAGCGGTAACGTTCAACGCTCCTTGTTTCTTCAGCAATACATGTGAAAGGTTTTCATCGCTTGTAAATCCGACGTATGAGACATCAAGCGAACTGGTGAGGACCGTGTCGTTTCTGGTGAAGACGGGGCCGAATGCGGTCACATCGTATGAATAATTACCAAACTGGTCGACACCAATAACAGCAACGAAATATGGCGTTCCATCAAGGAGATGTTCACCATGGTTGTCAACGTTCAAAGTGGTATTGAAGACTGATGCTGCTGTAGTCTTAGAGGTATTCAATCCCTCAACTGAAGTGAAGTTCATCGTGCTGAGATAGATATGATGTACATTCACAGACGGATGCCCTGTAGACCAAGAGACGTCCAATACACCTCCAACGTCATCGGGATGGTCTTCAGCAGTAACATTTGGCATGTAGGACTGAGGAAGCGGATATGGAACGGAAATAGATAGTGGGGCAGAAAGATTACTGGTTACACCAAAATCATGGACGCTGCGAACATAGTAATCGTATTGCTCACCTGGAAGGAAGTTGATATCAAACGTAAAGTTACTAATGCTGTTTGCGTAGACATTTGATAAATCTAAGGATTGGCTCTGGCCAACTCTGTAAATCATAAATTGAAGTAAGTCGTCACCAAAATCACTCTGATTCTGCCAAGCAAGTTCCAAGGTGGTGCTGTTCAATTGATTGATTTGCAAGATTGGAGTTGGGGGGAGGGCGATATTTGGGGCACCTTCGATGTAGGAGATTGTAGGGTTGGATACTTCGAAACTACCGTTTTGTGTTGAGTGAAACAGCAAAGGTACATTCAACGCTCCTGATCCACCGGTCATCTGTTGATTCAATACATTGGTCAAATTGCCGGAAGGATGTGGATTGAAATTTACTTGGAATTCTGTATCGTATGTGACGTTGAGGTCTGCGAAGGTGAACATGCCTCCAGCCAACGTGTTCAATGAGAAGTTTACCGGAGACATCTGAATTCCGTATCCATCTATGGCCCATGGCCAACTGAAACTCATTGCGCTCAATTGACTGCTGAGGTTGTTGTTCGGGTCAAGTATCTGAAGTGGCCCAAGGGAATTTGAACCGTTACCGGCATAGCCTGATGCAGTAAAGTCAAGAACAGAATTCTGGTCTACATCATAACCAATTTCATGCCATGCGCTAACAAAAACCCCGTGCTGTGAACCTTCACCTGCGACGACAATGTGCTCTCGAATGCCATCGCCATCAAGATCTCCAAAATCAATAGATTTTGGCATTGTCCAAGGTTCGAGTATTGCAGAAGCGGATGAGTCAACCCGTCCCTTGTTGTTGCCCCAAGTACGGAAATCATAAGCAGTAAAGTTACCATCCAATGTGCTCGAAAGACCATCACTAATGGTTAATTGCGGGAGGAGGAGGGAGCTGTCCATGTCGTAGTCGTGGTCAATAATCGTCGCATTGGTGAGATCCAAAAGACCGTTGTGATTGTTCTCATCCCATGAAGTAACGCGGTTTTCAATGGACCGATGGCCTGAACCCCGTGTGGCAATGAAATCAAGATCTCCATCGTTATCAAAGTCACCGTAAACCGAATCTGTTCCCAGTCCATCAAACCGACCCACAAGTTCTGCAAAGGCTCCATTTTGGCCATATTTCAATTGAATACACTGGCCGGTAGTATCGACCACGATCAACTTGTAAGGGTCCAATTCACCATCAAAACGAGCGAGGTACATCGCTGTCAGCGTAGCTGGCGTATTGCTTTGGGGTGATACATACACCACTGCAGAATCTACAGTGGAAAAGCCGTTGGATTTAGTACTAAACTCTGCTATATCAATTGCTCCACCGGTTCGAATGGTCACCAAGTCTGCATAACCATCATCGGCAACATCTCCAATTTCCAAGTCAATCACGGAGGAGGGGAGTGTGTAGTTGGCGCGAGTTGGGAAGTTTCCTGTTGTACCGTTGTAAATGTGAATGCAGAGTAAACTGTCCAAAGGTGCGTATGTAATCACATCTTCATAGGAATCGCCGTTCAGATCATCCACCATCACTCGTGTGGCGTTTGTGCATGTTGGGACCCATGATGTGTTTGAGACACCCGTGGTATTTGTGTAACTCATGACCGTGAAGGCGGTCCCAACGCCTGTACTTGCATTGGTAGAGGAAAGTAGGATGGCGTCTGACAAACTATTGTTTTCAATATCGCCAATTGCCGTATCTGTTATGGGCCCCAAAGGAAAGAAACCACCGGAAAGAGTGGGTTCGAATCTAACTTCCATTCGTGCGTCGCTTATCACAGAGCCATAAGGAAGAAGAAAGTCTGAAGTGTTTGAATTGAGGGCTTGGACCGCTCCGTTTGGCTCCATAAGTAACGATGAAGAATTATTTCCATCTGCGAACATGGTCTGTAAACCAAAGTCTCCGTAATTGGTTTGATTGAATTCCCATTCATTCTCGCCATTCTGATCAATATCCAACCAGACCTTGCCGGGTGATTGGGTTGTTCCCGAGTCTGGCGAGAGGAAGAAGAGGGATTGTTCAATGGTGGTATTTCGCTCCAAATCAAATCCAATTGGCGCATGCATGCCTCCGCTCATAGTGATTGTTTCGTCGGCAGTCCCGGTGGAGAAGACAGAAACTGTAGTGGATTGGGCGCTAGCAAACATAACTGACCAGCCTGGTCCAACCATCATCAAAACAAGTAGGGTTCCCAAAATTTGACGGGATTTCATTTCAAGGCCTCATCGTTCGCTGCGCATTACCTTTTATGTTTGTTTTGTCGCGATGAACCGGTAAATTTTGTAGAAAATGTATCATTTTTTACAACATAAGGTTATGAATGATTGAGTATCGTTGGGTGTACAAGAGGCGATTATTTGCGACTTACAGTTCAAGCAGGCGACATCGAGATTAATCTCGAAGGTGCTGCGATTCAGATAGACGAACAATTGGCAGCGGCCAAGATTGATCACACATGGACCATGCTCCTAGAACGCATCCGTGAAGCAAGAGAAAACGCACTTGAAGCTGCTGTCAATGCTGCAAGAGATGCGGGTTTGCCTGAACGTGGGTCTGCATTCCGCGCTCTCCTCGACAATTGTGCGCTATCCCGAAAACCCGACCAAGTGTTGGGGGCCATCCACTATTTACGAGATGTGGAAGGTATCAGTGACAGTCCACCCCGTGTCGTCAATCAATTGTTCAGCGACGCAGGCATTGACTCGCCAGGCAATCTGTCTCTGTACCTCAACCGCTTGAAGGAGAGGAATTTCCTCATCGTACCTCGGGGCAAGGATGAGAAAAACCGATTCGCAATCCTTACACCCGAAGGCCAAGCACACTTGGACAAGCGCTCCGGCGCTTGAGGTGCTCAAATGGTCATGTCTGGCGGAGGAAAAGGCGATCCTCGGGACGATGACACAACTTCTGAAGACGCGGAAGTACTTGATTGGTCATTTCAAAATAAATCTGAGGCCCTCGTAAGAAAAGGGCGTCACACCGGGTCAAATTTCCGAAGGACCATCTTTGACAAAGCAGACTTAACAGAGGGTGATTTTACTCACTGCGACTTCCGTCGCGCTTCCATGGTTGATGCTGACCTGATGAAATCCTCCTTTGACCACTCGGATTTCAGCGGCGCTGATTTGAGAAAAGCAAGATTAAATCTTTCTAATTTTAAGAATTGTAAATTCAAAGGGGCTGACTTACGAGGCATCCGAGGTAAATACGCTGTCTGGCAAGGGAGCGATTGGTGGAATGCCACCATGGACGATGATTTGCGAAAGGCCCTTGCCAAAAAATGGCCCCGCCCTACTCAGTAATTTCATTCCGATTCATCTTGGACCACAACGACTTGAGGGTTGAGGGCCATTCGAGCTTTGGTGTTCAACAGAGGTAATGCAGCCACAGCAAGGCATAATGACATAATCGCTCCACAAAGATACACCCAAATTTCGTAAGTCAGCATCATAGCGTCTCCCAAATACATTTGAGCGGAATCATTGATGAGGTAACTTCCGTAGACGCCAGAAATCAGGCCGAGTAATGCTCCAGAAACACAGACATAGGCTCCATTGATGTTTAATCGGTGTAAAAGAGGAGTCCCAATGAACAGACAAATCGTTGCGATTGCCAACCCGATGGAACGGATTAAGTATCCTTTATTTGATTGGATTTCGTTTTCAAAGGCTCTGAAATCATCCACGGTTGTTGGTTCGCCTTCCTGACTGTTTGGAGTCATGAGGAACGTATCTACTTGAGAATCCGTGAGGCCGCCTTGGTGTTGAAGCCAATCCTGATAGGAAAATCCAGCCAGCAAAAGTGCGCTGAAAAAGAGGATTATTGCGACGTTCTTCGGACCCCGTGTATCAGGTTTGATGTATTCATTACTCATCTTTTACCTCTCCATCCAAATGGTTGAGCAACCCTGTTTTTAGGCGCTCAGGAATCGGTGTTGGCTTCAGCGTATCCATGTTGACACATACGGTAGTTTGAGATGATGTCCAAACCAAATGTGCATGTTGGTTGATGAAACGATATTCCCAAACCAGCGACGTAGCCCCAATGTGAGAAATCGAAATATGGGCTGAAATCAGGTCGCCATACCGCATTGGTGCTTTGAATTCTGACGTGATGTTGATCACTGGAAATCCGACTTTAATTTCTCCAAGAACCGTTGGGTAGTCGACGCCGCACATCTCTGGCCAACTGGCTTCAAACACTCGGTGGGCTAAGTCGTAGATTCTTGGGAAGTATGCGATATTGGCCAAATCAACCATCGGAAATTCCACGGGGCGTTCAATCACTACGGCCATGTACTTTCCAGGCGCCTCAATTCAATGAACCCTTGTACGAAACAGGGCGTTGTATCACCCTCGCGCTTATATTGGGGCGGCTGGTCGGCCAAATTGGCCCTATAGTGTAGCTTGGATATCACAGAGGCTTGCGGAGCCTCGAACCCGTGTTCGAATCGCGGTGGGGCCGCCATTCAACCATGACTCAGCTTAAGCAAGCACCATGTTCCGAATCTGTTCATCGAGAAGGGCTACGGTAGTTGCTTCTTCTTCTGTAATGGTTTCATCATAGAATGATTGAATCAATGATGGGTCATAATCATCACTCTCAATGGTTGACAGCAACTTCTTAGCGAGCGGAGGATAAACCGCAGCAACCTTTCTGACAAAAATTGGGTCGGTATTCCACTCGGATGCTTCACGCAGAATTCCTGGAGACTGCGACAAATGGTCTACGAGGTCAAAGAAGCCACAAAGAGTGTAGTGTTGTGAAGTTTCGGCGAGGTGGTCCTCGAACATATCATTCCACCAACTCTGACGGGGTTTTGAATATTCAATTTTGAACCCGCGAGCAAGTGGGTTACCAAAGGAAACGCGCCATTTCCATCCGTTGGTACCGCTCAGCTCAATTCGGTTCTTTTTGTTGTCCAGAAGACCTCCATATTTGTTGAAAAAGTACTCTGACAAAGAGGGCGTCAAAGGGCTCTCTCGGAGGCCGTACATAGCATACAAAGCATGACGTAGAGGCCCCATGTTTTCTTGAAGCCACGTTAACTCATCATTCATAAGACCCAAAAGGTATGCCCCAAGAAGGTCGTAAGCAGGCATTGAGCCATGTATTTGAACTTGAACGCACGCAGTTTTAGGTTGGTCGACGAGAGTGCCTTTTGGATGAATTTCAACTTGGTCAAATGAACTGTAATCAAATGGATTGTTCATTTTGTTGAGAAACGCACCCATATCAACGCGATAGGTGGCAAGGGTGCCATTCACAATAATCCGCCCTGATTTGTCCAAAAACATTCTGTCTTGGTTTCGTCCAACGATATTGCTGACCAGCTTTGCAGCACGGTTCGTTGCCTGTGCAGCCTCAAGCATTTGGTTCAACAACAATTCCCTTCGGTAACCTTGAACCTCTTCACTTGCTTGGTTTTCTTCCTCATCGTCGGCGCTCATGCTTTATATCGCTCATGAGGATATATGAACCCTCAAGGCCATTCCACAATTTCCCATTGATGAGAATGTGCGTGCTTTCGAAGAGAGCCTTCGGGGTTTACCGCCACAGCATGTCCGCAGAGAGCCATGAACCATGAGTCCGCAAGGGTGTTGCCATATCCATAGCATTGACTGAGGTCATGATTATTTTCACGGGCATCTTGTTCCACCACTGAGACTTTGCCTTTGCGGCGAGGAACGCTCCACCCACGTTCGGAACCAGACAAAATGCCTGTTCGCTCGCTTGGACCGCAACCGTACACTGCGTCTATATTGAGGACACGCGCCATTGCTTCAGCCATCGGTGCGACGGTTGCTGTAACAAGAATTAGACGATGCCCTTGATCGCGGTGCCATTGCAATCGTTCCCATGCTTTTTCTGAAATATTTGTTTTCAAAACATTCTCAGCCAAATGCTCAGAGTACGACTCAAGGACGTCCCATGACGCTAACGAAAGATGTCCACGGTTTCGAGCCGCATCATAAACAGAACGGCCCCTCAGTAAATTGGTCAAAAATCCAGACGTCCAAGCAACCGCGCCCCAAGGGATACGCCATGGGCGACGTTTTGCGAGATGGGCCGTGAGTGTCTTTTCACTCGAGGCGTTGAGAAGGGTACCATCGAGGTCAAAGTAAGCTGCGATTTGTGCCTCCATATTGGCGCTGATGCGCGAGCCCTACATGAGACAAACCCACAATGTTTCATTATTGGTTGGATTTTTTAGAAGGTTCATCCCCAATCAGGCCGTATACGCGGCGCCCTGCGCGATGGTCTTGCCACCACGTGAGAGACGCTCCAAGATGTCGAGTAATGAAGAACCCCACTTTTCTCGGAGTAAGGCCATGGTTGCGCATCCCTTGGTCGTGATTCAAGTTAGCAACGATGGCCTGTGCGGAGCATCCTGGATTCGCTGAGACAAAATGTCGAACCTCACGACACATACGATTGAATCGTGCTCTTTTTTGACTGCCTACACCTGTTCTCTTTGACATAAACGGCAAAATCTCGTTGAACCGTTATCAAAGATTCGTTGGGAGTTACTCAAACGAAACGGATTGCGTGGTCTTCCAGTTGGCCGTGGCCAACTTCTTTGCCTTTCCATCTGCAATAATGGGGTGGATTTTGTTAAGGCGCCCGTGCATTCCGTGGACGTGAAACTTCACACGAAGTTCTACAGCTCGGTCACGGTGAAGGGTTTCGTCTTGCTCATCATCAAGTTCAACTGAAGCGAGTTCATGACCTTGATTTGCGCAACGGACGGATAAAGTGTTGTTAACATAGAATAGAGACGGCCTGAAGTCCCAATCATCTGGGTCATTCATCCAAACAGAAAGGTCCACGGACAATGTGTCTCGGATCGTAACTCGGCTGACTTCAACTGTATCGACCATGATGACCATTCCTTTCCAAGGCGCCCCTCTTCATACACCTTTCTCTTTCAACTGCTGGCATCGCTAACAGCCACTTCAGTCAAAGACGGCCTCATAACGGTGATTTTAACGCTCAAAACCCAATCATTTCCAGGGTCAGGGTCGGGCTCTCCAAAGATTGAATCGGGATCGGATTGTTGAGCCACAACTGACCAAATCCATTCGCCTTGGCCTGTTCGATTTCCTCGGTCTCCGAGTAAGAAATTCAACAACTCTTCCTTGGAATCCGAGACGTACAAGCCTTCTTCTCCTGGCGAATTCATATCGCCGAGTGACATTTCAGCCTTTGCAGGTTCATTGGTAGTGTAGTTTCCAGCTTCTGTTTGAGCGGTCTTTCTGTAGTTATCATCAACAATATTGAGGACGAGTGAGAAATTATCGTGAGGAGGCGCGATATCACGGTCAAGTTCCAATAAAGCGTCAAAGGCGATGATGCGCCCATTTACCCCTGGAGTCAAGTTGCCTTCCCATGTCTGACCCTGTTCAAGGTACTCTTCCCAAGAGGTCTCGATGGTTTCAGTGACCCAGACAACTTTGAACGTACGTGTTGTAATATTCAATGCGAAGGTTTCGGTTGCAAACGCTCCGTCACTATCATCGATTCTGAGGATACCATGAATCATGCCCGAGGCAGTGGTGGCAAAGAGAACTTCAGGAGTTAAGGCATCCAAATCGTTCAGAGGATCTCCGTCACCATTGGCGTCTACCTTAGTGTCAAAGTCCCATGAGAATGCCATTTGTCCTCCCTCTGGATCGTAAGAGTTTGATGCGTCAAACAGTGCTGAATCGCCAGCACGAACCGATGTGGGCATGCTGAGGTTGATAACCGGTGCTCCATTGACCAAAATCGTAGCAACCGCATCGTCGGTTCCACCTTGGTCGTTGGTAACGGTCAAACGAACGGTATATTGTCCGTGATTTGCAAATGCGTGAGACGTGAAGCCTACAACTGTATCAGCGGTTGAACCATCACCAAAATCCCAACTATAACCGGTGATAATTCCCTCAACGGCAGAGGAATCACGAGCGTCCAGCGTCACCATTTCGCCCTCTTGAATCAGGGCCGGATAGGCTTCCAATGTAGCACGGGGAGATACCGTTGTGTCCAATGCTTCCAAGCAACCTGATAGCAACGATATGAAAACAAAGCCTACGGCAAAGACGGTGGACGTCTTTGTTCGCTTTACGGATTGCTTCATGTTAGAAACCGGCGCCCCATCCTTTCTAACTGTTCGGTTGAGGTGATTATACAGAAGCACTGTTTTCATCCACTTCAAAGATGACGGCTTCAGATATATCACCCTCAATCATTGCATTTTCATATGGGTCTTCTACCTCTGATACATCGTTGATCTCAACTTCATCTTGATGGGTGAACGACGGCGATGATTCATCACTAAGCAAGTCTTCAAGTTGAGCCTGGCTGGCATCATATGGTGCTGAAACGCTCTCGGGCAAAGGCTCCACAACTGGGTCGTCCTCTTCGAACAGAGCAAGCGCTTCTGATGCCCGAGTTTCTTGAGTTTGGAGAAACGTTGTCGTCTCTTTCTCTGAGATCACGGGCTTTTCGGCCTCCATGATACCAACATTTTCACTTCTGCCTAGGGCTTGATTCAACCAACTCCGAAGCCCCATATTCCCTCTAAGAGCTCATCGGGTTTGAGAGTGATGTTCAAAGAGGAGCAGTTCCGGTGAATTCTCATGGGGCAAGACCTTTTCCAAGGTGAAAAAGTGGTGGCCTTTGACCTTGAGACAACAGGCGTGTCAACACAACAAGACAAAATTGTCCAACTCGCACTCATTGGAAGTGCCGCTGATGGAACAACGGTCAACTACGAACGCTTGGTTAATCCGAAACGCTCTATCCCGTATGATGCAAGTCGTATTCATGGGATTTACGACCGAGATGTTCGCAGTTTAGGAGGATTTGAAACCGTTGCTGATGAGGTCGCTGATTTGATCGATGGGGCTATCCTAGTTGGGCATAACGTACGTAAATTTGATTTCGCCATGCTTGAGAAAGAATATCTGCGACTCGGCAGACTTTGCCCACAACCAAAAGCGATTATGGATACGCTTGAATTGGTACGTCGACTCAAAATTCCACGGCCCCACAATCTGGGTTCACTTTGCAGCCGACACGGCATTCGTTTGGAAGCTGCACATACTGCTGCTGCGGATGCCGCTGCAACGCTGTTGCTGTTTTGGCGACTCTCGGTGGAACATTCACCTTCGTTCCGACGGTCAATCCCTGAACTTGAACGATGGATTGTTCACGGAGAAGGAAACTCGGATGCTTCAGAACTGGGAAGAGGTTTGAACGACTTGGAACCGGTGGACTCGTTAGGAAAAATTCGTCGTGATGGTGACCATTATGTTGTTTCATTTGGCCGCCACAGAGGAACGCATATTTCTGAAATCCAAACTACAGACCCGGGTTATGTTGGATGGTTGCTTTCCCCAAAAGGGATTGAATGTGAAGAAACGCGCAACTTGATGCGTGAACATCTACGCTGAGGGAGGCTCGTACGGTTCGCCGTCAGGGATAGGATTCCACGGTAGGACATCGCACCAAGGCCCAACTCTCCAAGAACGTCGTGCTGTCATAATTGAGCCAAGGAACAGGGGCCCTTGGTAGCCTTGAGTGCGTAATTCTTCGAGCGCACCTTTTCCACGACCGTCAAATTTTGCAGACACGCGATTACCCGTTGGAATCGCACGTCCAGTTTCATCCAACGGCTCACAAAGCTCTACTACGCCTACGCCACTAACTTCGTCGTATTGGTGGAGGAGAACGACTGCGTCACTGAAATCCTCTTTGTGAAGAGTGCCTGACTCTTTGCGCCAAGTCCACCAGTGCGGGCACCAAGCCTTCCAGTCGCAGAATCCTCCACAACTGTCCGGGCCAGGTGTTGGATCCATGGGGATGGGGGTGGCTTGCGTTGCTTCCCAAGCAGCATATGCGTCTTCAAGCACACTCGGACCTACAGCAGCCCACTTGCTTGCCGTTTTGGTGTACCAGCCTTCAGTACGAACCGGAGGTGCACTTGGATTGTTAGCAAGAATGATGTCTCTGTACATTCGAAGTTGACGGTTGACTTCGGTTTTCAGTTCCTTCGTCGGTGCATTTCCTGTTTTCAAGTCAGCGACGAGCCAACCTTTCATCGTCCCATCCTCGGCCATATCTGCAAACAGTAAATCCAAGCGGCCCATAAGACGTCCATCGCTGGTTTTGAGTTCGCCTTCCACAGCGATGGTGAGTTGTTGCAATCGTTTCCAAAGTGCAACGGTGATTTGTTCATGTGGCAGTTCCCGCGCACCCAAGTGGTCTAGCAAGAGAACGACCCCGCCTCGTTGTTGTTTGAGTGCTTCCTTCCATTTGTCTTCTTTCCAATTGGGGCGCCTGGGCGTAGCCATGAACACGGCTTTTTCTTCTTCCCATCGCCCTTTGAGAACTCGCTCCGCCTCGCCAGGCAACCACCCTGCATCCTCATCCTTACGGCTTGAAAGGTCCAAGTTGAGTAAATCTTCAATCGAAGCGTGAACGGCTGTCCCAAGCGAAGCCGCCATTCCTGCTTTCCTTGGAAGGCGTTGTCGGCTCAGCCAGTACATCCTCGGGCATGTCTCGTAACGATTCCATGCAGAAGGTGAGAGGCTGTGTGGACGTGGCGAAGGAGTTTCGTCTTCGCTCATGGCCGCTCGTGAACCTTGTCAATGATGAAGCCTTTGATGACACGGAGCCAAAGCGTTGAAGGCGCACGGTCCATTAGGTGGATTCATGGATGGCCCTAGTCTTAGAATCAATACCATTATTGAACAAGAGAATACCATGGTTATCGCTTGCTTTCCAAGCGTTGGAATGGTTTCCAGTATTGTAGCCCACTACCTCATTGACCATTTGGAACTAGAGTTTGTTGGCGGACTCGTTGATGACCGTCTGCCGACCCTTTCCTTGATTCAGGAAGGAGTCCCTTTGCCTCCGATCCGTGCATATGCTGGAAAACCACAGTGCAGCATTGATGGTTGCGACCAAGTGATTTTGCTCATGAGTGAAATGGTTGTCCCGGAGCCCCTAGTTCACAAGATTGTATGGGCTTTGTTTGAATGGTCAAAAGAACACAAAGTTTTGGCTGGCATTGTAATCGACGCATTCGCAAAGGCTGGCATGAAGAGTAACATGGACGGTGTTGAGCCAGTTGTGGAATATGAAGATACAGACGGTATTGATGTCGTCGGCATCGGATGTAACGAAACCGTTCGAGATATGCTCAAGGAGATGGACATACCATTGCTACAACAGGGTGTCATCCGCGGCATGAATGCTGGCATCCTAAGCGAGGCAACGCGCCGAGGCCTCGGAACCATGTCCATCATGGTTGAAGCTGACCCACGATGGCCCGATGCCCGTGCTGCAGCAGTTCTCATTGAGAAACTAAACACGCTCCTGCCAAGTATTGACCTTCCGAACCAACCTCTGATTGAAGAGGCCGAGAAACTCGAAGCACAGCTCAAGGCACTCATGGACAGTGCTGGCAAAAGTGAAGACAGTTCGCCGAGCACCAACGCTATGCTTTACGGTTGAGTTCGTCAGAAATCAAAAAGCGAAGGTTGTCCACTCTCTCCGGCGTTAGCCGTGGGTGGGTTTGCTGCCGGCACCTCAGAATCAAGTTCAGCCAAAAGGTCTGCTTCACTCCACACTGTGATGCCTAGAGATTCCGCCTTTGCTTTCTTTGAACCTGCTTGTTCGCCCGCTACGAGGACACTAAGTTTTGCAGAAACACTTCCAATCACTTTTCCACCGGCTTCTTGTATGATTTGTTGAACCTCTTTGCGAGGCTTGCTAAGTGTTCCTGTTACGCAAAACGTTCGTCCTTCAAACGGACCGCCCGAGGCCAAGATTGGTTGTTCTTGAACATCAATGAGAGATAGTAAATCTTCAAGCATTTCTTTTCGTTGATGTAATCCATCTCTAAAATGTAAAGCAACAACAGAGCCAACGCCATCAATCTCCATGAGGCTTCGTAAAGCCAAGTTGTGAGCGTATGGCTTCCCTGTCTCTGCAACATTTGGGCCAAAACTGTCATCCTCAATGGTAGCGTGAGCGGCTTCTAACCACTGCATTAAGCCCGATGAATCTTTGAGTTTTTGTGCGATAGAGGTTGCAAGTTCAGGGCCAATACCTGGCAGGCCTAACGCGTGAAGGAAGCGACCCAAGAACATTGATTTGGATTTGGAAATTTCATGAAGAACATTATTTGCAGTTTTCTCTCCCGTCCGTTCAAGTTCCATGAGTTCGTCGAAAGTTAATCTGTAGAGGTCAGCAATCGTTGTGATAATGCAGTCATCGAGAAGTTGTTCAACCAATTTCTCCCCAATTCCGTCCATTTCTAAAGAACGGCACCAATACAGAATAGCTCTGCTGGTTCTGGCTTCACAGAATAACTCAGGGCACTTGAGAAATGCTCCCTCTTGCTCAATCCTGCCTCCGCAGGCTGGACACGTTTTAGGGGCAGAAATGGCGGCTTGGTCCGGCAAGGTTGCTTCATAGCGTTCACCAGATGCATGAACGCGCCCCAAAAGGTCCGCCTCACTTGCCCTACCCAGGCCCTTTTCGATCTTTGGAATTACATCTCCTCGGCGCACAATGAGAACCTTGTCACCGATACTTACATCCAATCGCTGAACTTCTCCAAGATTGTGTAGTGTTGTATTTTCAACGGTAACTCCACCAACTCTTTGTGGTGCAATTCGGGCCACTGGAGTGATGTTTCCCGTTCTTCCCGTTTGCCATTCAACGCCCATGAGAACCGATGTCGCTTCTTCTGGGGGGAACTTCCATGCTAGGGCCCAACGCGGGTGATGCGCAGTCATTCCTAACGTTTCACGCTGAGCCAAATCATCCAGTTTGAAGACCACTCCATCAATTTCAAACCGATAGCCACTTCGCTGGTCCAGCCAATCTAGAGATTGGTCAAACAGAATTGTTCCGGTTGCAGAAGGCGATTCCGCTTCATGGAGCGCCCATTTTGCTGGTTGGATTCCAAGAGATGTTTCCATCCAAGCGAGGATCTCAGTGTCAAAAGTAAAGGATGGGGCGTCCATGCTATCTGGATGGCGGTCGTCTCCTTGGGGAAATTGGGCATCGTAAGCCTGGAATACCAAATCTGATGCGTCGGCCTTTCCATCATCGTGCTTCTGCCGTAAGGCTCCTGCCGCCAGGTTACGGGGGTTGGGGGAGACTTCCCGGTAAGTCGATTCGAATGTGGACAGTGGCATAACAACTTCACCGCGGACATGAATGTCAACCGGCAGTGGAAGGGTTTCCGGAACATTAGCAATTTTCCGAGCGTTCCGTGTTACGTCTTCTCCTCGTTCTCCACTTCCTCGTGTAGCCGCCCTCACCAACCGACCAACACGATACTCCAATGATAGCGCTGACCCGTCAAGTTTTGGTTGGGAGAGAAAACGTGTCGCGCCTTGTGTTGTAGCAGTGACAAAATGAAGGAGTTCTTCCTTCTTGTTGGCCTTGTCAAGGCTCCTCATTGGAAACAAATGTTCAATTTTCACACTGCCTGGAGCGATGTCTGCACCGACACGTCGTAATTGTGGATGGGTGGAATCAATCTGCTGGAGTTCATCCCAAAGTTGGTCAAAATCAGCATCTGAAAGTTCGGGTGTGGCGAGGTTGTAGTAGAGGTGCGAATGGTAAGCAATTTGCTCGGCAAGCCAGTCGACTCGCTGCGGCGAATCGTCCAGATTTGGTACCCCGCCGCTCATGGTGTTAACACGCATGCGACAGGATAAGAAGCATCGCTTTTGGATGCCTCAATCAAACTTCAAAGCCACAAATTCACTGTTCTCCAAAGGGCAACGCGTCATGACGGCTTCGGTGAGCAAACGCAAGTGAAGTTCTGCTACGACATGGACTGTTGCTTCAAACATATGACCTGCATGGGGCGTGAGGTTATCATCTGAAAACGTGGCATGCAAATGAGTGAATGCCTCTCCGTTCTCTCGCCTTGCTAGGTTGCCTTGAAGTGTTACAAGTTCACTTCCGCCTTTGATGGTCCTACGATGATAATGATGGTCGTCGTCCATGTATCCGTAGGTGCTGTCTCGGGTTCGCCCGATACCGCTGGTAATTGCTGCTGCATTAAATCCAATTTCATCGGCTAGACCTTGCAGTGATGCATGAATTTCTTCACCAGGGTCCAGTCGTACAAATACATCATCGCCACTTCGGGTCCATTCCATAACGGTGCCAAGGCACGGCACTCCAAGAGAATAACGCATCATTCTTCTTGTTCGCTAACTAAGGTATTCGGCCGACGGGCCTGTTCCATGGCCCGAATGTATTCTTTTGCCGTTTTTAGTGAAGTTGCATCTCCTCCAAGAGGAAGAGGCCCAAAAGGTCCCCATCCATTCCGAAGAAGCATGATTCTACGTTTTGGTTGACGCTTTGCGAGTCGGAGTCGCTCCCACGCATAGCTCTGGCCGTCTGCGAAAAGGTGGGTTGAGGTGATGGCGTACCGTTTAGGGATGGTTAGGGAAATGAGATGGAGACAAAGAAGAATATCCCACACAACTGCATAGATGACCGGAGTATTGCTCGCCTCAAGTAACCCCCATGGCAAGACCATCATCGCAGCCATTGAACCAAGGTTTCCCCATTGCCGAATCAATTCATGGCTCCCCTCGCTTTTCCAAGCAAACCCTCCGTTAGCGAGCATTCCTAATTCCGGAATATCCCGCCGTTGCCGCGTCAACCAAAAGGCAGTCCCAAGCAAGGATGACTGCGAGAAGACGCTGACCGCAGCGAACGCCAT
>CASIBY010000019.1 GCA_949373095.1 Candidatus Poseidoniaceae archaeon
GAGTAAGAAAACCAAGGTCCGAAAAGTACGGGTCGCCCATGAACTGCCCAAACGCCGCAAAATAGCGATTGAAGAAGCAATGAAAGCCCATCAAACGGAAGACCGCCCCGAATGGGACCGAAGTTCTGATTGGGGAGATATTCGCTTCTTTCGAAAGCGCATCAAGCCAGGTACCTTGAGAACCGTGTATCTCCCTCTACTCGATGTGAGTTTAGGCGACCCATGGCCAGTTCCAGTAACGGTGATTCACGGTTCGCGACCTGGACCTTGTATCACGGTTTTGGGAGGAATCCATGGCGATGAATTGACAGGTCCATCTGCTTGTACCCACTTGTTGAGTAACCCGTTTACCGACGAAGGACGTACCCTTGACCCAAAATCTATGGCCGGAACGCTTCGTATTGTGCCTGTCCTCAATTTGCCTGGCTACAGGGCAAAGTCAAGATATTTTCCTGATGGCCGGGACCTCAACCGACAATTCCCCGGGGACCCAGGTAGTTCCACAACTAAACGCGTGGCTCATCAGATTTGGAAGCATCTTATTGAAGATTCTGACGGCATTATCGACCTACATAGTGCAGCAAAAGGACGCGACAACATGCCTCAAGTCCGGGTCGACCTTACTCATTCAAGTTCTTACTTACTTGCAAAGGCGTTTGGAATTGAACTCATCCTTGATTCAACCCCTCCGAAAGGCTCCCTACGACGTACAGCAAATGCAGGCAGAGGATCCCTGTGATCACCTACGAAGGCGGAGGGGCAGATTATCTCGGTCATGAATCGGTAAAAGTTGCGGTTCACGGAGTGATGAACATCTTACGCTCGTTACGAATGATCCCTGGGAATCCTCATCGACCTCGTTTCCGCATCATGGCGAGCGGTTCAAGATGGCTTCGTGCCGGAGAAGGAGGTCTTCTAGACATGTTTGTTAGTGCTGGGAGCGTCATGCGAGAGGGAGAAGTATTGGCCACCATTTCCGACCCAGGAACACCTGGAATGACGGTTGACATCGTCGCCCCGGAGGATGGACTCATCATCGGGGCAGCAACTAATCCCTTCACTGCAGCAGGAATGCCAGTTGGACACTTTTTGCCAATCTCGAAACACTTCTCTCTTCTGGAAGAACAAATAGATGAAGATGGAAAATTCATAATTAATGGAAGTCAAGAAGACCCAGTCTGGCGTGAGGAACATGAAATCAGTGAGATTTCATTGGACGGGGAATGGAGTGGAGGCAGCGTTGATTCCGAATGGATAGGCTCAAAAATCACGAATGAATCCAAAGAGTTTGAAGAAGAATCTTGAACATAAACCCTTGATGAAGGGGAAATATTAATTTGGGATTAAATGAACGGGCAAACGATTTAGAAATGCCAGTTGACCTCTTAACCAATACCATCTCTCCACAACTAGCAGAAGATACCTACGTTGCAGTTACTGACAAAATTGAAGATAAATTAGGCAGAAAGGGGTCTGGGGAAAGTCCTCTACTGGCTTACAATAATAGGGTTATTTTCAGCAATAGCAGTGTATTACTTTTGGTAATGAAAGTACTTCACTGACTTGAAAAAGCAGAGACTGCAGCGTGAATCTCTTCATCCAGCATGTTTCTCTTTTGGCTTTTTGCAATTTCAAAAAGATGAGCGACTAAGTCGTCTGAAACTTCAATTTCATTTTGTTCAAGCCACCAAATGATGTTTGAGCGACCCGACATATGCCCGATGCGAATGACTTGTTTCAAACCAAAATCACCTGCAGGAACTCCCGAATAAACTCGGTCAGCAAGCCAGTGGTCACCCTTTCTCATCGCTTTGATAACGGCAGATGCATGCACTCCAGTACCTGTTTCAAAGGCATCCTCACCAAATACGGGATAATTGCGAGGCAAAGGAACTTCGATGTATTCGTTGGCTTTTTGCATGTAAGCATCCAAGAGTGTCAAATCGTTCTCAATGACCCCCATAAGTTTCAGATTCACGAGGGTTTGGTCAAGCGGAGCATTTCCGGCTCGCTCTCCAACGCCAAGTGCAGTTCCGTGAATGACATCTGCACCAGCCTCAACTTGCTGCAATGTTGTTAGCTACCCCGAGCCCACGGTCTTGATGTCCGTGCCAGTTCACTTCGATATCTCGGCGTTGATAGCCTGCGTCTTTGATAACCTCTTCATCAATGAAGGAGAGGAGCCTCTTAACGCCATTTGGAGTTACATGACCACATGTATCGCATACGCATAAGCGGACGAACACCCAGTTCCATTGCTCGTTGATAGATCATTTTGACATCTTCAGGATTGGAACGTGTCGTATCTTCGGTAACAAACATCACCTGCACATCGTTCTCAACTGCGTATGAGACTGCTCCTTCCATCGTTGTAACAAGTTTCTCCATGGTCCACCCTTCCGTAAACTGACGAATGGGACTTGTACCAAGGAAGGCCGATGCTTGAATCTCCATTTCGTGTTTTGCTTGCATTTCCACGAGAGGTTCAATGTCTCCCATTAATGTGCGAACTGCAGCGCCAGGTCGAATTGAGAAATCATTTTCCTTAATGTGACTGAGCATGGCATCGATGTGGTTGCGGTGGAATGGCCCTGCGCCTGGAAGACCAAGGTCTACTTTTTGCAAACCAAGTTGTTCCATGAACGTGAGCAATTCAATTTTCTGCTCTATGGTAGGGTTGCGAGCGCTTGGGCTTTGCAAACCGTCGCGGAGGGTCTCATCATCAAACCAAACACCATGAGGGTGGTTTGATGGGTTTCTGCTGAATTCGTATTCTACCGTATTCCAGTCGTAAATGAGTGAACTCTCTTTCATAGTCATCACCTTTGCACAAGCCGAGTTGGCCCAGCACTAACCCACGGGTCGCCTTCATGTTTGAATGCGTCGCTTCGACAAGATGAGCCTTAGGCTCACTCTTCTTCACTGCTATCAGTGCCTTCTTCAGACTCTTCCGAGGCCATGTCAAGCAGGGATGCGGGGATTCTTGAGGAGAAAATTAACTCATCGGTAAATCCGCCTTTGGACTTGTTTCTAAACTCCATAACCCGAGTACCTCGGCTTGACTTGCCCTTGGTTTCTTTGGTTTGGTTAACTAGAATACGGATCATCATTCCTTTCTTCGTGAGCAGGAATAGGTGGTCATCTAAATCAGGGATGGTGCGAACACTGATGATTTGGTCATCGCTTTCATCGTCGAGTTTCATGGTGCGTACACCCTTTGCACCAGGTCTAGTCGAGCGGTAGCCATCGGTGGCCATCTTTTGTTCTCCATCTTCGTCAAGTTTGATGTTGCCTGCAGCGTCTGTATCAGGGATGCGGTCTGCGGTCCCTAACCGACTTCGCTTTGCCATCCCGTACTTCGAAATGGTTAGAATCTGTTCCTCTGCGTCGAGCATAGCGACCATTCCTGCGACAGAACCGCCTCCTGAACCTTTCCTGTCGCCTACTTTGATTCCGTAAACACCGCCGGAAACCCGGCCTGATGCTCGGATTGCTGAGCAATTAAACCGAGATGCGTAGCCGGTTGTTGAGATCATCACGATGTCATGTTCGTTCGTTGCAGAACGAACGTTCACAAGTGCGTCACCCTCCTTTTTGAATCGCAGTGCGTACTTTCCATTCTTGTTGATTCGAACGTACTCGTGCAGGTCGGTCTTTTTGATGAGCCCTCCCTTAGTTGCAAACACTAGGAAATGCCCCGATGGAGGGGTCTTACCGCAGTGCTCACATTTGCTTGTAGGCCCTACGTTGTGGGGCTGTTCACACTTTGGATTGATACATTTCCAGTTCTCTTGCGCTGTGAAGCATTTTTCATTCACATCTTCAATCAATTCGCGGGAAATTGGAAGAATGGTAACGATGTTCTCGTCATCTCGGATGCTATCCAGAAGGTTTCGAATGTGGCTTCCACGTGACTGTCGACTACCAAGTGGTGTTTCCCAAGCCTTGAGCCCGTAAACACGTCCCTTGTCGGTAAAGATAAGCAATCGGTCCTTGCTGAAGCAGGTCACGATAAGTTGGGGCGTGTCTTCGTTCTTCGTAGTCACGCCTTTGAGCCCCTTCCCACCTCTATTCTGAGTCCTAAACATTTCAACAGGTGTGTGTCGGATGTAATTGTCTTCACTCAGGGTGATTACAATTGCCCGCTCCTCAATAAGGTCCTCTCGGTTCATTGAAAGCGGCATTGGGTCAATGTAAGAACGACGTTCGTCACCGTGGCGTTCCACAACTTCATCAAGCTCAGTTTTGAGAATCTCAAGACGACGAGGACGTGATCCGATAATGTCTTCAAGGTCTGCTATGCGGATTTTTAGTTCTTCATGCTCAGCCTGAACATTGGCGACATCCATTCTGCTCAGTTGGTACAAACGACGTTCTGCAATGGCTTTTGCTTGTGCTTCAGAGAAATCAAAGATTGCAATACCCGCCATTGTTTCGTCTCCTCGGAGGCATGACTCGAATTGTTCACGGCTGGAACTTGCCTTACCAACAGCAACAACATCGTCAATACGGTCTTGTGCCTTGACCAGTCCTTCTAGGATGTGCGCCCGAGTGTTTGCTTTGTTGAGGTCAAATTGAGCTCGTCGCTCAATCACCGTTTCACGGTGAGCCACATAGGTATGAATCATGACCGGAAGCGTAAGCAATACCGGCCTACCGTCCAAAATCCCCATCATGTTTGCTGAATAGGATTCTTGCAACCGGCTGGATTTGAACAGTTGGTTCAGCACTGCATGAGGATCTGCGTTGTTCTTGACTTCAATAACAACACGAATTCCTTCCTTAGATGATTCGTCACGTATGTCACGAATTCCGATAACGATTTCTTTATTCACCAACTCGGCTATGTGAATGAGCATATCTGCCTTTTTCACCTGATAAGGAATTTCGTGGATGATAATTCGCTTTCCGTCACTATCATCATGAACGTCACACTTTGAACGGACATGGAATCTGCCCTTCCCACCAGTGTACATGTCAATGATTCCATCGATACCATGGATGCTCGCACCAGTTGGGAAGTCTGGACCCTTTACGTGCTTCATATACTCATCTATAGATATGGATGGCATGCCTTCGGACTCTTCTTCAAGGATACGTTCAACGTGGAGATTGACCGCTCCTGCAACTTCGGTGAGGTTGTGCGGAGGAATGCGCGTTGCCATACCCACTGCAATCCCGTCGCTACCGTTAAGCAAAAGATTCGGAAGCCGTGAAGGAAGAACTGTCGGTTCTTGTTCAGAATCGTCAAAGTTGGGCTGGAAGTCAACAGTTTTCTTATTGATGTCTTCAAGCATGTGCTTCGAAATACGGTCTAGTCTGCTCTCGGTATATCGCATTGCAGCAGGTGGATCTCCGTCAATTGAACCAAAGTTACCCTGTCCGTCAATGAGAGGATAGCGCAGTGAAAATTCTTGAGCCATTCGCACCATGGTGTCGTATATGGATTGGTCACCGTGAGGGTGATACTTACCCATGACTTCTCCAACAGAACGTGCTGATTTGCTGAATTTCTTATCGGAGGTATGGCCACCCTCGTACATTCCGTAAAGTACACGTCGGTGAACAGGTTTCAATCCGTCCCGTGCGTCTGGGAGTGCACGGCCAATGATAACAGACATAGCATAATTGATGTACGAGTTTTTCATTTCGGTATTCAATGGATGATTGAGGACATTGCCGCCTGGCGCAATGGTTTCGTCGTCTTGCTCTTCTATGTTTTCATCTTCAGATGTCAAGGTTGGTCACCTCCTTTGCATAGCGCTCAATAAACGCTCTACGCTCAGGGACATCTTCGCCCATGAGCGTTTCAAACATACGGTCTGTTTCTTCCGCTTCCTTAACGGTCACTCGTAACATTGTACGGGTTTCCGGGTCCATGGTAGTCTCCCAGAGCTGTTCTGGATTCATTTCACCAAGACCCTTGTACCGCTGAACACCAATCTTGGCGTTCGGATTATCCCCCCTGAGGTCTTCAATAAATTCGTCTCGCTCTTCATCACTGAAGGCATATCGGGACATCTTCCCCTTTGATACCTGATAGAGTGGGGGTTGGGCGATGAATACGTGACCTTCGGTAATAGCAGGGCGCATGAAACGCCACAGGAAGGTGAGCATCAAGGTCCGGATGTGAGCACCGTCAACGTCAGCGTCAGTCATGATAATGAGGCGGTGATAACGGAGTTTCGATGTATCAAATGACCCTTCATCCTCTGAATTATTCCCAACGCCCGCTCCAAATGCTCGGATCATGGTTTGAATTTCGTTGTTCTGGAATACTTTAGCTATGTTGTGCATTTGACGTTCAACGTTCAAAATTTTACCACGCAGGGGTAAAATCGCTTGTGTGCGCCGATCTCTTCCAGTCTTTGCAGAACCGCCAGCAGAGTCGCCTTCAACAAGGTAAATCTCGCACTCTTTGGGGTCTTTCGATTGACAGTCAGCAAGTTTTCCAGGAAGGCCACCGCCCTCAAGAACACCCTTTCTACGGGTCAGGTCTCTTGCCTTACGGGCAGCTTCTCGCGCCTTGGAAGCTAGAAGGGCCTTGTTTACAATCGTCTTTGCCACAGAGGGATTTTCTTCAAAGAATTCATTCAATTTCTCATAGACCACGGTTTGGACAATGCCCGTAACTTCGCTACTGACAAGTTTGTCTTTGGTTTGTGATGAAAAGGAAGGGTCAGGATGTTTGATACTGACGACCGCTGCAAGACCTTCTCGGACGTCATCACCTGAGAGTGCGTCACCTTTGAGTAACTTGTTTTTCTTTGCATAGCCGTTCACACTGCTCGTGAGTGCACCACGCAAACCGGTCATGTGAGTGCCGCCGTCTTTGTTTCGGATGATGTTGGTATAACAAAGGATGCTTTCGCTGAATGCATCAGACCACTGGAGTGCAAGTTCAACCGTTACAGGGCCAATTTCAATTTCCTTTTCACCGTTAATGATGATGACGTCTTCGTGCATTGGGGTGCGCCGGCTGTTGATTTGTCGTACAAATTCTGCAAGGCCCCCCTCATAGTGGTGTTCGCTCACGTGTTGGTCTTCACCGCGGTCATCGGATATGATGATTTTCAGTCCTGCATTGAGGAATGATGTTTCTTTGAGCCTGGTGTCGACTTGATCGAAGTCGAATTCGGTGATGTTGGTGAAAATTGAACTGTCCGGCTTGAACGAAATGGTAGTCCCTGTATCCTCGCAGCTACCGATGATTTCCAAATCACTCACGCGGATTCCTGCCTCAAATCGTTGACGGTAAATGTTTCCGTCTCTGTGAATGGTCACTTCCATCCATTCTGAAACGGCATTGACAGCAGAAACTCCCACGCCGTGAAGGCCACCGCTGACCTTGTAGGAACTATTGTCGAACTTCCCACCTGCGTGGAGTTTCGTCATGATGACTTCAGCGGCAGAAATGCCGAATTCTTCGTGGATATCTACTGGTATCCCTCGCCCATAGTCTCGGACGGAAAGGGATCCTCCTGGGTTGAGGGAGACTTCAACGACGTTGTTGTACCCGGCTAGGTGCTCGTCGACCGAATTGTCAACGACTTCCCAAATGCAATGGTGGAGGGCAGACCCATCGTGTGGATCTCCGAGATACATGCCCGGGCGTTTTCGTACTGCTTCAAGGCCTTCAAGGACCTGAATGCTTGCTGCATCATATGAGTCATCCATTGTCATCACCGGTTGGGAAAGAGATTGCAGGTTTTCGTGCAGTTTATGAGAGTAAAATATTCACTGAAAAAAAGTGGGCTGCGGCCCGATTTCGTCATGCGTTTTTTCACTCCCTCCCATTCATTTTCTAATTCCCTCTACGGTGTTTAAACATACCCCTATCAATGCCTCCAAAAGGTGGCATTTGGCGGCGAGAAACTTCACCGGAATGGCACAAAAATACCAATGAATTTCATTACTCCAAAAGATGTGGTCAAACACTCAATCCCCCCGAATTGAAAACATCTCGCCAGGAAGGTGAGCGGCGTGAGCGTTAAGAAGAGGACACAAGTGGGCAGGTCATGACTGGCCCTAACATCTGTGTGTCCCTAGAAGGAACTACCGTCAAAGAAATGGCTGATGAAGCCGCCCGAGCAAACATTGCTGGCGCTGATATGGTCGAGGTGCGCTTTGACCGACTTTACCTCAAGAAGCCCCCTCACGAGCCCGTGGAGGACGAGAACGGGGAAATCCGACACGTACTGCCTCCGGAAGACCAATGGCACGTCCTCGAGGCTGCAGAGGTCGATACTGATAATTCAATTACATCGCTTAAAGAAAGCATCCCACTCCCAGTCATCTTTACCGTTCGCCCCCTCAATGAAGGCGGACACTTCCCCGGAACCGAAGATGAACGACTCGCCATCATGAAGAAAGCCATTGAATCCGGCGTCACCACCATCGATGTTGAGCTGTCTATTGAAGAAGGACAGCGAAAAGAAATTTTGGATATGGCCTCCGCCGCCAAGGTCGGCATCGTGTCCTCCATGCACAACACAGAATCAACCCCCAGCGCATCTGAACTCATTGAACTCGTTGAAACTCATTCAACAGAAGGCGAGATGTTCAAGTTCTGCGGAACCGTAAACGACCACCAAGATGCTCTTCAGATCGTCGAGGCATGTCATGAACTTCGTGGTTCAAAACATAATTTCTCAATGATGGCTCTAGGTAACGGAGGAGATTGGGCCCGACTCCATGCGCCTGTCCTTGAACAATCACTAGTTTATGCAACGCTACGTAGTGAATTCAAGCTCTCAAACAAGGGCCTTGTAAATATCAAGGACCTCAAGAGTGCCTGGACCCTAATGGAATACTGAGCCTTATTCCGATGGCGGCGTCACGCTGTCCACCGGCACTTGTTCAAGCATCGGTACAGTTTCCATTGTAGCATCACTACCGCCCCCATCACTACCTGCATTCATGTAACGGCTGTTAAGAATAAAAGGAACCGTGACAAGGGCAGCCATCATCGCAAAGAATAGCAATGGGACCGTCCATGGAGGAAGGACAAATGTTCGCTCTTCCGTAATCACGGTCACATCAGCAACAACAACTTCATCCAGTGACTCAGCATCTCGGTCATGGGAATTATCCCATGTATCAATCACCAAATAAAAATCCTGATAGGAATCTAAATCAAAAAGAGAATCATAAACTTCAGGACCGTCTAAAGAAACAGAAAAAGTTACTTCATCAGTATTTTCATATTGATGAACATCACGATATGTATTCCAGCCAGCAGGATTGAAACTCCTCCATTCGGGAGAAAGGTCGCTCAATACCTCTTCGAAATCCTCCATCCAAGTATAGAAATGATTACTGCGATAGGATTCCTCATACATCTCATATTGCGATGTTGTCAAAAGATATACGTCTGCTACAGCAGGAGCAGATGTGTTGCCAGCAACAGTCTGGAGGGATATGCAAAATGTTGTCCTATGCTGACTTGAGAGATTAAAACGAAGCACTCCGGCACTATCATTCCCAACAAGAAGCGTGGTGTAGTGGTCCGTTGACAAAGGCTCTAGCACTGGAAGAGGCCACATAGGATTGTACATCCAACTTTCTTCGGGATGTAAGGCTGGGTCAACGTCATTGCCCAGTTCTTTTTCCGGTTCATCCATTGCCATTTCACCGCCACCACTCATCTCATCAAATTCCCAACCACCATAGTCAGAGAAAGGGACAAGGGCTTGCCGTTCAACCGTTTCATTCCAAACAATCGGTTGAATATCGCCAGCACAGTTGGTTGCTGCCTGAGCCTCAAATTGAAGGGATGAACCACTTGAAATCAAGGGGAAAAGGAAAAAAAGCGAAACAAGAAATGTGCTTATTCGCATTGCTCCACCATTCGCTTTTGTCCCTCGGAGGTCTTAGGTCATGCCGGCTCAACGACGACGAAGTGGACGGATGTAACCGCTGTCATCACTTCGGCGCTCATCTTTTGACAGGATTTTAGGTGCTGGCGGAGGCAAGTGATGGTCCATTCCGAGGAGTCCACCCTGGGACTCAACCCTTTCTACATCCGAATAGGTCTCAGCGGCCTCCTTGGCTTCTTCCTCAAGAGAACTTGGCTCCCGCATAACCAACCATCCAAGAATCAATGCAACTGCAATGAGTCCAATGAAGGTGGCCAATTCAGAACCTGCGTCAGCGATCCAAGATTTCCATTCATCTGCCGTAAAGTCGGAAAGTGAGGGTGGGCCGTCGGGTTCGGGTACAACTTCTACCTCTTCAGACATGGATTTACACTGGCCAAGGCCGTCGCATACCTCTACTTTGAGCTCATAATACCCAGTAAACTCCCACGCATGACTGGCACGGATGTTGTACCCAGCAGTCGGGTCAATCCAATCATCACCGGCATTTCCGTTCTCGTTATCATCAACTTCAAGATCAAAGTCCCAACGAACGACGAGTTCTGTTGCGATACGCTCATCTCGCTCGTAAATTGAACCGTCTTCGACATCCAAGTCACGATAGATTTCAAGGTCTAAATCTTCCTGCATGTTTGATACGTTTGCATTGAAACTGTAAGAATCCCCAGCAATGATTTCCTCAGGAGTAAAAATTTCATAAATTTCCGGAGGGGAATTCACAACGACAGTGAAGACCATCCGAGTCACATCGCCAGTTCCAAACGCATCCCGCACAGTCAGCGTCACATGATATGTCCCCGGTAAAATGTAAGCGTGCCAAGGACTTGCATCGTGCTCAAGGGGTGTTGCGTCTCCGAAATCCCAAGTGTATTGCACCAAGCCGTTCCAGTCAGGCGAAGATACCTCGAAAGGAACATACCGCCCCTCAAAGCGGCGATCGCCATCACGGGTGCCTGATGAGTCAAAATACAGCATGTCTCCTGGGGCAGTCACAACGTGGTTCTCTTCGTTAAAGGTGTGAGACCATCCATCGGGGACGCTTCCTTCAGGGAATGAGGTTGAAGAAGTGATTTTCTGATCGGCAAGCCAACCGTCCAAAATCCGAACTTGAATTATCGGAAGAGGATTGATGATTCGCACGGTCATTGTTCGTGGGAAACTGCTCTCTCCACGCTCATCAATCACGACGAGCGTTACTGAGTGGATGCCTGGTTCAGTAAAGGCGTGAGTCACCTGAGGTCGCTCTCCGAAAGTTCCGTCAGAGAACGTCCAATTGTAAACCAGGTCGGTTGAATCCCCAACAGTACCGTCAGGGTCAGTGCTGTCCCTTCCGTCAAAGGTGTAGGGTTCATCCACTTCACCGTCTTGTTCTCTGAAATCAATGGATTGAGAGCCAAGAGTGGATGAAGAGATGACATCAAATGAGGCCACAGGCAGCTGATTCAAAACAACGATATTGAGCATTGTGGTCATTTCACTTCCGTCATCGTCGGTAACGGTGAGCATCAAGGTCTTGTTCCCTGGGACGTCCCACGAAACGATTGGGTTCGAGAGGCTGCTGGAAACGGTTGAGTAATCGTCACCACGTTGAGGAATACCCGGAGCGATGCGCACCCCATCTGTGAAAGTCCAATCGTACGCTTCAATGGTTCCATCGTCATCAATAAAGACATCTGGCATCACCAGATTCGTGTAGGTCATGGTCATCATGGTATCTGAGTAAATTTGGACAGGAAGACGGTTGTTGATGTTCACCTTGATGGTTTTTGTTCCGTTGTTATTCCCGTCAAAAACGGTGAGAATGAGGTCGTAAGTGATGTTTTCACCTTCGATATCGCCCCATTCATGTTGTTGAGAGTAAACTCCAAGGCCGGAGTCACTGGTTCCGTCACCCCAATCCCAATGGAAATCAAGATAGTCCAAAGGAACGTTGTCGGTGGTACGTCCTGCGGAAAACAAAATTCTTTGATTGGTAAGAAGAGATATTTCATCCTCAATCACGATATTGTTGACGGTAATCACTGGGAAGGGATCGGTTGAATCGGTTACGTTTACTGGATGAATTTCGGTGTCAGACCAACTGCCACCTTGGTCCATGACTCGCAGAGTAGCGTTAAACGAACCAACGGTAGCATACGAGCGCAGCGGTGATTTTAGATTCGAGGTCGCACTATCGCCGAAGTCCCATGCATAAGCGGTTGGAGCATCAAGATATGGCAGGGTATTGTTGTCTAAGGAGAGTCCCCATGCATCAAAGCCATTGCCTAGGAATTGGAGGTTCTCCCAAGTTTGAACATCCGTAAGCGAAAGGGTTCCGTTAGCCACAGGTTGCATGTTGTTGAGCGATTGTGGTGAGGTTTGCAAGGTATCAACTACCGAGCCAAGCATGTCTTTCATGACCATTGAGAAGGAATACATGTCATTGAGCGGAGCGGTGAAGTAAACACTACTTTCAACGGCCGAACCGCCACCTGCGGCAATCCGGTCGGTCATCATATCAACAACCATGCCGGAACTGTCCGTCACTGTGATTTCAACATCCAAATCCTCAAAGAAAGCATTTGATAACACACCGTAATCAATCTGAACCGTATCATCATTTCCGTCTCCATCACGATCTCCCAGAGTAGTCGTGTTTAGTGAGAGAGTAGCTGGTGAAGTGATTCGGGCCGCTTCTACGTCAACGGTCCCTGTTGGATAGGAAGGGCCGCATGAAGTGTAGTCGCAATCTGCAATCGTACTCTCATACCACGTGATAACCCATACCTCGTCGGTGAGATTACCGAATCCAGGAACAAGACCAGTGGCGACCTTGTTGTTGAATTCAAGATCCGAGACAGACCAAAGACCATCCGAAGTAGCCTTGGATACAACAACTCCATCAAATTGTGAAACATCTGCAGTAAGACGCAATGTCAGTGGAGCAGGAGAGGCCCCTCCAGGCGTGAATTTGAATGAACGGATTCCCCATCCTTCGAGGGTGTTTCCTGTAGAGGACCAAGGCGTACTCCAGTCGCTGTTAATTTCAGTGGGTTGAGCTCGGCAAAAGAGACCTCCAGAGCAAATTGCGTTCAAATCCAGGTTGGGATATCCATAGATTCCTTGGTCCGAATCTAGAGTTGCAGCGATACTAAAGTTTGCAAAGATTTCACTCATTGTCGTGCCAACAGCACCAACAGGACCTGATTGCGGGGAAAGGGCGAGATTCTCAACACCTTGGCCCCCCGTTGCTGAATCTTGAACGAGTTGGCGAACAGCAGGCCCGCCACCAAGATGTTCTGCAAGATACATTGTGAACATGTATCCTGCGCCGTAATCTGCAATTCTTTGATTCCACCAACGAACAGATTGCTCAGGATTGGCAGTCCAGGCGTTGACGTGGCCGGTTAGGGTTGAATCTGCACCGAAACAGAGGTAAATCGCAACATCAGCATTTCCTTCGTCGATCCACAAATTTTCGTAAGGGTCCAAAGCATTGTGGAGCAGGTGTTCAAGTTCGTGGGCAAGAATCGATTTGCCCCAAGAGAGGGTGATGTCGGCGTAGTCTACAAATACAGATTCGCTGGAACTGGAGAATGAGGGGGCAAAGTATCCCCCTGTGTTGTAAGCCCCGTCGATATCATAAACAATAATCTGAACTTGACAGTTGTTGTCGACATCGGGGGGTGCAAGTCCTCGGCCGTCTTGGTAATCTTTGCCGTAGTAGGTTGTCATGGTTGGATAAATGGTTGTATCCCATGTGCTAGCAAGGTTGTTGAGGACTGTTGAGGACAATGTCCTTCCGCTTTGGACAATGAATGCTACGCTGTTTGTAGTTTTGGCGACATAGGCATCAATTTGACCGCCCGAAATTGCAACGGTAAGCGTATCACCTACGGTTCGTGGAGTGCATGCGCGCCCCGCAGTGCGGCCATTGGTCGTGTCAATAACCATGTCATCAACACCAGGACGACCTGCGTCAACCCATGCCTGCCGCATGAATTGTGTGGCGGAAACGACGGGCTGGTCTTCGTGAATAAACAAATACTCACTTCCATCACTGGGATTGAAATCGTCAAGGTCACCGATGATTTCACCGTTCGATTGTGCCGGCGGTGATGCAGCCGGCTCCTCTGTTGAATCCGCCATTGCCGTAATCGCAATTGGGCCCATGCTTGTGATGAGCAGAAGAGCAACGAATACAAGGGCGGGAGTGGAGCGTCGTTCCGACATAAAAATCACCTTTATGAATCGCAGGACCGATTCACGATTTAGCCACTTGAAAGGAGGTATTTAAGAGTCCGTGGTCAAGGCATCAATATGACGAGTAGATCCTCGCGAAGAGCAACGGGAACATGGCTGTGTTTGGTCGTCGCATTGATGACTCTCAGTGCGCCGGTTTCATCCCAAAACGAAAACCAATGGGACGAAGAAGATGGACATCCGTCACTATGCGACATATCTGAAGATCTTGTATTCAATGGTGAAAATGCAAACACCTCCGTTGGTTGGCAGGTTTCTCTTGGAGCTCGCATCCCCGGCTCAGAACCTTCCGCTCAATTCCGCGCAGTAGTAGAGGAAGACGTAAGGGCCTGGGGCTGGGAAGTACACACTCAACAGCATGTGAGCCATGGGATGAATCTCACGAATCTCTTTGCAACACTGAACGGAACAGGTGATGAAGAACGAGGAAGAATTGTAATTTCAGCCCATTATGATAGCCGTAACATTGCGGACAAAGACTTGAATGTCTCAAATCAATCCTTACCGGTCCCTGGAGCAAATGATGCTGCAAGTGGAGCTGCAATCTTGATTGAACTCGCACGGATAATTCCCGCGATGAACCTCACTCAAGACATCACCCTGTTTTGGAATGACGCTGAAGACCAAAACGATAACTACACATTGGGTGCTGAGGCATGGGCGGACAATTTATCTCAATATGAAATTGACACTATGGAATCGTTTGTCTTGTTAGATATGGTCGGTGACCGTGACCTACAACTCCAAAATATCTACATCGGGAATTCTACGTTGAAGACCCGAGCACAGACCCTTGGAGGAGCCTTAGGCATGGTAAACGGCACCACCTCATGCACAGGGGAAGATGGTGACGGGACCATGCAATACAACATTACTGCATACGTAGGAGACGACCATCAACATCCTGACGAATTGGGCATTCCTACGCTTAGTTTCATGGACCCAGAATACGGTGAAAAAGTCCCCGGAACCTTCGGTGAATACTGGCACACGATGGAAGATACACCTGACAAAGTGAGTGAAGAATCCCTAGGAGCGGTTGGCCGATTGGTCGAACTTGGGTTACGAAGTGGGGCTTTCGTCATCGTTGAGGAAGAGCAGAATCAGCTTTCTGAAGAGAACTCCACTACCGATGAAAGTGGAGAATCTAATGACCCATCAAAACCTGAATCCCGTGCTTTAACAGGACTCGTCATCCTTGCTGGCCTGTCGTTGTTCGCCATCGTGGGATTGATTGTTTTTGCAGAGTGGAAACTGAAGCACTGAACACCTTGTGCGCGGACTCCAAAGGGAAGGGGTATTATCCGCGCACGCTGTGGCATCACCAAGGGGGCTTGGAGTTGGAGGATGACCGCGAACGCCGAATGAAAGCCCTCCGGGAGCGAGTTCAAGCAAAGAAAAGCGCTGGTTCCCTCATTGAACCAGAAGAACCTCTCGTCATTACACAGGACCAATATCAAGAAGTTGTCACCGTTGAAGAACCTCAACAAGATGACTGGTTTGAGATGTTAGACAGAGATGCAGACCGTTGGAGAAACCTCGCTGCATCACTTGTTCTCATCGGAAGTATCCTCGGAATTATTAGTGGAGCGTTGATCCTCCAAGGAAATCCTTCCGAAGCCTTCGTTTCAGCATGGAACTCCGATAAACAAACAGCGGACATTTCTGGAGAGATTCTCCTTGACATAGAAGGCACCGGAGTTGAAAATGTAACCGTTGAACTACTTGATAAGGATTCGAGAGCCAAGCTTCAAACAACATCAACAAACGAATACGGCTACTACACTATGGAAAATGTTGCTAAAGACGTCCATATCATCATTTTTTCAAAGGATGGTTTTCAAACCGTTGAACGCACATTTAGCCCGGATGATGCAGGATTGATGCCGGTTACGATGAAAACAGGTAATGACACCCGCTACGAGGACTTCTCAGAGACAATCGGGGGCCCGAGCCTAGACTTTGCCGTTGCTCTAGCAAGCGCAATTGGTGTTATTACGGTTCTTGCTTCTTTCGTAGGCGTCCAAGCAGCCGTAGAAATGCGCCGTGGACGTCATTACCGAAGAAGCCAATATTTTGCTGGCTTTGCCTTATTCGGTAGAGGCTTTATTATCATTGGACCGACCCTAATTCTTGCTGGAATGATTCTCAACATCTTTGCTAAATTTGACTTTGAGGACCAGCGAGAGGACTGAAACATGTACTTGATTTCAGTTGAAGGAGGGGACGGCTCTGGCAAAGGTGAAGCCGCAAGAATACTTGCTGAATTACTCAGCGAATTCCCATTTCCTGAAGTCATCTCAACACATGAACCACGTCGTCACAGCGAACTGGGCAAGCTCGCCCTTTCTTCAGTCAAATTAGGTGACAAAACCCCACTTGAAGAAGCAGGCTTGTTTGCAGCCGACCGTTTGGATCACTCTCACACCTACATTCGCCCTTTACTCGCAAAAGGATGTGTGGTCATTTCTGATCGGAACATCCACTCCTCACTCATTTACCAGGGAGTTGTGGGGGAATTAGGCCTTGAACAGGTTGCTAAAATGAATGCTGCTGCAATGATACCAGACTTGGTCTTATGGATCGATTGCGACCCTAAAAAGGCAATGCAGCGAATCAAAACCGGCACGCTGCGAATGACCAGTGACAAGCAGGAATACTTTGAGACAAAAGAAATTCAAACAACCATTCGGAAGGGATTTCATGACCTTTTAGCAGGAGAAGTGAAAGTACCCCCACCTTTCAACCAGTGTCACGTTGTTGGGCCCGTTCTCAATGAGGGGGGATTGGACGAACTCAAACGTTCACTGAGGAGTGAATTACGCCGATTTTTCAACCGAAAACCATCACCTTTGAACGTAGATGGTGATGAAGTGGACCGAAACTTGCTGAGTAAATTGGTTCACGATGTAAAAAAACAAACTCGGTTGCCCGGCGCACCTCAAGAACGAACTGCGATCCACGTCGGTTGGCTATCAGGGAAATCACCGTCAGATTGGATGCAGGAGGCGGAGGACAACTGGCCGATGGAGACCGCACAAGAACATGATGTTCCTGCAACGCCATACGCACATTCGTGCTGGTCGATACTTGGAACCCTTTCACTCATGGTTGGCTCGAGCGAAGTACCACGACTTCATGCCTCCTTAGGCCCAATCCGGATGGTGACACAGCGTCATACACAACGACTTGTGAAATGGCTTTTGGCGGAACATTGGATTTTCAAACAGCAATCTCATGTTCCGTTTTCAGACGCCCAATTATTCAAATTGAGAGATGAGCGACTTGGATTTGCCCGACTCACCCTGGCCATGTGGCCCCTAAGAGGACCCCTTGCGTCTTGGCGCAGGTCAAATCCTGACAAAGATTGGGCCAATGCTCTTGAAGAATTATTCCATACTGATGAAGGTAAGGAACTCTCTTCCGGATTGAAGAAGTCCATCTCGGACATTCACCAGCGCCTTGTGATTTTAACAAGCGGTCACGAAGGCTGCCCTCTTCCAACAAATGCATCTGAATTGTTGGTTTGGTGGTCCAATGCACCACCAGTTCATTCGGATTCATCTTGAGATGAAGCCAAGGTGAATCTAGAGTTTCCTGGCAGAAGTACTTCCCCCGCTCCGGAAAACGCGTCAGCACGTGATGCGAACATACTGCACATGAGCACCCCTAGACCGAAACCAAATGGAATTCCGGTGGCGACTCTCTTGAAATTGGTTGATTCATAGCCTGTCAAAAGTTGGTAAAATCCGTCGAATAACATTGGGCTACAGAGCACAATCCCAACGCCAAGCCATGTGATGAGCCTTCGGTTATTTGCATAAACTGAAATCAACCAGGACGATGGGAGAAGAGAGAGGCAGGTGTCCTTGACTGTCCAACGGTTCCATCCTCGCTGAGTAAAGAGTAAGCCTCCAAGAAATAAGCCAAAAAAGATACCGAGATCTCTTGTACAGAATGGCGTTTGATTTTCATTAAACTCAAGAGAGCGCTCATGCTTTTGATGACAATTCAAATCTCCAAAAGCATAGATAACGGCCCCGTAAGGATTCATTTCACTCCAAACATAACCTTGATGCCCATGCGAATCTTCACCATGTGAGTGGTTGGACTTGACCAAGTTCCCATACGAACCGGAGCCGTCTTGCGAGTAAAAATCGATGACATTTGCACGACCTTCAACGTTCTGCACGGTACCAGGTTCAAGGGTCAAGGGTGCGAGGAAAAAGGATAGAACCAAGAATCCCGAAATGCCGAGAACCCATCTCCCAATCATCACCTCTCTCCTTCGGTCGGTGAGACCGTTGCGCTCCATGGCCCCTCCTGAGAACGCTCATCTATTGATTTATTCCCACTTTAAGGCAAGCCTTCATTTCAAATGCCCCCCATCACTACATATGGCCGAGGAACTTCCACCCCGAATCGGCCTTATCACAGGATTACAGGCTGGAGCCTTCATTGGCCTTTTTCTTGGATTCTCCCTTGCTGTCGTTTCAGCACTTACAGACCCTGATGCACTTATGCGTCTACTGGAGTTGATGTGCTTAACGCCCATCATTTGCGCTGTCCTTCTTGGCCCTTTCCTAGGGTGGAGGCGTTCACTACTTTACAGTAAAGAAGACCCTCTTGAAGAGGCGCGTGCCTGCTTGGAACGCTTCAACGAAGGCCAGGGTAATTGGAGAGTACTGAGCCACGTTCGAGACGATGGAAGAGCTTTACGAGTTGACCTACACAATTCAACCCAGCCAATCGCCATTGTCCAAGCCACGCTTCCTATGACTGAAAGACATACTATCCGTTATATCGTTGGCCGAGGCGAACAACGAAGTAGAAGTCCTGAATTGCGCAGCCAAGTGTTAGGTTATGTTGAACAGCACGTCCCTCTGAACCGTAGAAGAAGAACATCTTCATCCGTCGAGGTCCTTCCTCCATCAGTAATAGAACACATGGAATCAACCAACGTCATGCACCGTAGGTTGTTTTACCTCTTACCAATCATTCTTATTTTCGCCTGGCTAGAGATGCGATGAAACGATGCATGGTGAAAAGAACAGCCCTATGAGGGAGCGCGGATTGGCAGTAACATGGCAGGGGAACTTGACAGGGCCATGGGCCGTCTCAAGCACCGTGACATTCGGACAAGAAGACGTGCCGTCCGAACCTTGGTTGAGTTGGAGGACCCTGAATCCCTAAAAGCATTCAAATCGCTTCTAAACGATGAAGACCCATGGTTCGTGTCCAAAGCCCTGGATGCTTATCGGCGCTGGGCACCAATTGTCGGACTTGAGGCTGTCGAGGATTTAACCGCCCATTCCTCGGTTAATGTCCGCCGCTGTGGAGCCAACCTCCTGGACTCTTTGGGGGAAGATGGAATCTCCACTGCAACATTCATGCTCGATGATGGTGATTCAGTTGTCCGGAGGAAAGCAGCAGATGCTTTGCTGGCACACGGGGACACTGAGGCGATAGAAGCCATGCATCGCAATGCTAATGATGCGATACGAAGCCTCGCCATGCGACACCAATCTTGCAGCAAAGAACAACTTCTTAACGGGCTCAAAGACACGTCCAACACAGTCCAAATTGAGGCTTTGCGAGCATTATTAAACCGAAATGAAGCAGTTGAAGTTTCGGCCGTCATGCCCTTTTTTAGCGTCCAATCTGAAACCGTAAAGTTGTTTCTTTGGGTGGCCAAACATCATCCGAGCAGTCTTCCTATCTTGGCTGAAAAACTCGGACCTCAGCACTTTCACCACATTACCAAGCATCTTAGAACGAATGTTGAAAATTCTAATGATGTCCTCATCGATACGCTCCTTGAAGCAAACATGCATTCTATCGTCGCTCGCTGGCTCATGGGCAAGGGGCCTAAAGAAGATGAATTGAGGTGGGAGATGATCGGAAATGAAAATGTTGACATCATTGAACGAAGTAAGTTACTTGAACGCTTATTGGGTCGTGCAAATGAACCTGAACTGCAAGTCCATGTCGAGAACTTCATGGCCTCAAATCCACCAGACCTGCTCAAGGTGGCGTGCGAGAACCTATCAACCGCCGCAAATGAACTCTCTTCATGAGCAGGAAGAACTCAGGTCTCACGTTCACAGCCGACGCTACAGATGGAACACAGCATCACCTGCATGTTGGACTTTCAATCGACGGGCCTTTTCTCGGGCGAAAACTCGTCCTGCGTTTCCCTCGCTGGGTTCCGGGTTCGTATTTTATGCGTGAACCAATGCAACATCTCTTCAATTTCTCAGCAATTTCAGCCGCTGGAAAAGAACTGAGATGGAAACGAGTAGGGGTTGATGGGGTTGAACTCTCAGTCCCCCAAAATACTGAATCTATACGGACGAGTTACACCATTCTTGCTGCTGAGTTAAGCGTTCGATCGACACATTTGGACGACACCCATCTTCACTTGATGCCCCCGTTCACATGGATGATGCCCGAGAAGGGAATCTCAGAAGAGCGATTGAATCTTCAACATATGATTGAACTCACCGCTCCAGCTTCATGGAGTCCAGCAACCCAATTTGAGCCTTCGGGAAAGCCCATCAAAAAAGGAGATGCCATCACCTGGGCCTTTTGTGCTCCAAATCGTGATCATCTATGGGATGGAATCGTCGAAATCAATCAAAACGATTCAATTACACATGTTGTTGATGGGAGAACGCACCACTTGAAAATTTGGGACAGTGGAGGCCACGAACCCAATAAGGAGCGACTTGATTGTTTCATTCTAGACATGGAACGAATCATCAAGGAACATCATGCCCTCTTTGGGTTACCCAAATGGGGCACATATACCACTGTTCTTCATCTCACCGACACAGGACGTGGGGGGCTAGAACATCTCAACTCCCAGACCTCAATGATGCCTAGGAAATGCCTCTATCCCGACCATGCGGACGAATATCGGGACCTGGTAAGCCTGTTTTCTCATGAATATCTTCATCAATGGAATGTCAAACGGTTGCGGCCAAAGAATTTCCTAGACTATGACCTCCAAAAGGAGGTTCACACCGACTTGCTTTGGTGGTTTGAGGGCGGGACATCATGGCTCGGAGACATGCTTTGTGTTCGCTCAGGGGCTTGGACTGAAGAGGATTGGAGAAAAGATTTCCAACGTAAGATGAAGCGTCACACAACCAAAAATGGGATGCATAGAGAATCCCTATCGGAGTCCAGCCACGATGCGTGGATACACCTCTATAGAAGTGGACCCTACACCAGAGAGAGTCAAATCTCATATTACCTAGAAGGCGAGTTGGCCATCATGTGTTTGGACGTCGAATTACAGAAAAGAAGCAAAGGAACCTATGGTGCGTGTGAATTCATGGCGGAGTTATGCAATCGCTATGCTCTTGAGTACGAAAGCAGCAATGAACTTGGCATCGACTACAAGACGATTAGAACAACCCTGAAAGAGGTACCTGGAGGAAAGAGTTTAGGTCCATATTTGGACCGTCTTGTTGAGGAAAGAAAGGCCCCTGATATCAAAAAGGCAATGAAATTCTTCCGCCTCGACATCGTTCCGCAAAAGCCAGAAGCTGAGCCAACGGGTTGGCTTGGTGTGGGACTTCGGGATCAAAAGGGGAAGGTCGTCATCACCACCTACCACTCAGGTTCCCCTCTCCGAACAAAAACACAAGTCGGTGACGAATTAATCGCCCTTGACAAACTCCGCATCCAATCCTTAACTCACCTTACATCTGTTCTCAAAGGACGACAGAATACCCAGGCATTGTTAGACTTCAGTCACGAAGGAATGGTGAACACTGCTGAGATCAAATTGCCTAGTCCACCGCAACATGGAATCAAACTGTCGGGGAAGGGAAACGCTGCGTGGCGAGCCTACATCATGACGCGCCAGGGCCGTGCTTGAGCGGTTCAAGAAGAACCTCAAGAGGAATAAAAATCGGTGGCGTATCATCAGCCAACGTATGTCTGCTGGTTTTGGGTGGAAATACATCTCCTGAAAGACTCATCGAAATTACGTCTTCTTTAGAAAGTGTCTCAAGCCCACAAGAAGGCCAGACATCAACGCTTATGCCCTCATTCCCAAGATAATCTACGCATAGAACTGGAACGCGGTTTAAACCCAACTCAATCGCAATGGCGTGGCGGTGGTGTCCGTCTAGGATTGCTCCAGTGTTGGAATCAACGATAAGCGGTTTTGTATAGCCGCCCCATCGCCGGGTCATGTCAAGCAATTTCTTTTTGTTTCGTGGCTTAACTGCCTCATGCGGCTTTAGCCAGCTCAGAGGCACGAGTTCCACATCATCTTCTGACCATTCCATGGCTCGGCGAATACCCATTGAGGCATAATGCTTTTTCAACCGTGGGCCCGCCATGTTCAATTGAGGCACCCATGACCATCACGCAGCAGTTGGATTTTGGTAGAGAGGCTGCACTTGCAGGCACCCCTTGCCCTGAACCTCTCATCCGTTGGATTGAGAAGCTCCCGGCTGACCTGGTCGATATCCACAACCGAATTGCGGAATCTGGCCACGGTTCATGGGTCGTTGGAGGCTGTGTAAGGGACGCTTTACTCGGCGTATCAAACGGCGACATAGACATGTGCTCAACCTGTACACCAGAGGAGGTCATGGGTCTCTTTGGAGAACAGGCGATCCCCACAGGAATTGAATTTGGAACCGTGACAATCAAGGGCGTAGACCAGCACTATGAGTTGACAACTTTGCGTAGTGAGAGCATGTACCGAGACGGCCGAAGACCTGACCAAGTCACATGGGGGACTTCACTAGAAGAAGACCTAAGCCGACGTGATTTTACCTTCAATGCAATGGCTGTTGATCTAGCAAGAAGAGTACTCTATGACCCATTCAATGGCGCTAAAGACATGGAGGAACACCTCGTCCGTGCTGTTGGAGACCCGATGCAACGTTGTGACGAAGATGGCTTGCGTATTTTCCGAGCCTACCGTTTTCTTGACCGAGGGCAATTGAGTTTGTGGAGTCTCGAACCAGCGCTACATAGAGCAATGCAATCAAAGCAACCAATCCTCGCAAAAGTCGCCATTGAACGTAAATGGACCGAATTCCGAAAAATCATGAATGGCAGACATGCCCCTGAAGTCCTTTCCCTAATGGTTGATGACGGAACAATACAGCACATCATGCCCTCTCTGCGTTTTGTCACCCCGGAACTGTTGGCCCTCTTCGGGAAAAATGTCAATGATTCGTGGTTGCTGAAACATCGCTTGGGATTCCTGCTGGTTGAATTCGACACATTAGAGGTAAAGCGAACGCTTGGGAACCTGAAACTCCCAAAGTTTCTCCTCAATGATACAATCCGATTCCACCGGAACCTCGGCACCATTCCAGATGCACACACGTCTTCACTCCGAGTCTTCCGTTACTGCTTGGGAGAAGACGCGCCCATTCATCTTCGGTTACAGGGCCTACTCTCAGACGCATCTGTAACGGTTCATGGCCGAGGTCTGTTGGAGGGTAACATGGTCGAAGTTATGCGTAAATGGTCCTCATTAAGTCCGCAACAGACACCTAATGAATCTCTTGTAGACGGTCACTGGATTATGATGCGAGCTGGGGTTGAACAAGGAGTGCGCTTGGGCCGGCTAAAGAATTGGCTCCATCGGATTCAAATCGAGCACGACATCACTGAAGTGAACGAAATTGAACAACACCTTTCACGCCTTTCATGGCGGCATGGTGAGCCTTTGGAGTGGCCTCAACTTCAATTCCCCTGAACCCAACGCGGCATCACATTGATGATAGGGGCGGTTCTGCCTTCGTAACATGGCAGAGAAAATATTGCTTCCGCCCCGTCCAACTTTTGATGGTCAAGTCCTTGCGTTAAAGCAACGCATAGAGAGCATCAGCGCCCAAAACCGGATGGCTAAACTGCTCAATCAAAACTTCAATACTTGGCTCAACGGATCATCAATGTCTGCTTTGAACCTCACTCAAGAGTTGGACAAAGACAAAGACGGCATTATTTCAGGTGATGAATTTTCGGATATTCTGTCAAAAATGACCGGTGAACGCCCCCCTGAATGGGTCGTAGAACTAATGTTCTCCTTTGTAGATGCAGACCCTGCAGCGGGAATCCCTGTTGCCGATTGGATGGCTTTTCTTGCTGCAAACGGACTTGATATCCCCGATTCTATGTTTGAGTTGGACATCCCACTTGCAGGAACCCTAACCTCGGAACGAGCAGTTTATCTTATCGACCAACCAATCGCATTCACAGTAAAATTCTCACTTGAAGTTGAATCTTATTCTATTACTATTCTACAAGATGGCGTCCCCACCCCAGAAACATTTACCACAACTTCTGAAGAAATGGATTATCCCAATTTAGACCAGTTCATTTTGGAACCGGATGAAGCAAGTGTCTACAAAGTCACTCTTTCAGTTCTCGGTAAGTCCCTTGACACCATCAGCATCACAGTCGAAGAGCCTCTCGAAGAGGATTGGCCCGAAGATGAAGAAGTCGTTGAAGAACCACAGACAGTTCAAGAAGAGACACAATCGGCCCCGGCATCCGGTCATTTGTCTGACCTCATTTCAGTAGTTGAACAAGCACGATTAAGAAGTGATGCTATGAAAATCCTTGAAACTGCGCCACTCTATACTCTTGAGGGAATGGTGAAGGAAGTCAGTAAAACTTTACTTGGCGAGGGAGAGTGCCGAGGAGGAGAAACTGCACGTTGTGTTTCAGCTGATGGAGCAATCGTACAAGTGATGATGAAGCGAACTGAGGAGTCCTTGTTTACTCAGGGACAATATGTTTCACTCACGGTTCAACCGGTCATGTGGTCAGTAGCAGTTCGTGAACTGATATGCAAGGAAGTTTGATTCACTTCAGGGCTCGGGAAATCACAATACGTTGGACTTCCTGCGTACCTTCATAGATTTGAGTAATCTTAGCATCCCGGAAGAATCGCTCCACTGGGAATTCCTTGGTGTAACCATAACCACCAAGCACCTGAATGGCTCGCTCGGAAACCCACATTGCTGTGTCTCCGGCAAATAATTTTGCCATACTAGCTTCTTTGGAGTGACGAGGGCCGTTTGCATGGTAATGCTGTTCCTTTGTCCATGCTGCTTTGTAAACCATCAATCGAGCAGCATCAATTTGAGTTGCCATGTCTGCAAGGTAGGCCATGATCATTTGGTGGTGGGCAATTGGTTTGCCGAAGGCTTCACGCTCGTGAGCGTATTTCAGTGCTGCTTCATAGGCACCTTGTGCGATACCAAGAGCCTGAGCAGCAATACCAATACGGCTGTTATCGAGAGCGTTCATGGCGATAGGGAAACCATTCCCTACGCCTTTCAACACGTTCTCTACAGGAACCTTACAGTCGTTTAGAATGAGCGTGCAGGTATCTGATGAGCGTATTCCGAGTTTGTCCTCTTTCTTACCAACAGAGTAGCCAGCAAAGCTTGCTTCCACGATGAAGGCAGTCGTACCTCCGTGCTTCTTCACACCGTAATCGGGATGGTCAACATCCTTAGCAAAGAGAACAATGATTTTAGCTTGGGATCCGTTTGTAACCCACATTTTTTCGCCGTTGAGGACATAATGCGTTCCATCAACGGAGAGCTTGGCTTTGCAAACCATGGCCGCTGCATCTGTCCCTGCACCCGATTCCGAGAGGGAATAAGCGCCCACTTCACCAGCAGCAAGCCGTGGAAGATAGGCTTTCTTTTGTGATTCATCTCCGTGGAGAGCGATGGTCATCGAGCACAAACCGACATGGACACAATACATTACTGCGAATGAAGGGTCAACACGGGCGAGTTCTTCGATAATGATGGCTTCTGAGACATCATCGACTGGAGAACCTCCATATTCTTCCGGAATCGTGATGCTTTGGAGACCAAATTCCATGAACGATTCCCAGGCTTCTGATGGAGGGATTTGATGCTTATCTCGGTGTTCTACCGTTGGAGCAAGCACAGTTTCAGCAAAGTCTCGGACCATCTCACGAATCATTTGTTGCTCGTCGGTTTCTTGAAAGTTCATTGGGCCACCAACCTACGCCAAGATGCCGAGTTTCTTAACCCGTTTGTTTTATTTCCATCACCACAATTCCCCTCAGCCTTCATATACCACCCGCGTGAGCCGCAGCCTAGAGGGAAAACCATGGATGAAGAAATCGTGGAATTTGCTATTGCACACAACCGAAAATATTCGTTGGACCATCTATGGTATCAACAAAAGGACCAGAAGCTGATGATTGGAGTCAGTGAGTACATGAAAGTCGAGATAGGCGATGTACTCCGAGTGATTCTACCACAAGCTGAAACCGAGATTGATGAGGGTGGAAGCATGTTTTCACTTTGGACCGCTGACGAAAAGATCTCGCTCACATCCCCCTTCGCAGGGATCATCTCCGATGTAAACGGCGAAGTTGAGATCAGCCCGGATTTGGTCAACGATTCCGCTTACGACCACGGATGGGTCATTCTACTGGAACCCCACGAACTCAAGATGAATCCAGATGACAAGCAAGTTCTGGAAAACCTGTTGGAACCCGACGAATACGTTGAGTATCTCGCTGAACTTTGAGAATCAGTCCCTAACATCACGGTTCAGCGTCGCTTCGCCGCTGAAGGATGATAAACGAACAACACTTCGTAATGGCATGGACGAACCAATGCAACGGTTGCGAGATAGTTTAGCCAAAGCCCCCATCATTTGGAAAGGGGATTATCCTTACTTCATTCATCCAATCACAGACGGCGTCCCCCGCATGTCTCCAGATATTCTTCAAGCGATAACGGACCTTTCACGAGACCGTATTAATTGGAAAGATGTTGACCTTCTTTTAGGAATTGAAGCGATGGGCCTCCCCTTAACCGCTCCTCTAAGCATGTCGACTGGAATCCCGTTGGTCATCGCAAGAAAACGCACCTATGGCTTAGAAGGAGAGGTGAAAATCGACCAATCAACTGGATACTCCAAGGGAGCTATGTTCCTTAACGACATCAAGAAAGGTGAACGTATCGCCATCATTGATGATGTACTCTCTACGGGTGGAACCCTAGAAGCCGTCATTGAAGGCGTACATAGGGCCGAAGCAAAAGTAACACATATTATCGCAGTTGTTGAGAAAGGAGACGGTTTAACCCGCCTACGAGGGCTCTATCCCGATATTTCGATTCAATCTTTGGTCCGTCTCCGCATGGATGGAGAAACCATCGTTCTCTTGGACGACGAAGATTGAATTTGATGGGTGCATTGATGAGGGAGCGGCATCGCCGCTAGATTGGGGAGCCACATGGATCTAGACCGCCACGACTTTGAATTGGATGAACTCATGGAGCGCATCCGTACCAATGACAACCGCCTGATTGCACTTCAGGTGCCGGAGGGTCTCAAGATGCAAGCCCTAGAGATGATGGACACCATTGAAACCGAAACCAGCGCTCAAGTTATACTTGCAGCAGATCCTTGTTACGGCGCCTGTGACCTCGTCCACGATAAAATGCAACTGATGGGTGTTGAATTGGTAGCACACATGGGCCATTCACAGATGAACATCGACTCAGGAATGCCAACACAATTCATCAATGTCACCTACGATGGAGACCCCGAACTTTCTCCTGTTCTCCCCTGGCTCAATCAACATCGCGCTATGGCCCAAGAACGAATCATCAAGCAAACCCAAACTGAAGGCCTTAGTGAAGAAGAAGCACAAGAGCGTTTCATGGATGCTGTCGGACGTATGGCTCCCCTTACTGGGACCAAACTAGGTCTTGTGGGGTCCATCCAACACCTTCACCTCCTACCCCGAATACCACGACCGCTTGGAAAAGGCAGGATTTGACGTCACCATCCCTATCGGCGGCGCACGTCTTTCGTTCCCAGGTCAGGTCCTCGGTTGCAATTACTCAGGTGATGACCCAAGTATCGGCCACTATCTGTTCCTTGGAAGCGGAGATTTCCACCCGATTGGACTCGTCCTCCATACCGGAAAGCCTCTTGCTATGCTGGACCCTTACACCGGCGATGCTGAGGAAATGTCTCTTCAGCGCATTGAACGAATTCTTCGTCAACGATTCGGTCTTATCATGAGCGTACAAGATGCACAGACCTTTGGCATTCTCATCGGGGAAAAGCCAGGCCAGATGCGACGCAGTCTTGCACTGCGCATGAAGCGAATGCTCGCAAAGCACGGAAAGAAAGGATACTTGCTGGCCTTCGGAACATGTGGGTCCCGAATTAATTGACTTCTACCCGGTAGATGCATTTGTTAACACAGCCTGCCCTCGGATCGCTATCGATGATGCCGTGAAGTATCGCAAACCGTTGATCACGCCATTTGAG
>CASIBY010000020.1 GCA_949373095.1 Candidatus Poseidoniaceae archaeon
GTCCAGATATGCTGCATTTGTCATCTATCATGAACTTCTACATGCCATTGGGAATCGCTCACATAATCGGGACTTTCGTACAATGGAATCATTATGGCCGGATGTCAATGCTTCAAAACAAGGTCTTGATTTCACAAATAAGATGCGACTTCAGCGTGCATCATGGCTCTGGGTTTGCCCAGAATGTGCTATGGAATACCCGCGTCAGCGCCAAAGTGGGGGGAAATATCAATGCCGAAAGTGCCGATGTCTTCTCATTGACCGCTCCTTAAAGGACATTAAATGATAAACAATGGCGCATCAGGGAACAGTGGGGATGAGTATGAAGAATCGTAAGGCACTCCTCCTTTCGAGCCTTTTTTTGTTATCGCTCATGATTCCCATTTTCACGTTCTCAGCACAAGCTGGAATTACCTCCCTCGAAGGGGGCGGGGCGATGTACCTATCTTGTCAGTCGGAAAATGATTGTACGCTCACGCCTGTTTCTATGGGCGAGGGCAAACTCTCCGGGCAAAGTTTTGCATCAACCCTTCAACCAGAAACAATTTCCTTTGAGTTTGATGCGGCCCCCGCTCAACAGCACCTTGCCATCCTTCCTGAACAAATTGAATCGCTCATCGTTGATTTTAGGCACCAAACGGAAACCGGGGGGCTTCTACGTCCTGCTGTTGACTTTCGCCTTATTCTTGGACAGAGCGTGACTGACTGGTCCTTTGATAGTGAATTTGTGCCGAGTTCGTCTGCATACGAGCCCTATACGCTTGAAGATGAATCCCTGGATTTAGGGGCCAAAAGAGTTCTCTGGAAGGATGCTCAAATACGTTTGATCATGGTTGTAACCCTTGACCGACCTGGGACTTGGGAATTGAACTTACGGGGTCCATCCAAAATTGAAATTGAAATTCCATGGTCGGTAGATGCAGATGCAGCCAATGTAGACGAACCTTCGTCAACCACTCAACCCATTGCATCAAGTTTTGATACTGGTCATCGAGGAGCGTTGGTAAGTGACGACTGGGATTGCTGGTCGTTCCCTATTGAAGAGCATGAAGTGATGACTCTCATCGTAGATTGGGAAGCAGTTCCAATTGAGCTTGAGCAGCCTCACGAAGTTCCCAATTTGGTGACTGAATCGGGGCGCTTATCGCCCCAGCCAGAAGTTGTAACCGAACTTGTTGATGATGATTTGAGAATCATCTACCGGTGGCGAAATCTCCCCGTCAATGATTACAACTTATGTTTTAGAGGCGCTCCAGACCGCTTCCAAGAGTATTCTTGGGCGGGTCTGTTTGGATACGAAAGTTCAGGTCCAGTTGTCTCTGGAGATTTCTCATCTGAGTCATTATACCCCTCTGGGACTGTCCTCCTTGGAGATGAATCAGAATCTTATGCTTTGAAAGAACAAGGTGTCTCTGTGCTACTCCTTTCAATCGTCATGCTTGGAGTGTTTCTGCTCGTTGGTTTTCGACCAACTACCTCGTATTCTCTTAGATTTGGAATATTCTTACCGGGCGTGATTTTCCTCTTCATAGGAGGTGTCCTCCATCCCTTATGGTCCATTGCTGACGAAGTACAATACGAAGACGAAATAACCATCGATGACCTCATTGAGATGCGTCTCCAACAGCTATGGGATGTTTCCGCAGACGGGGTTCCAGACCAAACTCTAGTCGAGCACACGGGAGCAACATGGGGAATGTTAGCCGGAGAACGTCTTCAACTTCGTTTGTCAATAGAACGTGCTGTCCCTCTTCAGGACAACCGATGGCAACTGATTGTTCCGGAATTCGAGGAACTGCGCCTGGATGAATTGATATTTGCTCAAGTAGCAAAAGGTGGGCAACAAACGGGGATTCAGGGAGTGCAAGACGACCATTCTGTGCGTTTTGTTCTCCTCGCAGGACGCTCTCTCGTCCTTGACCTACTCATGCTGGAAGCCCTACTTGTGGTTGATGAACTTCCGTCATCTTCTGTATTCCATATTGACACAGTCATGGTTGAAACGCGGTCTGCAGGTTCATTTAACACTCCAGTTTGGTCAACACGCCCCGTTAGTATTTCGGAAAAGACTTGGATTGGACTTCAAGGGACTTTATTTCCTCAACAAATTACCATCAGCCTCTGTGATTGTGACTTAGATCTCCTCGACGTGAATTTTCAACCATCTCGTGGATTTGATTTGAATTACATTCCAGAAGAGAACTGGGGTTTGCAAAATGCCGATGGAATACTACCTTACGGTTCAGCGTTGATGTGGCTCGGGATGTTGCTTGGTATTGTAGCCTCTACTGCTGAATTACGACGCTATCAAAAAGCACAAACTATGGCCCAATCGTTCCACCCCCTCAGGGAAAACCAGTGGGCCTGATTCACTTCTTTTCAGCCTTGTCAAGTTGGTCAGAAACAGCCTTGGTAACTTCATCAGGCTTCATCTTTGCAGCTTGTGCTGCCTTGTCAATAGATTTCGCTTCTTCATCGGTGATTTCACCATCAGCGGCTGCCGATTTAATCGCTGCCTTGACACTCATCTCTGCTGCTTCCTCATCGGTGATGCCCAATGCTTCTTGGAAGGATTTCAATTCCTTCATTTCGGCCTCGGAGATAACGCCGTCATCCCAAGCAGAATCGTATGCGTGGACCAAAAATTCACGGTATGCTTCTTGATTAAGAAGCACGTCTCGAATAAGTCCGGTATCAATACCAGTGTCTGAATTTGCCATTTCAAGCAAGGCAATGGAACGGCGAACTTCCTTTACAGCCATATCCTTGAGTCCGTGACCTGCCCATACTGCCCCCGCTGCAATGACTGCTGCGGCGAACCATCGCATGACGTCAGGATTGACCAAATCACCGGGTTGAACCAGGTGGAAAATTCCGAGTACTGCCATCGCAGCACCGCACATAACTTCTACCCAATCGTTGAGATCTGGTTCATCATCAAAGATGGACAATCGCTCTTCTACCATGGCCTCCATGTCGTCGCTCATGTGGGTGGACACCTGCAGGTGGGACTTAGGTATGTCGGAAGTTCTCCGAAGCCGTTGTCCTTTTGGACTGTTGGCGTTGGTAGGGTACTATGGAGGGCCCAATTGCTGATGTTAGCGCCCTTGGAATGCCGACAAAATTTTCGGACTTTCTCATAAATGAATGGGGCATTACCAACCTTCACCCTCCCCAAGCCGAGGCAGCTCCTAGCATCTTATCCGGGAGGAATACTCTTGTGGCGATCCCTACTGCTTCAGGAAAGTCGCTACTTGCTTACATGGCCATGGTGCAGCGCTTGAGCGAAGGACACAAACAATCCAAAGCGATTTACATTGTCCCTTTGAAGGCCTTGGCTATGGAAAAGTTCGAGGATCTTTCTCAAATTGCTAAGGCTATGGATTTGAAAATAGGACTCGGCATTGGAGACGCTACTGCGGAAGCCAAAAACATTGATGATTGCAATATTCTGGTCTGCACTTCCGAAAAATTGGATTCACTACTTAGGCACAAAGCCGAACTCGTGACGAACCTCACATGCGTTGTAGCCGATGAATTTCACCTCATGAACGATTCAACCCGCGGGCCTACTTTAGAAATCAACCTGACACGGCTCCGACATATACGTCCCGACGCCCAACTCATCGCTCTGTCTGCAACCGTCGGGAATTGTCAAGCCCTTGCTGATTGGTTAGATGCGGATTTGGTACAATCCGACTGGCGGCCTGTCGCCCTTGAATATGCTACCTTCCATGATTTCCATGTGGAACCAAGAAAAATCCAATCATCCAATACCGACCATGACCCCTCTCAGTTGAGTACTCCACGTACGCTCGAGGGGCTGAAAAGTCACCCAGTATGGAGTGTTGTCAGCGATGGCTTGGATACTAAGAGCCAGGTTCTCATGTTCGTCGGAACACGAAGAAGTGCCCAATCAGAAGCAAAAAACCTAGCTAAAAGAGTCAAAAAGCGATTATTAAAAGAAGACCCTGAACGGCTCAAAAGACTCCAAGAAGTGGCTGACCGTTTGGAAGGAAGAAGCCAATCTAGCCTTGCAGAACAGTTGGTTCATTCGATGTCTGGTGGGGTTGGTTTTCATCATGCAGGATTGACCTCAGGCCAAAGGAAAGAAGTTGAAAAAGCCTTCAAATCTGGGCTTCTTGTTGCCTTGACAGCAACCCCAACACTCGCTGCGGGAGTCAACCTCCCCGCCCGTCGTGTACTCGTCCGTGACCTCAAACGCTGGGACGACGGCATGAGTCGTCCGCTTCCAGTCATGGAAGTTCGGCAGATGCTTGGGAGAGCAGGGCGACCAAAATACGACACCCGTGGAGAGGCTTGGGTATATTGCAAAGGTACAGACGGTTGGGAAGTAGCAGATTCGGTTTCAGACCGTTATTTCTTCGGGCCGATTGAAGACATCACGTCAAAACTTGCAAATGAACCAGCAATGCGGATGCATTTGCTAGCTAGCATTGCCACTGGCGGCCTGCTTCACAAAGGTTCGATTGAACATTTCTTTTCATCAACCTTCCTTGGTTCCACCATGGCACCATCACAACTCCGTGAGCGAATTAATACCATGCTTGATTGGTTGGTTGAGGAACGCTTCGTTAGGAAGGTGGGAATTGACGAACATTTCACTGCCCACTGGTTAAACAGAGATGTCAATTCGGAGGGCGAAGAGGTTTGGGATGATTCACTTCCAGCATGGGCAACACCCGCACAGGAAACCGTAGGCGTAGGATGGAGTCCAGGTCCCGTTTCATCTCAAAAATCTCCTGCTCATCGCTCCGCTCACCTTAATCCCTCGCTTGGCTTCGCTCCTGCAACATCTTTGGGTAATACTGGAGGTTGGGTTCAACCTTCAGCCGAAGAGCCTCACAACATGAAATATCAAGCCACACAAATGGGTGAAAGGATTACACAACTCTACCTTGACCCCCTTTCAGCCTCAATTTTGAGAACTGGATTACGTCGTGCAGTACGACGTTCTGTGCGTGCAGACCGGCCAGTTACTGATTTCGGATTGCTGCATTTGGCTGTAGCTACTCCTGATTTCAATTCACTTTGGGCAAAGACGGCCGACATGGAAGCCAACTCTCCGGTGTGGTTGAAGGCGAATTCTGCGGAAGACGAATTGTTGGTTGACCCAGGTTATGCAGAGGCTATGCTGAGCAATATCAAGAGTGCATGGATGGTTGAAGAGTGGACAGAGGAAGCAACAATTCGAGATCTTGAAAGCCGACTTGATGTTTCACCAGGAGACGTTCATCATAGGGTAGACCTCATGGGGTGGCTTCTTGCAGGAGCTCAGCATGTTTTGATGGCTGATGATGTCTTTTCGGACGAACACATGCACATCATTTCAGATATCGTTCAGCAAATCAGCATTCTTCAGCAAAGGGTTCGGCATGGGTGTAAAACTGACCTGCTGCAACTTGTCAACATTCGTCACGTAGGACGTCAGCGAGCACGTGAAATGGCCTCTTTGGGATTGCGCCAACCCAATGATGTTGCAACCATGTCGTTGAAAACCAAGAACTCCCTTCTCAGTTTGCGGGGATGGGGTCCAATGCTTCTAGAGAAAATTATCAATGAAGTTGAACGGGTTTTACGAAAAGCTTCTTCAGATTCTAATCAACAATCAGCCGTCAGAGAAGATGATGTGCCTCTTGAAGGCGAACGCTTTGAGGATGGTTGAAATCCAAGAAGCCTCTGCGCTGTAGCATGGAACTTCCTCCGTTCCCTTGTTTGGCCGTACATCTTGATGAGGCCACTCATTCTTCTGGCGTTATTGACGTGTTTCTCAAAGAGCGCCCCTCTTCCCGATGGGTCTTACTTGGCGCTCATGCAGTTCAGACAAATACTCAATTGTGGACTGCTTGGATCAAAACCACTCGAAATGAGTTGAGAGGCAGTAGTGTGGCGCGCAGTATTGATGCTGAATTTATGCGCTATCTTGCAGGCACACATCACGTATCCGAAGCATTTGCTCGTGCAGGCTATCAAGAGGGTTCGGAAGATGCTTGGATCCTCTATCTTCCACAGGCTGAATCATCTCGTAATTCGTTGGGTCACCTTCATCCGTTCCTTCCTGAAAGTGTTGCAATTCCAGAAGGCCTCAGTGACCTGCTGAGTCAATTGAAATGGAAATCACGTAAATCCCTAATGACTCTATCTATAGAGGGTTCGGAGATGTTGGGTGCGGATGTAGATTCTGTGGAAATGGATAAGCTTGAGGAGCGGCTTATTGCCCATATCTCGATGGCTGATGACCAAAGTGCTTCTCACCGATAAGGGGAGGGTTCAAAGGCTACTTGTTTTCATGGCGTAGCATGGTAATGGCTGCAAACCAAGGCGAAGCCCATGTCCCTTCTACGGGACGCTATCTTGACCAAGAAAAAGTGCGCAATGCGCTTGATTCAGCCACAACACATGGTGCCTCATATGCTGAAGTGCGGTTGGTTTCCTTTACACAATCTTCTGTAGCAATGCGAGACGGCGTGCTTGAACGTGCAATTCCAGGTCAAGAATTGGGCCTTACGCTCAGAATTCTTGCCGACGGAGCGTGGGGGGTTCATTCAACTACTGATATTGCTTCACTTCCCGAACAAATTGAATCTACCACCCGCCTCGCTAAGGCAGTCGCATCCCGCAGGGCCGAGGGAGAAAAGCCGATTGGTCTTGCCGACATACCCGTATTTGTGGACGAGCACCATTGGATCTCAGAACTTGATGTGCGCCACACTGAGTTAGATACAAAGATGGATTTGATGAATGATTTTTACAAGGGTGCAAGTCAACATAAGCATGTAGTTTCAGTTACCACTGGTTGGAGTGACGAGCACATACACACCGAACTCATGACCTCAGAAGGGATGGATAGAGCCTGGTCCTTTCAACGCTCGCTTGTTCACGGTATGGTTACGGCCAGAGATGACTCAGAAGTTGTCTCATACCGAACTCGAACTGGAGGTCAGGGCGGACTGGAACTCATCCAGGGCGTCGACTTGACCGCATTGGGCGAACAGGCTCAAAATGCAGCACTACGCCTCCTAAAAGCAGAGCGGGCGCCTTCGGGAAAAATGCCACTCATCGCTGATAACGACTTGACTGGCGTTTACATCCATGAAGCCCTTGGTCATCCGTGCGAGGCGGATTTGGTCGCTGCTGGTGATTCCTGTCTCGCAGGAAAACTGGGCGAAAAAATTGGAAACGATATTGTGACCGTAGTTGATGATCCAACGCTCATGGGCGGATATGGAGCCTATCCAATTGATGACGAGGGAGTCAACACAAGGGAGAAAGTCCTCATCAAGGACGGAGTACTTACAGAATATCTCAATCATCGTGAGACAGCTCACCACTTTGGTTTGGAGCCAAACGGCGGTGCTCGGGCTCAAGACGGCTTACATCACCCACTTGTCAGGATGTCGAACACCATGATTCTAGGTGGTTCACATGCAGATTTAGACGAACTGATGGAGGATGTTGAGTACGGTATCTATGCTTGTGGCACTCGTGGCGGACAGGTTGACACAGGACGTGGTTCGTTCCAGTTTGCTGCACAAGAGGCGTGGCTTATTGAAAACGGCGAACTAACTCGCCCTCTGAAGGATGTAAGTGTTAGCGGCATGACTCTTGAAATTCTCAAGAATGTTGACGGACTCACTCGTGATGCATCGTTGGCGACTCCCGGGTTCTGCGGAAAAGGCCAGACGGTTCCAGTTGGTGATGGCGGCCCAGTCATGCGAATTCGCGAGGCACTGGTGGGATGATCATGCTACCAGATGGTGCAGAAGACAGATTGCTTGCTAACGCTCAACAAATCGTTGATGCTTGCTCTTCCATAGGCGTTCAACAATGGGACCTCGTAGGATTCCAATCCTACGGCCATGAACTTGACATCGAAGCCGGGAAAATCACCATGGCTGGTGGCGGCGGTGAGGGTGGATTTGGAATTCGAGTAGTTGAAGATGGTCGATTTGGATTCGCTCATCTAGTCGATGTTTCTGGTGCTGAACGAGCAGTTCAACAAGCGTTGAGTATCGCTCGCAAATCACCTTCGATTGCAAATTTTGTTCTTCCAAGTGAACAAGCCGCCACAAAGGTGGGAGGGATGTGCGATACAAACATCCTCAATCTTGGCCCTGAAGACTTGCTTGAGCAGGCTGATGCATTACTAAACGCGGTGAAAAGTGCTGATGAGCGTGCTATAGTGACTGGAGGAGGCGTAGGAGTTTCTGCGACAGCATCTTGTCTTCTCAACAGTGAAGGAATCCTAGATAGTGGATTGACGACATCCCACGGCCTTGGAGTTCAAGTCACCATTGACAACGATGGAAAGATGACCAGCTCTTACCAAGGTGATTCCTCGAGGGCAAAGATGGTTGATGTTCCTGATTGTATTGAACTTGCTGTGGATTGGGCTCTACGGACTCAGAATCCTATTGAAGTTGACCCTGGGGCCTCCGATGCTCCGGTTTTGATGACGAGTGAAGGGTTCTCTCCTCTGTTCTCCATGGTTGTTCCACCGGCTATGATGGGTGAAAAGTTGGTTCGAAAGGAATCCTTCTGGACAGGGAAAATGAATCAGAATGTCATGGCCGAAGACCTCTCAATCGTCGACAATGGCCTTCTTGAAGGTGGTTTTTCTTCGGGTTCACGTGACGGTGAAGGAGTTCCAAAGCGGAAGCAAAGTTTGGTTGAATCCGGGCGATTAGTGAACATGCTTTGGTCAACTCGGGATGCAGCCCAGCAAGTCGCAGAAGGACGTATTGATGTAGCACAATCTACCGGTTCAGCCGTAAGTAGAGGTCATCAATCACCTCCATCCACCGGAGCCTCTGAACTCATGATGACATCCTCAAAAGGGAGTCAAACATTTGATCAGATGCTTGATCAAATGGGCGATGGATATGTTGTAAACGGTGTCATGGGCGCTCATACTGCTAATCCAACAAGCGGCGATTTTTCAGTCACTACGAGCAGTATTTTACGTGTTGTTGGCGGGGAAATTATGGGTCCGCTTAAGCAAGCAGGGCTCTCGGGAAATCTTGCAAAGGCTCTAGCAGGGAACGTTATCCTCGGAGATGACGTTCGCAGACAAGGCTCTTATTCATCAGGCAGCATGCATTTGCCCGATGTGTTGTTAATGGAAGGCCTACGCATTAACCCTGCATAAGTCAATATCAGACAAAATCAAAAGCCATTCTTTATGGCCTGTCGTCGTTGGTGTACCAGTCCATGGAGGTAAAGGGAGTGTTATATCTGAACCAAACCGCACGAAAGCCCGCAGCCTGTTCTCCGTACAGGTGTCGAACAACAATGTCTTACGGAGGGTCGTTTGATGTCTGAAGAAAAGTATGCAGACTATGTGCAAGCGGTCATAAAAGAATGTCCAGATGCCGAACCAGCAGAGGTTGCCTCTGCTTTCGCAAAATACGAGGATGAATTTTACATTCCACCCCAAGACGCAATGCGTTCAGTGCTTCGTAGATTCAAGAGCGGAACAGGTCCTGCAGCTACAAGTAAGGCCACTCGCCAAGAACGGGAAACCAAAAAAGTCGCTACTCTCGCAGAATTGAGTGGTGATGATCGGGATATCGAAATCGAAGTCGCCGTCATGACGCACAACATTCGAGACCAACTTATTCGTGGAGAAGAGAAGCAAATTGCATTTGGATTCCTTGAAGATAACCCTTGGGAAGAAGGAGGAACAAAAACTCGCTGGGATTACAAAGATTGGGGACCTCATGCCAACCTCGCAGCAGGGAGCATCGTTCGTATTGAAGGTGCGAGCGTTAACGAATACAATGGTAAAATGTCTCTCAATATCAATCAGTCTACAGGTATTGTCGTCCTCAAAGAAGGGGTTGCTACAACCGTTTCAACCAATGACCCCATTGAGATTAGCAGTGTCCCTTCAGACGGCTATATCTGCGTTGTTGGAAGAGTTCTCACATCCCGTCCAGATCAAATTCACCGAAAGGACGGGTCCGGTTCAATTGAGGTCGTCCGTGGCCGAATTGCCGACGGAACAGGTACGATTGGTTTTCTCTCATGGGAGCCTTTCGACCACGAAGTTGGATCATTGCTCAAGATTGATGGCGCACAAGTTCGGAGTTTCCGAGATACGCCAGAATTGAATTTCGGACGAACAACTCGTATCGAAGTATATCACGATGCTAACTTCTCGGATTTGGATACGCTGTCAAACAGCACCTCTCTTTCCATCTCACAGTTCCGTGATGGCTCAAGGGATGTAGATGCAATCGTCCAAATTACCGAATGGAATAAACGAAGCTTCACTCGTGATGGCGAAGAGAAGTTCCTTTGGTCAGGACAAATAGCAGACCCTTCCGGACGCTGTCGAATGAGCGCTTGGCAGGAACTGCCTATCGCAGAAGGAGATTTACCGGTAACGGTTCGAATCAAAGGCGTTCGAATTAGAGCATGGCAAGGTATACCAGATGTGACAGTGGACAACGCAGACCAGGTGGAAATCTTGGCCAGTCCTCCGTGGGATGAAGGCATTGACCTTAGCAATCACTCGGTTGAAGTATCGCTCACAGAGATGGTCAGTGGCCCAAGCCGAGTTGGCATTGAAACCACAGGACTTATTGTCAGTGTTCGGGACGACTCAGGATTGATTCGTCGCTGCACAGAATGTCGCCGTGTGCTCAGAGATGGGGCATGTGCAGACCACGGTCCTAACGAAGGAAACGAGGATGTACGTCTACGACTTGTTGTGGACCATGATGGTTCCACGGCAGCAGTCCTCGTCAACAAGGAAGCTACTCTTTCTGCTCTGGGAATGACCTATGAAGCGCTTCAAGGGTCCGTCAAAGAACACGGAGATGCAGGCTTTGTTCAACAAGTCAGAGAACTTCTGCTCGGAAGAACAGTAGTTGTCTCCGGACGAAGTATTGTCGATGAACAAGGTGCAATGTTGCTTTGTGATCACTTGGAAGCACCTGCTTCTGATTCACAACTTAGAGCAACTGAGTTGCGAGCCCTGTGGGGGTGGGCTTGATGCAACGACAACGTATCGTACGTCAGCCAGCATTCCTCATGCTCGCTTCGGAATTCGGAACAGCTACATTGAATGAGAAAGGTTCGGGAGAATTTGACCCCTCTTTCGTAATTACAAAATTAGGTTCAAAAGCAAACAGAGTCGTGGTTTGCGGACTTTTGGAGCGACTCGAAATCCGAGAAACCAGCAATGGCGCAACACTCTATCAAGGTCAGCTTAGGGATCCAACAGGCTTGCATTACTTCTCCGTTGGAGATTATAATTCTGAAACCATGCGAGAAATGTCCAGCCAGTGGGCTGGCCGCACCGAAGAGGGAGAACCAATCCTTCTCATGATGACGGCAAAAACGCGATGGTACCAGACCGATGAAGGTGCTGTCTACACCTCGCTACGACCAGAAGAGGCATGTGAAGTAACTCGGGATGTTTATGCGAACTGGCTTTTAGATGCATGTGAGGTTACAATGGCCCGCATGAAGGCATATACCGCCTCTTTGGAACTTGAGGCCACCATGGATGCCTACGAACGAAGTGACCTTCCAAGTGGGATGAAGACGGGACTTTTGGCTGCTAGAAATCATTACGATGAAGTTGACCTTGAACCCTTCAATCTCAATCTAATGCAAGCATTAGATATTGCCGAAGGACGAATGGCTGCGGCTACAACTCCACCGCCAATGGTCCGTCTCCCTGACGGTGACGAGCCCGCCGCAGAAACCGGTGACGGTGAACTTCGAAGTTTTATCCTTCATGTAGTTCAGCACTTTGATCAAGGCGATGGAGTCGATTTCAATACGATTCTGAAGAATGCAGCAGCACGGGGGTACGTTCGTGAACAAGCAGAAGCCATGCTCGATGAATTGGCGGATAGTGGCGATGTTGACGAGCCTCGTTTCGGATGGTTTAGAGCACTCAAGGCCAAAGAAGAATAATCCAACACATTCAAGTCCTTCTTGTGATGTGGTAAATTTAGGGGCCACTACATGCCAGGAATTGATTTCTTTATCCGTCCGGCAACAGGTACAGCAAGCTCGGATTGGTTGCGTATACCAAATGCTGACATCAAAGTCCGCATGACCCGCAGATTGACTCGGACGGTAATCCGTGGTCAAGAGGGTGATGACCTCCACGACGAAGGTTCTGAATCCACCGTTTACACTGTTCGCGGCGAACTTTCACTTGATGAATACAAATCTGTTATCACCATGTTTCGAACAGGCCAGCCTTACATTCACGACCCGTTTGAAGAGCGTGATGTCAAGGTCATTTTCGCAGCAATGGAATACGACAGTTCGAATGAACATTTTATGTTTGAATTGTTGGAAGATGTAATTTGAGGGATTTCATATGCGTAATCTAGAGGAGAAACGTGAACTTCTCTATGTCATTCGTACCTTGGACGTGTTGATGTCGTCAGGAGTTGGTCTTGAGGCTGCACTTCACACAATTGGAAAAGGTGGATACGGCATCATCTCTGAAGATTTTTCGGAGATGATGAAGCGTTTGCTAAAGGGAAGCGGAGGCGGTATTGACAAGGAACTCAAATCCTTGATGAAGAAAGCTGAATCAAAAGGATACAAGCGTCTTTTGAACACATTGTACACTAACGTTACTCAAAATACTGATTTGGTTGAAACTCTGAAAAAGCAGGGTGCTCGGATGGAAGAGGAACGCACCGAAGAAGTTGAAAAATACATCGAAGAACTCGGGGGCGTTCCAGAAACTCTCCTTTCCATCGGAATGATTGGACCGATTATTCTCGCCATCGTAGGACTTGTACCTCAATTGATGTCTGGTGATTTAGGGGCATTTATGTCCTTGCCACCTGCGTCCACCATCAATGTCGTAGTAAACATTGGATTGTTTATGACTCTTGTAGGAATGTCACTTATTGGATTAAAAGCCCATACTAAGGACCCAGGATTGTGAGGTGGATCGAATGTTGTTTGGATTTCTAGAATCATTTAACGATGCCCCCCTTCTCTTGTACCTTGGTGTGTTCTCTATCGCCTGCATTGGCGGCGGAATTCCTCCCATGATCGAACGTCGAAGGCGCAGAGCAATTGAAAATGAATTGCCCGGCTTCCTCGAAGCACTTTCTGATTCCGTTGGGGCTGGCCGTGGCCTACAAGAAGCCATGATGGAGCAATCAAACAGTAATGACAGCCCCCTAGCGGCCTTGCTTTCAGAAACTCTGAAAGAAAGTCACGCATCATCCTTTGAAGCAAGTCTTTCTTCCTTTGCAGCAAAAACTCGTTCCAGCCAAGTTCAGCGAGTCATGGTTCTGATTGAAACAGCTATTCAACAGGATTCTTCTCTGAGAGATATTCTCAATGACCTGAGCCGTGATTATGAACGATTGAACGATTTGATGAACAACAGAGAAAATGAACTTCAAGGAAGAGGAATCCTCATCATCCTCTTTGTAAGCGTCGGCTTACCTGTACTTATTGCTTTTATTGTGGGATTGTTTGCACCTGCGAGCAAAGGGTTCCAAATCTCTGGTTTTAACCAAACCTTCAGTTACTTTTTCGCTGCAGCATCCGCAATTGGCCTGGGTGTTTCAGGACGTATGATGGGTCGTCTCAAAGATACACTTTGGTGGCTCCCTCTTTGGATGACCATTTCCATGGGCCTCTACCTAGGGGCAGTAAAAGCAGTTGGAGGTTGAATAATGTCAGAACAAATTTTGGAACAATACGGAAGAGTCACCATTTACACAGAAGCCAATCACCCTTCCCCTATTTACCACGTCGAGGGAGACATCGAAGCAAACCCATATGGGGATTTAGCAGCTTTGTTTGAAGACGACTCGCTTGAAGAAGTGATGTACAACGGAGGGACTCAGTGCGTTAAGGTCGCTCATCGTGAACATGGAATGTGTCGAACAAATATCTGGATTGACGATGATTCTGGTATTCAAATTTCAAAGAATATAGCATCCTACACGAATGTTCCTCTTGGGGACGGCCCAGGTCTTGTTCCTATCTTTGATGGTCGTCTCCCTGACGGTTCCCGTGTAAACGGAACGATACCTCCAGTTTCTCCTGACGGTCCAACACTGACCATCCGTAAGTTCAAGGAAGATCCGTTGACAATGATTGATTTAGTCAATTTCGGGACAGTCAATTCCCGTCTTGCTGCAATGATGTGGGTATGGATTGAAGGGTTAGACAGTCGGCCTGCTAACTTCGTTATCGCTGGCGGTACCGGTTCAGGTAAGACCACCACACTCAACTGTCTTGGAATGTATATCCCCTGGTCACGTCGACTTCTGACGGTAGAAGATACTGCTGAATTGCAAGTATACCACGATCACTGGTTGCGAATGGAGACTCGTAGGGAGCGTCCTGACGGGACTCAAGAAGTAGACATGAACGACTGCCTCAAATCCAGCCTTCGTATGCGTCCTGACCGAATCATTGTCGGGGAAGTACGAGGTCCTGAATGTGCAACTTTGCTGACTGCAATGAATACTGGTCACGATGGTTCATTCGGTTCTTTGCACGCAAATACGGCTCAAGAAACCGTAACTCGTATGATTAATCCTCCAATGAGCGTGCCACCGATTATGCTTAGCGGTCTTGACCTCATCATCATTCAAGCACGTCTTCACGTCAATGGCCGAACGGCAAGAAAGATCACAGAAGTTGCTGAAGTAGCAGGAATGGAAGGGGACAAGCCACGTTTGAATGCTATCTGGAAGTACAACGCAGCAACAGACCAAATTGAAGAAACGGGGATCCCTTCAAAATTGAGAGAGACCATATGTAACGCAGCAGGTGTGACGCCTGATGTCTTTGAACGACATGTGCGACAACGTCAAGCAATCATTGAAGATTTGGTGGAGCGCGGTATTTCTGATATCCAAACCGTAACATCGGTTGTTCAGAACTTCTATGCCTCGCAGCACTGATTTTATCCACGAAGGCGTTCAAGAAGTTCGTCGACTCGGTCGATTTTACCACGGACACGCGTAATGCTTTCAGAAGCATCAATGACAGATTCTGCAACTTCGTCTTCAACATCCACAAGATGGTCGTCTGTTGTCTTGAAACTCTGGGCGAGTGCCTTGAGTTCTGTTACGATGGCGTCGACTTCAGTTTCAGTAACCAATACTCCTGGGGCGATACGAGGGATGTCTGATGGTGAAAGATATCCGAGTTCTGCACCGATGATGCCGGCGCATGCAAGGATTCTTGGGCGAAGGTCTACCGTGTTTACTTCGTATCCTTTTGATTCCAAAAAGCGAATGACAAGAGCTTGCTGTGGTTCCTCGAACCCGTGTTCGCTGGATTCAAGTATTGTTTGGACGAGTTCTTCAAACGATATGATGTTCTTCTCAAGCCGTGCGAGTGTTGAGCGCTCACTGTCCATGAGGTGAACAGCACCGTGGTGGAGAATTCGCATCATTCGCTGACGGCGTAGCACTACGGGGTCATGTAGGGCTTGTGTTTCGGCGATCTCAATATGGAGGTCAAACAATGCATGTAGCCGTCCAGAAACACTTGGAATGCGAAGGTCAAGGCCCATGGTTCGAGCCTCAGACTCAAAGGCCATCCGTGCCTTGATTGCATCTCCTTGATGCATGGCGAGCAAGTTCTCGAGGTGGTCACGTAGAGTGCTACGAGATTGTTCAAATCGTCGCAGAGCTTCTCGTTCACTCCACGATTGAGGCAGGGCATGGATTGCATTGGATTCCTGTTGCATTTGATAGTCTAGTTCCATGACGGTGTTTGCTATAGATTGATTCACAGGAGTCAAATCTGTGGCGAAACCATGGTCCGAAAGGGCGTCAATGAATGCGCTCAAGTCCGCTTGGTTGGTGGTAGAACTGACCATGAGGAAATCACGAGCGAGTGCATGGATTTCCGCCATACGTCCTCGCAGTTCAATCAGCGCAGTTTCTACTTCCAGGCTGTGGGTTTCTTCCAGGTTTGTTTCTTGAATCATTGGTGGTGTGGCCGGTTCGTCAGGAATTCTTGTAGTTCTTAGTGCCTCATCTATGGTTGCAGAAACCGTTGATTGAGAACTTGTATGGCCCATGGATGAAATATCCTCTCGCAATGCGGTTTCTTGCTCAAATGACCAACCTGCTTCATGGTCTTCGACAAATTGTTCCACTGTTTCGGAAACATCAACGGGTTCAGGCTGTTCCAAACCATGCTCTTCAAATGGTATTTCAGGTATGTTGATTTTGTCTCTCGGTCTTCGTAGACTTTTCTTGACTTTACCCCAGGCATTCTCTTGGGAGGCCAATACTCCAGCAACGCGGACGAGCAATGACTGCTTGTTGCCTGATAGTTTCAGATTGAGTTCCTTGCAGAGTGCGTGCAATTCATCTCTGCTCATCATGTCCAAGTTATCGGTTGTGAGTTGCTTGGGGTCGTGATAAAGGTGGAGGTACATGCGTTGCCGTCGTGCTTTGATTGAGCCAGATTTCTTGATGCCAAATACGCCTAAGAGTTCTCCGAGTTCGGAGTTAGGGATTTCTTTGATTCCATCCTGGGAAAGGTCCCAATGTCCTAGAACAACGTTTTGAATCAATCTTGAACGCAAAGCCTCAACTGAACCTGCTTTTGATAAATTATGCTCGTGTGCAAGCGCCTTCAAATCGTCCAAACGGGCTTGATAAAGTCCGCCTAGAAGTTCTGACTTGTCCATTCCGCTCTCACCTACATCGGCTTTTGCCGCATTGAAAGCATATATGTCTTCTCTGTAAAGCGCAGGCGTGCAAGGTCATTATGGGGGCAAATCAATACGGCCGTAACCCTCAAGATTCGTCGTAATCCATCATCCTAAGGCTTGGCTCAGAAAATTCAGGAGGCATTCCTGGTACGTAGCGTTTGAGTTCTTCATGGTCAGTACTCATCATGGTTACCAGATTCAAAAATTCACGCAAGAGGTTGACCATACCGATGTGACTGTTTTCTGGAAGAACCACTCGCTCACAAGCAGCGGTTATGCTTCCAGAGGGATTGAGGGTTTCAATCATTAATTCAACACGAGGCCCACCTTTCACTGCTTTCCCGTAAGGGTTCAACATTGATTCTTGTGTGGCCTCGTCACCTGTTCGTGTTGCCTCTCTCAATATTGTGGAAATTTTTCGTTGTTCAACATGCACGCCAACCCGGTCATGAAGCACTGGGTCTAGACTCTCCATGATCGCATTTTCAAGGCGATATGCGAGAAATGCACTTGGATCAAGCATGGATGATATGTTGGCTCCAACGAACCCCTTTCTTGCAACAAGGAGGGTAAATCCATGAAGTGGGGGAGGAATAAATCGTTCTCTATTTTGGTCGCTATCATTCCTCTGTAGGCCAAGTGTATGTCGTCGAGACTTGAAACGATAGCCAGAATGTATGCTACGTGGGACGATGAATCCCTGAATCTTATCTTCAATTCTGAGTTGCTCAAACCAAGGCCACTTATCGTCTTCGTCGAGTTGAGCATATTCTTCTGCCATTCCCAGGTGTTCCGCCATGTCTTTGCATGTGAATATCGTCAAATCATAACGAAGTCTAAGCATTTGACGGTGGAGAAGTTCCGAATCACAGACCAATATTGAACGGCTTGGAAGGTACTCTGGTTTGTCGTCAGATACTAAGACCCAAGTGGGCTCTTTTCGGGAGAGAAGTCCAACGATGTTAAGCCCTTCAGTGTCATAGTTTTCCCAATCAAATGCGCTCATTCCTAGAACGTCGCCGGTCCCATCTTTTAGGCAATTAATGGCGACTTCCATGTGAGGGAGTTGTTTCATTATGAGGTCCTGTTTCTTCCCGTGAGTTTCAACGGCTCGTTCAACATGTTGCCGCACACCATCATGCTTTGATGGGGTTGTGAGAACAACGAGTCGCTCACTGTTTTCCATTCAATTACCTCGGTGAGGACGGGTCCTCGCAGGTCATGGGCGGTGACGATTGGTTAAGAAGCCCACCGGTGTGGAACAAATGTGCGAACAGATGTAGCGGGTCTCGCAGATTCGCTTGAAGACATGCGTCAAGAGGTTGAGGCAGGACTTTCTTCCCTCATTCAAAAGGAGCTCAACTCCGGTGCTGGAGAAGTCGCTCGAGTAGCAGGACAAGTCTTACTTGCGGGTGGAAAGCGCTTGCGCCCGCTCTTGATTCTCCTTGCTCATCGTCTTGCAGGCGGTGCCGATGACGGTGAAGTGATGCCTCTAGCACTCGCCTTTGAACTCATACACACTGCAACACTCGTTCATGACGATATCAACGATGAGGCAAACGAACGAAGAGGGAAGCCAACCATTCATGCTCGAGCAGGGCAGGCAAAAGCAGTTATTGCAGGAGATTGGCTATTTGTTCAGGGGTTCGGCCTGGGAGGTAGGTACAATGAATCCATTGTCACACTCATGGCTCGTTGCTGTGCAAACATCGCAGTATCCGAGTTCCATCAACTTGACCACGTGTTGAATCTTGCAACAACACCCGAAGATTACCTAAGCATCGTGCGTGGAAAAACAGCAGGTCCCTTCGCTGCTGGCTGCCAAGCAGCAGGTCTCGTTGCGGGTCTCTCTGATGAAGATTCGAAGGCTCTTGAGCGCTTTGGGATGCAACTTGGAATCGCCTTCCAACTGGTAGACGACCTTCTTGATCTACGTGGTGATGAGCGCATGGGCAAGCCCCGTGGAGCCGATGTTTACGAGGGGAAAATGACACTTCCGTTGATTCATGCTCTAACGCTTTCACATGGCCGACATCGTGAACGACTTGCAGAAATGATTGAATCTTTTGAGGATTCTAATTTTGATGAGTTGATGCAACTTCTTGAACGCTCAAGTAGTTTAGATTACGCAGAGATTTTGGTTAGAACTCATCTTGAGCGGGCTCAATCCGAACTTGACCGCTTTCCTCAAAGCGAAGCGAAGGAGATGATGCTTCTCATTACACAACTTGTTATGCAACGGCACGCGTGAGGCTTTACGATGAGGGTTAAGGAAATCGAGCACCGTCAAGTCATCATCATCGGAGCGGGTCCAGCCGGTGCTGCTTGTGCTCAACGACTTGCAGAAAAAGGCCTTGACGTTCTGATTCTAGAACGACGTTCCATTGTTGGTAATCCGGCACAATGTGGAGAATGTATCCCTAATTGGGGAGAAGTCATTGGGACCTTCAAAAACTTGGACGACCATCAATGGCTCAAGGATTATTTTGATTTCCCTGAACGGCTTCGTCTCCATCGGCTTGACAACATGCGAGTATTTCTCCCCTCAGGAAAATCATTCAATTTCGAACTGGATGCTTTCGCAGGACACCGTTTGCAATTTGATGGGTATCTCGCTGATAAAGCCGTGGCGGCAGGGGCTGAGGTGCGTATTTCAACTGCGCTGAAAAACATCCAGCACCAGAGAAAAGCGAATCGCGATGTCTTGGTGACTGACCAAGGGCGCTTTTCCTGCGATTTCCTCATCGACGCCTCAGGGAGTCTTGCACATGTCGGGAGACTGCGACACGGTCAAGATAAGGCCGTTCGACCAGATGACCAAGTTCCTACTGTTTACGCCCAGGTCAGGGGTAATGTTCCCGAAACATTCGATGTCTTCTTGGGTTCAGTAGCTCCATCAGGATATGCGTGGATTATCCCCAAAGGCCCAAACTTTGCAAATGTAGGACTTGGTGTACGGGCGGGCAAACTGAAAGGTTCTCTCAAAGACCACCTCAAAACATTTTGCGATGATTTGGGTCTTGAAATTCTCTCCATAGGTGGGGGATGGATTCCTATGGGGGGTCCAGTTCAACGGATGGTAGAGGGGACCACACTTGCAATTGGCGACGCCGCAGGTTTGGTTATGCCAAGCAATGGGGGCGGTATTTCTCAAGCCATAATTTCAGGATGCTTTGCTGCGGAAACCATCGTAAGTCATCTCGAGGACGGAACTCCTCTAGATGTGTACGAGCAGCGTGTTCGGGCATCAATGGGGAAAGCACTCAAAAATTCACTCCGTAGCAAGAATATGGGATACGCCTTCATGCGAGGAGATTTTGCCACCGAGGTTATTCTGCGATGCCTCGGGCCAATTGGCGGGATACGAAGGGCAATGGAATGCGAGAAATCACTTTGGGTATTCTAAGTCAATAGAAACCTTGCTTGCAGCCTTATTGCAATCGGTTGGTTCAAGTGATTTGGACTCCACGTCTGTTTATGCGAGCAAGCATTCGGCGCGACGACGAGGCAGTGAGCCCTGTTATTGCAACGGTTCTTTTGCTCGCCATTACCGTCATGCTTTCCAGCATGGTATTCGTTTTGATGCAGGGTGCTCTTAGCACTGTTGAAAAGAGCGCACCACAAGCCACAGTTAGTGTAAGAGCTTTGGATAACGGTTTCCACGTTATTCGCATCACAAGTTTAGACCAATCTGTAGATCCTGCTCGTTTGCAGTTTGACCTTCTTCCGGCAAACTTGACTCAGGATTCTCCGCTTCGAGGTCAGGTCAATGATGCGGATGTTTACGGTGTTGTAGGTTCGGATGTTTCCTTCCACGACCGAGACGCTGGTTACTCTGTAACTCAGGGTGATTATTTCGTTATTGATTCTCAATCGATTGGTTCCACTGATGGAACCTGGTCCTTCCGGCTCATTGAAGAAGCAGCAGGAGCAGTCATTATTGATGTGCGACTTCCTGCAATGGCCTAATTAGCCCCCAATGAAGGACATCTCGACCTTTTTTGTCGAATCAGTATGCTCACTTCGTTCTTCGGAATAACGGTCAGACCTTTTGGCCCAAATGCTTTGTATTGCGTTTGAGATTTCATCCGATGTCGCATTCATTCTCAGCATTGACTTCAAATCGTTTCCTTTTGATGCGAACAAGCATGTGTAAATGGAACCGTTCGCAGATAATCGGGCTCTTGTACAATCTCCGCAAAATGGAGCAGTAACCGATTCAATGCATCCAATCTCGTATCCGTGGGGAAGGGTAAATCGCTTTGCAACCTCTCCTCTATTTGCAGGTGGAACCGGAGTCAGTTTACCGTGCTTTGATTCAATGGTCCTCCGAATCTCTTGACCGCTCACCACATCCTTCAAATTCCAGGCGTTTGTATTTCCCACATCCATGAATTCAATAAACCGCAACGGGATTTCAAGTTCTTGAAATTGCTTGAGAAGAGGAAGAATTTGGTCCTCGTTGAGATTCTTCTTGACCACTGTATTCACTTTCACGCCCAAACCGACATGTTTTGCTTCAACAATTCCTTCAATAACATCTTCTGGAGACCATTGAGTGCTGTCCGCCATGGCCTGAAATACATCAGGGTCAATGGCGTCAATACTCACAGTGACTCTGTTTAAGCCAGCCTCGTGAAGGGCTCTTGCGTTTTGTTTCAACAATGCTCCGTTTGTAGTCAGTGCAATGTCGATAGTCTCGCTCAAGTCACGTAGTTGGGTGATGAGGGCGACGAGATTCTTGCGCAGGAGAGGCTCCCCCCCAGTCAATCGGATCTTTTGGAGTCCGAGAGGAAGAATACTTGCAACAACAGCAGTAATCTCCTCATAGGAGAGTAATTCCTCACGAGGTAGGAATGAGTGTTCGCTGTTAAAGTGCTCACGGGGCATGCAGTAGGTGCACCTGAAATTGCACCGGTCTGTCACTGATATGCGAAGGTCGCGAAGGGGTCGGCCCCGTGCATCCTTCAGCGACATAAGTTGCCCACCACGTACGAGGTTCTTGAATCTGTATTGCAAGGGTTCATGGCGGGAAAGCGAGCCAACATTTCATGGGCGGGGCATGGGTAAAGCGCTGGTCTCCGGAAGGGAAAGGGCATTCCCGTAGCCTTGTCGGGGCACTGCGGGTCCATCCGGTTCAATCCCTGAACAGCCTAGATTGGACTTTGCCTCCATCTAAGAGCCATGCAATTCGCTTGATGGCCTTAAGTGCCCAAGCAGAACAAACGGTCACCTTGACCGGGATGACAAATGCCGGAGATGATGCGATTTCAATGCGAAGATGTTTGTCTCAAATGGGAGTTCAATTTGAGGATTTAGATGTTAATGGAAACATCCTACCCAGCACTCAAAATGCGGACTTTCTACCACATGAATTAGCCACAGCATGGCGGATTCACGGAGTGGGCCCCAATGGTTTCAAGCACCCAGTAAGCGTTCTGCACGCCGGTAACTCGGGGACAGCTCTTCGAATCTTGATGGCACTCTCGACTCGTTTCAACCGACCTGTGATGTTGGATGGTGATTCTTCTTTGAGAGCCCGACCACATGATTCTATGACCAATACGATGGCTGAATTAGGCGTCTCTTGCTCCTTTGGTCACCTCGAAGAAGGACTGCCCTTACTTGCGGAAGGTCCGTGGACACAAACTGAATCCATGACTATAGACGTCAGTACATCAAGCCAACCTGCAACCTCTTGGATGCTTGCCTCACCCGCATCTCCTGTTCCAATTGAAGTGGTGTATCAAGGCGATCCAGTTTCCAAACGCCATGCGCAACTCACCCTTCGCCTTTGCAAGGAATTTGGAGCTCCTTTTGGAGATGATTTGCCCGAGCGTTTTGAGCCCTGGATACCTCAACCCCGGCATAAAGAAATAACCGTTCCCAAGGATATGTCACTAGCATCATTTGGCTTCCTTGCTGCAAAGGTACTCAATATCCCAATAATATTTGACGAAATGCCATCTCATGAGGAGGGCTTGGGGCACGAAATCCTCCTTGAGCGGGCGGATACGCTTGGATTTACTCTTGATGGGAACACGATTCAATCAAACATAGAAGGTCAAAACGTCAGACTCGACCTTTGCGATAGTAACGATTTGATTACTCCCGTTGCGGCTATGATGGCTCTTGGAGCTGGTGGCCAAATTGTTGGAGCCGCACACGCAGCCTTCAAAGAGAGCAATAGGATTAACAAAACCCTTGAACTTCTCCAACAATTTGGATTGAAATGTACAACGCAAGACGATGGGCTCGATGTCCCTGGAAACCAAACGCTTTCCACTCCTCAATCTCTTGTACTAACCCATGATGACCACAGGTTGCAAATGACGGCCCTTGTCCTGGCATTGGGTTGTAATGGCCCGGTTTCGATTCAAGGAGATACACTCCATGGCGTTGCTGACCCTCAAGCAGTAGCCCGCTTTGTGGATGCTGGCGTATCCATTGAATCCTTTCTTTACCAACCTCAATAATTAGCCATGCCGGCCAAAATGATGGTCTAACGAATCAATGGGGATCCGAAGGGAAGTTGGTCTACCGTGGACACAAGCCCACGGGTTTGGAATTCTACGCATGTCTTCTAACAAGCGCCTCATTTCGGGGAGAGTGAGCGATTGGTTGGCCTTTACGGCGCCTCGGCAAGCGTTCATGAATGCGATGTGGTCTTTTTTGGCTTCAATGGTGGCTAAAGGCCCCTCGTCGCCCGAGATGTCCTGTAATACATCTAGGAAGAAGGAGCGAATTTGTTCCCCTTCAATCAATTGAGGTGATGCTTTTAGATGCCATTTATCATCAGAGCGTTCAAGATGGAATCCCAACTCATGCAGACGCGCTTGATTCGCATCAACCACGGCGGATTGACGTGCATCAAGGTTCAAATTCAAAGCCTCAAGACGAGATTGCGGTTCCCACAACTGCCCCGAGTTCCGTAAACGCTCGAACCTAATACGCTCATGGAGGGCATGCTGGTCGATCAACAAGAGTTCATCTTCGGCTTGAACCAAGATGTATGAATTAGCGAATTGAGCAAGAGGTTCCATGGGGGGAAGGTCGTTCAATACGCCTTCAAGGGGAGCCTCTGTACTGGGTGAATGTTGAACTCCCATGCCTGCATGACGATGCAATGTGCGTTCTGCTGATGATAGGGCTGGCGCAATCGGTTTTCCTTCACTGGTTGGTAGAAGCGTTTGGCCGAGCGGGGAATGGGATACAGGACGAGCCTTCTCTTTTGCCGGTGCATCTTCAGCCATCTCTCCAGTCAACGCCAATTGTTGACCTGCTGCAATGGCCCATGCAGGAGGAGCACTTCGTAACGTGGGCGTTGGAACAGGGGCGTTATCAGTGAGTCCAGCTGCTTGCTGTATAGCATCATCGGATTTGAGGACCTCCTTCTTTGGGGCTAGGTAAGTTTCCACCAACTTAACATTTGGTCCACCGGAGAGGCCTCGTAATTCGGGTATTCCTCCAGTTGCGTCGGGTTGAGTTGGGATTGATTCTAATGAATGAGCAATACAGCGCTCAAGCCGCTCAAGAACTCGCCAAGAATGGCGAAGTCGGACTTCCCGTTTAGTGGGGTGAACATTCACGTCCACTTCTCCGGGGGGACAGGTGAGGTTGAGTACCGCTAAGGGGTGTCTTCCCTGCATGAGTCGAGTTTTGTATCCTCTGCGAACTGCCTGTAAAAACGGACCTGCAGCAACAGGTCTACCGTTGATAAGGACATGGATATCATCGCCTTTTCCACGGGTAATGTCTGGCGTACTGATCCATCCTGACCATCGCTCTTGACCAGGGGCGTTTTGATCTTCATTTGGTTGTTTCAGCGGTAACATTTCGTTAGCTTGGCTGCCAAGAATGTCATACAAGCGGTCCATCATATCCTCTGTGGATGGTACATTGAGTAGGCTTCTGGTTTCACTCTTGAGGTGAAAGGCAGTCTCGGGGTGTGCAAGTGCATGGCTGACCACAACGTCAACAATTCGAGAGGTTTCAGTCTCAGCCCTTCGTTGGAATGCCAGCCTTGCCGGTGTGTTTTGGAACAGATGCTCAACACTTATTCTCGTTCCAGCCCCCATTCCAATCGGTTCAAGTCCTGATTTGATTCCGTCTTCCATAACGATTGTAGCGCCTTCCATGGTGGGAGGTTTACTGGAAATCTCCAATCTGGCGACCATGCCAATACTTGCAAGTGCCTCACCTCTGAATCCAAGTGAATTTATTTCAGCTAAATCTTTCTTTGATTGCAACTTTGAGGTCGCATGTCTGTCAAGGGCCTTTGGAAGGTCCTCAGGATGAATTCCAGAGCCGTTATCCTCTACAATAAGACGGTCAAAACCACCTCGTTCAACGGTAATTGTTATCTCTGTAGAATGAGCATCAAGACTGTTTTCAATCAATTCCTTGACCACTTGGGCAGGCCGTTCTACAACCTCGCCTGCAGCAATATGGCCGATGGTCGTATCGTCCAGTTGTATAATGCGACTTGGTTTCATGATGCGTCCTCCATCGTAGATTTCAGGCTGTAGAGTGCTTCTAGCGCTTGCCTTGGTGACAATTCATCAATATTGGTAGAGTTCAACATGTTGAGAATGGTTTCAATGTATTCTGGAAGTGGCTTTTGCTCAGCAGGCTCTGAGGTTGAAATTGCCGCTGCAGCGAAATAACCCATCAAACTTGCTTGTCCGTGGTCTCTTGATTGCGGAGTCCCCTGTTCCCCAGCTTTTGCTCCTTGGGCTTGTTGTTCCAAAAAAGCAAGCAGGTCTGTGGCCCGCTCTACCACATTTCTTGGTAAGCCTGCGAGCGCTGCAACCTGAACTCCATATGATTCATCGCAAGGGCCGTCTGCAACAGTATGGAGGAATTTGAGGCCCCCATCGGTACTTGCTACCTGCACATGGACATTGTTGAGTCCGTTCACCTGGCCTTCAAGGCCGATGAGCTGATGATAATGAGTGGCGAAAAGTGTCCTTGAACCAACACGCTCACAGAGGTCTTCAGTAACTGACCAAGCGATGGAAAGTCCATCAAATGTGGAGGTGCCCCGGCCAATTTCATCGAGAAGAATCAAGGATTTTTCTGTGGCGCGCTTGAGGATATGAGCCACTTCAATCATTTCCATCATGAAGGTTGAGCGGCCTCTTTTGAGGTCGTCACTCGCTCCCACACGGGTGAATACTCTGTCGACCAGACCGATTCTTGCTTTCTTTGCAGGGACGAAACACCCTGATTGGGCGAGGATAGTTGTGAGTGCTGCAGTTCGAAGGTAGGTCGATTTCCCTCCCATATTTGGTCCAGTGATCAGCAAGAACTTTCGTTTTGAATCCATTTTGAAATCGTTGGGAACAAATCCAGATTGGGTTTCAAGCACGGGATGTCGAGCACCTTCAAGCTTCAATGTGGTTTGCTCAACCATTTCGGGGCGGGTCCATCCTCGCTCTCTACTCACTGATGCAAAGCATTGCAATACGTCGATTGAAGCAACTTTCCGAGCGATTTCTGCCAGTGCGGGTGCGTGCTGGATGCAATATGTTCTGAGTTCCAGGAATTTCCTATATTCAAGTTCTTTAAGTTTTGAATCAGCACCCAGAAGTAGATCATCTCGTTCTATCAGTTCTTCAGTCGTATATCGGGAGCCATTTGTCATCTGCTGCTTACGACGCCACTCAGCTGGCACCTTTTCTTCATTAGATTTCGTGACCTCGATAAACCAGCCAATTTGTCGGTTCATTCTAACTTTTAGAGATGGAATTTCAAGTTGATTTCGTAAATCGGATTCAAGTTGGGTGAACCATGCTTTTCCTTGTGATGTGACCTCTCTCAAACGGTCAATTTCTTCATCAACTCCCTCCCTCAAAAGAGACCCGTCTCTCAATCCAAGTGGTAATTCGTCCCTGAGTGTGCCACGAATTAGAGTCGCCATTTCAGACAAATGGTCCAAATCTGCACTGAGGTGTTTTAGCAGTGGGTCATCAGCATCTTGACACCATTGCATCACCGCAGGCATTCGCTCAAGAGCCAGGGCGGTAGCGAGTACATCTCTTGCATTGCTTCTGCTGTATGATAATTGAGTTGAAAGTCGCTCCATATCACGCATACCATTCAGAGATTGTCTCAAACCGTCAAGCCTTCGGGCTGAACGGGACAGTGAGGCAACGGCTTGATGACGAGCATCAATGGCACTTAATGAGGCAAGAGGATGGAGAATCCAAGTTTTTAGCAGTCTTCTTCCCATTGCAGTTCTGCATCTATTTAGGGTCGAGAGTAAACTTCCGTCATATTCTCCGGCGAGGGTTGATGTGAGTTCTAGATTCTTAGTGTGGTTTGGTCAAGCAGTAGATGGCCCTTTTCTTCTACGATTTCCACATCTCGAATTGGAACCTCATCTTGGATGTGAACCGTGGCGAGATAGTCAGCGGCCAGCCCTGTTGCAGCAAGGGCCATCGGGGCGTGGTCCATGTCTAAATGGCCAAGGTCCGCTACATTGAGCATCTTAGTCAACCGTTCTTTACTTCGTTGCTTTGAACTCTTGTGCTGGCTTACCATGACGCCTTGTAAGTTTAGGAAAATCCTACCCAATTCGGGATGCTCAGCATCTTTTGGAGGGAGCACCCATTCGGTTGGATTCCAGCGTTGCAGTTCGTCCATTAAACGGACGAAGCGATCAGCCCCTTCGTGGCTACTCGCCCATGCTTGCCCGGTAGATGCATCAAGGATGCAAAGGCCAACGGTATTGTTGTCAAGTACAGTTGCTGCAAGTAGGGAACGTTCTTCGCTCTCAAGAAGCCCTTCTTCATACAAACTTCCTGGGGTAAAGACTCGCGTTACAACACGTTCAAGGAGTTTGGCTCCTTCTCGCAAGTTTTCTTCTTGTTCAGCAACGGTTACCTTGTGCCCCGCACGCAGCATGGTACGAAGGTGGTCTTCTAGTCCGTGCCAAGGAAACCCAGCCATAGGAATTGGGTTTTCAGAATTCTTGTCCCGAGATGTTAATGCAAGTCCCAATACTTCTGCCGCAACTACTGCATCTTCATGGAAAAGTTCGTAAAAATCACCCATGCGGAAGAATAGAATGGTGTCAGGGTGCTCTTCTTTGATGTCAAAGAATTGGTCCATCATCCCTCTTTTTGTCATGCCATCCACCTCCATTCCTTACGCTAGATGCGGAGGAAGTTGACGAGGGCACATGAAGGTTCTCGCCTTGGTTTGAGAAAACGGTGCATTTTAGCAACTTCATTGAAAGCAAGTCGATCCAATCAAAATTCACGCATTTTGTTGAATGCTGACAAAGCCATCATAGCCATCAGGAATGTGCCTGCAAGAATAAAGAGAAGGTTCAAGAAACCTCTCCCGTTCTCTATAGAACCGTTTGCTTGGATATCAATCGACCACTGGGCTGGCTCTCCCGCGGCGTTCATGCCATGGAAGTGTACGAAGTCTCCTTGGGTGCCTGCAACGCTCGCCGAGATCGGAATAGATTTGCTCAAAAGATGCGTTCTCAATTCACCATCGGTCCACTGGGCTATGACTGAACTTCCAGCCTCACCGATGAACCAGACCGACCCTTCTTGGTCAGCCACAGCAATGGCGCATGGAGCATCAACTTCCAAATAATCCCCTTGTGCGTTTACGTGGATGCTGAAGTGTGTTCCACCGATAACGATTCCATCTGAAACAGATTGAATGGAGTGGAAGAGGCTATTTGGGAAGGTTTTGACTCGTTCCATGACGGGTGTTTGATTTCCTCCATCCCAAGTAATCCATCCAATGGCGGGGGTTGGTTCGGGGCTGGCAGGGCTTGAACCGTCTGCACCAGATGTTGTAGTATGAGTTCCAATTCCAATCCAATGTCCAGGGGAGCGAGCTTCAATATGCTGCCACTGAATTCCAGATGCCATCGACATAGGCGCAGTAGGGTTGAGTCCAACTGTGCCTCTGAATGATGTTCCTTGACTTTCTTTAGTGAGTAAAAGGAGGTTGTCACTGTCATCTTCCGCCGCATCATAAATTGCGAATGAACCGTTTTCATCAGAATATACATATGTGGTTTGGACTCTTGGAGTTAATTCAACGAGTTCATTATTCTCAATTGAAAGCATTAGGTGTCCGTCTTGCATCGTCTTGAGGAATGACACATTTCGGCCTTCGTCAATGTCATCGGGGTTGTAGATTGCAGTCAAGGAATTGTCACTTGGGTGCTCAGTGAACATGTGGTAGCCCGCATTTGGAGCATATACCAAGGCTGTGTATGAATCGTTGGTGTTGGAATATTCAATATCCATTACCAATCCACCGGCATGCTCTGCTGTGATCGGTGTGAGTTGGTCCCCCACAAAGTGTTCGGTGCCCCCGATAGCTAAAGCGCCTAAAAGGATGAATACAAAAAAGACCCCGAAAGCGAGCCATTGGTGTTCGGACTCTTCCTCTAAGAGTGCCTTCAACCTGCTCGCCATACTTGCCGGTAGGGCCATCAGTCCATGAAGGCTTTTATCCAATAGGTGGGGATGAAACTCGTCATTGCGTGTCAGAACATCCAATGCGGAGATATCATAAGGGGAGCATCGGTCGCAGGCATGCTTGGAGGCATATGTATGGCACGGAAACCAGCAGTAATGTATCGCCGATTGAAAGGTCCCGCTTATACTCGTCGTAAGTACATCGGCGGTGTCCCTAACAACCGTATTCATCAATATCACGTTGGAAACCGTGTTGCTGCTGAAACTGGGCAGTTCCCAGTCGTCATCGAACTACGTTCGGATAATGACGTTCAAATCCGTCACACTGCTCTTGAAGCAGCCCGTGTTGTGTCCAACTCCACCATCCGTAAGGAAGCAGGAACTCAAGGATACTCTCTCCGAATCCACACTTTCCCTCACCACATCCTGCGTGAAAACAAGCAGGCAACCGGGGCAGGGGCAGACCGTGTTTCTCAAGGAATGCGTTGCGCTTTCGGTAAGAATGTAGGAACTGCAGCTCGTGTCAAGCGTGGACAACGTGTGATTTCGATTCAAGTTCACCCTGAACACTATCTCGCAGCTCGTGATGCACTTCGAAAGGCGAGCATGAAGTTCCCTACGCCTTGCACCGTCCGCCTTATCCGTGGACATGAGCACCTAAAGGGTCTCATTTGAAGCCGTAACCAATCGCTGAAAGCGAGCGGCATGGCTGCTTTTTCAACGGTCATTCAAAATACGTTAGCCAAAAAGCAAAGCATAGGAGGGATGAGGTGCGAGTCGCAGTTTTGAAGGAAGACAATTGTCAACCAAAGAAGTGCAACGACGAGTGCCACGATTTTTGCCCTCCAGTTCGTAACGGACAAGAGTGTATCATTCTTGACGACAAAACTGGAAAGCCTCACATTTCTGAAAGCCTTTGTATCGGCTGTGGAATCTGTATCAATAAGTGCCCACATGATGCGTTGATCATCGAAAATCTACCGAGTGAACTCGAATCCGATATGATTCACCGATTCTCAATGAATGGATTTCGCTTGTTTCGCCTACCAACACCTTCCAAAGAAAGCGTTGTTGGAATTCTCGGGCCAAACGGGATGGGTAAGTCCACTGCAATCAATGCACTTTCTGGAAGGACCATTCCGAATTTAGGGGATTGGATGGACACTGAGCCGGAATGGGACTCGGTGATTGAATCTCTGCCCCGCGGCGAGTTACGTGATTTCTTTATCGCTGTTCAAGCAGATAAAATTCGTGTTGCAGTCAAACCCCAGAACGTAGATCGTCTGCCAAAACGAGTCAAAGGAACCGTCCGTGAATTGTTGATGAAAGTTGATGAACGCAATATTATGGTTGAAACTACCGAGGATTTGGGAATTGACCACCTCCTTGACCGGACCATCCAGCAATTATCTGGTGGTGAATTACAACGGATGGCGATCTGTGCCACCATACTCAGAGATGTTGACGTATACTTCTTTGATGAGCCTTCATCTTATCTGGATATTCACGAGAGAATGCGAATCGTTCGGATCATTCAAAAACTCGCTGAAACAAAGCGAGTCATCGTTATTGAACACGATTTAGCGGTTCTCGATGTTCTTGCTGACCTGGTTCACATTGTGTATGGGAAAAAGGGAGCATTTGGAATCTTTACTCCTGCTCGCTCAACTCGTCAAGCCATCAATTCCTATCTTGATGGCTTCCTACCCGGAGAAAACGTGCGAATTCGAGATAAACCCATCAAGTTCTTGCGTCATCGTGATCGAAGTGCAGAAATCGGAACTCCAGTTGTAAGTTGGGGTGGCCTTGAGAAAACACTTGGTGAGTTTAAACTTACATCGGGAGATGGCGCAGTTCATCGCTCAGAAGTTGTCGGTGTTGTTGGGCCAAACGGTACGGGTAAAACCACGATGATCAAACTTCTCGCAGGAGAACATGAATACGACGGAGGCTGGGTTACGGCTGACGCAAAGATTTCATACAAACCTCAGCATATCGACGTAGATATTGACGGCTCAGTTCAACTTTGGCTTGATAGTGAACTCGGCCCACGATGGCGCAGTGGTGAGTTCAATGTGAACGTGATTCGCGCCTTAGGAGTTGACCAATTACTGCCGAAGCGCGTCAAGAAACTATCTGGTGGGGAACGCCAAGCTGTTTCCATCGCTATTTGCTTGGGAAGAGATGCAGACCTCTATCTCTTGGATGAACCCTCAGCACATTTGGACGCAAATGCTAGGATGGAGGCTGCTAAAGCTATCCGTAGAACCATGGAAGCGAATGAAAAGTCAGCCTTTGTCATCGATCACGATGTCTATTTCATTGACATCGTATCAGATTCTCTCTTGGTCTTTGAAGGCGAAGGAGGTGTCCAAGGAAAGGCAACTGGACCCTTTAACCTAAGAGAAGGAATGAATCGCTTTTTGTCAAGTGTGAATGTAACCTTCCGCAGAGATCATGATTCTCGACGACCACGAATCAACAAGCGTGAGAGCAGAAAGGATCGTGAACAACGTAACGTTGGTGATTACTATTCTTACGATGCGTGATGGGAAAGCACAGTTCATGACCAAGTTACCCGAGGGGTTGTCATGCCGGTAGGTCAGCCTCCACTTGGTGGTCCTCTCGGCCGCTCAAGAAATCGGCTCTCTGCAAGTTCTCTCACCACTTACCTTCGTTGTGAAAAGCAATGGTTTTTGGCTTATCAAGTGGGGTTGCACGGGCCGCTTCGCCCATCACAAGTGGCGGGAATAGTGCTTGAGGATGCTTTGAGTGAATTGTTTATGATGCATCCACCTCAACTCAATTCGGAACAAGAACTTCTTGATTGGGTAGAACCTCATATTGTGACTCAGGCAAAGAAAGCCCATGATGTTGGGCGAAGCGATTGGGATGAAAGTTTGTGGAGGGAAGATGGGGCATCATGGGATGATGTCGCCGTTGAAACATTCATAGACAGGATTCGTGGTGGTTTTCTGCTGTTTTTAGAAGAAGTGAGCCGATGTTTCGAGGAAAACGGAGGCCCTTACCTTGAAACAAGAAGAAGCGGTTCTCAACCCTTTTCAGTACCCGAGCCGTCATGGGGGACAATTCCAGTTTTCCCCCGTTCAGAAAAAGTACCCGACATGGATTTGAGGCAATGGGAAATTGAACAATCTCCAACATGGTCCAGCAAAGGTGAGCCAGTGACCTGGAACGAGGCATGGGAATGTGCTCGGCCGTGGGTCAAAGACCCCCGTGTGCACCAGCCTCAACGCCTCTACAGTCCTGATGGTTGGGCTTCTGGTGAATTGGACCTCGTGCTGCGTTGGGACGGTACAATACGCATTATTGACATCAAATCCGGCTCTTCAGAATCTTCCTTTGCAGCGTCTCTTGAGCATCAGTTGCGTTTCTATTCTTGGCTCTGGTCGCAAACACATGATGGGCAGCGGGTTGACGGTATGGAGGGGTGGTATCTTTCTGGCCCTGAGAGGGTTCAGTATGCACCTCCTGGTGAATCAGAGATAGAAACTCTAACTGCCTTCTACAAGGAACAACATCAGGCCATGCAAAGCCTTGCTGAAGGCGTTGTAGCCTTCCCTTCATCACCCAAATCCGCATGTTCAGGGGAGGCCGCTGGTTGCTTTTGGTGCCAGGTTTCTCGAAGTGAATCATCCGAATGGAACCTTCACGAATCCCTTCAATGGATTTCAGAACTCTCCTCGCCATCTATCTCCTCACCCTATGCTCCGTTGTCCAGCATTCAAGGAAGAGTTTCAGTCAAAGGAACACTCTCAGGCGCATGGGGGCCGTTACCGAATCATTTCTCTGAACCAGTTCTTGGTGCAGTTCTGGTGGGGGGGACTCAGCACATTGCGCTCGAGGAAAGTGAGCCTGGTTCATTTCCAACTCTTCACCAAATTGAACAAAACAATGTTCTCGTACACAATGCTCTACCTGGGGTTTGGAGAGATCAACCTAGGCTCTATGTCGATAAGGGAACTGAAATTATCCCAATTGAGGATGTTGGAGACGGCGATTCAATTGAGGTGACTCGCCTTGGTTTGTTGCGCACACGAGCTAATGTCAAAGGATATGTTTTGTCCATTCGAAGACGGAGTGGTCGTAGAATTGATGGGAAACCTTGGAGCATGGTGGCCTTCATGCTTTGGGACGGCACTCATGTGGCGGAAGTTGTCGCCTTTGGGAACAGCATTAATCAGCGAATTTTGAATTTGAAACCGGGTTCATTAGTGGCCATGACTGGCGTAGAAATCGGGTGGCGTTCGGGTTTGCTTCAATTACGAATTGATTCCCGGAAAACTCGAATGGAACCAACGTTTTTGCGATGAAGAGGCAGGGAGCCTTGCGTGAGAATTGAAAAGGGGTGGGCTCAGGTTTACCTCTATGCCCGTCCAACTCGCAGACGCAACTACTGACACAGTTGGACCCTATTCTCGGCTCTCGGCAAGTCAGGTGAACACCTACAAAGCCTGTCCACGTTTATGGTATTATGAGAAAGTCTTGCGATTTCGTATGCCACAGATTCCAGTTCTCTTTGTAGGCCGTGCTGTTGAAGAAGCCGTCTGTAGAGTCTTGAGGGAATCTCCAGCACTAATTCATGCATCGGCCCCTTCAGACGCTCACGACCCCTCTCCTCTTGATGAGGATGGCATTCCAGACCGTAACACGGCAAGCGGATGGCCTTCACAGATGCTCCTGCCGCTGGAAGAAAGTGATATCCCTGCCTCAAAAGAGGAATTGCTTGAATGGGCTATGGCCCGATGTGAACGACATCTCCCCGTCGCTCTTGAACGGGTCCGACTCGACTGGGAAGGAGACGATAGAAAAGCAGGTGATTGGAAGAGCGTTGACACGAACCGATGTCTTGAGATGACCAAAGCAGGGCTTCGTTTCCATATCGATGAAGTTGAACGTTGCTTTACAGAAAAAGGAGGCCCCAGCCTCCAGTCTTGGCGTGACGGAGAACGACCACAATGGCCGGCACCAGACGGTTTTGCCTTTGACTCATTTTCTACCGGACATCCATTCGCTGCCTCAGGTGACCCAAGCTGGTTGGAATCATGGGAGGTCTCTCGGCCTTGGTTTGTTGACCCAGATGCTGCTAAATTTTCCATGAATGCCATACACCCAGAACATTGGTTTCAGGGAGAATACGACCTTGTCTACAATTGGGATGGGGCAATAACCATTGTTGATTTGAAAGCCAGCCTTGGAGCGAACGACCGTTCGGGAGATTATGTTCGCCAACTCCGCATGTACGCAATGCTTTGGTACATCACTCATGGTCGCTCTGAAACCGTTACTTCTCTCCAAATTTGGTATTTGGGTCATCCCTCAATCAAGCATATTGATGTCCCATCTCTCGAAGAATTGCGAGAGATGGAGGGTGAACTCCAAGAAATGTGGGTGAGTCTGAAGCAGGAACAACCAACGCGGGATGAATGTCCGCCAGAGCCTGCATCAATGCGAGGTTTTGCGCCGGGTGGTAAACCAAAAGACCCACCTAAAATGGTCCGCTGTGATCGTTGTGATTGGAAAGAAGTATGCCCTGCAGGAGGGGGTTCAGATGAAGCACCGCTTCCCGAGTCTCTTCAATTACCTGGATTTTCAGGAATGACACGTATTGACGAAATAGGATCGCTAAATCCCCGTGCAAGTATTCGAGGAGAACTCTTCAGTGTGAGTGTCCCTACTGGTGGAAAGCCACCTAAAATTGTCGTTCAGCAAGGACATTATTTTGCAAACGTCAATATTATTTCCCACGAACATCGTGATGGTGGTAATACTTGGCCTGAGGGTCTGAAAAAGGGAGATGAAGTTCTCGTAGAAGATGCTATATTCTCTACAAATTGGAAGGGAGAAATCGTTCTGAAAATCGACCCGTTTGCTCGTGTCGTACTGGATGATTCTCCACATGAAGATTCTCACGACCTCATGGCTTACAACGCACGAAGAAATGTAGGCGGGAGAATCGTCTACACCTACGAAAAGAGTGGAATGAGTCGTAATGGAAAGACTTGGCGTCGTCGGGGTTTGATGTTGATGGACCATACCGGGGCCATGAAGGTTGAAGGTTGGTTTGACGATTGGAATAATCAATTTGGGATGGTTGAAGTAGGCGATATCGTGGTTATTGCTAACCTTGGTCTTGATGCTTGGGCTACAGAGGTCCGTGGAGATTATTCGAAACAATCCCGGCTTCAAATCATTGAGCGAGTTGAACGCTCAACCTCCTGATGAGATGGTTGTGACAAGCAATTCAATGTCTTGATTTAACCGAGTGGAGTGGGGTAGAATTGTACCCTCATAACTCACAATGACCATGGAGGGGAGGATTTCTGAAGCAAGTAATGCTTCGCGAACTGTTGTTCCTGGTGCAAACGAACTTGAAATTTCGAAGTCCCTTCCGTGAAACCGTACTTCCATGATGCGGCTAGGCATCATCATGCTTATGACGGTCGCGCTAAAGCCCTGTGATAGAGCCGAGGTCGCATAGCCCGGTATTGCGGTGGATTCGAAATCCACTGTCCCTTGGACGCGGGGGTTCAAATCCCTCTCTCGGCGCTCTTAATTGGAATGATTGACTTTTTTGATGAGGTCAAATCACATATAGAACGCATCATGGGACGACGACATTTCTGATACTAAATCCATTTTTTTCTTTGGTGCAATCTCTTCTAAACGACGCTTAAGCCATTCGTTTCCTTCAAGAGGAAGGTTCAATCCAAGGGAGAACCATCGGTCAAGATGTTCAATCATTCGTTGAGATGCCAGGATGTCTCCGCTTGCACCTACTGTGGTGGTGATGGCGCAACTCGTGTTTAATCCGAACAGGGGCCCCAACGACGCAATCAATGCAGCAACCCCAATAGCTCCTGCCTTTGGTTCATCTCTACGTACATCGACTCCCATTGATTCCATTTCTATCCGATGGCTGGCAGAACTTGCGATCATGAATGTATCTTTACGTTCTGGTGAGTCTGCCATGCCAGCGAGAACAATCACATTACTGACGCCCTGCTCTTGGAAAAACAACATCAATTCTTCGGCCATCTGGCTTTGTGCACTTGAGTCGTTGGGTTGTGATGGGCCAGTTAGCGTTAGCAAACTTGAACCGCTCAGAGTTTGCACCCTTGAAAGTGTTAGGTGAGGTGGAGAAAGCAAACCATTCTCATCCAATTTTGCAAGAGGAGGGAGGCCCGATGGATGGAGTCGAGCAATCACTTCGGTCGGGTTCAGTTTCCACAAACTTTCAATCGCAACCTTGCCGATGTTGCCAACTCCAGGGAAGGCAAGCAACATCACTTCGTCAGTGCCGATTGAAGATGAGCCGTTTCTCCATTCAATTCTCAGTGTCATGAACTCGCGAACGAGTCAATGCGCGCTATAATGTTTGAGTAATGGGAGGCGGCTGAGAATGGGGTTTGGAGGCTCGGCTCCGTTGCCGCATCACTCTTCTTCTTCAGCAGCAGTGTCAATCATGACCTTCAACGAAGGAAGGGTCGGAAGTTTCTCGCTCCATTCAGCCTCTTCAACACCGTTCATCTTGCGGCGTAGAGACGCCCTATGGTCTTCAGGAGACCACTTCAATGGGGCAGCAGCCTGAGCTCGCTCGCCACATTGAGGGCAAGTTGTACTAAGGCCAAAGGCTTGGCAGGTTAGGCACTGTTGTAGGATTTGACGGACCATGTTTTTCACTCTCGTTGTGCGTTGGCTTCTCCACCTGCAGCCACCATGTGGTCGATGACCGAGCGGGTAGCTTGGTCCCATAGGGTTTCTGCAATTTTGAAATCTGGTGCTCTGAGTTCAAGGCGATAAGATGGTGCTCCGTCATAGAAGCACTTGACTTCGGTTTCTTCTTCGGTATTGGACAATGATTCAGCAGAAAGTAGTGCTTCCCGAATCACTGAAACACCTTGTGTGTTGTTGATGTTCAGCGTTAAAATGCCACGTAGTTCCACGAAGGCAGGAATGATGTTTTCAATGGCTATCTCAATGAAAGGAGCGATCCAATCGCCTTCGAATCCAGCGTTTGTCAGTCCTTTTTCTTGCATGGCTGCTTCTTCAAAGGCAGCATAAAGTGTACCAAAGGCATCAATCAGTTCGTGGCCTTGCTCCTGGATTTGTTCTGGTGCCCATGAGACCTTTTCGCCAAGAACTTTGAGAAGTTGGTGTGCTCTTTGCTCGTTCTTCCACTCTTGAAGGCGAGCACGTCGTCGCTCTTCTGATACGGATTTGAGAGAAAGTTCCAATGAACTTCCATCTTTCCGAGTTCGCATTACTTTGCAAATCAATCGCTGGCCTTCACGAACAAATCCTCGTATGTTTTTGACCCATCCGCTTGCGATTTCCCCAATGAAAATGAATCCTTCAATTCCGGGAAATTCGTCAAGGTCGACATAAGCGCCGTTTTGTTTCACATTCTTGACAGTAGCAACAACAAGCTCCCCTTCATCGGGGGGTGCGACGGGATTGGTACTCATAGGAGGCTCAGCCTCCTCATTCAAGCGCTTCAACAACGTTACATCCGACCAACTCGGCCTTTCCGCCAGAGGGTTTGGTCAAGGTTGCACTGCAAACATCGCATGCGATTGCAGTGGTTGCGCGGGAAAATATCGTAGATTCGTTACCGCAGTCACGGCAACTCACTTTTAGGAAACTGTTTGTCATCTTTCACACCTCACTTGTCAACCAATTCGAATTTCTTAGCACGCTTGCACGGGGCATAGTGTGCTTTGCCGGTTTCAGTACACCGGTAGAGAATATTAACTCGCTTGGTTGGCTTTTCACGACCGTCAGGCTTTGGACGTGGGAAACCCCGGTATCCTGCCATGACACGACGGAAACGGCGTTGACCCCAGCGAAGTTCGGAGGCGCGTCGCTTCTTAACGCGCTCAACGGTGTGCATGGTATGCTTGCCAGCAGAAGGACTGTAGCGCTTGACTTGTCGGGGTCGCTTTACCATATGTAACACCTAAGCAGTCAGCCCACAGAGGTCGGGTATTTATGGCTGCCGACATCGTTTCTGTGAATAATCGGCTCACTGCGTAAATGCTCAAGGGATTATTCATAAGGTTTTTCACACTGGGTGCAGCATGGAAGAGACAGTACTGGCCTTCTTTTTCTTCTGGGCACCGGGACTAATCGCCGTCATGGGGGCTTTGATGTTCCTCTTTACGAAGTCAAGTACAACCAGTCGCGCTGGAAAATTTTTTGTTGGAGCCGGTCTTATTGCAATCTTGTTAACGCCATGGACAATCCCGTTTTCCCCGTCGAGTAGTTTTGGTCATTTTATTGGGAGCATTGTCGGGCCGACTGCGCTTATTGCTGTCGGCATCTACAACCTTTCTTTTTCGGGTAACGTCCCTGTCGGGCGTCTCTCTGCATCCGAGCGTCGGAGTGGAATAATCATGATTATGCTCGGCGTTATTTGGTTTGAGGGGATGCATTGGTGGATACTGACGCCAACCTACCCAAACGAGGTGAACGGGTATTGGTTCATTTTCTGGAGTACAATGCTCCTCGTGTCAAGTGGATTAGCAGCAGGGGCAATTATGTTGACTCGCCAAGTGGGAGTTAACCGTATCCAAGAGCAACGATTGCTCACTGTAGTTTTGATGATGATAGTAATTTTGGTTCTCCTGGGCTTTGCGTTTGATGGACCCCGTGTTCATGCCGAACAATTTGCCCATGAGATTTGGCTCGCCGGTGCAGATGTATTTGGCATGTTAGTGGGATTTAGTTTAGCCATTCTCATGTTCGCCTTTGTGATTGCATTCTACGAATCTCAACTTCCAGAACCTTCCCGTTTGCCTGCGCCAACGAAGGATGAACTTACTCAAGCGGCGGGAATTATAGCTGCTCACACAGATGGGGGTTCCTTGGATGAGTGATCATCAACCTCGTGCCAGCCCTGTAGTCTTAGGGGCTAGCTTCCTGTTCTTCCCGTTGGTTCTTTGCGGTCTTGCTCTTGCACTTTACGGTCATGTTACCAATGGTGCCTTCGTACGTTTTGCGAACTCTCTTCTCACATCGTACACGATTGCATCGTTTGTACTGCTCTTTTCCCTCTTCGTTTACGGAGATAAGCGGAAGCGACCAGTTGCACCCTTAATTGGTATGTTTACAGCGGCCCTTGTCGGGGTCATGGTTTCATTCATGTTTCTTTCTCAAGGTGATTTGCTCATGGAGGCTAACGGGTCCATTCGTGCACAGGCTCTCTCTAATGTCATCCGGTTCTCGACGACGCTTATTGCTGTCTTTATCAGCACCCTTTTGGTCGGTGGTATTTCCTTCGCTTCCCTCATGAACAGCCCTACTAAGCAGCATATTTTCAGTGAAGAAGAGTAATTCATTCACCGGAGGCTCTGCCGTTGATTTCATAAGGAAGAGGTCGGTGGACTGCTCCACAGGGTGGTTAAATGTCTAAGGGTACACCGTCAATGGGAAAGCGTCAGAAGACCACTCACCTACGTTGCCGCCGCTGTGGTCGCAACGCATACCACAAGCAAAAGAAGGTCTGTTCTTCATGTGGATACGGCGAAACCGCACGAATCCGCAAATTCAACTGGTCCAAGAAATCACACCGTCCTAAGGCTTGATTCTTGCGAATCAATCGCAACGATAAGAAGCAGGCATGGCTTAGTAGCGATGAGGCGACACTATGTGCGGTATAATCGGTCTGGTTGGTCGGCAAGGATTTCATGTCAACCAATTACTGTATGACGGCCTAACAGTACTACAACATCGCGGACAAGATGCCGCCGGAATTGTTACTGATTACGAAAGCAATTTCCGCCTTCGAAAGTCCAACGGATTGGTTTCCGACATTTTCTTCAAACGCCACATGGTGAGGCTTCAAGGCAATGTTGGAATCGGCCATGTAAGGTATCCTACAGCGGGGTCATCATCTCGGGCAGAAGCCCAACCATTCTATGTCAATTCACCTTACGGCATTGCTCTTGCACACAACGGGAATTTGACCAATGCCGAAGAATTAGCAGTCATGCTGCGTGACGAATACATGCGACACATCAACACAACAAGCGATTCTGAATTGTTGTTGAACATGCTAGCCGTTGAAATCGGTCATCGGTCTCGTGCGCTCAAAATTGAAGGTAATTCTCACATCAACATTGAAACCATTTTTGGGGCAGTATCTGCTCTTCACGAACACGTACGAGGGGGTTATGCATGCATCTCCGTCATATCTGGTTACGGAGTGTTGGCATTCCGTGACCCTAACGGTATTCGTCCGCTTGTATTTGGGAAGCGAGAAGTCGAAGGCGAAGAAGAGTACATGGTGGCGAGTGAATCTGTTGCCTTGACGGCTCTTGGATTCGAAGTGATTCGTGATGTTGCTCCCGGAGAGGCAATTTTCATCAGTTCTTCAGGTCACCTTTTCACCCGTCAATGCGCTCCAAAGCGTTCTTATTCGCCTTGTATCTTTGAATTCGTTTATTTTGCTCGGCCAGATTCTGTCATTGACGGAATTTCGGTATATCAGGCTCGGCTGAATCAGGGACAACGACTCGCAGAACGTCTTCTTGAAGAGTGGCCAGACCATGACATCGACGCTGTGATTCCCATTCCTGACTCTGGAAGAATTGCAGCCTTACAAATGGCCAATGCATTGGACCTACCTTACCGGGAAGGTTTTGTCAAGAATCGTTACGTAGGGAGGACATTTATCATGCCGGGTCAAGCTTTGCGTGAAAAGTCAGTACGTCGTAAATTGAACGCAATTGAGCACGAATTCAAAGGGAAAAACGTTCTCCTCGTTGACGATTCAATTGTTCGCGGGACCACGAGTGCTCAAATCATTGAAATGGCTCGTGAAGTTGGTGCAGCCAAAGTCTACTTCGCTTCAGCAGCTCCGCCAGTTCGGCATCCAAACGTCTACGGTATCGACATGCCAGCAGTGAATGAATTCATTGCTGACGGAAAAACTGTATCGGAGATTGGCGAAGTAATCGGTGCAGATCGCTTGTTTTACCAAACTTTGGAAGACCTAGTGGATGTTACCTGGAACGACGAGGCTGGAATTGACCGCTTCGATTCAAGTTGTTTTGACGGTAATTATGTCACCGGTGACATTGACAAAGCATATCTCGATCGACTTGATGTTGCCCGCAATGATGCTGCCAAAAATCAGTCACATGAAGATGATGCCGTTATTGATCTTCATAACGATGAAGGAAACTGAGACCTTTCAAGTGCTCAACTTGGGCGAGGCCTTTTTCTACGGTGCAGTTTAGCGTTATGTATGGTCTTCACACGTGGCGCCTACCGGTTGGTTGAATCCGAAGGGAAGGTGAGCCATCTGATGTTTGATGAAGCGACCGCTCACCTAACTTGGGTTGAGGGCACGAGACGGGTACATCTCGCCATGCTTGACGATAATGACGAATGTCAGGTGACCTCGGCGTTTGAGCACTCAAATGATGTATCTTCTCTCCAGTTTCACCGTAATCAATTGGTGATTGGCGATGAAATTGAAGGCCTTGTGTTCTACGATTTGGAAGGCAGTGTTCTAACTCGCAAAACCATAGATGCTGGGGTCGTGCAGTGTGTTCCTTGGGGTCAATCCTTGGTAGTTTTGGACGGTCTTGGGCAACTTCTTTCTGTAAAAGATGAGGACACGGTATCATCCTTGTCCTCAAAATTTGGATTTGAGGACATCATCAAGATGGACGCTTCGAGTGACAGCATCTACATTGCACAGCAAAACGGAGCAGTGCACTGTCTTGACGAGGATGCTATTCTTTGGTCAAGACCTATGCGAGGGACCATTGGAGAACGAATTACGGGTATGGGGTTGACTCAGCAGGGTAACTTTTTCTTGACCCGGGAAGGACATGCACTGGTTGCAGGTGATGAAGAAGCCATTGAACTTGAATTATGGTCGAAGGGTCAACTTATTCTTCGTGAAGAGTTACGTATGCGATTACTTACATCCTGCGCTGGAGAGGTAGGTTCCTATCTTGGGTTTGATAATGGGGAGGTTCACCATCTCCAAGAAGACGGTACGATGGCACTCATAATGGAAACCCAACATCCCATCTTTTCGTTAGTCTACTCTGATGGGACGGTTGCCGCAAGTTCTTGGTTCTTCATTCATGGAATTGACTCTAACGGTCCAGTCTGGAAGGTAGAGCATCAAGGAATGGCGCAATGGCTTCAGGCTGATAGTCAACGAGGCCGTATTTATTTTGCAGGAGATGATCAAAATGATTACACCGACGCAGAACCCATCGGCTGGATTGACCTAAAAGGAGAACTGATTGAAATGGATCCTACTGAATTATCGCTATGGTTTACCGCCACATTCGAGAATATAGGTTTGAATGCAGAGGAACTCTATAACGGGAATGATGACGATGTTCTTGCTCTTCTTACCGAGACAGAACGGGAATCTATGAACACTCAAGAAATGAATAATGGGGAGCTAGATCTTCTTCTGAACGCAATGGCTAACGACCTCAGTCCGGCCTCAGAACCTCAATCTTCGTCAATGACTGGTGAATCCGATTTGTTAGATGCGCTCAACAATCCAACCGAATCAATGTTGATGCAGGAGGATGAGGATGAATTATTTGAGGCACTTTCATCTCAGCATGATGAAATCCTCAAGCCACAAGCTTCAGCAGGAGACGACCAACGTTTAAGAGCGGAAGAGGATGGAACTTGTGTGGTGTTATTGAACGGTAACGGAACGTTTGACCCTCATCAACAAGTCAAATCATGGTCATGGATTGAAGCCTCAGGGAGAGAAATTGCAACAACCTCGCAGGTCCGATTGAAATTGCCTCTTGGCGTTCATTCCTTTGAGCTTCGCGTTGTTGACCAGCAAGGTGGGTGGACTTCAGACCGGCTTACAGTTACAGTTTTGGAAGGCTCAACCTCATGAAGGACCTCCTTCTCCGAGAGTCTATGGGCCTCACGAATCCTTGGATAGAGAATTTCTTTGTCGGTCCCCTTCAGATGCGTTGTTCTGTTGTAACAGATGCGAAAACAGGAGATACCATCATCATTGATGGTGGTGATGAGCCACAACGCCTCATCGACTGGATTGAATCCTTTTCAGGAAGCGGACCAGATTGGTCAACGGGGCCTAGCACATCAGAAGGAGCCTCAGAGGCTGGCATTCCTAAGCGAAAGGTAGTTGCTTTGGTCAATACACATGCTCATTTTGACCATAGCGGTTTTATCCCAGTCCTCAAGGCTCACTACGAAGTGGATTGGTTTTTACATCCTGACGATACGATGCTCCAAACCTTGGCTCAAACCTCTGGGATGCGTTACGGCCTTCAACTACCAGTGCCTGCCGAAGCAGACGAAGCATTGGTTGCATCACAATGGCATTCATTTGGCTCAATTTCGCTTCAAGTACTCCACACCCCAGGTCATACGCTTGGCGGATGTTGTTTACTTGTCGAAGTCAACGGTGCGCCCAATCATGTTTTCGTTGGAGATACGTTGTTTGCTGGTTCAGTCGGCAGAACCGACATCCCACATTCCGGTGGTGATTTCGACCTCCTTGCCTCCTCAATCCACACACAATTGTGGCCGTTAGATTTAGACACTGTTGTCCATCCGGGGCATGGTCCATTGACAACAATTGGTCAAGAGCGAGCATCAAATCCCTTTGTTGGGGACCAAGCCGGAAGTGGCGTGTACGGTTTTGGTAAGTACGCTTGATCAGTCCATCATAGTCTGGAACTGTGCTTGTAGTACTGGAAGTGCTTCTTCCCACGTTGCGACGATTCCATAATCAGCATGCTTGAAGATTGGTGCATCGGCATCTTTGTTGATGGCGACAATGTAACGAGAAGAACGCATTCCAGCAAGGTGCTGAATGGCTCCAGATATTCCAACTGCAATGTAGAGGTTGGGGTTAACAGTTTTTCCTGTTTGTCCAACTTGCATGGAGTGTGGGATTGCCTCCCATGTATCTACTGCAGCACGAGATGCTCCGACTGCTGCGCCGATGGTGTCTGCAACGGCTTCAAGGTGACTGAAGTTGTCAGGTGAGCCCATTCCACGTCCTCCCGAGATGACAATATTTGCTTCAGAAACATCGAGGCGTTCGGATGCACGAGCCATGAATTCTTGTACTGAGGTCGCTATATCTCCCGTTGTGTCAACGACGGAAACGTTCGTTTGCCCGCCTTCCTGCACTGGCGTGAATACGTTGGAGCGAACAGAGATCACACTTTCACTACCGAGTGCTACGGTTTGCATGGCCTTCCCAGAGTAGACGGGGGATGTCACCTGGTTGCCTTCAATCTTCACTACGTCCTGTACGACAGGGAGGTTACGACGAGCAGCAATTCGTGCTGCTAGATCCTTTGACTGAGGTGACGCTCCGGTAACGATGGTTCCCTGAGGCATGATTGCATCCAATGCGGAAGCCCATCCTGCCGCATCGTAATTTTCAAAGGCAGTGGATTTGGCCGCAACGAGACCGGATATTCCTGACCATGAAGTAGCGCTATCTGCTGCTCCAGCATCCGTGCAGGGCACAATAAGTGTCGGTTCTGCTCCAAGTGCGCAAGCAGCTGCGATAAGTTCAGCAGTGCTTGGATGGATGGTGTTCTTGTTCATTTCTGCAATTACAATCGTTTCACTCATGGTATCACTTCACAATACGTTGGCCTCGTCCCGTAGCAGTTGTGCTACCTCTGCAGCTGCTTGGCCACCTTGGTAGGATTTCCCTGCGGGTTTTGCGGGAGGGAGGGATTGACTAACCACGATAACGGTGGAAGGAGGTGCTTCAATTGAACGAACATCTACTGCAGCTTTCTTTGCTTGCATGATGCCCTTAATGTTCGCCTTTCGAACTTTGAAACTTCCTTTATCGCACGATACAACTGCGGGTAGCGGGACACTGAGGCGCACATTGCCACCATTTCCAGGGGCGGTAACAGAAAGGCCACCATCGAAACTTGCAGAGATCACATTGGAGGCTGAGGACCAGCCAAGGCGTTCTGCTACACCAGGTCCAGTAGAGCCGGCTCCCGTATCTGCTGCGGACTTTCCACAGTAGACGACTTCAGCACCGAGGCTAGAAATGGCTTCTTTGAGAACGGTTTGTAGAGCATTGGTGTCCATTGATTCCGATGATTCAATTCGAACAATGTTGTCAACTCCCATGGCTTTTGCATCCTTGAGGATTTTTTCTGAAGCGGGCCCTCCTACTGTTAGGGCTGTTACTTCGCCACCAGCGGCTTCTTTGTGGAGTAGCGCAGTTTCAAGTGCAAATTCATCGTAAGGACTCATGACCATTTTCACAGCCGATAAGTCAACAGTTTGGCCGTTGATGGCTATCTTCGCGTTGGTATCAGGGACTTGCTTTACAAGGACGACAATGGTTGGCATGGGGGTCACTCATCCGAGTACGGATGGATGAACCACCGGCATCCAATTCATGAACCTTGTCACCATTGCATATGGGTAAAAGATGGTCTAATTTGTGAGGCGAAGTTTGATGTTAATCCGCCAAGATTATGAACCTTCAACAAAGGGGTAGAATTCCATGCGAACAGAAGACCCCATTGACCTCGGTGAGAAAGATCAACACGTGCTCGCAGCATGGCGAATCCTATTCGAAAAGGAGTATTCGGCTGAAATTAAGGACTTGGAGGGCCTAGAAATGAATGTGTTTGGCTTTGAAGTACAACACGATGTCATGGCAAAGGATAAGTTCCTCAAAACTGAATTCCATCTTAACCCAGCGAGGACTCTTTCTCTCGGGGATAAGGTGTTGAAGGAACAATTTGACCAAAATGGGGTTCTCACTCGTCCGGTTGTTAGGGTTGTGAATTTGAGTGAAAACTATCATCGTACCATGGATGAACTCAGAATGCGAGACCGAGACAAGCTCCTCACTGTAGACGTTAAAATTGCACACGTTTCTCATCCATACGGCTGGCTCAAGTCTGCGATTTACAAATGCAGGGATTGTGGGACTTCGTCAGTTGTACAACAGCGTAGGGCCAGGGAGCGTGAAAGTCCGAGCGTTTGCCGTATTTGTCTTCAAAAATCATTGGACGGTATAGATACAAAGGATATTCCGATAGCACATTTCTATCCCCGGGCCAATTTCCGCATGTTGACTGATGAGTGTTATTATGAGGACGTTCAAGATGTTTCAATACGTCAAATTAGTTACAATAAAGATCACCATCTTATCCAGTGTTCGGCTAAATTCGAACTAATTGGCACACTGGCTGATGACTTGGTAGGAGACGTTGACAGTTCATCCTTCATGCGAGTCAACGGCATTCTCAGGGTACAACCCATTCCAACTCGGAATTTTGCGAAAGACACACGTCGTTTGCTTTCAATAGATGTCATCAGCGTCGAACCCTTGCCGATTATCGACTTCAAGTAAGTTTATCCTTGCATTAGTTCTGTAACGGTGTTGAGGGCTTCGGGATTAGCATTAAAATAGGTTTCAACAGATTCCAGCCCTTTTGCAAGTCCATCAGCAACTCCAAATTTCGCATCAAGTGGGTGCAAGGTGCCGTTGGTAACTGCCTCTTTGAATGCCTCAAGGGTAGTCCATGTACTTGGTTCTCCGAAACGAGGATCAGGAGTCACCACTATTTCTCCGAATTCGGGCAGTACAATATATTCTGCAAGTTCGTAAACAGGCGAATTCTGATCTTCAGGATCCAAGTAAGCTTTTCGCATTTTCTTACGGATTCGTTCATGGGTGTCGTGAAGAAGCAGTGCTCCTGCGGGGTCAGATTTTGACATCTTGTGATCAAAGGACTCCATTCGAGTTCCAGACGCTTTGAGTGATGAAATGATAGGGGTGTGGAGACAGGTTGCTTTTTCCCACCCATATTTCGATGCAACATCCCTCATGAACATGTGAGCTTTTCGTTGGTCCATGCCTCCGATTGCAATATCAATGTTCATTTCGAATATGTCTGCGGCCTGCATGGCTGGATAGTAGAATTTAGAGAGGTCATGGTCTGAAGAGGCTTCGTCCCTACCCATGATGGTAAACGTTTTGCGAACCATAGCCAACGTGGCTCCCTTGGAACAACGTAGGACACGAGCCCAGTACTCACTTGATTTCATGACTTCGCTAGCCCACTTGAACTGGAGTTGTCCAGGGCCTGTTCCTTCCGGAGGGTTTCCGAGGAGCGCTCTGAAGGTCTCTTCCATGTATCGGGCAGTGGTTTGGATTGCATCCATGTCCCCTCCGAATTTGTCGTTGACCCATGCGTGCCAATCTGCAAGAAAGACCATGACATTTGCATCGGCTTCAAGCATCCTGCGTAATTGAAGCGAGAGAACTTTCCATCCAATATGTGCCTTACCGCTTGGTTCAAATCCAACGTAGCATTGGATGATACCGTCTCCCGAACTTGAGGTGTCTTCAGTCAAACACTTAACGAGGTGCTCTAATCCAACTACTTCGTCGACATGACCAACCATCATTTCGAGCCGTTCTTTCTTATTTGAGGAAAGTTCATTGATGGCTGGAATCCGTTCGATAAAAGCATCTAATAGATTCTCGGCTACCATGGAATCACCCTCAGAAGAGGTCGTTCAGTTTCTTGGCCTGGCCTTCTGACGGAGGAGTTCCTGCGTCGATCATACCTTGCAACTTTTCAATGAGTTCATGGGCCTTGGCTTGGGTTTCGGCTGTAACATCCATTAATTGCATAGATTTGTGAGCCATTTTGATAGCAGATTTAGCCTTTGAGAACTTCTTTGCTTCTTCCTTGGCCTTGTCTCCGCGTTGTTTTGCGGAGTATCCTGTGGCGTCGTCTAAAAACCCGGACCACCTACGGCGAGATTCCATGGCCATTTCCCGTCCATTTTCTCCTTCGAGGAATTCACCAAGGGCGCTTCCTTTGAGTTGTTCCACATCAACCGCAAGTTTACCTGCTGGGTCAAAGGACCCTTGAACCATCACTAAAAGGCCGTATGAGCCTGTAAAAACGCCATCGGCGTCCACATTTATGTCTTCAAAATATTGGGTTGCGAGTTTTGCCAACCCTGCATTTCCGCCCATCGTCTTTTGCACGCCTCTTTTAACAGCAAATCGCTCCATGGTCTGGCGAAGCACCCTTTTGACATAAGCATCACCGTTCAACTTGCTGAAATGAGGGGATAGTAGAGAAGCATACTTCGTCGGAGAGATTTTCATACATGGGCTGGTGCATCAAGGTATGGGCGTACGCAAGTTTGCACTCTTCGTTCTTTTTTTATTCCTCATTCCAACGGTTTCTGGTGAAGCCGTCACTCGTATTGAGTTAAGCGATGCTGGAGTTTTAGGAGAGACCGATTTGGGAATCAAAGTAGGCGAAGTTTCTCCTGATGGCTCCTCGGTCCTTATTGCAGGAATTGACGGGTATGCTCGCGTTCTTTCTGCTACAGATGCTGATGATCGTTCTAAGGACATTGAACTACTAACCGGGCGTACTTCAACGGTTCAAGATGTTGCATGGCATCCACGGGGCAACACAGCACTTTTGATGGGGGGGGGAGGACTTGCTCTTCGCTACGATACTTACGATCATGGAATCACATTTGTCAACGATTCATTTTCGGTATTGGGCTACGACCTTTCTGCTGTTGATTGGCGGTCAGCAGGAGACTATGCCTACGTTGGTTCTGAAGACGGAACCCTCTGGAAGTTTGCAGAGCATAGTGGCTTCCAATCCCTCAATTCCACAAGCACAAGTCAAATCACAGACATTTCATGCCATCCTAATCCCAACTACAATGTATGCTTCGTATCAAGTCTCGAGGATGGTATTGGAGTTATTGATAGGGACCATAAATTGACTTGGATGTCAGGTACGGTCACTGAAACTTGGGTCGGTGTTGAATGTTCAGACATTACCCTGAACGAATGCGTTGCGTTTGCTAGCGGACTGCGTAGCAAAGCTCTCCGCATCAATACCATCGATGCGAGTCAGTCATATGGGGAACCCACATTGATGTTTGACTTATCCTCCGGAGAACAAATTGATGTAACTGCAGGCCATGGTGGTACAAGCCTGGTCCATATGGCTCCGTTTTCGCTGATTCGTCATGAACCACAAACCAGCGAAGCATTCACGGTTCTCATGGCGGAAGACGCCGCTATGTGGGATTCTGTTATTGCTGGTAGGACAATGAGCGTGATTTGGGAGACGGGTATGAACGAAGGGTTCATTGTAACCGAATTCGGCAATATCGTCGCCTTCTCTCCCCTCTTAGAGGAAGTTGATGGAAACATAATGACAGTACTCGTGCTTGGGGCTGTTGCAATTTCGGTGCCTGGTGTCATTCTTGGTCTTGTTTACATGAACAGTACTTGGCTTCAACGCAAGTACAATGAGTGGCGTTTTCCTAAGAAAAAAAGCAAATAATCCTTCCCGGATGAAGGGTTATGTTGATGAAGCACGCGCGTAGCCATGAGGATGAGGGAGACTGCCATGGAGCCGTTTGAAGGATTAGATTTCTACGATATAGAAAGCCTACTGACCGAAGAAGAAATTATGATTCGGGATTTAGTTCGCGAATGGGTTGACGAAGAAGTCATTCCGAAAATAGAACAAGCATGCGAAGACGGCGTCTTTCTTGACGAATGGCGAGTTGCCCTCGGAGAAATGGGAGTTCTCGGTGCTCCGCTCAAAGGCTACGGATGCCCGGGTCTATCTTACATCGCATATGGATTGATTTGCCAGGAACTTGAGCGTGGAGATAGCGGACTACGCTCTTTTGCCTCTGTTCAAGGATCCCTTGCAATGTACCCAATTTGGGACTTTGGAAGCGAAGAACAGAAAGAGCATTACCTACCAAAGATGGCCTCAGGCGAATGGATTGGATGCTTTGGCCTCACTGAACCCGATTACGGATCAAACCCTGGTGACATGATAACCAAGGCAGAAGACAAAGGAGATCATTATCTTCTCAACGGGGCTAAGATGTGGATTACCAACGGGACCATCGCTGATGTAGCTGTGGTTTGGGCAAAACTTGACGGCGTTATTCGTGGCTTCATCGTTGAGAAGGGTGATGAAGGATTCACTGCTCCGGAAATGAAAGGCAAGCACTCTCTGAAAGCAAGTGTAACTAGCGAACTCGTGTTTCAGGATTGTAAGATTCCAAAAGACCGTATGCTCCCGGACGTCAAAGGCCTTCGAGGCCCATTCTCATGCTTGAACAACGCTCGCTACGGTATCTCATGGGGTGTTCTAGGCTCCGCAATGGCTTGTTTCCACAGTTCGAAAACATACGCCCTATCACGAATTCAATTTGATCATCCTATTGCATCTTACCAACTAATTCAAAACAAGTTGGCTTGGATGCTTAGAGAAATCACAAAAGGACAACTCCTTGCTTACCACCTTGGGAAGAAGAAGGACGACGGAACTTGGTTCCCCGAACAAATCTCTCTGGCTAAAATGAATAACGTTGACATCGCATTGGAAATTGCACGTGTCTCTCGGGACATCCATGGTGCTAACGGAATCCTTGATGAATATCCAATTATGCGCCACATGGCTAATCTTGAGTCTGTCAAAACCTATGAAGGAACTCACGACATTCACAATCTAATTATTGGGCGTTATATCACTGGAATTCAAGCATTCACGCGTAACGCTTGATCACGTCAGCAAACACAATGTTAGTGGCTTCAACTTGAACACGAGAGCATTGAACAACCTACGCGATGGCGTGCCCACTCTGGACGCTTTTGAAACCAAGTTGTTTCAAATTGAGGTTGTTCCGAATAAGGGTCTTTGAGGAGGGTGTGAAGTTCTTCAGCAACCGAGAAGTCACCCTTTTCAGCAGCATCAATCGCGAGTTGCGCCATCCAATTCCTCAAGACGTACTTTGGATTATTTTGGAGCATCATTTGATGGTTTGGACTTTGGCCTGTCCGTTCCCACCATCGAAGAAGCCATTCGCCCCATGCATCTTTTGGTATGGTCAAAGGGTCGTAGAACGCATCCTCTAACAGTTCAATAGATGGCCGTTCAATGGATGAAAGAAGTCGGAAAAATATTGTCATGTCCGTTTCAACCGTTTGCAATAATGCATTCAAATCTCGAATGAGGGGCTCATCATCTTCACTCCAGTTTCCAAATCCGAGTTTGTTTGCCCACATTGTGTTATGCAGTTGTTCAAATTTGACCGTGTAGGCCTCCAATACATTGTGAAGGAGTTCGGGTTCATCCATCAGTGGGACCATTGCTTCGAGAAGCCGTGCAACGTTCCATGCTCCAATTTGGGGTTGTTGGCCGTAGCAATATCGACTTCTTCCTGCATCGGTAGTATTTGGCGTCCACCCGGGATTGTAATCTTCCAGCCAACCATAAGGGCCGTAATCAATAGTTAATCCGTGTATTGACATGTTATCGGTGTTCATGACTCCGTGGACAAATCCTACTCTCATCCAATGTGAAATCATAACGGCTGTTTGTTCAGCAACGTGGGTAAGCCATGAAATGCGAGAAACATCATCATCAGCAGAATGGTTTGGGAAGTGATGTCTCAATGTATGGCTAACAAGTGCATTCAGGGTTTCATGGTCGCCGTTGGCGGCGTGGATCTGATAACTTCCAAACCGAAGAAAACTAGGTGCTACTCGACAAACAACCGCTCCATCTTCTGGGGCTGGATTGCCGTTGTAGAGGACATCACGCACGATTTGTTCCCCAGTGGTTACGAGTGAAAGCGCTCGTGTTGTTGGCACGCCCAAATGCTGCATTGCTTCACTGCAAAGGAATTCACGAAGTGACGATCGAAGGACGGCTTTACCATCAGCAAAACGCGAGTAGGGCGTGTGTCCTGCTCCTTTGAGTTGTAATTCAACGACTTCATTTTCCAACTGGAGTTCACCTAATGTAATGGCTCTTCCATCTCCAAGTTGATTGGCCCAAGAGCCGAATTGATGCCCTCCATAACGTTGCGAATAAGGGTCCATCCCATTAGTGACCATTCCCCCTCCAAGAATTCGTCCATCAGGGCGTTCAAGACCTAACTTCAATCCCATTTCTTCCGACCACATTTGAAGTTCCGGCGAGGTTGGAGGTGAGGGTTTCACTCGTGACCAACATGCATTGGGGACTTGACGTGATTTACCGCCCATTTCGGGGTCACCCGGAGTTTCTTCAAGAAATCGAGTGAGCCACTTTAGTGATTCAAAGGTGGCCATGTGACGAGCATGATGGCCGGTGTTTTGAACGTGTGGTTCGACTCAGTTCGTTCTTCAAACTGAAGGCAAAATTCCGACACGGGCGAGTGCGCCCCAAACGGGGTTCAAGAATGCAGGGAGGAAACGATGGCGGAGATATACTGCAGCGGCAAGGGATATCTTCTGTACTTTGTTGAGTTTGACTCGCTTGGTGAACACGTCACCCTGTTGCTTCTCAATTTGTCTGAGAATCTTGTCATAGAATGCAATCATGGCAGCGGGTGAATATCGTGACCTTCGGGGGAGGAGGGGCAACAATTGTCGTGCTTCTTCCAAGTATGTTCTTGCTCGTGCAGCATAACTTCGAACATAAGGCTCCCAATGTTTGTTGAGAACAATCTTTCCATCGAGTTCAGCCTCTGTCATCCCGTTGCGTTCCAATTCATTTAACGGAAGGTAGACCCGGTCCCGTTGAATATCTTCTCCGACATCTCGCAGTACGTTTGTGAGTTGCATGAAAATACCCCATGATTCTGCAAATTTCTTTGCTCTTGGGTCTTCATAACCATAGATTTCAATACACATAAGGCCGACAACGGAGGCTACTCTGTAGCAATAAACGTAGAGCTCATCAAAATTCCTGTACCGGTTGTTGTAAAGGTCGTCTTCCATGCCGGAAATCAAATCATCAAAAACTTCCCTGGTGATGCTGTAACGGTCAACTGTGTCCTTTAGAGCGAGGAATACTGGGTCCGTAGAATAGACCTCGTTATAGCAGGTCGAGAGTTTCTTCCGGAAGAAGAATAACTGTGTGATTTTGTTAAGGTATGCATCTTGGTCAAGAATTGTACCTCGGTTTTGCAACGCTTCAAGTTCCGCCCGGTAGGACATTGCTTCAGGATCTGATTTGCCTTGGCTTCCTGGGAATCGGTCAGCCCAATCGCCGTCAGCGATGTCGTCCGCACGACGGCAGAATGCGTAGATGGCGCACATGGACATTCGTTGGACGTCTGGGAGATATTTGAAGGAGTGATAGAAGTTTCCAGCCTCCTTCATCGTCAGTTCTTCGCAGTATTCGTAGGCGAGTTTGAGAAGTTCTGCAGGCGGGCGCTCTGACCAAATCGGAGCGTCCAGATGTTCAAACGGATCAACGAGTTCGTTCTTCTCACTAACTATTCCAATGTAAGAAGCTCCTTCACGCAGTGCTTCCATTGCGGTCAAGCTCACTGCTTTTACGGCGTCACGGGCTAAAGTGACACCGGCACGCAAGCGCTCGAGGGTGCTTGGATGCTGAACTTCTTCCTCACCGCTTCGGGTTGAAGCGTTCCCCTTGAGGGGGAAAAGGAGGTCGAGCGGTTTCCGTCGTTCCAGCATGCTAACCGTTGCTCCCTCGCGCCGCTTGTTTATGAGACCTCCTCTTTGAGGTGCAAATCTCGCCGCAGTTATCTACTTGTGTAAGTACTTCTTTACTTTAGCGATATTATTCTATAGAACACTACTTATCTTTATTTTTCTCAAGAAGCCGACGGACGCCCCCTGGGATGAAAAGTGCGCGAAGTAATTTCCGAGCATATGTTTTCATTTCATCCCGAGTTACTTTGATTCGTTCCTCCGAATTAAGAATATTTCCCGTTCTGAGAAGGGTGACCGTTCTTTGACCGATTAATACCGGGAGCATCGTAGACGCCTTGAGACGAAATTGCTTTTCTGGTATCATGCGAATATAATCTGTTGCGGCCTCAAGGTGTTCATTGGTTAAGTCAAGATATGAGTCATAAATCGGGCGAAACGATTCGAGGTTGGTTTCATCCATGAGATCTTCTGGTTTGAGGCCATGTTCTTTCAATACTTCAGACGGGATATAGCAACGCCCAAATCGAAGGTCTTCAGGTATGTCTCGTAGGATGTTAATCATTTGCAATGCCTTACCAAATCGAACTCCCTTTTCGTGGAATATTTTCTCTTCTTCTGGGGGGCAGATTCATGAGGTGAGCAAGGGACATCTCTGTCCAAAATACGCCGACACAACCGGCGACCCTAAAGGTATAATCGTCCAATTCTGAGTCAGTGCTAAGTGAGGAAATACTTCCTCCTTCTTTGGCAATCCCAAAGCGTTGGAGGTCCAAGATTTGTCCCCCTACGATGACGTCTAAACATGATAGGATTCGCTGTTGATCCCCTTCATCATAATCCTTGAGTCCTTCAACCACATCGTCAACATTCCGAAGTAGTTCAGCTTCGTGTTCGTTTGCCTGTATGCTCGCTAGTTCTAAGAAATCAGGCAGTGTTGTGGAACGGCCTTGAGCGACCTCATTGTAAGCGCCAAGGGTGTTGAGAAGTACTTCAGTTTCACCGTGTTTTGAGTCAGCGATGGTGTCCGCCACCCGTGCAAGGAGGTATAACAAACCGATTTGACCCCGAACCTTCTTTGGTAGGTATTTTAGCGTCGGATAAAACGACCGAGAGGTTGTCTCCAGCAAATTGTCAATTTTCGGATTGGTCAAGACTGCCATTTGGTCCCCTCTCTTGAACGCAGCCTGCTCATGTGAATGAACGTATGTGTCTGAAAATTAATGTGCGTCATTGTGAAAGGCCAAAGGAACGATACAAAGATGGGAGATTTGTCGGAATCCTTTAGGATGGGTCGCCCAAGCGTCGGCCTAGGAGGGGAATGTGTGAATTGCGGCTCATGTGCAGTGGTCATCCCTGATGACAGTATGTTTTGTCCTGAATGCGGCTCACGGCAAGACAATTCGATGGCTGGTGGATTCAATCCTCCTGCTCCTCAAAATTTACCACCGTTCCCACCTCAGCGTTCTTTTGACCCAGTATCGGGACAGGAACAGAGAATGCAACAAGAAAACAACTTGAATCAAATGGGGCATATTCCTCAAGATACGCTACAAGGAATGGCACAAGGAATCCAGCAAAATCAGAACCTTCCCCCTGGAGTTTACCCTAATCAGCCGCAACAAGGTGGCTTCCCTCCAACCCAATTTCCTCCTCAACAACAGCAGCCTCCACAACGATCCAATGTAGCACCTGTCTCAGACATGCCGATATTACCCCGTGGTCCGTCCATTGCAAGTGGAGCTGCCCCAGCCAATAACGGCAATGTTTCCCCGATGAATCCGGGAGGGACAAAAATTGCTCAAAATCCAGCCGCATCACCAACTGATGCTATGGTAAACCGTCTTGCTGAGGCAGAGCGGGCAGTTAAGGATGAACGAAGAAGCCAATGGCTCTCAATGAATCAATCTCCAGCATCAAGCGTTCTCGCTAACCTTGGAGGCGGAGAACTTCCTTCCCACCTCCGGGTCGGCAACGATGCGAACAACCCAGCGGCAGAAATCATGGCTGGAGCTCTTGGCCAAACATCCAATGATGCTCCCAACGATGCCCTCCTTCGCCGCATCTCTGAAGTGGCCATCCGCCGAGTTGCTCGAAAGCGAGGTGTTGCAGTTGAAGCACCTCAAACCAAACTAAACGGTGACGTCTTTGAAGTAAACGTGACTTATGTTGACGATGGACGAGTTCTTGATACACCAGAGGATTTGGCTCAAGCCTTTGAACATGCTATTCAAACAGAACTTGCACTCAAGGGCTATGATCTGGCCTGTGCTGTATCCATGTTCCGCTCTAAAGACGGTAAGACAGAGAAACTCGGAGCAGAACCAGAGGAAGATATGTTCGCCTGTGAGATTTGTGACGGCCTCGTGAAAGACAGCGATCCAACATGTCCACATTGTGGCGCAGTATTCGAAGAAGAAGAGGAAGAAGAGCCAGAAGCACGGGCGCCTCCTGCTCGGGGCGGTCCACCCGGTCCAAAGAAGAGCGGCGGTCCACCCGGTCCAAAGAAGAGCGGCGGTCCACCCGGTCCAAAGAAGAGCGGCGGTCCACCCGGTCCAAAGAAGAGCGGCGGTCCACCCGGTCCAAAGAAGAGCGGCGGTCCACCCGGTCCAAAGAAGAGCGGCGGTCCACCCGGTCCAAAGAAGAGCGGCGGTCCACCCGGTCCAAAGAAGAGCGGCGGTCCACCCGGTCCAAAGAAGAGCGGCGGTCCACCTGGTCCAAAGAAGAGCGGCGGTCCACCCGGTCCAAAGAAGAGCGGCGGTCCACCCGGTCCAAAGAAGAGCGGCGGTCCCCCCGGCGGTCCAAAACGTGGGCCTCCTGGCGGTCCAAAACGTGGTCCTTCTCGCTGAAGGTGAGCCAAAATGGCGAACTCAGAGTTTGGCGGCATCGGATTTTCAGGGAAGCTCCGGCCATCGCAAACCGCTGCGTCAGAGATCATCAAAAAGCAACTTGCTGCTGGCGAAAAGCAACTTCACATTGTGGCCCCTCCCGGTTCGGGAAAAACGATACTCGGCCTCTATGTCTGGGCTGACCTCGTACGTCTGCCCCACCCTCGTTCTTTCGCCGAATTCTGCAATTCAAGCCCAATGGGTGGCCCGTACGTCTCTGTTTGATTTGGATGGGAGGGAGGAAGAGGTCGGGCTGTCCTCTCAAGAATCCTGGACTGCTAACATCCCTTACCTACCAGTCGCTGACAATGGTTCGCACCAAGGGTGACGACTTGGAAGAGGCAGCAACGCAACTGTGGATCGAGAAGTTACTCGAAATGGGTGAAGCCATCGACACAGCATCTGGACAAGCATGGATTGAGGACCTGAGCGCCAAGAACACATCCTATTATGAAAAGCAAATGAAAGGGTTTCGCAAGAAAGCAAGAGATGTCGATGTCGGAAGTCAGCGGTAGCATGTCATGGCTCAATGCGAACTCAATCAAAGCCATAGAACGACTAAAAGAAGCGAAGATAGGACTCATCATTCTTGACGAATGCCACCATCTGACCGAGCATTGGGGTAAGGTATTGGTTGAACTCAAAGATGCGTTTGAGGACCCAGTTATCCTCGGCCTGACTGCAACTCCACCTAATCCTGATGCTGTAGAAGATGCTCAACATTATTCAGACCTTCTTGGTGATGTTGATTATGAAGTCCCAACACCTGCACTTGTACGTGATTCAAACTTAGCTCCGTACCAGGACTTGTGTTACTTCGTACGACCTTCTGCGAAGGAATTGGCTTACATTAGCGAAGCCGATGGTTCGTTTTTATCCGTTGTTGAAGAGATCTCCCAAGTCCGCACGAGGATACATCTCGAGCCCTAGCCGTTCCCCGATTGGCTGTTTTCAAATCTTGAATCCAAAACCATACCCGGACGAGGGGAACTCTCATGGAGGGAATTTGACAAAACCCTTCCCGATTTTTCCCAAGCAGCCCGTGCTTACCTTCCTCGCATCGGGCGCAAGTTTGCCCAAAGGTGTTCCGAGGGTAGCGGTGGGAGTTAACGACTTTAACGAAGCCTCACCGGATGATCGTACTTTTACGGCCTCTTGTTGGACCGCTACGTACGGTTTGGACTACGCCGCTCCGAACATGAAGGCAGACCATCGAACTGGCAGAAGACGTGACTGACCGGCTTCGCTTGCTTGGATACCAGATCACAGAAAGTGGAGCACGGCCATGCGCATCCCCAGTCAGTCGGATTCTCGCTTACGCCGCGGAAAAAACCTCAGCACTTTCAGAGATTTTGAAGGTAGAGTCCGAATCAATGGGATCGGAACTTTACGTTGTGTCGTCGTGACAGACTTTGAGAAGACATCTTCTACGGCCCTCGTTGAAGGGATTCATGATGATGAGGCCGGCGGCGCCATTGGCGTATTCAAGGCCCTTGTAGACTGCGAAGTGGGAGACCAACTTGGACCCTGATTTTGATGACTGGGCAGCACCCTCTTGATCGACGACGATGCAAGTGAACGCTTTCTCGCTAAAGCCCGTGAATGGGTCCATGAACGAGAACTTCGGATTGAATTTCTGGATGAACCACTCGGACGTTTTCATCACATCCATGGTACTGGAGCGGACTGGGCCCCTCGGTATTATTCAACCATGGTTACCGAATTCTTCCAAGAGGGCTTCACAAAGTGTTTGATTGGAACCCGTGGGTTATTGGGAGAAGGGTGGGATGCATCACGAATCAATGTCCTCATTGACCTTACAACGGTAACCACAAGCATGAGCATCAATCAATTGCGTGGGAGATCTCTGCGCCTTGATAATACATGGCCAAACAAAGTAGCAAACAATTGGGATGTTATTTGCTTGGCTGAAGAATTCATCAAGGGGTTTGATGATTACGACCGGTTCCGAAAGAAGCACACCAATCTCTTTGGCGTTTGTGACGATGGTTCTATAGAGAAAGGCGTTGGGTCATGTCCACGCCGCTTTTACTGAACTCCAACCCGAGGGAATCAACGAAGGAATGGCCGTTCTGAACCAGGAAATGCTTGAACGATCCCGCCGCCGCCCAGAGACTCGGGACGATGTGGGGCATAGGTGAGCCCTTTTCAGCAGAATCCCGGAAGTCGTTGGAATTCAAGCCGGGCTCATCAGGAGATGGCGGTGGACTTGGGTTCCAATTCGGAAAGCATGCTGACCCGTGGACTGACGCTTCATTGAACCGTTCCATTATCACCGCCGTAGCCAATGCTATGTGGGACGCAGGACTGCTCCCTCGTGGAAGTAAACTCGGCGGAGGTGAACGGGGCGGAGGCTGGTATCGCTACTTCATTGAAGGATGTACACAGGAGGAATCCGATATGTTCGCTCAAGCCCTGAGTGAGGTCTTTGGAGGATTGGAAGATGCACGATACATCATTGGTCGCAGTTCAGTATTCTTTGATGAGACGTTCCTGTCAAAACTCCTTCCCGAAATGTTGGCCAAGTACCTCCGAAAGGGGCGCAATGAACTCGTCATGTATCACAGAGTGCCCTCATGCCTCGCAGGAAAGAAACAACATGCAAAGTGGTTTGAGGCGCAATGGAACGCACATGTAAGTCCTGGGCATGCTGTTTACGTCCACAGTGATGAGGGGAAGCAATTGCTTCAGCAGGCAAGGGATGGAGACCTCGTCTCTCATCATTCCCTTCATCTGAAAGATGTCTATCTCTGACTCAGCGTAGTCCGGCTGCCTTGAGGGATTCAAGGAGGACTGCTCCAAGTTCGGATGGGTCCTTTGCACAAGCGATTCCAGCTGCTTCGAACGCTTCGAATTTCTCTTCTGCGGTTCCTTTTCCACCCGAGATGATCGCCCCGGCATGGCCCATTCTCTTGCCCGGAGGGGCCGTTGCACCCGCGACGAACCCAACGATGGGTTTCGTGACGTTTTCAGCGGCCCATGCTGCTGCTTCTTGCTCGGCATTCCCACCGATTTCGCCAATCATGACGATCGCAGCAGTCTGCGGGTCCGCTTGGAATGCAGCGAGGCATTCGATGAACCCAGTACCGTTGACCGGGTCTCCGCCGATTCCGACACATGTGGATTGCCCTTCATCGATGCTCATGGTTTGAGCCACCGCTTCGTAGGTTAACGTTCCAGATTTGGA
>CASIBY010000021.1 GCA_949373095.1 Candidatus Poseidoniaceae archaeon
TGTCCACCTTGTTGAGGATAAAGTTTGTTTGGCGTCCAAACATTCCAAAGGCAGGCTCAGTGAAACCATAGTCAACATCCCCATCATTGGCGACATCGATTCGTAGATGTTCTGCATGGTGTCCAAATTCAAGGTCAAACCAAATTCCAGTCACTTCGCAAGAGCCCATGTAGGACACCACTGAGGCGAACCCGAAAATAGGCGCCTCAAATGATGTTTTGACATCTGCTGTCAAATTTACGGAATTGGATTGTCCAATCGGGATGATGCTCACATCAGGAGATTCACTGCAGTCATCCTGTATGTAGGGAGTTACCGAGGTAATTGGATAGCTGAATTTACTGCGTTCTAGGCTGGTCGAGAACCCTTCTTGAATATCAATGAAGGAGTATAGATCATAGGTATTCCACCTCCAGGGGTTGACCAAATTCCATTTGCTACTGAACCCACTGCAGTGGCTGAGGCATTGAATCCAGTACCAACTCTCGTACCCATGCTAAATCCGTGCATAATTGCAGTCGAAAGGCGATCTGGTCCTGAATCGAAATTGAAACGAAGGTTGAGAGAGTAATACCTGGATGTATCAATGTCCCAAAGTTCAATGATGTCACCGGTGAGTCCAGCCATGGGTACACCAGAAGTGTCATTGATTATTCTGTTATTAGCGTCAAGAACATCAACTGAAAGTTGTGCTGTCAGCGATGTCGATGCTTCGATGCTTAGCAAACCATAGCCGTTCGGATGATAATCTCCTCCGAAGACAGAGGGAGAAATACCACGAACCGTCATGCTCGCATTTTGGGGTAGAACATCGCCGAGGCGGAAGTTGTCAATATGCCATCCAGACATGTTGTCATCAAGAGGGAATTCTGCTTCCTGAACACCATTGTGTTCCATAACAAAGCGGATTTGAACATAATCCCCGATAAAGTTGTTCAAGTCTACTGCAATTGTTGCCCACCCAGATGGGTTCTGAGCATATGTAGAGGAACCGGCTAGTCCGTATTGTTGATTTGCACCTTGGCCGGTTAATCCGCCGCAGGTTGTGTCTATTTTGTTATCCAACTGCCAGGAATACTGTGCACGTTGGGCATAACCTTGCCCGAAACCGATTCCCGTACTGTTCTGAGCATCAATCGGCAAGAACTGGAATCCTGAATCATCTGGAGGGAATCCTGGGTTTGGAGAGGAACGAATTTGCAAATACCCACAATCAGCGTACCGAACGGAGTTTTGTGCGCCTCCTGCATAAGCCTCAAAATTATGCCAGGATGAGAAGGTCGCTGTTTTGCTCTTGAGCGTTGGATTGACGTACAGCTCTGGTGAATTCAAATGGAGGTCATACGGAAGTTCACCGTTGTCGTCCGTGTAATTGTTGTCACCGAGGTTTGTCCCCCAGCAATCATTCCCGGAGGCACAATTTGCCGGCACGTCGGTTGAAGACGGAGCGCCATGGACCCATCCTTGACTCCCTTGAGGTGGGTTTGACAAGTCCATGAATCCTGCAAAAGTTCCTTCAAAATCAGTCAAGAACCCTTCAGCCTTGAGGGATAGGGGTGTGGCGTCTCCCGAACTGTCTTCGTATTGGAACAAGGACTCATCCGAAAATTCTGTCAATTGGTTGTTTTGAGCTGGATTCCAAACTCGGTCGCTGGTCTCGAGGTCGATTCTTGAGTGGGCAGCATGTTCAACCATTTCTGTCGAGATGGTCATGGTTGCTCCGGTCACAGTCTCTCCAACCGGAAGGTCAATCGCTCCGTCGACAATATTGGTCATAGGTACACCGTCACGAATCTCAATATCAACTTCAGAGGAGCCATCTGCAAAGGTCGTGACACTTGCACTAGCAAAGGGAGCTAGGAGCATCAAAAATACGAGGAAAAATGGTGTACTTCTACGGGGTGTTTCATTCGGCATGGTGTCACCTACGCTCCTCGGAGGATTCCTCCCCATAAAACTTCGTCGCTCTCCTGTCAATGCCTTTTAAGAAAGAATGATTTAACATCCCATTGTTTTAACATGAGTTATGAGGGAGAACGCCTTGGGAGAAACATGGACCCTTACTCAACAGAATCCGTCACCCTCATTGAGGAAGTTTTTCCTCAAGATACCAATGCCTACAACACCCTCTTTGGAGGTCGGCTTCTTTCGCTCATGGATAAGGCTGGAGGCATCGCTTGTGCCAAATTTGCCCACCGTGAATTTGTCACAATTTCAATAGACACATTGACGTTTATTGCACCTGCACGCCAAGGTGACCTTTTGGAAGTGACAGGTGAAGTCGTCTTCACCAGCAGCCATACTGCATGTACCAAAGTAACGGCATATACGATGAGTAAGGCGACTTGGGAAAAGAAGATTATTTGTGAGGGCTACTTTTTCTTTGTAGCAATTGATTCGATGATGCGACCAATCCCCATCCCCCAGTTCACACCGGGCACAGATGAAGAAAAGGAAGAATGGGAGAAAGCAAAGGCCATCCGTGAGACACATGCTGGCCCAAAAGGCCAAACGGTCGTCTTGAAACCACCCCCACCTTCATGAGGACAGGTCTCCGGTGGGCGTCATATGGTCGTACTCAACATCGCTATGATTGGATCGGATGAACTGGCAAAGAGCATTGCAAAAGCCGCAGACCAAAGGGACGTGCACACCTATGTCCACAAGGAGATGGACGGGGGCGGGGCACGCATCCTCTCGCTCATACGTCCTGCCAAATACCCGGAACGGCTACCTCCCTTCCTCAACGCCCTTTCTACCGCCCAGGTTGGAATCATTGAGGTCACGGAAGTCAATGCTACCCTCGGAGAAGTTCTTGTCGCTTTCGCCAGTTCAGGCATCGATAATGGAGTCGCAGTCCTAAACCCAGCAGACGGTTCTTGGATTGACCAAGACCAAGTCGCTATGCTCTTCAAGCAGGCCGGTTTGGCTCACTGGACCTTTGAAAAGAACGATGGACCACACCTGCGGGAGTGCCTGTACACCCTGATGGACCAGCGCATCCCAGATTTGCTCGCAAATGCAGAAGCGCCGCTCGTCATCCCTGTGGACCAGCACTTCAACGTGAAGGGAATCGGATTGGTTGCAATCGGCTATGTGCAATCAGGGACCGTCAGCGTTCACGACGAACTGATTCTCCTGCCCGCTAACGGAGGAGGCAGCGCAAAATCGCTCCAAGTGATGGACGATGACGTCCCCAGCGCCACTGCCGGAGACCGAGTCGGCCTTGCGCTTCGAAATGCAAAGGAGGACCACCTAACTGGAGGCACGATCATCGTCCATCCAGCGGTTGAGGATAAGCGGACCAACACCTCAGTGCCGCTAGCGGTTGAGCAACACGTAACGATCCGTCTGTTGAATTGTCGGTATCCCCGTTCCAAAAGCGAGCTCCTTGGCCGTTGGCGATGTGATTCACGCCAGCGTTGACTTGCAATTTGTTGTGGGCCGCAGTCACCGCCAGTGAAGGTTCGAGCATGAAAGTGACCTGGGAGAGCCCGCTCTTTCATCCGGAAAACAAACCCGCCGCACAGGTGCTTGATCGCCCAACTGGATTCGAAACCCAGAATCATGGGGTCAGCCACGCTTGAAAAACAAAGCTGAACACGTCAACTCGGCGGAAGGCATTCCGGTGAACGATTCGCCTCTGCTTTCCTTGCGTTCTGCGGTGGATTGATAACCGCGCCCCGATGCTCCTCGGAATTGGGATGCACGAAATTGGGCAGGAATCTGTACCAACGAGTGAAAGTGATACAGAGATGTTCACTTCGCTGCGGTTGGCGGAACCGTCGGAACGGGCCACTATCAGCTTGGATGAGCGCATGCTGACCATCCAAGGTACGACGAAGTTCTGCGATTAACGTCCGTGTGGGGGCAATCGATAGCGTCCAACACCATTCATCCAATCTTGTCCCAAATTGGTTACTAATGATTGGATTCGTCTTCATCTGGATCGGATGGAGACTCATGATTCCGCCCGTCTATCGATGGTCGTTTATGATAGTGGGGGGAGCAGCGATTTTCGCACGAGTATTTACCAGACAACCAACTGTAACCATCCAAACTGCATCCAACGACACCCACGTACTGTTTGGAAACGAGCATATTCTCAGGCATCTTACTTTCATGGTGAATAAACTTCTCAAAGGCAAGAGTTTGGCATTTGCTCGTTTGGCTTGGATCACCGTAGATCGCTCGTATCAAGAGCAAGAAGGGATGCTCCCCGCTCCCGAACTTCCCGTCGTCATCAATACGCCGGTTCCGATTGATATGTTTCTCTCATCACTTGGAGAAGAAGAGGATGTGCACCCTGTATCTTACCATCAGGAGGAAGAGCCTGAGTGGATGCCTACACATTTGCCTGAACCGTCCCAGCCCGCCGTACTTCCCAGCTTTCTCTCAACATGGCACTCTGAGCAGGCTGCTGCAGAGCGAGCCAGTTATCCTGCTGACCATCGCCCTGCCCCAATACAACTTCCTGTTTTAGAACCTCAATACCGCCCGCCAATGCATCAAGATTCTGTTGAGACCGCTTCAGATGTGCGAGCAACACAACCCTTCTTACCTTCCTTTTTTGGAGCAGACGAGGTGCATATCCCCCACCGAACTCAAGACATCATTGAAGATGAGGACGAGCCAATACTCCTGGATGCTGAACTTATTCCAAACGTTGACTCTACCCTGGCCGAAAGTGATGTTATCGCCCACCCCACTCCTCGGAAAAACATTACTCTTGTACGTGAAAAACCGCTCCTACAGCCACGAAAAGCACGAGACTTGGACCAGTCCTCTTTCCGCCCACGTCACCGCCCGCAATCACGCCCTAGAACGGTAGAAGGTCCCAGAGGTTTCTTAGGACAACTACGCAAGGTTGCCAGTGAAATCCTTTATGGAACAAAGGGACCGTCAAGACCCTCACCTTACGGAACGAGCAACACGTCATCCGCTCTCAGAGAACAGGCACAACAAGCTCAAGAAGACCAAACTGGGGAAGTATTACGTAGCCTATCAAGTGAAAACGGTGGTGTGTTTGGTCACGATGAGATGGAACGATTACAAGAGAAAGTAGAGACCATGCTGGCAACGGTCGGAGAAATAGATTCTGAACGTCAGCCTACTAACCTAGATGATGTTTCATTCGCAGACCTGCAAGCATCTGTTCATGAGGAAGACCGAAAAGTCCGACAGTTGGACGAATGAACTCAAGAAAATTCAATCATAGTGGTATAATCTGCTAGTCTTTGCTCAAACTCCTCGGATGTCAACTTGCAAAGAGCCTCTGTTCCAAAGCTCATCAATGTGAAACTCGCTGTTACGGTTGCAATGGCAAGTCCTTGTTTGAGTTCAGCCAATGTGACTGGTCCTTCACTAAGTGAGAAATGGGCTGCGAGTGAACCTGCAAAACTATCACCGCAACCGGTTGGATCGGTGAGGTCGGCTGCCGGATATGCAGGGAGTGCAACCCACTGGCCATTGTGGAGAGCAATGACACCATGCTCGCCTCGCTTGACTACCAAAGTCGAAGTTGAAGTTTGCTCAGCCAGTCTATTCATGGCACGCACAATATTGTCATCCCCAGCTAGCATCCTTGCTTCTCCGTCATTGATGATGACCACATCCGAGCGGTGCATAACCTTCAACAGCTCCTGTTGAGCGATCTCAATCCACAGGTTCATCGAATCCAGCATAGTCAGTCTTCCGGGTGAAGTTTGGTCCATTACCGAGGCCTGAATGCCTGGATGGAGATTAGCACAAAATACGATTGAAGGGGTTGAAAGTGTTGATGGAATTTCCGGCTTAAAGTGTTCAAAAACATTGAGATGAGTGGCTTTGGTTACTGCCTCAGCCATTGAACCATGGTAACTCCCTTCCCATCTGAACGTCTTCCCAGACGCTACTTGAATGCCAGTGAGGTTCAAACCTGCATCGCTAAGTGTAGCGCGATCCTGTTCTCTAAAATCGTCCCCAACGACCCCAACAAGAGACGCAGAGGAACGGTTTAGACGGTCCAAATGAAATTGACAAGCCAGGCCTGCATACGTCGCTGACCCCCCGAGGGCGTCTTGTATCGAACCTTCTGGAGATTCAACTGAATCGTACGCAAGACTACCGACAACAAGGACGCTCATAGTCCCTCTAGATGGAGGAGATTCATGGGTTTACCGCTGGCCTTTCAACCTAACAATTCTTGATGCATGTCAATGTATTGAATGGTAATGTTTCCACTAATGAAGTCAGGTTCGTCCATGATTCTACGGTGCAATGGAATCAGATGTTCAACACCAGTGATAACGGTTTCATCAAGCGCTGTCCGCATACGACGAACCGCATCGTCCCGGTCATGCCCCCAAACCAAGAGTTTTGCGAGCAGAGAATCAAAACAACCTGGCATTTCATATCCTGCATGAGCATGGGTATCGCAACGTATACCGAACCCGCTTGGGAAGTGACATTCCCACAATCGCCCAGGACTTGGGATAAACTCACGAGGGTCTTCAGCGTTCAAACGGCATTGAATAGCATGCCCTCTCCATGTAATATCCTCTTGAGAAAGTGGCAGGTCTTCCCCTTGAGCTACCCGAACTCCAAGTTCCACAAGGTTGTAGCCTGTGAGTAGTTCAGTAACAGTGTGTTCAACTTGGACACGTGGATTGACTTCAAGGAAATAGAAGTCACCATTGGCATCTCGGAGGAACTCAAACGTTGCAAGACCCTTGTAGCCAACTGCTTCTGCTCCGCGACAGACCAACTCTCCAATTTCAGTACGTTTCTCGTCGTCAAGCCATGGCCCTTCTTCGACCAGTTTCTGATGGCGACGTTGAATAGAGCAAAAACGCTCTCCAAAATGAATGGCCTTTTTTCCATCAGCTAAGACTTGAAATTCAACATGCTGAGCCCCGAGGATGTATTTTTCCACAAATACTCGGTCGTCTCCAAAAGCAGAACGAGCTCTTGACTGGCACAATTTCAAGGCGCCTTCAAATTCATCGGCTTGTTCAACTATTTGCATTCCGATCCCACCGCCTCCTGCGGCAGCCTTGATGATCACAGGATATCCTATCTCATCTGCGAGTTCTCGCGCTACATCAGCACTTGCAATCGATTCTGATGAGCCTTTTGCAGTGGGCAAACCTGCTTCTTCCATGGCCGCTCTTGCTTGTATTTTATCCCCTAGAAGGGTGATAACGTCCGATGATGGACCGATGAAGGTAATCCCTTCCTCTTCAAGACGAGCAACAAAGTTAGCATTCTCGGCCAGAAAACCGTACCCAGGGTGGACTGCGTCACATTCCAATTCTTTGGCAGCTTGAATAACAGATTCAATGTCCAAATACGAATCCAAAGGGTTGGCTCTGTAGTTTGGATAGGCGATGTCAGCCATGCGCACAGGGAGAGACAAACGGTCCTCTCTGCCATGAATGATGGCTGCTTCTATACCCATGTCTCGAAGGGTTCTGAGGATACGCAGAGCAATTTCTCCACGATTCGCAATTAAGACGCGTTTGAATCCCATGTTGGCGTGGCGGCCGAAGTAACCTATGAGCAAAGCGGTCAAACGGGCTGGAAGGAGATGATATCAAGCAATTTCTCTTCATGCGGATTACCTTCTTTTTCGTTTCCATAACGGACACTTCACATAAATATTGAAACTTTTATGACGCTCATCCGGTAATTTTCAATCAGATTTTGTTAATTTCGTCTAATTGTGTACGAACATTCATATCCTCTCATCCCCATCTAAATTTATGAGCCGAACAACCATGACCGGGAGCGAAGTGCTTCAGCAACTTGCTGGAAAGGATTTGAACAATGATGGAAAGGTCATCAATTTGGTAATATGTGGGAATTCAAAATTCTACGATTATGGGTTTCTCGAAGATGAATTAGACACTTGGGTACGTTACAATGGATATCCAGATGTTGTCATCCTAGGAGGGGCAAGTGGAGTGGACTATCTGGCCGAACGATGGGCAGATAACAACAACATCCCACTAGCAATATTCACCGAAGCATGGGATGCTCCTCGCCCGTCAAAAGCCGAAGATACTGGACGACCAGAGGCGGTTGCCGACCTTGGCCATCGCATGATTCAGTATTCTACGCACATGTTGGCCTTTCCGGGACCAGACTCCGTATGGACAAAGCGTATGGAAGAAATCGCAAATGGTGCGGGAATACCTGTTGTAAGCGTCCTTTTGCCGATGAAGTGAATCAGTAGACGTCACGAAGGTATCGCTTCTGTTCTTTCATCATGGTTTTCTCGATGAAGTGCGTAGCGTCTGCCTCCGACATGCCACCATGTTCAATTGCTATCTCAATGAGAGCTCTATGGACATCTTTGGCCATGTATTTCTTATCACCACAGATGTAGAAATATGCACCTCGCTCAAACCATTCCCAAACCTCTGCGCCGTGTTCTTTTAGGCGGTGTTGAACGTAGATTTTTTCCTCTTGGTCTCGTGACCATGCGGTAGTGAACTGGTAGAGGTCTCCTTGGTCCATCCAAGTTTCAATGGTATCCTTATAGTAAAATTCTGTCTTAGACGATTGGTCTCCAAAGAACAGCCAGTTCTTTCCTTTGCCACCGTCAAAAACACGTTGTTCCATAAATGCACGGAATGGAGCAATACCTGTACCCGGCCCTACCATGATAATATCAACATCCTTGTCTTCGGGCAGTATGAAGGACTTTGTTGGAGACATAAACACGCCGATTGGGGCGCCGGATGTATCAATTTCATCGGCCATGAATTGTGTGCACAATCCACCACGGGGGCGGTTATTGTATTCAAAGCGAACAATACCGACGGTCAACTCAACGTATCCAGGATGAGCATCATGAGACGATGCAATGGAATAGAGTCGTGGCTTCAATCTATCAATAAGATCCAAAAACTCTTCAGGAGAATATTTGACATCAAACTCTCGCATGATGTCGACATAATCCCGAGTCCAGAGGTAATCTTCGATAGCCTTGGCATCTACTGTAATTGCTGCGACTTGATCGCTTGGGTCGTCGGATGGAAGAGAGGCTTGTAGCGATGGGGGGAGTTGTTCATCGCCTGATGAGGTCCAAGATGACTTATTCCTCGTACGAGATGCCATGCTCATCGAAATTTTCATTCCACTTGATACCACTTTAGCTGCTAGGGATTGAACAAATTTCTTATTGGCAAGATGAACTTCAAAGTCTTTCTTGAGCGCATCATAGAGAGAGCGGCCTCCGTTGTGCGTAGTAACTGCATGGTCACGATCCCATCCTTGGGCTTCAATGATTTCATCAACGATATGAGGTGGATTTTCCGCTAGAACACCCAAGGCGTCTCCGACTTTGTAATTCAGACCTGAGTTGCCCAATTCAAAGACGACGTGACGGGTCTCTTTACGGGAACCTTCCCCGTTGAGAATATAATTCTCAGTAATTTTTGTCATGTACGGATTTTTCGCTGACCAGTTCTCACCCATGCGCTCACCTCAGCCATAAGAGGCCGATGAATTTCCCACTGATGTGGGCTATATCATCGTTCGTGTGACCTCACATCACCGATTCAAATCCACTGAAACCAACCGATGGGGAAAAGAAGGAAAAGTGCATGGCCTTGAATATGACCCCCCGTATTGATGTTCTCGGCACGGGAAATGCATTTCTGCCGAATGGACGGCATCACTCGTTTTCGATGTTTGACGGCAAACACATCATCGATGCACCACCAACTGCCCTGGCCAGTCTACGCCGAGCAGGGATTGCTGTCTCCGACATTGAGTCTGTGTTCGTAACTCATATTCATGGAGACCACGTGTTTGGATTTCCATTCCTTCTTCTTGAACGAAAGTACATCTCAGACCGTGAAGGGACAGTACCTTTGCGAGTCATCGGCTCACCAACGGTCAAGGTGCGATTAACGGAACTTTGTCACCTTGCATTCCCGGGATCACTTGATAGTATTCTTGAGTCGGTAGAATGGATCGAAGATGCGGTCGGTACGACCGATGATGGCTGGTCTTGGGAGCGGTTTGAAGTTCATCATGATGACGCGGTTGACCCTTACGGATATCGCTTTGAAAACCCAGATGGAGTTAGTTTTGTCCATAGCGGAGACTCGGGCCCTTGTGACACTCTCTACAACGCCATCGCCCGTTCTGACATCGCAATCCTTGAGATGGGGTTCCCTGATTGGGTCCCATCAACTCATCACCACAAGCCGAAGGATGTCGAGGCACTAGCACAACAATGTTCAACTCCACTTATTATTACACACACATTTGTTGACGACATCACAAATCATCCGAAAACTCTCAGTGATTCTATTCCAAAACATCCCCCTCATGTAAGTCACATTTCGGACGAAACTCGTATTATCCACAACAACGGTGAATGGGTAATTTCTAATTTGAAGGATGCATAATTCTCTTCGGAAATTATTTGTTCTTTTTTTCGAAATCCTTGAATCTTTATATGCTAAACTTCGCCGTTGTCTTGTTCTAAAATAAGCCCCTCCCAATGGTTGGAGTGGACAGGCATATAAGGGGGACTCGGACTCATGGCGAATACGGCACGGAGTCATCTACGGACTCCTTGCATGTTGCTATAAATAGGGGGAGAAATTGAATGGAGAAGAACATCTTCGACAAGTTCATGTCCCAGAAAACATTGTTCCGAAATAAAGAAATTCTTCGGCATGATTTCCGCCCTAACCTTCTGCCTCATCGTACCGAAGAAATTGAGAAGATTTCATACAACCTCTGGGAAGCCCTCAAAGGACATATTCCTTCAAACATGACACTCTATGGCGTAACTGGAGCCGGCAAGACAGCCGTGACAAGTTACGTATGTCATCACCTCAAGGCAAAAGGAGAAACTATCGGAAGAAAAGTCCATCCCGTCATTGTGAATTGCCGGCAAATCGACACGCAATATCGAGTCTTGAGCCACATTGGAAACTCTCTCCTTGAGGATTACGAGCAGGACGAGATTCCATTTACAGGTTGGCCTACTGACCGCGTATTCAGTGAACTTGTTCGCAGAATGGATGCCCGTGGTGGCGTATTCATCGTCGTACTGGATGAAATTGACCACTTGGTTCGCAAGGTAGGGGACGATTTGTTGTACAACCTCACCAGCTTGAACTCATCACTAAAAAACGCAAGAGCCTGTGTCATTGGAATCTCAAACGACCTCAAGTTTACAGATTTCCTAGACCCCCGTGTACGCTCACGTTTGGGCCAATTGGACGTATTGTTCCGGCCCTACGACGCAGAGCAGCTTCAAGACATCTTGCGACAACGCTCCAAAGAAGGGCTTCAAGAGAGCGTTCTTCAACCCGGTGTTATCGAACTTTGTGCCGCACTCGCCGCTCAAGAACATGGTGATGCCCGATGCGCTCTTGACCTGCTACGAATCTCAACTGAAAAGGCTGAGCAAGATGGTGAGTCAATTGTCACACAGGGCCATGTTAGAACGGCACAAAGTCAAATCGAAGCAGATCAGATTACTCCCGTCATCTCATCCCTTCCCAGCCAACAGAAACTTGTCTTGGCCGCCGTGCTCCTCAATGAAAAGAATGGATTAAGAAATGTCCAGACTGGACAGGTTTACGATATTTACAGGCAAGCATGCTTGCACATCAATCAGCACGCCCTCACACAGCGAAGAATCTCTGGCTTGATTTCAAATCTTGATATGCTCGGATTAATTACAGCACGAACCGTTAGCAAAGGGCGCTACGGTCGTTCAAAGGAGATCACTTCTTGCGTCCCTAAGAACATCAATGCTCCTCAAATCATGACCGAAGCAGAAGCAGAAATGGAAGCAGTATTCACTGCATCTTATCGGCATCAATCAGCTCTTTGAGGGTTCTGTAGATTCAGCATCGTAATCAAAAAACAAGGTAGATTGTTTTTCGGTGTTCTTATATCCGCCTCGCCGGTCGGCGTAGGTATGACCAACGGCGAATCTTCCGATGCGGCCGCAAAACCCTCAGCCTCTGAACCATCTCCGGTATGGGCAAATTTCGTTGTCACACTCGGATTGTGGGGCTTGCTCTTGGCTGTTTTGAACATGTTCTCTGCAGCAACTCCAGCCCAACACGTTTCATGGGGAGGTTTGTTGACCTTTGAAGCCATCAACCCAGCATTTGGAACCGCAAAGGTGGATTTCCACTACGAACCTCTTGGAGATACTATCTTTATGGCGGCTTGTCTTGCAATGGTAGGATTTGGATTGAAGGCCATTAACGAGACGAGAGGTGTTTCCGAATGGGCTACTTCTTTGATTGTCAACGACACATGGACTGCTCTCGCTGACCCATCAGTTGGCGGCGGACAACGTACAATGGCAGCATGGTGCCTTCTTTTGGGCTTCGCATTCTACTTCTGGTTTGGAATCAACCACAGCGGATGGATGGATGTTGGTGTTTATTCCGTCACCATCGCTTTGGTCGCAGCCGGCTTTGCTCTCAACCATGCAAGTCGAGTCCCACCCGGTGACGAAAACTTAGACTGAATCAATTGTTCTTGGTTCTTAGCAAGGGTTTGTGCCCGTGCCTTCCTAAGAATGCATCAAGGCAACCGAGAAGCATCCCGTGCCACAGGGCAATACTCCAAAGTATGGTTAATCGGCGAACACCGAACATTGCTTTGATTTTGCTGTTTTTCGTTGAACGTAGTACGGTCCGGTTGACAACACCCAACGGTCCCCTCCAGAGAATAATTTCGTGAACCATGAGCAGAATAAACGAACCAATGAGAATTTTTGTCTCCCATAAATCCTTTATTAGCCCCCATTCAAAAGACCCTAGGCGGTTAATTTCGTAAAGAAACGGAAGTCCTGAAATGAAAATCGCAAACCAAAGAGGAAAGAGAATGAGAACCATTGCAGAGCTCCCTAGAAAATCAAAACCTGGCCCTGACCGCTTTCCTTTGGGGTAGTGGCGAACAATACGTAGGTGGGCTCTGGCATCTCTTCTCCGCTTGTTCAAGAACCGGGTGATTCCTGTTTCTGGCACATGGCGAACTAATGCTTCAGGAGCATAGACGATGGTTCCCCCGGCTTCAATTAATCTCAAACTCACTTCCATATCTTCTGCATGGTACCATTCAGGGTCAAATCCTCCAACATTGAGAAGAGATTCGCGATGGAACATCGAGCAAGGTCCGTTAGCGAGACTGGTTCTTCGAGGACGCGAGCGGTATTTGGAGGCGATCTCAACAGAACGGAAGCGGCTGACGAGATCCTCAGCACGTTCGAATACGGTTCGGCCCGTTACCGCAACCACGCGCTCATCTTCAGAGACTGGCTGTATTTCAGCGACAAGATTGGTAATCCAATCTTGCTCAGGACGAACATCGATATCAGTAATCGCCACCCATTCACCCTTAGCATGCTCGAGCGCCCATTGTCGTCCCGCAGCCAACCCAAGTTGGTCTTGACTGTGAACACGAATAGGATGACCGTTGAGTCCTTCTGGATCATTCCACTCTTTCAGCAGCATTTCAGCATCGTCACTTGATCCATCGTTAACGATTAGAATTTCAATGGCGGGATAGGTCTGCAACCTCAAAGATTCCAAACATCCTGAAATCCAATCGTATCCATCTCGGACACAAACAGTAACGGATACCAGGAAAGGTTCCATTAAATCACCTCAAAAAATCCAAGCAGATTCCTGCATCGTTCTTTGGTTTTGAGCGTTGTTTCTTGAAGAACAACCCCTCTGCCAGGTTGGCCATAGATGATTTGTGACCCTATTGGAGCAACTAAATGGATGTAGAGCGGGGCAAGGTCTTCCTCCCCATCCACGTCAATAAGTGCTGGAGTATCCATTCTACATGCCTGTTCAATCGCTTTGAGCAGACTTGGCGTGAGTTGTCCCGCTGGATTTACTGCTGTCAAAAGAGATGGAAAGGGAGAGGTATCAACTTGCTTTTCTTTCGCCAAGGGTGTGCGTTTTGTCTGACCGTCAATGAGTGCAATGTCAGGAACATAGTCCATATTGAGAAGAGTAGAAACCGTAACGTCTCCTACTGCGATGAGGGACCTTGTACTGAGGTCAAGGCCCTCAAGGGCTGCATACATTGCAACCTCAGGTGCATCTTCTGGACCTTCAAAGAGCACCCCCATAGGAGTTTTGAGTTCCTCATCAAGGCGAGGATGCATCTGAAGAGTCTGTTCATGATAATGGGCTTCAATCCACGGATGGCCTTGCACGTCGATATGCCCATTGCGAATCCGAGAAGAACTGATAATTCTCCCCTCAACATCTTGCATGTGAGCAACTTCGATGATATTGAGGGCTTGAAGTCCATTTGACTCCCGAGCGAGGTTGATGGATTCACATTGCCCCCTCGTTTCAGGTGTGGCAACGATGCAATCGGCTTCTTGGTGCACAGGAGCAGGTCCCCTCGCATCATTGAGCATATGAATCGTCACTCGCCCAGGTGCGTTTGATTCAGCCCACTGCAAGAGAATTTCTCTACGAGTTTCAAACGATTGGATGAACGAAGACTTAGCATCAGCCATGAAGTCCGAAGTGACATGAATCTCAATGCGTTTTGCTGATTTTTGAGCCGCATCAAGAAGCAAACGATGCCCTGCATGAAAGCGATCAAAAGTCCCACCAACCAAACAACAGGAGTAGGTTTGCGGGGGCTCCATATCTCTATGACAGTGAAAACAGCCTTTGAGGTCATCGCTTCCTCTCGGCTGAATAGAGTGAATTTGAGCGAGCAGCTGTACCCCGACACCTAACGGCCTTTTTCATCGGTTACTCAAAGGCCTGACCCTCGGTATCGGGGCTTGCTGTCCAGTAGGGTGGTTGTCTTGAGGTCATCCTGTCGTCATTCAAGGACCCATAACCTACCGATGGTTTACCGCATTTGCACCGGAACTCATTCCCCGAGGGGTCCTCCCAGTCTTCGATTGCGGCCGTACTCATGGTGTCAGACGTCATAGCAATTTTCACAGTAGCTCAGCCCGATGTTGCAGGTACGGTAGTCAATGCTGAGACCGTTGCCTTTTCAATCCATCGTCATTTGTTGGCGGGCTGCGAACGACCTTGAATAGAGCAATAAGCCAATTGATGTATCTCCTTCATCTATGATTTCAGGAGGGAAGTTTGGCCAAGACTCAATCGGTTGAACCAACCAACCAGCCTCGGGGTGAGTGTGTAATGTTGGAACAGGTAACCCTTGTTCAAGAGCGTAGGTCATATCAAAGAGGTCATTCAGTGAATCAGTGCCTTTACCAGGTTGAAGTAACTTTACGGGCATCAAGTCATCGGTAGAAAGATGGTAGCCCGGATGGTGATGTTGTGTCCCGGGTAGTCCACCTCGTTGGCCCTTGGGATATGCAAGCAGAGCGGGCCACGGAATCGGTTGCTCTCTCAACCAATTACGACCCGACGATGAGTTGAGTTGGGAGATGAGCCATTGGCTCGCATAGGGTGCCCACCAGAGTTGCGGAATATCTTCCATGAGTGTCCGAACATCTTCGAGAATCCACGGTTCGTTACGCTGTGTTGTTTGAATCGCTTTAGCCCAAGTGCGAATAAACGATTTCTCCGGATGAACCTCAGCAGCCTTCAACCATTGTTCCAAAAGAAGATGGCGCTCTGTATCCATGGCTCTGTCCGATGGGAAGACCAATGGAAGTACAAGATGAGAGAGACGAGGATGATTGAACCATACTGAACCTCCTTTCTTCATCAATTCCTTAAATTCCTCTCCTAGGGACGAGGAAGCGCCAAGAACAATTGCAGCGATCAAGGTACCTTTTTCACCGTCTTCCATGGACCTTGAAATGCTAAGCAACACCTCTGGACAAGACCGCAATTCTTGGGTCAACCTCCTAAAAGCCTTCTCCTGCCACGAATTGAGGCCTTTGTGAAGGGAATGCGCAAGTGTTTGGAGGTCTAAATGCTGAGGGGGGAGAAGGTCAATCCATCCCCGAGGAATTCTATCTTGAAGGCGAATCCAACGGTTTGCCCTCTCACCCGGAGGGGAAGCAATCCATGCTGCAGTAGGCCATTTCGTTTCTAATTCATTGGCCATCTTTTCATTGCCAGCGGGGTATGCCTCAAGAGCATTCATCATCGCTTTGGCTTCGTCTGTATCGGAAACAACTCTTGTGAAGTGAAGAGGATTCAATTCTTTTGTCTCATTCGCTGCAATCAATTCCTCGGCTTGAAGAGGATACAATTCAAGCGACTGATGTTGGTGTGGAGATTCCGGTTTGGATTCAAGGTCCAATGGTAGAATTGTTGATCTGTTGAGATGAACCCTCAGTTGAGCAAGAACTGGGGAATCTGTGATGTGGACGGTTGCGTTTGGTATCATGATTCCATCAAGGTGCCGAGTGACCAGCATTTTGCACATGGGGTGAGTTAGGATTCGTTCGAGTAATGATTGCTCGGGATGGGGGAAAGGCCACTCAATCACAAAGGGAATGCTTACATGACTCAAAACATATTCACACAATGCTCCAAGTCCAACAGGAGAAACTCCGTACAAGTCTAATTCCCCTACATCTAAATCGAAATCTGCCCATTGTACCTTACCAAAGTCACCAATGAGGTCACGCCTTAACGGGAGAGGCAAACCATCCAATCCTGAGTTGAATTGTGACTTCATCTCTTCATAACGCTCAGTCAGTTTGGAAGTAGACATTCTTGGATGGCGCAAACGTAACCAAGACCGAAGGACTTCGTAAGGCAAATTTCTGAGGCCATCATGGTTCTGTTCGCTCAGTACTAGACAACCTGGACCAATGGCATTGAAGACCAATGTTCGGTCCAGGGACGATGGTAAATCTGCATGAGCCCCTTGTGGCGGTGCGTATCCATGTGTTGTCCCCTCTACAGTACCGAGTACTGCGTTACCTTGGAGCAATGAAGAAGGAATTAATCCCGACTCTGAAGTGGAGAACCATTGCCCTTCCAGTACATTTGATGCCTCTGTGCGTTCCAACAATGCCCCTCTAACAATGCCAATTTTGGTTGGCCCGACGCTGAAGTCTTCAAGAGTTCCGCTTCCAGCAGACAAAGGTGCCTCTGTGGGGGTCAGTGTTGCTAAATCATACCAGCGAAGATTGCGATGCTGGCAGATTATCCAAGCCCCCCCTGCATTTCCATTGGAAGATTCAGAACGTGAATTTACTGCATCAGGTATGAAACTAAGAGGGGATTTGGGAGGTTGAACGTAACCAACCAAGACATGTTGGTCATCCGATTGTAGGATGATTCCTTCCTTGCCAAACGGAATAGAATTAATATGGAGTTTTGCTTTTGCCAGTCCATCCTCCTCGATACGTTCTATGCCAGCTTGCGTGAGATAGAGAAGGGCGTTACGGATTCCGCCTGCATCGTCGCGATAAACATCACCCGTTGACCGTAATTGGCGACATGCAAGCGATGCGTGTGGCATTCGCATGTTGAATTGTTGAGCGATTTCAGAGACCGTACTTGGGCCTTGACTTAGCCAGAGCATAATTCTGCGATGGGCAACAGAACGTATCCTTCGGATAGACAACCTTCTTCACCTCAAACAACCGTGCAAGTAAAACATTCATTAACTTCACCCCTAAAAGTAGGATTTAGTTACATTTAGTTATTCATTTCCACTGGAAAGGTGTGCGATTACTTACTTAGCCGAGCCAAGATGTAAAAAAAACACCACCAATCAGTCACCAAGTGTAACATAATCGTCATTCCAAAGAGGAAGCATTATATCAGCGGCCTCGCTCCTAAGAAACAGTGGCGCTACCTAAGAAAGACCGCCCTATATTGACCAGGAGGAAATGAATATGAAAACAACCCGCATCCGTGAAAAAATCAAGAAATTCCTAGGCGACCGCCCACGAAACACTGCTGAAATTTTGGAATACATCAACGGGTCCATGCGGCACGGGACAACCAGTCAGCAACTCGGCAACGTACTTTCCAAGGACAAAGACATCGTCAAGGTCGGATACATCAAGCGATCTGGAATCCTCTCCGGCGGATATGATATTTGCGAGTGGGCCACACGCACCTGGGTCTCGGATAATTGCCCCGAATGGATTGAAGGAACACCTATCATCATCGACAGTGAAGGAAACTTCACCACAAACAGCAACCAAAAACTGTGAAATCCAATTAGGACCTCTGCCTCAAGCGTTGAACTGCCCTCCCTCAAGTTGATCTTAACGGTCATCAATTGAGATGTCTAACGCCCCATAGTGTCGTCCTCTTTCTTGTGGAGCATGAGAATCTCTGAATTCGCTCAATCTTCTGATTATGCTTCGTGTGCGACCACCGTATTCGTGAAGATTACAACAAACATGTTGAGACCTGTCAATTCGATCGAGAAGCGTATCAACTGAATCGCTCAAATCATAGGTTTCGGAAACAATTGCGATTAAACTTGCAAGAATGACACAAAAAAGAGTTCCAGCTCTCCTGTGTTGTAAATCAAAACATACCGAATAATCTATTGCCGGAACAGCGGCAAAAGTGGATTATTGACCCGAAAAAATCTTCATAGCGGCCTCAACAGATGCCCCTTCACAAATAATTGCGTGACAAGCAGCGGTCATACGAACGGCTTCTTCGGTAGATTTTTGATGGATATTGCGACCTGTAGCGGCTCCACGGCACCCTGAGATGTTGATTTGGTCATGAAGACGTTGCAAAAATTCACGAGGTGGTAGTGTTCCGCCTCCTGAACAGATGATAGCAGTACGGCCTGCGGCCTCCACAGCGACTTTGAAAGATTCTGCCTCGGTCATTCCGTCCCAAGCCTTGGGATAGTTAACCTTGGCAAAATCTGCACCAAGACAGCCAGCAACGCCGGCTGCTCCTGCGATAAGTTGTGGATCCTTTTCATCCCCAACTGCCTTTCCACGAGGGTACATCCAAACTACTGAAATCATTCCTTGCTCATGGGCTTGACGAATGAACTGTGCTGCTTCGGTAAGCATCTCATGCTCATATTCACTTCCAATGTAAACGGTGTAACCAATCCCAACCACGTTCACGCCATTGTGGACCAGTGACATAACGTCATCCATGTCCCAAAGAGCTTGGGAAATGGGGTCTCGCTGAGAGGTTTTCACCATGTGTGATTTGGAATTGAGCTTAACCAAGTAAGGAAGGTCTGGGTAATCCCTTGCATATTGAGAGATAAGACCAAGTTGACCTGCAAGAACACCGAGCGTTTGTTCCGAATGTGTTCGTGCTCCAATTTCGAACAAGTGACCTGGGTCATTTGAACTGAGAGGAATTGTTGCTCCTCCGTCATAGAAGTCATCGTTCAAGTGCTCAATTTTTTGGTCACATGCAAACAGATTCATCAAACCTGTTCCGGCTGTAGCAGCCATCATGTTATCGATGTAGGTTTCCATCAATTCGTTAGGGACATCTGCTGGGACATGAATTTCAGTCATGAAGTAACACTCCTAATGATTGGTTCACTGGCCGGTGAAGTTGGCAACACGCTTCTCAACGTAGGCTGCAATTCCTTCCTTAGCATCGGTACTGTTGAACAATGAAGCTTGGAGTTCACGCTCAAGGGCGAGGTGGTATTCAAAAGGAATTTCTGGCCCAGTTTGGCAAGAACGCTTAATATTTCCAACAGCTTTGACAGCCTTGTTTGGAAGGGTAAATTGGCTGCACCAATCGAGGACATCTCGGCGGAAGTCATCTGCATCTCCTTCCCAAATGTGGTTGATGAGGTTGCAGGAATGTGCGTCCTCAAAGGACATTAATTCACCAGTGACCATCATTTCTAGAGCCTTGGCCTTACCGATAAGACGGGTCAAGCGAGCGGTACCACCGGTACCTGCGAGAACACCCAAGTTGATTTCAGGAAGACCGACTTTTCCAGAGTTCTTCCGTGCGATACGGATGTCTGCAGCCATAGCGATCTCGAGTCCACCGCCAACAGCGTGACCGTTGATAGCGCACACGACAAGTTTGGAAGTTTGCTCAAAGCGGGATAGTGTTTCATTTGCGTGTAGGCAGAAATTGTACTTGAATCCGGGTGTGACGCTGTTCAACATCTGAATGGACGCTCCTGCTGAGAAGAAGGAGGCCCCGTTTCCGGTCAGTACGATGCAGGTGACGTCGTCATCGAATCGAGCACGGACGACTGCTTCGTCAATGTCTCGCATCATGCCGTGGGTGTAAGTGTTTGGAGAGCGGTCATTGGCCCCTTCGAGAGGAGCGCCTGCGGAGTCCGAGGTGAGTTCAATCACTGCGATTCCATTTTCGGTCACACCGTAGTTGACAAGGCGGTTAGGCATAGGCTCGAGTTTCAATCCGTAAAGGTCGCTCATATCAATAGCCACAGGGGGGGGTATTATGAAGAAATCGCAAGCGAAACTTGCATTTAAGATTCAGAATCCTTGGAATCAGCAAAGGAAACTTGGCCTCCACCACGACGGATTTCGTCCCACTGCGCCTTGATTTGATTGGCTTGTTCAGATGGCTCCCACACATCTCGCTTCAATGCAGCCCTAAAGGGCATGCGTCTAACTCCGCGCCCCATTGCCTTGGAATCTTTGACCAACATAAACGGACTTACGCATCGATAAACTAGGGATTTCAAGAGGCTCGGTCGGAAGAGTTTACCAATCCAAATAAGGCCGTCACCACGCTTCTTCTGATCTTTCATCCAAGCGTTACACATCCGTTTGAATGTGCGATTACCAACACGGTTCATCAACCATCGATTAGCAACACTTGTTCGCACATACGGCATGAGGTGGCGGCGAACATCTTCCTCGTAATCTCCATCTCCAAGAATATCACGGGCAGCTAGTACTCCAGACCAAACTGCCATTCTCATCCCAAAGCCCCACATGAAATCTTGCAGACCTCCGGATTCACCGACGTAATATCGGCCATTTTGCTTGTAATGACGGTTGATGGTGAAATCTCCTTTACCTCCCACTCTCTTGATAGGTATTCGGTTTAGGCCCGGGTAATGCGCATCGTACCAAGCGATGGTCTCGTTGAGAAATCGGTCGCTTTTCTTCTGCTTCCTCCACAGGCACGTGCAGATGAGGCCAACCCCGTCGATGATAATAAGGTAGGAATAAGACCCTGGTGCCAGTTTATCATTCAGTTGAAAACCGATATGATTCGGATGGTCAGTTTTGAAAATCTCACCATAGGCTACCGCTGAAGTTCCTTTTGGCCCGCAAGCGATGATGGTACAATCTTCTTCTTTTACCCGTGATTTGTAATGAATATGTGCTCCAGCATCAAGGGCTTGTTGCTTGAACCCTTGGTCAATAGTGTGGCTTGAGGTACCTCGCTCAACAATTCTGTAAGCGACAGTTGGTGTTTCTGCCTGAGTAATAACGTCATCAGGATGAATAATATCCACGCTGCTAAATTCTGTAGCCTTGAAGGATGAGAGGTCAAATCCCCACTCCTTCAACTGGTCAAAAAAATCTACGCTCATACTCCAGTTTTCTAGTGCTTGAAAATCTCCGTCAAAACGAGCCCCTGAATCATCTCGGATATCGTGGACATGGACCTCCCTACCTGCTTTGGCGAGGATGATTGCTGCCGCTAACCCTGACAATCCTGCGCCCATGATGAGGACCGGTTTGTGTTTCTCGGCTATGGCGGCCATGATTGTCCATGGAGGGGTGAGGTTTGAATGATGTGTTTCCTTCGTGAGGTCATGCCCGACCGAGTTTTGGTTGAAGAAGCGCCAATTGCGCTCCAACCCGCCAAACTCTTGGAACAATTACCGACAGAAGGATGCGGCGCTGTTGTTAGTTTCGTCGGCATCACACGAGAAAACGAAGGAGCCGAAACAGTGCTTCGGTTGGAATTTGATGCCTGGAAAGACCGATTGACGCCGGTATTGAGCCGGCTTGGAAACGAAGCCATTGAGAAATTCGGAGTCCGATTTGTTGCGTTATCTCACCGCACCGGCTCAGTAGGACCACAGGAACCCATCGTTGCTATTCATGTGGCTAGCCCGCACAGAAAGGAAGCTTTCGAGGCATGCTCGTGGCTCATTGATGAACTGAAGAAGCAAGCACCCATATGGAAGAAAGAAGTCACCACGGCTGGGGAGACCTGGAAGGAGGGTTTAGGATGAGTCAAGAAAAAACAGAAATTCAAGGCATCGTTGAAATTGGTCAAAAACCCGTTGTTGCCCGTAATGCAACGGCCCGAGGAAGACTAAACCTCCAACCGAAAACAAAAGCAGCCATCATTGGAGGAGCCGTTTCTAAAGGCAATGTCTTGGAAGCATCCACCATCGCAGCCATCCAAGCCGTCAAAGAAACACCCCGTATTATTCCGCACTGCCATCCGATTCCATTGGAGGGTACCAAAGTCACATGGTCATGGGAAAAAAATGATTTATGGTGTGAAGTTCATGTATCTGCTCATTACAAAACCGGTATTGAAATGGAAGCGCTAACAGGTGTTGCAGCTGGCCTTCTTTGTGCCTTTGATATGGTAAAATCTCTTGAAAAAGATAAGGATGGTCAATATCCGTCAACATCGATTTCTAATCTTACAGTAGTTGATAAATTCAAAGGAAACTGAACCGCTTCATTGATGGTTCACCCGCGCCCCCCGTCAGCCATGGGAATGACGTCGGACCTTACACATCACTTTCTTGAAGCAGTGGACCAAGCAGCCATAGCAAGCGCTGCATGGCGAGGAAAAGGCGATAAAAATGCTGCAGATGATGCTGCTGTAGAAGCGATGCGCCGCACGTTTGACCACGTTCCGTTTGATGGCCGTGTTGCTATTGGAGAAGGAGAGAGAGATGAAGCACCTATGCTCTACATTGGTGAACCATTGGGCAACCTGATCGGCGTAGATGGAGCGCCACAAATTGACATCGCTGTTGACCCGTTAGAATGTACCAATAATTGTGCTGACAACACACCAAATTCAATCGCAGTTCTTGCCGCAGCCCCACGAGGAACCCTGCTACACGCTCCGGATTGTTACATGGACAAAATTGCGGCTGGACCGCTTCTCAAAGGGCATGTCTCTTTGGAGGGTGGCGTCGCTTACAACATTGAACAAGCAGCTCACGTATTGGACAAGGCAACCCAGGATGTTCGCATCGTTGCCCTTGACCGAGACCGACACAAGCAATTATTTTCTGAAATTCACGCCACAGGGGCTCAATTAGACCTCATGGGCGATGGCGATGTATCCGGTGCGATTTGGGCCGCTAAACCTGATGGCCCTTACGATTTACTTCTTGGAATCGGAGCCGCTCCGGAGGGTGTCATTTCAGCTACAGCGATCCGAGGACTTGATGGTGTATTCGAGGGGCGCCTCGTCTTCCGTTCCGATGAAGAAGAGGCACGAGCAGAGACAATGGTTGGAGACGATTTGACACGCTTGTGGGAAGCACATGACCTCTGTAAGAGTGAAGATGCTATCTTTGCAGCATCTGGCGTGTGTGACGGTTACCTGCCAGGGGCACGGATTGACGATAAAACGACAACAACCTTCAGCGAACTGATTGATGTTAGTACCTCCAAGGTTACACGAGATGAAACCGTCCGACCAAGAACCGTTGCCTAAAGGAGTAAACTGCAATGCTTCAGCAAATCCGAATTGATGTCCGCCTTCCAGAAGGGCATTGGGCTGGAGATGTTACCAGAGCACATCCATCAGCAACCCTTCGTATTGAGCAACATATGCCGTTAAGCAGAGGAAGAGGTACTGCCCGATGTTGGTGCGATGAGTCCCTTGAGAACAATCTCGTATCGCATGAAGGAATTGATGATTATAACAGCATAGAAGATGGACATTTCAGCGTCAATATCTCCGCTGGCGGTGGAGGATTTGTTCGACCTCTCGTGGACATAGGAATCGTTCCGAGAACGCCGTTTGAAGTGAGAGATGGATGGGTGGAATGGACCATAGAGGCTCGACGAGATGAGGTGCGAGAACTCATGCACCGCTTCCGCACCGACCAGTTACCACATCGTCTATTGTCCACACGAAATTCTCGTTCACGTCTTCTCACAACTCGCCAGCGTGAGGTCTTTGAAGTCGCAACTCGCGAGGGATTTTGGGATGTGCCTCGACGCATCAACCTCTCTGAGTTGGCCAAGGTTCTCGGCGTTGCAAAATCCACTCTCTCAAGTCAGCTTCAACGGATTGAATCCGCAGTATTTCACGCCTTCACTGATGATATCCGCAGACAAAGCCCCTAACATGTTCGTGCGAATATGTTCGTAGAGGATATATACCGGACCCTACTGTACCAGTATACATGGACAACCTACCGAAGACATGGGACGACTGGATTAGCAATTTTTCAACCTGGCAAGACAACGTTGGATTTAAGCGCGAATGGATGGGAGATTTTGACCTCTCTATCCAGTTTGATTGGGAGCGCGCCGGAGACGTCATTGAATTCGGAGATTACGAAGGACGAGCCAAGTGGGAACGCTCGCTCCAAGTACCTCACCAAAGCATGCGAGACGCCTTGGTTAGCATGATCACCGTCCAAGGAGACACTGAATTTGCATCGGTTGAACAACAGCGACACTTGCTCGAGACCGCACCAACCGACTACGACCGCTATGCAGCCGCACGAATTATGGCGGAAGAACAGCGCCACGGTTGGCAAATGGCCTACCTGTTGATGACCTACTTTGGTCAACAAGGACGAAGAGAAGCACAAAAATTACTGGAGCGAAACGCACAAGATGGCGATCGCCTGCTCGGAGCATTTAATCGACCAATGCCGCATTGGCTGGACTTTTTCTGCTACACCATGTTCGTTGACCGTGATGGTAAATTCCAGCTCGGCATGCTTTCAACTTCAGCCTTCAAGCCTCTGGCTGCGAGCATGGGACCAATGCTCAAGGAAGAATCGTTCCACCTTGGAACCGGTTCCAACGGCCTCCGACGAATTATCAAGGCTGGAGTTATTCCCAGAGACATGTTACAACGATACATCAACAAGTGGGTATCAACCGCTCACGATCTGTTTGGTGTTGATGCATCTTCATCTGCTCATTGGTCCTATGTTTGGGGCATCAAAGGACGCTGGGACGAGCGTAAGAAACTCGAAAATGGAGACGCTGTCATCAAGGAGACTTTGAACGAAGAAGCCCGTGGACACTACCACGATGAGATTGCCCTTGAAGTGGAAAAACTCAATGGCTACCTGCCTGAGGGGGCGACGAAACTCTACGTGCCCCACGAAAACTTCTATCGTGAGATTGGTGCATTCAAGCGCCAACAATTTACCGTTGAAGGCACGAAGTTCGAGGGGTCTGATGAAGAATGGAGCACCTACCTCCACGAGCATCTCCCTATCGCAAAGGATGAAGAAGACCTCAAAGAACTCTTCAAACTTGATTGGGTCGCTGAAAAGCCGATGTCAGCAAAGCAAATCGCTTCTGGAATCGGAACGCAAGCTTGAACCGTGAGTGATTAAGATGATCCCCGTTGCCTTATACGGCATTGATGTGGCCAAGTGCGAGCGTTTCTATGATGAAATGCCTCAGTTGGTTTCCAATGCATACGAAGACCGCTCATACATTGAGTCCCTTTACTCAGTCACCTCAAAGCGCTCAGTTGAGCACATACGAGTCGCTGACGAATGGGCTCAGACGAGACCCTTATGCTTGGCCTGATGATGTCGTCAATGAAGTAGAAATGGTGTTGAGAACCGCAACTTACCCAGACGTGTCTCTCTTAGAGCACTTGTTAACACTCGATAGTGTCGACGCTCAACGCATTTCAGAGTGGATGCACTTTTCCACTAATACGTTCCCCATCTATTCACAAAAAGCATGTGAAACCCTGACCAAAATGGGTCTCAAAACCCCATATCGACCCGATGACATCGCCAGTTATGGATTGTATGTCAGCAGGATTGAAGGGCTCAAGATCCACGCCCCAGCCAAGGGACTGCCAGAAATCGGTTTACCGAGATCTCGCATGTTACAACTTGGCTTGGAGCGATTTGAATGAAACACGCTCAAATTCACGCCAAACTACTCATTGTCGCCGTAATTTGGGGATTAGGTTGGCCAGCGGGGCGTGCGGTTGCAGCAGACGTCACGCCGATTGTTGCCGCATGGATCCGCTACGTCATAGTGGCCGGGCTCTTCATGTTCTACTTGCAACGCACGGAGGGCTGGTCGTATCCATCCCCAACCCAATGGAAGAACATCGCCTTCATTGCCTTCTTTCTCCACCTTCCTCTACCAGTCCATGTTCATGTATGGAATGAAGTATACTGCAGCCGGAGATGCATCCCTCGTCATTACATTCAATCCTCTTTTTACGGCCGTTCTCGCCGTTATATTTCTCAGGGAGCGTTTAACTCGCAACTCTGGTGGTTGGACTCACGCTTGCGTTGATAGGAATGCTTGTGATCTTTACCGCCTCCCCAAATACCGACATACCAGAGTTGGACAGATGGTTTGGCAACGCCTTTATTGCTGGCGCAGCCCTTGCTTGGGCTGTATCCAGTATCCTCATGAAGAAACTCATGAGTGATACTCCAAAGGATGCCCATCAACCGTTGACTCCAGTTTTGGTTACTATTTGGGCCTCCCTGGTTGGCTTACTTTTCTTGACGCCATGGGCTGGAATTGAAGTTGTACGGGAGGGCTTGCCTTCGCCGTCCCTTGATGCTTGGATTGGAATCATCTTCCTTGCGGTATTCTCTACGGTATTGGCTTACGTATGGTTCGCAGACGGCATCCTTGTCATTGGAGCCGGTAAGGCCTCATTCTATGTTTACCTCGTCCCCCCGTTTGGAATCCTCGGAGGCTGGCTATTGCTTGGAGAACAACTTGGACCAACGCTCATCCTAGCCTTTACTCTCATCGTTGCAGGAGTAATCATCGCTCAAAAGCAAGAACATGAAAACGAGCAAGCATCATGAAGGTGAGCGTTCTCCCACCTCCATGAGCATTCGTAATGTTGCCGTCATCGGAGCAGGAACTATGGGCGCTGGTATTGCACAAATTTGTGCTCAAGCAGGCTGGAATACATCGCTCTATGACGCCTTTCCTGACGGCCTTCAAAGGGGAATGGAACGCATTGACGCTTTTTGGGACAAAGGAATCGCTCGAGGGAAAACTTCTGTGGAACAAAAAGCTGAATGGCAGAAAAACATCCATGCTGTGAGTGATATGGCTCAAGCCGTTGGAAATGCGGACCTGGTCATTGAAGCGGTCCCTGAACTGCCCGAACTCAAGCAAAAAGTGTTTGAAGAAATTGACAAATACGCACCCATCCATGCCGTCTTGGGAACAAATACATCTTCCCTTTCAATTGCCGACATAGCCAATGCTACAACACGCCCGGAACAAGTAATAGGAATGCACTTCTTCAATCCGGTTCCAATCATGAAATTGCTTGAACTTGTCCGCCATGACTCAACCTCAGAAGCGACCATTGATTTGGCGCAATCAGCGGGAGAGGCTATGGGAAAAACGACGATTCTCGTCAAAGACATACCCGGTTTTGCTACAAGCCGGCTTGGTGTTGTTCTTGGTAATGAAGCAATTCGAATGCTCGCTGACGGAGTGGCCAGTGCAAAGGACATTGACACTGCAATGGTTTTGGGCTACAAACACCCAATGGGACCCCTTGCACTCACTGATTTGGTCGGATTGGATGTTCGCAGAGACATTCTCAAAAATCTGCAAACTTCATTTGGAGATGATTCATATGCGCCTCATCCACTTCTTGAACGACTGGTTGAAGAAGGCCGATTAGGAAAGAAAAGTGGGAAGGGGATTTACGATTGGTCAAATGGTAGTCCGGAAGAGACCTCAATGGAATGAGCGTTCCCATACCTTCATCAGTAAGCCCGATGAGGCGTAGGTATGGAATCCAGTATCTATGGCACTGAAGGCCAAGAAGCAAACCCTATCGGCGCACAGCCTGTGGGCGCACAGGCCGGAGTCAATTCGTATTCTGCGGTACCCGTCACAATAGGACCTGAAAAGAAACCTAAGTTACCGATGATTATTGCTGGTGTCTTTACTGTATTAGGAGTCATTTCTTCATCGTAGCCTCTTTTCAGGAAGCCAAGCATTGAAATTTGGACCAATCTTGATGGTGAAGAATATACGTAAAGATATCGGCACGAGTGCTGATATTGTTCACAGTGATGAAGACGGTCAGGGAGAATTCGGTTGGGGATTTTCATTATGGAGATTACGTTGACAGCGATTCAAACGGAATGGTTGACGCATGTGAAGAATTTGAACTTATGGTAATGAACAATGGCACTGACGTGACCGAAGTGCATTCACGAAGACCTGTGATTATGACGAAGGGAACAACTCAGCCACCTACTTCGGATTGGATGGGAAAATACAGGTAGGCACGGTTTGCGGTACATTGGAGCCGGACAGAACTGCACCATTGGAGAAACCTATACCATCTCCAACAGCGCTTCAGCATCCATGTTCCTCCTTGATTTTGACGACCTTTTTGGGCCTCTGCTTGAGGAATCCATCGGCCTTGGAATTGCTGCCGTTGGTGGGTTGTTGCAGGATGCTGTTCAATTTGTATTGGAATCATTGCCCTGTTATCGGGTTATTGCGCTTGGGTAAGGAAAACAACCTCAAGTCGCCTATCAAATGCAATGAACGATTCAATCAAAGTTTGGTCGACGCTTCTCAAGAAACGCTTTGACGCCTTCTTTGAATGCAGATGTTGTTCCTGCCGCTTCAATCAACGTTCGCTCATGGTTGAGATGAGTCTCAAAGTCATTATCGGCTTTGAACATGCAACAAATGCTTCGTCGCCTCTTTCGTATGCATTCCCCATGATGACCAAGTGGCTGCCCACTCGTGAGCGGTTGCAGAGTAATGCATCTTCATCCACGATGAGGTCAATAGCACCGTGCGAACAGGCTTCTTCGCCAGACCAAATCTGGTTTTCAAAGAAAAACCGACGCGCAACGCGCTCACCAACGAACCGTGGAAGAAGCCAGGTGGTCCCCCCATCGGGAGAAAGTCCCATTCCAGCATACGACGCCGCCATACGGGCGTCTTTGGTGCCGATACGAGCATCGCATGCGAGGGCAAGACCGAGTCCACCGCCCGCAGAAACACCGTTTAACGCAGCGATAACAACGGTCGGAGAAGTTCGCATCCGGATCAGAAGAGGGTGAAGGATTCCAGTGAGGTTTCGAATCAGTTCCGGCGCACTGTCATCATCAATGGATTGCTGAAAGGCGTTGATGTCTGCCCCTGCGGAGAAAAAGCGTCCATCTCCAGTGAGGACAATCCCTTTGACATCCGAATCACTGAGGGCCTCATCAATGGCTCCAGCAATCTGGGGTAGAAATTCCTCAGAGAACGACTGGGTAGAGGCTTGCCCTCCCATGCGTATCAATCGAATACCGTCGTTGGTCTCAATCTCAATGGCCATGGTATCACTTCACAATTTGACGTTGACGTTCTTGACCTTCGTGTAAAATCGCAAGGCATCTTGACTTTGCTCAATACCGATTCCCGAATGCTTCCATCCGGTAAAGGCGGTTTGAGGGAACGTGATCGGATATTCGTTGATGGAAACCATACCGCATTCCAAATCACGAGCCATGCGATGGCCGCGCCCGAGGTCGTTGGTCCAAACGCCGTTTAACAAACCGAATGGAGTATCGTTGGCGAGGTCCAAGGCTTCTTCATCAGTACTGAAGGAAGTCACGGCCAAGACCGGCCCAAACAACTCATCCTGGAAGAGAAGGTGGCTTCGGTCAACGCCTGTGACAACCGTTGCTTCCATGAAGGCACCCTCACGGTCAAGCGCTTTGCCCCCGAGAACGAGCTCTCCACCCTCCGCAAGGCCTTTCTCGAGTTTTTCCAAAACTTCCGCTACGGTGATTCACGTGCACGAGTGAACCCATGCGTACGCCTTCTTCCATACCTGGCCCGACAGGCCATTTGGAGACCTCATCGCACACGGCCTTGACCAGGTCGTCGTGAACGTCCTCATGGACAAGCAAACGGGAGCCAGCCCAGCACATCTGCCCGGCATTCATGAAGATACCAAAGCAAACCGCTTTGGCCGCATAGCGCAGAGTTGGCGTCTGAAAAGACAATGTTGGCGCCTTTTCCACCAAGCTCCAGGGTGACTGGAGTCAACTGCTCGCTTGCCTTGGCCATGACGGCTTTTCCGGTAGGAACACCACCGGTGAGGACAACACCGTCAACACCGCTGTGGCCAGCAAGAGCGTCGCCAGCAAGAGCGCCGGAACCCGTCAGCACCTGAAGCACGCACGAAGGAAGACCTGTTTCGGCCTCATCAACGGCTTTTGCCCAAGCGAGAAGGGACAGAGGGGGTCCACGAAGCGGGTTTCGCAATCACCGTGCAACCCGCTGCAAGAGCGGGTGCGATTGAACTGAAGGGCGAGTTGCAGAGGGAAGTTCCACGGAACGATATGCACCGTCACGCCCAACGGTTGGCGGAGTGTGTAATTGAGGCGGGGGCCCGGGACGGGGATGGTCTTGCCCTCGATTTTATCCGAGAGGCCTGCGAAGTATTCCAGCGTCCAAGCACCATAACGGATTTCGGAGAGTGCCTCACGGAAGGTCTTACCGTTGTTTGAGGATTCAATGACGGCCAGTTCCTTAGCCTTAGCATAGGTGACTGCGGCCATTTTGTTGAGGATTCGTCCCCCGTTGCGCGGGGTCCATGTTCTTCCAATCGGAGTTGTTGAACGCTGCACGAGATGCTGAAACACTGCGGTTGACATCTTCAACGGTAGCGCGAGGAACCGTGGCCATGAGTTCGCCTGTTGCTGGGTTCAGCACCTCGCTTGTTGCGCCGTCAGCTGACGCCACCCATTCTCCTCCAATCCACATCGTTTCGTCGCCCATGTCCACGGTCCATGTTGACTCGCTTCAAAGGCACATCGGTGCCTCAATCACCCGTTCAATGTGTCCAAAACACCACAAAGAAGGGCAGAAGCCTCATGTGCTCATCCCGACACGTACATCTGCATGACCCGAAGAGTTGGTTTGGCGCAAGCAACCGCAAAAGCACTCGTCAGCCGTCCTCCAAGATTGCTGGTCATTGCCGGAGCAACCGGCGTAGGAAAGTCAACGGCTGCCGTAGGTTTGGCCTCACGGGCGGGATTCACGCGCATGATGTCGACCGATGCCATTCGGGAAATTATGCGGGTGAGCGACCC
>CASIBY010000022.1 GCA_949373095.1 Candidatus Poseidoniaceae archaeon
ATATGCACCGTCACGCCCAACGGTTGGCGGAGTGTGTAATTGAGGCGAGGGCCAGGAACGGGGATGGTCTTGCCCTCGATTTTATCCGAGAGGCCTGCGAAATATTCCAGTGTCCAAGCTCCATAACGGATTTCTGATAGTGCCTCACGGAAGGTCTTACCGTTGTTTGATGATTCAATAACTGCTAGTTCCTTTGCTTTAGCATAGGTGACTGCGGCCATTTTGTTGAGGATTCGTCCGCGTTGCGCAGGGTCCATATTCTTCCAATCGGAGTTGTTGAACGCTTCACGAGATGCTGAAACACTGCGGTTTACATCTTCAACGGTAGCACGAGGCACCGTAGCCATGAGTTCGCCTGTTGCTGGATTCAGCACATCGCTTGTTGCGCCGTCAGCTGACGCCACCCATTCTCCTCCAATCCACATCGTTTCGTCGCCCATGTCCACTCCATGTTGACTCGCTTCAAAGGCACATCGGTGCCTCAATCACCCGTTCAATGTGTCCAAAAGACCTCTATGAAGGGCAGAAGCCTCATGTGCTCATCCCGACACGTACATCTCATGACCCGAAGAGTTGGTTTGGCGCAAGCAACCGCAAAAGCACTCGTCACCAGACCTCCACGATTGTTGGTCATTGCCGGAGCAACAGGTGTTGGAAAGTCAACTGCTGCCGTAGGTTTAGCCTCTCGGGCTGGATTCACGCGCATAATGTCTACCGATGCCATTAGGGAAATTATGCGGGTGAGCGACCCCGAACACCTTCATCCTGCTCTTCACCGTTCTTCGTTTTCTATTGGAGAGAGTGGAGAAGCCGTCATTGATTGGACAGAAACATGTTTGGCTGTTGAAGAGGGAATACATGCAACGGTGAACAGAGCGAGGCGGGAAGGAATTGACCTGCTTATTGAAGGCGTTCACATCAATCCAAGCGCACGCCTCCTACGAGCGTGGGAGGATGCTGGTGGAATCGCTCTTGGTGTTGTCATGAAGGTGGATGAGGAACGTGTCCACAAAGAGATGCTCAAATCTAGAGACGCTCAATCATATCGTCGTTCTGACCGATACTTAGCGGGCTTTTCTCGCATTCGTCACATCCAGGACGGACTTATTGAACGGGCAAGAATTGCTCGTTGGCCTATCGTTGACCCTACACGGGTTGATGATGATGTTGAACGAATTTTCACGTTGCTTAATCGCACTATTGACGAACATGCACGCCCAAGTTAAACATCAAGGATAAAAGCAATATCGACGCTGAGCATTGCTTCTCCATCTGAAACTCCAAGTTGCCCCGTAACGCTAAGTTGATTCGGATTTAATTCAGAAATGTTAATGTTAGTCAATTTTACTTCAACACCACGAAGCTCTCCATGATGAAGGAGGTCATCATGAACGGTCCCTAAGGCCAAATCTGCGGCTTCAACACCTTCCAATCCGCCTGCGACCCACATATCGGTACGAGCCTGTGAGAGCGGATGGAGTGATTCCATTACCTCTTCCGTGGCAACAATAACATCATCGGAGGCAGCGTCGTGTGGAATGGTTAATCCAGCTACTTTAACTCCAAAAATGGCCATTGAAAGAAGTGACATCAACAAGACAACGCCTGTTGCGAGGAGCATCTGTGCTCCATCCCGTTGGGATAGTTCATTCTTCAACATCAAGCTCCACCTCCTCGGGCCCATATGTCTAGGGTAACCGTCCAAGCATGTGACCCCACGACGACTAGATGATGAACAGCAACAGTACCCCCTGCCGGGGTACCAACCGTCCCGTGAGGTGTTGATACTGAACTGTCTTTAGCGAGCCAGCAATTGGCTTCCTTTCCAGGAGCTACTGCAGATTGCAAGAGGTCACATACCCCCTCTCGGTCATCGTTCGCCAGTAATTCTTCCAAGCGGTTTTCCCCGTTGATTTCAGCCTCAAGTCCCAATCCATAACGGATCGCATCGCTTCCAGCCATCTCGAGTGATGCATCAAGCGCAACAGATTGTGAATCGGGAACCTGAACACGAATCAGAAACGTTGCGGACATGAAGAACAGCCAAAATAGCGTCAGCATCTCAAGAATGTGAATTTGGCCTTCGTCATCAGTTTTCATTCCGTCATCCCCAAAACAACGGCGTAGGAACAAAAGTTCCTCGTGACGGGTTAAGGCCCGGTATTTCGGTGACACCGATCAAGTCAGGAGAGAAAGCGACGAAATTGAAGATGACCAGAGCTACGACAATCATCATTCCTGAATGCTTGAAACCGGTTGAGAATCGTCCTGTCGCCATCAATCCAGCCATTGAGCCGTTACCCAAAGCCTGCATGGTCACTCCATAATAGAAAATTGTCAGGAAAAACAACGGATCAATGTTTCGGATGGTCATGTTTCCGATGGTTTGACCACCGCTGTCGCCACCATCGTCACCGCTTGAGTTTGAGCCTGCAATAGCAGGAATAAACACCTTTGCGAGAACGACGATAACCCCAAGGAAAACGAAGTACGAAGTCCAAATAACAGCAATATACGAACCAATGGCTCGTCTTCGTTCACCCTCTAAGAATTTCAATTCGCGAGAATCGTTTGCTGCCGTTACAAGAATATCCGAAATCTTTCCACCGGCGCGGTCTGCTTCAGCAATTAACGCGATAGCACGGCGAACAAGCGGTGTTCCAACTCGTTCCGCAAATTGGAGAATGACGTCGCTGAACTTGATACCCCAACTCAGCTGGTCTGACATCTTTTTGACTTCGTCATTCAGTGCTCCATATTCTGACGTCGCGAGGGTTTGAACCGCGACGGTCATCGAAAGCCCTCCCTTCCAATATTCTGCAAGGTCACGCAGGAAATCCGGGAATTTTTCTTCAACTTCGTTTTTCTTAGCCTCAACTTTTTCCCAGTAATAAGAAGCAGGGAAGATGAACAAAAAGAACGTTAATCCAAAGAAATTCAAGAAAATTGTCGGGTGAATTTTGACAGGCCCCACACCGACTTCTGGACCAAGCCAAAGAGACATATTGTTCATGTTAGCAGGAATTCCATCGAAGTAATGAACTGTCATGTCAAAGGTTACTTTATCCAAATACTCGCTCTCATCAACGGCTAGGAACATCAACTCGTACCGATCACCTGGAGCAATGGTAATGAGTTCAATACCGCATTTACCTTTGTTCGCCGTCCCATTGTACCAATCCTCTATATCACCGCTTGATGAGCGGATTGCTACAGTATACTCGGCATTGGTTGACGCTTCAACAGTACAGTTCAACCACAAGGGCTGCAATACGTTCAAAGAACCTGTCGCTGAACGCTCCTCAACACCCGGTACATCGAAATTTTTACCTCGTTTGGTGACGAGACTCCATTCTTCTCCTTCCCATGTGACTCGATCGGGCCGGTCTTGGAGAATCGAGCATGTCTCATTCGCCTCATAATTTGGCTTTTGATTCGTTTGGAAGTATTCTCCTGTTGGATTCCCTACTGCATCCTCTGCCGTTGCCCCGCAATACAGGTTGGTAAACATCGGTTCGCCGTTTTGAGTAGGGACAAATCCAGAGTTTGCAATCCAAAAGAGACCTGAAGCAAGGCCAAAAATGATGGAAAAGAAGAGGATAATATAGAGGCGAGTCATTGTAGAATCGTCCTTGGGCAAATCCAAGTCAACGGTGATTTTTTCCTTTTTTCGTGCCATGATTTCACCTCCATCTACATGTCTTGTTCCTTACTGCTGGTGTAAACCAAAACTGCGTAAGCAATGTGAATCATCGGAATGAAGCCCAGAACGATTCCGTACAGCATTCCTTCACTCATTTGTGCTCCTGAACCTGAGACCCAGAACATAATGACGAGCATAACGATTAGGAAAAGGGGCATAGCAACTGCGACAACAATGTAAGATTCAGCAAGTAAAGCAATGGATTCAAGGAACATTTGCAAGCGAGTTCTATTCTCACGCATGTAGTGCTCTGCTCGGTTAAGGAAATACAACTTGAGTTGGCCACCAGCCGTGAGAGTTCCAACCATTCCTTGGAAAAACTCTGTCAGCCAAACTGAAGCAGCACGGTCAACACTCATCTTCATCGCTGTGATAAGGTCGTAACCAAGCAACGTTACGTCTCGATAAACCATCGCAGCGTCGTCTGCAACGTCTCCATAGATGTCTTTATTCATCGCTAGCGAGCGGAAAATTTTGCTTGGAGTTGCGTTTGCAGCAGACATGGCTGCAGTATAGGAAGCAGCGTAAGGAAGATACTTCTCAATCATGTCACCTCGTCGCTTTGCTTCTCGTGCAGCGCCGCCTTTGTTGTGCTTGTAGGCAAAATACGGAATAAGGAAGCCACCGATAAAAATGATGAGGATTTTGAGAGACGGAGGGAATATCTGGAGAGAGTATTCAGGACATCCGTTTCCGGGTAAGGCTGGATTAATCAGGTCCGGGTTCCAATATTCCCACTCAAAACAAGGACCCACAGAGGCAGCTGCCTGTATCCCTTCATAGAATGCAATGACTCCGATTTCGGGGATGAAGAAAATCCCAACAACTCCCCATGAGATTAACGCGATAGCAATCGTGGTAATGATGACCGTTGCGAGATAAACCTCTGGCATCATTGGCATGGAGCCCTTGACAAGATTCGCCGACAATTTCTTATCGTTACGAGCTCGTTTGCGAACAGCAGCACCGAGAATTCGGTTACAGATTCGCTGCCATGCCGTTAGGTCCATGCAATCACCACTGTATTCTTTTCATTCACTTCAATCCGTCAACACGGGCCATGATTTCATTAGGCCGTACGTAATATTCTGTGACGAGTTGTGAAACTTGGTCTGCCTTTCGGATATCATTGAGAACCATCCATTCCAAAATACGCTTACGTGTCCTTAATTCGCGACGCATCTCTTCTTGGCTGAAATTGATTTTAACCATGATTTTCTCAAGAACATACGACTTCCCACTGAAGATAAAGTCGTCAGTGGTAACGTCCCATCGGAACACTTCGTTAGTGATCACTTCCAGAGAGTTCGGATCAATACCAACAATTTCAACAATTTGCTTGGTTCTTCGGACACGCTTTCCGTTGATACGGGTCTGAATCTGAATGACACAAGCCTCCAGAGCAGGAAGAAGAACGCGTGGGATGTCAATTGGTTTATTTTCCAAACGGTGGACGAGAGAGGGAACCGAGTCTGCGTGAACCGTGGAGTATGCACAGTGACCCGTAGCCATGGCTTGGAATAGAACATAGGCTTCTGCACCACGAATCTCCCCGACAATGATGTATTCTGGCCGCTCACGGAGAGCTGCTTTGAGCAACTCGAACTCACCAATTTCACCCTCTGATGATTCTCCACCAAACCCTTGGCGGGTCAGTCCAGGAACCCAGTTGGGCTGTGGAATGTTAACTTCACGAGTGGATTCAATTGATACAATCTTCATCTGCCATGGGATAAAGATGCACATGGCATTGAGAGTCGTTGTCTTTCCAGAAGCCGTACCTCCGACGAAGAGCATAGGCACTTCATTTTGGAATGCAATCCAAAGATAGGCAGTCATCAAGGAAGACATCGTTCGGAATGCGACAATGTCGGCAGGAGAGAACGGGTCGTCCTTGAACCGTCGGATACAGAATGCAGAACCACGGGTTGAAACTTCACGGCCCAACTTCATGACAATTCTCGAACCGTCCATCAGAGTAGCATCGAGGAGAGGAGATGCGACTGAAATGTGTTTTCCACAGCGCTGGGCGAGTTTGATAACATAAGATTCTAAGTCGTGGTCGGTTTCCCAAACGCAGGTAGTCTCCACAGATTCAAACTTTCGATGGTAGGCAAAAATAGGGACGTTTGTTCCATCGAGGGAAATATCCTCAACGTTAACATCGTTCATTAAAACGTCCATCGGGCCGTATCCGATAAGGTCACGACGAAGGTAATAGAAAATCTTAGATTTAGACTTCTTGTTAATTTTCATGCTGTAGGCCTTGATGACTTTATCCATTGCAGCACGAACATAGGCGTCTGGATTTGAGTCAATTTCCTCAATGTTTGCAGTGAGTGAACGGATAAAAATATCCAGGATTTCGTCCCGCTGCTCCTGTTCCTTCTTCGTCATCGGAGGTTCAATGATTTGGTAAATGATGTTTAAAGTTGTGCGGTCACGAACAATGCGTGCAAAGGCATGAGGGGGCAAAACTGGGTACTTGTCCAACTCGTCGTACTGTTGACGTTGTTTGGCTCGTTGCCGTCGTTCTCCACCACCTTTTTTTCTTGCCATGGTCATCACCTTCGCCGAACGCATTTGGCTACAGTCTATCCCCGACTATAACACTTGGGTGAAAAAGAACTCTAAAACGACCCCCTGTGGACATTTTAGCCAAAGCCACAATGGAAGTTTTTTCAAGCGCTTTTTACCGAATATAACCAATCCTCGCAAGCAGCTACGAAAGCCTCCAAATCAAGGTCGTTTGAAATAACAGCGTTTGCTTCATCGATGAGAACATCCAAGCCCCACCCGGTTTCCCGAAGGTTACGAGTTTCAAAAGCAGCTCTATCGCCGTCCTCTGAACGCCCTCGTTGTTGAATTCGTTCGAATCTCAATTCTTCACTTGTATCAATTGCAACGGTTCGGAAAGCATCACCCCATCTTTGAGAAAATACACTACGTTCTGCTGTTCCTCTAAGGCCCTCGATGAGAACGATTGAATTTGCCTTAAGAAGTTCGTCAACCTTATTCCCAAGACGTACCGCAAGAACATCTTCTCCGAAATCTGCACGCAGTTCAGCAGCAACTTCACCAAAAATACCCGGGTTTTCAGGAAGGTTTCGTGAACGAACTTCAGCCCGAACCATATCTCCCATTGAAACAATTGGAATTCCACCGTTGGAGAGGACTGCTGCGAATTCACCTTTGCCCGAGCCAGGCATTCCGCAGACTGCATAGACCCGAGCCATGAATAAGGGCCCGTGACTGATGCTCAATAACATACCCCCAAAACGAGGCCTCAGAGATTAGTTTGAGAACTCTGCTCGTCCCCATCGGCGGTCCATCATTTTCCAAAGAACTGCCGAGGCAAGGAGAAGAACTACAGAGATCACAATCATGCCCAAATATCCTTGCTGAACCATTGAATCATCATACATTTGGGCGGTTGCCGCCAACCCATCCTGTGAGGCTCGCTCCCACCAATTCCCGTACAATGATACATCTCCTTGGGTAAAGGATAGCAAAAACAGCCCGAGTAATGGGAGAACGGTGCCAATCCAAAACCAGATCATAATCGATGCGTCAAAGATGGCTTTATTCGGGCGAAGCCCCATCAAAAAGGCGGTTAAGGCAACGATGTAAATCGAGTTAGCAAACATGACGATGATGCTGGTAGGTAACGATGCCCATTCATCTAACCGCCACGCCATTAGCACTATGAAAATCAGGGAAATCCATGAGGTTGCTAGAAAGTAAACTACAACTTTGGCTCGGATTAAATCAGGTACCTTGAGCGGTAAGCCATTCATGAAATCTGGTGAATCAAGGATGGTGAGCCACGAATAAAAATTGAATCCGAAAAAACCTAAAAACGGTGCATAGGAAAGGAGGTTGATGGGAATTGGAGCCTCTGCGAAATCAACCAACCAAGCCATACCAAGCAATACAAGAAGTGGAATCGCATAGGAAACTGTCATCTTTTTTATCGCACCTGAACGGAACAAATCGACGAACTCTTTTGCGACAATAAGACGAATTTCACCGTTACCGAGGAAATTTAGTCGACCGTAAATTGGAGCGAGGAGATCTCCTCGTTCCACGACACTTACGTCAAAGTCATCAAGAATCAGCATTGATGCGAATAAGCCCAACCCGACAGAAAATATCAACCCTCCAAGAATGAAAAGGCCGTTCTGTGTTGATTGTGCCACTAACCCCCAAAGCAACAGTTCAGTTGGTAGCCATCCTAAGCCAACGCCGATTCCAATAACGACAATCCCAACAGGGCCGATGATGGTAAACGGCCGCCCACGCAACCATAGAGACGAAGCAAGGAATGAAAGAGCCAGACCCTGCCCTAACGTAGTTGCCATCGCAAGCCATGTCCAAGGCAGCGAAGCCCAAAGGAGCGGGGTGCGTATACCAGCAACGCCATCAAGAAGAATTCCAAGTGCCATACCAGCAATGATTGGAGTGAGAATGAGCATAACATAGAATGCCAAATCTTTGAAAAAATAGGCGAAGTGGGCCATTGAATTCGGCAGTGGTTGAAGTGCTGGGGCTGCAAGAAGGAAATTTTTAGTCCCTGTACGACGAATGATGGCATCTCGGCCAATGAAAGCAAAGGTTCCCATTCCCAAAGAGAACATGAACAATGGTAGATGGAGCGCAAATCGGAGTTCCTGCCAGGTGAAAGTCTTGTTGTCAAGGTCGGAACTTTGGGCAGCCGAGTCCCCCACTAGAAATTGTAAACCGATGGTTGAGATCGCCGTAACGAGCGTAAGCAACAATGGAAAGAGTACCATTTGCCGCTTTTTAGCAAATTCAACACTCTTTCTTCCTTCTTCAATAAACATGACCCGAAAGGTCGCTGAAAACGCCTTCCACCCCCGTAGTGGTTCGGTCAATTCCGCCCCGTGGGCGGAGGTGCCGAGAGATGGAAGACGTTCAGAAATCTCATCGTCCCAATCGCGAGATTCAATGAACGTGGTATCCAAGTTCATTCCTCCGAATCGGAAATCCCTTCATCCGTGAACCGTTCAACATCCTCAATTGAATGCCCAACCAGGCGGATAAATACATCCTCCAGTGTCTCATCTGGAGACTCCTTCAAGCCAGTGACTGTACCCGCAGCCAGCACCTTACCATCATTGATGATGGCCATTCTGTTGCACATTCGCTCCGCCATTTCCAACACGTGGGAGCACAGGAAGATGGTCCCGCCTTCCGCTACATGGTCGAGCAACCATTGACGGCATTTACGCTGATAAATCGGGTCTAAATTTGCAAACGGTTCGTCCAAAAAGAGCAATTTAGGACGATGAATAAATGCGCTTGCGAGCATTACTTTTTGGCGTTGACCCTTAGACAAGTCTTTGCACATGGTATCTCGCTTTTCTTGCATTCCAAACCAATCAAGCCAGTGCTCAACCTTAGCTTTCATATCATCAACACCACGCAAGCGGGCGACAAATTCTAGGAATTCGGCAGGAGTGAGGAACGACGGTGGGGATTCTGATTCAGGAACAATACCAATGTTGGCCTTGACCTTCTGAGGGTCCCGGACTGCATCTACGCCTAAAACTTCAATCTGGCCTTTACTTGGACGCAATTGTCCAGTAAGGAGTTTGATGAACGTGGATTTCCCCGCTCCATTTGGACCAAAGACGCCAAAAAACTCTCCAGCGTGAACCTCAACATTGAGGGGATGAAGGGCGATAAAATCACCGTATTTCTTTGCCATATCCTTTGCGCTAACCAGAGGACGGGCATCTTCAGCCATACTGTTGACACAGAGAGGGAGGATTTCATACCTTGCCTCTTACCTTGTTACGAACTGAGCGATGAAATCATGAACAGGAACCCTTTGGGCTAAACTATGAACGCTCCGGAGAGTGAAGTATTGAAAGTGGAACTCCTTCCAATCGATGACGAACATAACATTGGCTTAATCGCTTGCCTAACGATTGACCGACCAGACAAACTCAATGCTTTGAATGCGGGGGTGATGGACGGATTGAAAGCAGTATGTGCATGGGTGGAAGCACGAGAAGATGTGCGTGTGCTCATCGTGACTGGTGCTCCTCCAAATTCTCCTGCTGAAGGGAAGAGAGCCAAGCCTCATGCATTTGTTGCTGGAGCCGACATCACCGAATTTGCAGGTGCTGGAAGTGAAGTCATCCGAGTCAAGTTCACCGATAATGCTGTTGAGGCCTTGTGGAACCTATCAAAACCGACCATCGCCATGGTCGATGGATTTGCCCTCGGGGGAGGATGTGAAGTTGCTTGTTCATGTGACATTCGTATCGCTTCTGACCGCTCCAAGTTCGGCGCACCTGAAATCAATCTAGGACTCATTCCGGGATACGGAGCAACACAGCGTTTAGAACGCCTTGTAGGATATGGAAAGGCGCATGAAATGATCATGACGGGTGACATGGTCCCAGCTGAAGAAGCACATCGCATCGGACTTGTCAACCACGTTGTTGCTCCTGAAGATCTGAGAGAAACAGTAGTTTCTATGGCGCGCCGAATCGGCAGCAAATCTTCGCATGCTCTACGTGTTGGAAAGGAAGTTGTGCGAAGTGCGCTTGATGAATCGTTAACCGATGGAGTAACTACCGAAGCGGCAGCATTCGCTGGATTATTTGATAGCGAGGACAAGGAAATCGGTGTTCAAGCCTTCATCAACCGGGAAACACCCCAATGGAAGCACAAGTGAAGTTACGCTTGGTCTGATTTCGGCATCGGAAAGACGCAAGACACGGGCCTTCGGAAGAAACGGTGGCGGTATCGTGCTACAAATCGATAGACAAGATTACGAATCGGTAACGGAATAATCCATCCAAATGGATACCACATGGCGTAATACCATCGCATGTAGAACAGAAACCTAAGGGCTGCCGAGGACCGAATGTACGGTTTATTATTGCGCACGAGATAAACGGTATCCTTCTCTTGGATGTGCTGCGGGAAGGTTGAAATGATGGCCTGGCCTTCTGCACTTTCAATAGCTAAGAAGCGAAGAGAGGCTGTTGGCGCCATCCTAGGAGTCATGAATACAGCTAGCCGCGTGCATAGCCCGCAATCGCCGTCCAAAAGAATAACGTCGTCGCCGCTCACTACTCGCCCTCGACCAAGCGACAGCCTATCGGCACAAAAGGAGAGGGGCCGTTGCCCCTCTTCAGCCCGAGATTGCGCTCGGTCGCGACCATTCACAGAAGAATCATCCTACGGTTCGAATGTTGTTCTCGCGAAGATACAAGCGGAAATGCGCCATATGGCGACTGTTCGCACTTCTAAACCACGCATCAATGACGAGAATGTCATGCGTTCCAGTGGTCGTGTTGTAAGCACGGCTGCCTGCACTAACGAGTTGCTTGTGCATTCGTATATTACGAGCAACAAGGGCTTCTTGCGTCAAGCAGCAAGGACCCTTAGCAACGAGTCTATCGCTTCGTTGGCGAGCCTGTCTATCGCGTTGTTCTAGGTATTCCTTTCGGACTCGTTCTGCACGAGGATCGCTAAGACCCCCACTGACGACCGTACGGTTCCGACGGACTCGGTTCTCCTTGTTCTTCTCACGGTTGAGCTTTCGACCGTGGATTCTTCTTCCAGTGTTATTTTTATTGTTGGTTTTTCCCATTAGATTTCACCCCGATTTACCTTGGCAGAGGGCTTCGATGAGCGCCTCCGCCGTGTGGGTACGATTTATCGGGTAAAATGGGATATCAATTCTTCAACATGGAACATCAGTTGTACGTTGTACAAAGTATACTTTGGTTGACCGTATATAAAAAAAATATAGGTGTAAAGTCCCGGCATATCAGCCAGAACGATAACGAAAGAGAGGTTATTCTTTCATCTCTTCACGCAGTGCTGAAAGGGCATTGCTTGATGCGCGCAAGGGTGGCAAAGGTAGTGGGTTACCATCTGCTCCAATGAGAGGTGGCAGGATTTTACCATCTGCACCAATGAGTTCCGGCATTTCGGCTTGAGGCTCTGGTTTAGTTTTGATCACCGATTCAAAACCATCATCAAGAGGAAGACGGAGTTTGAGAATTCGGCCTTCGTCTATTCGTACAAAAGTTGCGCCGTAGACATGACCTGGTGCTGGGTGCTCAGGTTGAACCATGACCGAGTGACCATGCCCTGGTGTCTGAAGCAATGCCACCAAATCTTCGCCAGCAGCGTGGTCTTCCCACATCTTTGCTGTGGAAGCACGAATGTCTGCCATTTGTCCTTGGCGACGTTGTTTAATTCGTTGACGGATTTCCTCGTGTCGCTTTCGTCGGTCCTTAACAGTGAGTTCAATATCTGCATCTTCAACAGATTCTGGACTAACTTCAACAACATATTCCCCAGCGGTGTGAACATCTTCCAACTCAACTGTGATTTCAAGTTCGTTTGATTCTTCATCGACAGCATCTGATGAGGCGGCTTGGGCGGATGCAGCGGCGGCGATCTTGGCTAACTTGCGCTCTCGAAGTGTTGCACCATCCAGAGATTCAACAATAACAGGCTCAGGAATATCGTCATCTTGTTCAACTTCGATTTCATCCTCAACACCAACTTGCTCTTCAACAGGCGTTGCAGAACGGGGCTGAGGTGCTGCAGCAGTCTTTCTCGGTGCTGTTCCAAGATTAATCCATCCAAAGGCAAGAACGCCCATTAGCGCCACTGATCCCCACTTGGCTTCGTCAGTTAATTCACCAACAGATGAGAGATAGAACCCCAGTACGGAGAGGAACATTACAGCCACGACGGTCCTTGCGAATCCCATGTCCCTCGTTCACCCCAAACATTGATTCTTTATGACGGTGATGGAATCCCAACACCATCACAATTCTTGGTTATCGCCTGATAGTTCAGCAACAAGGCGGTCTAGAGCACGCCTGCGGTGACTGAACTTTTGTTTGATTTCCATAGAAACTGTGCCAAAGGTTGCTCCGTGAGTGCTCGTGACGCCATAGGTTCCGGGTGGAAGAGGTTGGCCCAAATCATCGAGGTCAAGCGGTATGAACACCGGGTCAAATCCAAAACCTTCTTCTCCGCTTGGGACGGTTGATATGGCTCCTGGACACGATCCGGTTCCAAGAATGATGTTCTCTCCATCCCACAGTGCAGCCACTGCTTGAAACGAAGCGCTACGAAGACTAGCCGCTTGGACGGGATCCTCGCTTTGAAGATGGTCAAGAAGCCTCAATATGCCTTGATAGCCGATGGTTTTGAAGGCATATGAGGAATAAATCCCCGGAAATCCATCCAGAGGTGCCACGAAAAGACCTGCGTCTTCAACCATCACGTGTGTTTCACCCTCAGGGAGATATTGTTTTGCTTGCTCAAGTTTGGCGATGGCTACATCTTCCAAGGAATCATGTTGAGGTTCAACAATCGTCCCGTCCGGCAAGTTCAATTGACGTACTTCAAATCCCAAAGGCGAGAGATGATCAGCTGCTTCGGCGAGTTTGCCTTTGTTTCCGGTCAAGAACCAAATAACGGTGGACATCAACCATCCCAGTCTGTCACTCCCTATGACGATGCCTCCTTTTCACCGAGATTTCAAAGGTAATTTGATATCATGGAGTGGCGACCATAGAACATGGTTTCTGATTGGATCGCAGTGGCAGCCGGAGGCGCTTTAGGGGCCCTTCTCCGATTTTGGGTGAGTGAAAGCATGCCCTCAGATTCGTTTCCCTGGGGAACGCTAACAGTTAATTTAGTCGGCTCAGTTTTGCTTGGGGTGGTCACCGCGGCTGTGGCGGTTAACACATTGAGTGAAACACAAGCACTCCTCTTTGGAACTGGGTTACTCGGAGCATTTACCACCCTCTCTACCTTTTCAATTGAGAGTGCCACCCTTTGGAATGAACAACGTTGGGCAGAATTGACGGGTTACATTTCAGCAACTGCCTTAGCAGGCCCTGCCCTTGCATTACTGGGCTGGAAGGTTACCGAATCGTTGTTGAATTAAACTCACTTGAGAATGTTCAGCATTCGATTCAAGGCCAAAAGTGCTCCTTCCTGAACGTCATTTGGAACAATAATTTGGTTGGGTTTCTCTCCCTTCACCAGACGTTCGAGCACGTCCATGAGATAAGCAGGATGAATCATGTACATGGTGGAACACGGGCAAATTTCATCGTCAAGACATTCTATGTGCTTGTCTGGGTGCTCCCTAGCAAGGCGTGCGACCATGTTGATTTCTGTACCAATTGCAACCGAGGCGCCCGCAGGTAGTTCCCCGACAAAATTTCGAATGTATTGTGTGGAGCCGAAAGCATCGGCCAAGTCCACGGTTTCTCGCGGACATTCAGGATGAACCACAACGATTCCATCGGGATGTTCTGCCCTAAACGTATGAATTTGTTCTGGTGTGAATCGCTTGTGTACGGAGCAAAAACCATGCCAAAGAATAATTCTGGAATCTTTTATCTCACCCGTGGCGCCAATTCCAGGCGTCCAAGTAGGCATTTTTTCTGTATCAATTCCCATGGCAATGCCGGTATTTCGCCCGAGGTGTTGATCGGGAAAGAACAACACTGCTCCACCATCACCTGCTCGTTCAAAAGCCCAATTGAGGACGCCCTGAGCATTTGAAGAGGTGCAAACAACACCACCATGACGACCCACAAAGTCCTTCAAATCTGCACTGGAATTCATGTAAGTAACCGGCACAAGGTAATTTTCCCCTTGAGCCGCTGGTTGATCCGGGTCTTCTCTGTTAAGTGGGTCCTTGAGCCCAGATACTGCAAGTAACTCCTCCCAGGCCACTTCAACCTCTACCAGGGTGGCCATGTCTGCCATTGAGCACCCGGCTCGCATGTTGGGTAGGACCACGGTTTGGTCATCTGTGGTCAAAATATCTGCTGATTCGGCCATGAAATGTACGCCACAGAAGACAATGTGTTTTGCTGTAGAGGAGGCTGCCTGCTGGCTGAGCATGAACGAATCTCCGAGGAAATCAGCATGCATGACGATGCTGTCACGCTGATAGTGATGGCCAAGAATGAGGAGGTCATCGCCAAGTTGGGTCTTCAGTTCCTGAATTCGATCGCTCACGGCTTGTTCTTCAGTGGACAGGGATGTATCCATGAAGTCAACGGAACACATTGGGAGGGTCAATGACATGGCTCTCACTATGGGGTAAACGCTCACCCCTTTTGAAACAGTGGTTAGGAGTGAACTTTGAAAACTGTGACCCTTTGAGCGGGACATGGCCTTTATCGAAGATCATCGCCTCCACCTGGGAGCGGAGGCGGATGTGTGGCGAGGTACATGGTTTGGGAAGCAAGCCGTCCGAAAACAACGGCGGCCTCGCTCATGGCGCCATGCTGACCTTGACCATCGCCTTGGTGTTCGCCGAATGACCAGCGAGGCTCGTCTGCTGATCCGTTTACGCAAAACCGGACTCCCAGTCCCTGCTGTATGGGATTTAGACTTGGAAGGAGGGCAGTTGGTCTTAGAATGGCTTCCAGGTCGGACACTCATCGAACTTCTGAACGACGAGAACGCTGATCCTCACTCTATTGAACGGTCCTTAAAATCCGTCGGTTCTGCTGTCCGGAACTTGCATAGAGAGGCCATGACTCATGGTGACCTGTCAACCAACAACGTCCTCATCAACGAAGAGGAAGTTTACCTTATCGACTTTGGATTAGCTGCTATTGAATACGAAGTTGAGCGGTTCGGAATTGACCTCCATGTCCTCGATGAAATTCTTGGTGCATCCCACCCACAGTGGGAGGGCGCTATTGATTGGGTGTTAGATGGCTATGCTGGAGTAGATGCTGAACTTGGGCCGGCTCCAGTTCTTCAAGGCGGCAAGGTACCTACCGCAAGCGAAGTACTGACTCGATTGGACGATATTCGTCTACGAGTACGATATCACGGTTGAAGGGCGATAGAACGCTCATTACGTCGTTCTCCCTGTCGCTGCCACATGTTGAAGAACACTATGATGACTGCAAGAATGACGCCAAGTTGGAGAACGATGCTGGAGTACAAGCGCAATTCTGGCTCCCATGAGTGAATCTCTACAGAAACAGTTTCATCTTCCAATTGAAAATATACCAAATGGTTTTCGAGCACTTGAGGCCCCCATTGGTCGTTTTCGTCAACGGTGAGAACTTGTGTCGTATTTGTTCCAAGCGTGGTAAAGTGAATTTCTCGGTCTAGATATTCATCTCGGGGGCTTAATGGGTTGTAGTGGTCTCGAGCCGCCCAAGCAAGAATTCCGTTCCCGATAGAAGGGTCAGAGACATGGTATTTCGCGTTGCTTCCAAGCCATTGCATGGCTGTTGAACGGTTGTAGACCACCAGGCGGTCGGTGGCGGTGACGTTGACCGTCACTGCAAGATATTCTCGATTGAAAGCAATGTCAACAATGGATGCATTATCCATGTCGACAGGCGTCCCCCATTCCGCCAGGATTTCATCTTCCTCAACGGCAGCGCTTGCATTAATTTGGTACTCAGTCTGTCCCTTGACACCCATTTGAATAACATGTACCAATGTCAAATCCTCAGACGAAACAAAGGCTACTTCTGAGCCTGAACCTGCAAGGTAAACCACAGATTCGAAGGGTTCGAGAGGAATAGAAAGTTGTGAACCGTCCAAATTCATAGCAAGTAAATCCCCACTCTGCACGTAGACTACAGCGAGTTTTACCCCGTAATCTACCAACATTAACCGGTCGGGGCGTTCCATTGGAATTGAATGGAGAAGCACATCATCTTGCTCAACATCAACCACCGACAGATGAGTTGAATTCGCAGCTACCAAGGTTGTCCCCGAAACTGCATAGGGTGAATCAATCGTCAACTCCAATGAAACGAGTTCGTACGGTTCTGAGCCTGTTTCAGACAGATTATGGACAAGCATGACGGCTTCACCACTTTGATTGTCAAGGGTGAACAACCATCCGTCAACCGCTGCCGCACCTTCTGGAGCCTCTACACCACCGGCTGGTAATGCGCTGTGGGTCAAATCCCACGTAATGACTGAGGAAACTACAATGAGAATAACGAAAGCGATTCTTCCGGTTTCTCGGCTTGTTGGGCTGCGATATCGGAGAACAGTAGATTGAAATCTTCTTTTGATGAAACCGAGGGCATCCTTTGGCTTCGTCAGCACCGTCACAATACGGGCATTCATGGTGCGCTCATCGAAAAACTTCCACCATGTGTTGGACGTCCGGTCCGCAAGAGAGACTGCCGCTCCGGCAATTAGCATCCCTCCAATGATATCTAAGAACCAATGAATTCCAAGGTAAATAATGGTAAATGCAGTGACTGCAGTGTAGATGAACACGGTATGCCTGTATCGGTTCCATCGGCGATCATCATCAAAACGGGTCAAACACAACCAGACAGCAAATGGAATTCCGATGTGGAGCGAGGGCATACCGTTGGTAAACGGGTCTATACGGCGGAACCAATCAGCGATTTCAGGAGTAAGAGTATACGCCAAGGTTTGCATTTCTGGAATCGTGTCACCTGTCACTCTGACGTTGAAAAACAGATAGAACGGGACGGCCAAAATATACACCCAAGCTATCGAGAGGGTCACTCTGTCTGCGAGCCAGCGGTCATCAAAATATGCGAAGTAGAAGATAGAAACATAGCAAATGAACATGAACCCCGCCACATAAAAGTGGGTGAGGAAGGTCGTAAGAAGCGAATTTTGAAAGGTTTGTTGGACCCAGAGCACAAGATTCCCTTCTACGGCCCAAATGTAAGGCGTCATATCTAGGCCGGTACTTGCCATCAAAAGACGGTCAATTTGGTCCAAGCCATCTTTTGCGTTGTAGATGAAAAAAACAATCAGTATGTGGATCCAATACCGACGAAAGAAATCTACAAACGGAGGTAAGGAAACATTAGCCCATGGAGGTTTAAACACCGGCAGAAGAATGACTCCCAGTGCGAGTGCACTGATCATCCAAGTGAGGTAAACACTCTGCACTCAACATCAACTCCAAACAGCGGTCGGTGAGTCCTGTTCAATAATGCGTCGTATCATTGAACCAGATTTGGAACGATTACCATGCTCCATGCACGTAGGGCTTGCCACGGTCAGGGTCTTTTCGTTGTGCGAGATCGTAAATGCGCTCAAAGCGAAAGATTCCGCTTGAACAACCCGTCTGCCATTCAAAAGCAATAGCATATCTTCCAATGGCCCGAACCTGTGGTTTCTCAGGAGGATGAGCCTCAACTTGACGGCGAAGGGTTTTGCTGGTTTCATCGTCGTTACGCATTGGAGAACACTTAGCACAGGGACAAGCATGTCTGAGGTCATCATAGGAGACAACATAGGTGGTGTCATCGTTGTATGAGAGGACCATTTCGGTAGTTTTCCGCTCAATTTTCTTGAGGTTAGGAAGTTCTGAACTCATAGATTCACCTCAAATGATTTCAAGCTCATCATCCGAGCCGTTTCCAAGTTGGTCTTGAATAGCGGAGACTACTTTCGCAAAGGCAATCGCCGAAGCACCTTCAGGGTCCGACACGATACGATGTACACCATCATCGCCACCACGAACGAATCCTGGGTCAAATGGAAGCGCCCCAAGGAACGGAACTCCGAATTCTTCTGCGGTGGACTTTCCTCCACCTTGCTTGAAAATATCCAGTGTAAACTGGAATCGTCCTTCTTCGTCTGCGGTAGCATCAACAGTTTTCCCACCAGGTCCTGCGATCGAGAAGGTACTGCCGGGTTCAGCCGTCCCTTGTACGGTATATCCGCTCATATTCTCAACAACGCCCAAGACTGGAACTTTGAGAGATTCAGAAAAGGTGATTGATTTGCGGCTGTCCAAGAGAGCGACTTGTTGAGGAGTTGTAACAATGACCATACCGTCGATGTTCGGTAGCGATTGAGCCACGGTAAGAGGCTCATCAGAGGTGCCTGGTGGGAAGTCGATGACAAGGTAGTCAAGTTCTCCCCATTCAACGTCGCCAATGAATTGCTGGATAGCACCCAACTTGATCGGTCCTCGCCAAACAACTGGAGTATCTTCATCTTCGAGTAAAAAGGCCATGCTGATGACCTTCACGCCGAGATGCCCCTGTGCAGGATGAATGCGCTTGTTTTCGACATGAAGTCGGCGACCATCAAGCCCCATCATTTTGGGAACATTCGGGCCAGTGATATCAATGTCAAGAATTCCAACACGGAACCCTTGCTGGGCGAGTGAAAGCGCAAGACCCGTACTTACTGTGGATTTACCCACACCTCCTTTCCCGGACAATACCATGATTTTGTGTTTGATCTGGCGACCAATTTCTTCCATCGACATCTTCCGCTTCATCTGCGCATATGCTTGTTCCATCTGTTTTTGTTCTTGAG
>CASIBY010000023.1 GCA_949373095.1 Candidatus Poseidoniaceae archaeon
GTCGTGACCTCCAGTGTTTACGATAAGATTCTCCATCGCATCGTCCATTCCGATGCATGAGCAATTTATCCAACAAACCAACTCCATTATCGTGGTGTTTCTGTTCATTGGATTGATGGTCGATGAACACGACGACCCGTATGTCGTTGAATTTAACGTACGATTCGGGGGACCCAGAATGTCAAGTGACCTTGCCTCTTATCTCCAGTGATGTCTTCGAAATGTTATTCGGTGCGGCTACGGACACGCTTGACCCCACGTCAGTTGACTTTGATTCTTCTTCTTCAGCCCTTACTGTTGTTTTAGCATCTGAAGGCTATCCTGCTGGTCCAATCAAAGGAAAAGTTGTTCACGGCCTTCAAGAAGCGTTGAACGAGCAATCGTATCGTCATAGTTGGGTCAACGTTGCAGGGGTAAGCAAAGACGATTCGGGTGTACTGATCTCCAGCGGAGGTCGTGTGCTTTCTTGTACTGCGATGGCTGGCTCACTCAGAGATGCTCAGGTGTCTGCGTACCAACTTCTGAACAACATTGACCTTGAAGGTAGCCACTTCCGGACCGACATTGGTTTTCCGAGCATTCTCCGGCGAATAATTTTGACACAACAACACATCCATCAAATACGGGTAAAAAGGGTACTGATAGGCATTAGTGACTGTATCTAAACCCGTCACCTTCAAGAGGGGTTCACAAGTGGGCAAAATGCATCAGCCTCGAGGCTGGGCCTTGAATAGAGGGATACAAGATGAATGATGAAAAAGATATGAAGGCAGCACAGCCTAATATTGCCTTGGGGTGGCTCTTCGCCCCATTGGCTGTATTGCTGGCTCTTGCCGCTATGCAAATCGTGGGAATTTCCTACGAAATGGACGTAAATAACCTGATGCCGATGATTGTCGTCGCCATCGCAGGCATGTTGGCCCTTGTGCCACGTGTAATTCTTCGTCAACTCAAGATCTCATCATCACTTCTCTCCCTCGGAGTGTTGTTGGTTTCTATCGTTGGAGCGGAACTATTGTACATGTTCACAGAAGTCGGGGCTTTAGCCGCCTTTATGTTTGCCATCGTTCTTTTGTTGGGGTCATATCTTGACATGCGTGGACGACACGAATGGAACACAATGCTCATGTTTTCAGCGATTGGTGTTTGGCTTGCTCTTGCAGCATCCGGAGACTATCTTGCCGATATACCTGCTACTTTGGTTAACGGAAACGGACAAACTGAGTCCACCCTTAACTATGGCCGCACAGCAACCGCCTACGTTTTCTTTGCATACTGGACCATGTTCGCAGCACTAGGGTCTGCTCGTCGGTTTGCTTGCACGAGGCATTGCTAACCCAGCAGGACGCTGAGGGATGGTTTTCCTTCGTCAGTGAAAAAGGTGGATGGAATGCTTCCTCTGCCCCGCTCATCTGTCCGCTCTTGCCGTTTGGGTCCTTGCTTTCGCAGGTTCCCTCTGGCACTTCAACTCCGTTGAACTCATCGACCAGTTCCGCACTGACAACCGGAGAGGGCTACCATGGCTATGTTGGCTATTGGGCAGCGTTCCTAACCGGTGTTGTCGCCCTAATTGTGGCTGGAATGGTCGCTGAGCGATGGTTTACACGAGCCATGCTCACCGGATCGATGTGGACGCTATACCAAGTCTCCTCCTGGTACGAAGACAAGATTTGGTACACCGAAAACCTTGCAGGCACCTGGGGTGCACTGCTTTGGCTTGGGTATCACGTTCTTTATCTGCGTTGCAATTTACTACATCTCGATTCACGAGAAAGTTCGGAGGTTGGGCCAACCGTGGGGAACACGAACCCTCCAACGCCCGGCTCGTTCCTGAACGCACACGGCGCTGGATTGATGATCGGCTCTTGCCTTCATCATCGGGCTCACCATCCGCATCCAGTGGTATGCTGTCCCCTCAATGAGCGCCTTTGGAACCGGCAACTGGGACATGACCGGTGGTTCTGACCCTTGGTACATGAAGCGAGTTGTGGATTATATCCTAGCAAATAACGCTCACCTTGTTTACGATGCAGACCGATTCTACCCTATTGGCGGAATCAATCCTCGTCCGCCACTCTTCACATGGTCAATGGCAGTCGGAGCAATGCTCCTCCAACCCTTCCTTGAAAACCCTGAAGATGCTATCTGGTGGAGCATGCTCGGACTTCCTGCAGTTTACGGAGCTCTTACCATTCTACCAATTGCAGCAACAACCCGAGACCACTTCGGTAAAGGTGCAGCTGTTATCGCAGCATGGCTCGTCGCTTTCATGCCTGCTCACGTCACTCACTCTACTTGGGCCCTAGCAGACCACGACGCCTTTGTTATGCTGTTCATCAGCATTGGTTTCATGTATTGGCTGCGAGCAGTCAAGTACGCAGGGACTGCCCGGATCACAAAGGAAACATCAGCACACCCGCTGTCCTTTATCCGCGCCATCCGTGATGTTTTCACTCATCGCCAAGCAGCAATGTCTAACGCTATTCTAGCTGGTGTTGCATTTGGTATTGCATCTCTTGGATGGAAAGGATTCGTTGTAGGACCTTCGATTCTCTTCCTTGCTTACGCTCTACAAGTTGGTCTAAACATGTTCCGCCGCCGGGATTCAACCGCTATGAGCGTCATGTTCCTGACTATGCTTTCGGTGATATTCCTCATGGCTCTGCCGTTCTACGGACACCCACAACTTTCGCTTGTGTTTGATTCAACTGGCCTACAACCCTTCTTGTTCATCTTCGGGTTTACTCTTGCCATTGCATTTGTCACAACAGGGTACCGAGACAAGCCTTGGTTGCTTGTTCTTGGAACCCTTGCTGGTTTGGCTGCTGTGTTCTTCAGCCTGTTGTTTGTTCTCAAGACATTAGGGATTTCAGACGCTTGGGACGTTCTCTTCACGGGAAGCGGATACTTTGCTAAGACCAAGATTTTCGGAACAGTTGCAGAAGCTAACGCTCCAAACAGAGCACAACTCTTTGCTTCCTTTGGTCCAATTACCTTCTTGCTCGCACTCGTAATGGGTGGCACATTCCTATGGCGGGGACTCCGCCACCGACGCTCAACAGACCTTGTCTTTGGTGTCTGGGTCTTTGCGGCGACCTTCATGGCTTGGAACGCAGCCCGTTTCATGTTCAACGCCACGCCAATTATGGCCATTCTTGGAGCCTGCGGTATCGCAGCACTCTGGAAGTGGGCTAACTGGGGCGGTTTGGTCCGTTCTTGGAAGAAGTTTGGAATTCGAACACCTGCAGACCGAATCGCAGGTGCTCGCAGAGCAGTTTGGCGAACACCTCAATTTTCAGCTATCTTCCTCGTGATGTTGATGTTGTTTAGTCAGCAAGCAACGTACGGGCTTGACTCAGCCATCCCCGGCTCCTCGTCAAGTGTAGAGGGTGACCTCGACGAGCGAATTTACGATATCGTGCCTGACATTCTCCGATTTGACGGCCTCGGGTTCTCTATTCTTGACAGCACAAGCCACGATGGCCGCTGGTACCTCGGCAACTTTGGTTCCAGTTTCAACGACGACGGCTGGAATCAGGGGCATATGAGTGGCTCGCTGGACAGGATACGGACGTGACCTATTCCGAGCGCCCAGCCTTCGTCTCATGGTGGGACTACGGTTTCCAAGCACTCACAACGGGCGGACATCCCATCTGTTTCCGACAACTTCCAGTCCGGTATTCCTGCGACAGGTAACATGTTGCTCGCCCGGAACCAAGATGACCTGACGGCGATGTTCGTCTGGCAACTCGCAGAAGGAGACCGAACGATTACGCAAGTCTACCTCCACCACCTGAACCTGGGACCGTTCACAGATGGATTCCAAAATGTGTTGGAAGATTACCTCTCAGAAGAACAAATTGCCGAATTCACAGATATGGAAACACGCTCAGATGAAGGTATGATTGACTTTATCCAAGATCGTTCTTTCAGTGTTATCAAGACCAACCGAAACATTGTGATGGCGGAAGGATATCACCACAACGGTGGAATCTTTGACACAACTACTCCAGTTATTCGCATGTATAGCGATGGCGTTCAAATTCCATGTGAATCAACCATCACTGATGTTTGTATCGGAGACGATTGGGACAAAGAGAACCACATGAGCGCTGCTGAAAGCGAATTCCAAAACAGCATTCGTAGTAGCGAAGATACCGTTGTAGACTCAACCCACACAATTTTCGGCGAATATTGGTACACAGCCGATTTGATTGAAGAATATGAAAGCGTATCGACTTCAATCCACCGAAAGAACGCTCGTATTGCAATGGTGACACAACTTCTCACAGCGGCTTTAGCAGCAAACGAAGATGCGACTATCCATGACATGTACGCAGACATTATCGACCTTGGTGGCGATGAGGGTTACTACAAAGTGCAGAACTACAATGGAGCTCCTGGGGAAACAATTAATCGGGACCATGAAATTCGTTACTTTGCAATCGACAACCGCCTCTACCCCCGTGCAGGCCGTTACACAGCTGATTACAACTACAACGGCGGCCAACCGATGGGTATCTTTGGAGCACCTACTATCCTTGCTGGTCAAGATACTGGGACTTACATGACCGAAGTTTACGAAACCATCCGTGGAGATTTCAGCGACGAGATGACACGTGAAGAAGTAGACCTCGCCATGCAAAAGGATTTCTTGAACCAACAGTCTGGTTCGCCTATTGACCCATTGCAAATTGAAGATGTCCGTGTGGATCACATGCCTGCTTTCTTTGACACCATGGTCGCACGAACCTACGTTGGTTACGGCGCCTCAACATTGGGACTTGACACTGCTTCTTCGAATCCTCAACCATCTCAACACTTCATGGTTTCAGGAACACCTGGCAGCGTTCTATCCTCTGCTCTACCCCTTCCTGGTGCAATGATGAATCACTATGTCATTGCGAACTGGTATGATGATGAAACCGAAGCTGGAATCACCGATTCCAACACTAAGGTTAAGATTCTCAAATACTATCCTGGAAGTGAGATCACTGGTCAAGTGACCATGAGCGATACTGGTGAGGGAATTCCTGGAGTTCGCTTGCTTGTTGAGCGTGACGCATTCTCCGGGGAAGGACCCGAAGATTTGGATAACGACACTTACTGGGTGCCTATTGGATTTGTTGACGCAGATGAAAACGGTAACTACGAGTATACAGTTCCTGCTGGCCGTATTCGTGTATCTGCATTTGCTGGACAATACGACCCAGTCGCAACTCGTGATTCAATCCGAGACGGTTCCTATGCACAAGTCAACAACAACAACCTGGACATTACCTCTGAAACTAACGGCCAACGTGAGGTCTACGCTATCACAGCGCTCCTTGGTAACGTTGCTAACATGACCTGGTTGGGCGATTCAGTGATGAACGTCACTGCCGCAATGGCTAACCGACAAGTTTCTTCCGATACTCCTCTTGATGTTGCTATCAAGAGCAGCGGTGTTTCAGGAACGGTTACTTGGACCGGAGACGAAGCATTCAGTGGAGATTCAGTCTCCGACACCACCTTTGTCCTCCGAAACATTTGGTCAATGACTGATAACTACACCGTTACCACAACAAGTGGCTCAATCACGAGCGAAGAAAGCCGTGTTCTCCAAGGAACTGGAGAGGCGACCTTTACGGAAAACGGAACCTTCCAAAGCACTGGCATGGCTGTGGCCAAGAACTTCATTGGTACTTTTATCCGTGAACTTGGTGACAATCGTATGTTCTTTGCAAACGGTACTTGGGATGGTGCTGGTACAATTAAGGCTAGTTGGATGGAGTCGGTAAACTCAACAGATTGTGAGTTTGACAACGATTCTGTTGCGATCATGCCAGATAATTACACAGTCTGTGTAATCGGTCTGGAAGACGGCCTTACGAACTATCGTGTCGAGGGTACAGTCAATGCCTCTGGTACCTTCACCTCAGATGGAGTGACAACACTCACCCGCACCTACGGTGATTACGACACCGGTAGCGGTGATACCTTTGAAGGCGCTGGATTCTTCGAGGGAACTGGTACGCTCAACGGTACTGGACTCTTCGTTGGAGCAGGCTCCTTCTCCGGCCCGATGGTTGAACCAGGTTCATTTTATCGTACTGGTCTCTTGCCGGGCACCTACAACATGATTGCAATGCTTGATAACAACAAATCTGTACTTCTGCCAGACCCGGTTATAGTTGGAGTTATTCCAAGCTATGACTTGAAGATGACCATGCCTGGAGCAATCTTTGAAGGTGTCCTTCAAGACATGTCAGGAGAACTTCTATCGAATCGAACTATTGAATTGATTGATATTGACCTCGGTGAAGAGTTCATGACTGAAATTAAAACCGATGAAAACGCAAGTTTCAGTGAGGGTCCTATCCCTAAGGGTGATTACTACTACCGTGTTGACGTTGACCTAGATGGATGGTATGACTTGAACGAAACAGCAACGGTTGGTGATGAAACTACTAACATTACGATTATGTTCGGCGTGCCCGAAACTGTAGACGTAACTCTCCATCTTGTATCTCCGATCGACCCAACGACACAGGAGCCTCTGTTCAATGTCTCAAACCGTTTAATCACATTTGACAACATAGCAGGCATTCTTGACCCAGTGAACGTTACCTCTGACGAAAACGGTCGTGTATATGCCGAATTATTGTTTGGAACCTACGACATTCGAGATGATGTGAACGTTGATTACGTCCTCTTTGACCAAGTTGATATCCAACCCGGGTCAGAAGATATTGAACGAAACATCACCTATGCTGAATCAGTATACATCAACGGTAGCCTACGGTATTACCCAGGAAGCGATTACGGAATATGGCTTGAACTTCCTGATGAAGATAAATATGGTCTAACCGATGAAGCATCTGGAGTTTCCGTTCTCTTCCAAAGTGGAGTACTTTCGTTCCCAGTTGTGACAGACACCTCTGGAAATTATTCAGTTCGTGTGCCTGCTGGATTTGAATACCACATGACGACAAGTTCTTCCTTCACCAACCTCGGTGGAGGACAACTCATCAATGTTGTAACTGCTGATGATTTGGACATGGGTGAGATGTATCTTGAACCAACGAGTCAGGTGACTGGAATCATATTCCTTTACGACAACAGTACCAGGTGGACGAACACAATCCCTCGCTGGGTTGCTCCTGAAATTACTGCAACGAATGAAGAAGGACTCCAATGGTCGACTACAGCAAATGAATTCGGTGATTTCGATATTGATTTGATGGATGGAACTTGGACTCTAAGCGTTGACGAAGAGCTTCTCAACATCGAGTCCATTACTGGGCTTATCATCAACAGAACTCAAAACGGTTCTGAAACTTCAGAACCAATGTCAATTATGGAACTCTTTGCACAACCAGCCGCAGTTGAAGTCTCAATGGAAATCTTCCTTAATTCGGCAGAGGACGGTTCATTCGAAAATGGGACACAAGTCTCCCCAGAATTCCGTCTTATACCACTTGATGATTCAAGAGAGGACATTTACATCACAGCAGACAATTACACCAGCAACGGTGTCGCTAATTTCTCCCTCACACCGGGAACTTACACGCTAACATTCAACCGAACGACAGCAGACTCTGAAAACGCAACTGATTACGACCTCATTGGCGAGATTCTCTTTGAAGAAATCTACATTGGTCTTGATGGCCCCGAAGAAGCATTGCCGGTCCCGCTCAAAGAGACCTACCTTGTTACTGGAACATTGTTGAATTCGACAGATGAAGGTTTGATGAACGCCTTCCTGCTTTACAACGAAGCAGAAGACCGTTGGTTCTCGGATATCAGTTCGGATGAAAATGGTTCGTTTGCAGCATATGTGCCTGCGGGCGAGTGGTTGATGATTGTCGCCCCGTTCGTAAACGGTGAAGTGACAGAAACCCTACGTGCTACTCTAAGCGTCGGAGACCTCCCAGCAACTCGACTTAACCAAACCTACACTTCCGTCCCCGCAGTCAATGTACTTGTCCAGCTCAAGGAGCAATTAACGCTCAATCCTCTTGGAGATATGAACATCATTGCCGTGAGTGAAGATGGGTTGGGTAATGTGACCTTTGAGAAGACTGATTTTGATGGTAATACTTCAGAAATGCTCATGCCGGGCAGTTGGAGTTTCTACCTCAACAAGTCCTCCGGTCAGCAGACATGGTACCTCAACACCTCTGAAACTCCGTTTGACATGACTAACGCTGACAACGGTTCGTTAACACTTGCTCCAATCTTTGCCGAACTTGAGGTGGAAATTGGTGGTAAGGTCTACTGGGATCTTGATAACAACAGCGCCCCATCCTTTGGTGAAGGTCTTGGAGGATTCAACGTAACTGTCATTGGTACCAACAATACTGATGTCAATACCAACGTTACAACCGATGAGAATGGTGTTTGGACTCTCTTCGTTCCAATTCAGGATGTTTACAACGTCACTGTCGAGAAGGAAGGATTTGAGACCGTCTACTACATGGACGGCAACGAATCCGGCTTCTCTGTTTACAACAGTACACAATCTACAGACATTGAGGTTGTTGCTGGTTTGGTGGAAGTATCAGGTGCGATTACAGATCAAGTTGACTCCACTCGTTTGATCGATGCATCTATTGTATTGTATCCAACATCAGGCGTTGAGCGAGACTCTGTTGTTGTCATTGGCACTATTGTGAATGATACCCTCGAATGGTCTGCATCTGTACAACCTGGTCAATGGATTGTAGTAGTAACTGATGCTAACCCAACCCCTAACGGTGGTGGAATCGCAATCGGTATACTTGATGCAAGTGTTTCCAACGGTGGAAACCTCTCGATAGATATGGCTCTCGGAGGAAACCTCGTCCTTGACAGCGAATGGTACCCAGTCGGTGCTTCGGTGCCATTGCATGCTGGTCCAGACAACGCACGAGCTGATGTAATGGATTCAGGCGCTGAACTCGAAATTAGATTCGATGGAATGTCTTGGATGGTTGCCCTACCTGCGGGCGGCACACTCAATCTCTTGATGCCGGAAGGTAACGTCGTCTTTGACAGTTCATTCATGACGACTCAACATTCAAGCAATCTCGAAATGGAGTATTTCGGTGGTCAAAGTATGACCGTTGCGTCGGATTCAACAATCACTGCAACTCTCGAATACAACCGCCGTGTCAACTCTAACCTGGACCTTGAGTTCAACAGTGTTGAGGGGGCTACTCTTGTCAACTCAACAGATGTTGAAATTGGAGCAATTGTCTCATCTACGAACAATACCATCTACGACCAGTTCACCTTCAATGTTGACGTGACCTACAATGGAACTGAAACTCTTGATGTATTCACAGTTACAGCTGAAATGGGCTTGGCTCAAGATTCTGACCTTTGGACAGTAGAATTGTATAACGAATCAAGTGGAGAATGGGAAACATCAACGCTATTGACGCTTGGAATTGGAAATGCAACTGGAGCAGATGCGATCCTAACCGACAATGTTAGTGTTCGTGTAACGCTCCCATCTGTTGAGGATGCTTGGCATCTCGATGATGGCCACCGAGTCTCACTGCGACTTGAAACCGAATTGGGAGAAGCCAGTCAAATTACCGTGAAAGCAGTTGTTCCAACAGATTACTCGTATGAAATCAGCGGAGCAACCGAAATCATCGGTATTTCTCCATTGGTCTCACGTCAGTTCAGCTTTGATGTAACCAATGACGGAAATGGTCGAGATACCCTTACCATTGAACTTCTTGAAAGTGGAATCCCTGAGGGATGGTCCGTTACCCCTATGCAATCAACCCTAACGCTTGCTAAGGGAGAGACTACTGTTCAACCGTTCACGGTCTTTGCACCATCTGACTTCAGTGAAGGCGACGACTTTGACCTCAGGGTCTACATCGAAAACCTCGGCAAAGAAGACCAATTAGTTGATGTGACCATCCAATATGCACAAATCAAACTAAGCATAGACTCCGGTGACATTTCTACTGCATCTGACGACGTTGCTGGTGAAGCTGGTGATGTCGTTATTCCTGTCGAAAATCTAGGGCTACTTGATGCAACATCTGTCATCGTTTACTTCAAACCGAGTGGAGAGTCTGTTGAACGTCAACAAACGATCACTGTTCCTGCCGGTGAAACCGTGAATGCGACATTTGATAACATTACCAACCCACAAGGTGACCACAGATTCGATGTACGAATTGAGGTTGTTGGAGAAGAGGCAAACAACGTAGAATCGATTATGCACGACGGTAAGATCGCTGTTGGCGGTGCGTTTGACTTCCCACTTAGGTACGACCCTGCTCCTTCATCAGGTTCTGAATCGATTTGGCTTACACTTGCAGTAGCTGCCCTGGGACTCCTTGTCATCTATGGTGGTGTCAAGACAGCTCGCAGCGGTCGCTCAGGTTCGAAGTTCTGATTATAGAGCAATTACGACCTTTGTCAAACAAGGGTTCTTGAAGCAAACGATGTGATAGTCACCACTATGGAAGGTCTTGACCATGTTGACTACCTTCCTGAGCCCTATGACCGGAGTATTGTGTCTGCAGTAGATCCTGCAGTCGTCGGGCATCAAGATGATTGGCGTTCCGAAGTCATGGGTTGGGCTCCGATGGTCGCAACGCCTGTCGTTAGAGCGAGAAGAAAGACGCTGACAGCGACAAACATTCTCGGTTTCGCAGTGTTTGTTTCAATTAGCATGTTGCTCTGGCGGAATGACCTTCTTATTGTTGAATTACCGCTGCCAGATTCTGAGTGGGCCTTTGAGACGACGGGTGTTAGAGAACTCAATGAGGACGGGCTGAGCGGGCAGGGGATTCGACTTTGTATGGTTGATACGGGTATTGATAATCAGCACGAGGCCTTTGCTGGGAAAGATATTCAATTCCACGATCTGATTGGAGATTCCACTGCACCCCGTGAATACGGAGCAGTCGCTCATGGAACATTGATGGCAGGGATTTTAATTTCCGGTAGCCATCAAATTGGTATCGCACAAAATGTGACATTTGCTATGGTTGCAGCCCTCCAGGATGACGGTTCTGGTCAAAACAGTGGACTTGAATCCGATGTTGGAGATGCTATTCGTTGGTGTCAATTTCAATTTGAAGCGGACATTATTTCATTATCTCTCGGAGGTACTCCAAGCATGAATGGTGAGCGTGAAGGGGATTCTGTATCAGCCACGCGTCAAGCCACAGATAGCGGAATATTTGTCGTCGCTGCGGCTGGCAATGATGGAGGTCCTGATGACGATGGGGATGTAGCGGCACCGGGGAATGTCCCGAGAGCTATCTCAGTGGGTGCTACTACACGTCAGGGCGAAGTGTGGGTGAATTCGTCTATCGGCACAGATACTGGAGATGGACCTAGTCGCAAACACCCTCACCTGAAACCGGAAATCGTAGCTCCTGGGCACCGAATCATAAGTACCGGTGAGGATAATCTCTGGTACACAAGTAGTGGGACTTCAGATTCAACGGTATTTGTTGCTGGTGCACTTGCCTTGTTGTTAGAAGCCTACCCACAACTCCGGCCTAACGGTCAAAGCGATGGGGCTTGTGTCGACCTCGTAAAAGAAGCACTCATGAATTCAGCTCAATCCATTGGACAGGGCGATGACCATCACCCCTATGCTGGCTATGGGCTAATTGATGCCGAAGCATGGATTGAGGAAATTGACTCCTCAGTCACCTGCTAGAGTGTTATTTGCATCAATCCGAGTAGACTATTTTCGTTGTAGAGATGCACCTTTTTATCACTTTATGTCGTTTTTATGTACATTCCGTTCCCTTTTCCGGCGTCAATTTTGATACATTTAGCCCATAATGATACTTACGAATTGACAATCATGGAGCAGTATTATATTCGGCCCGTCCATGGGGAGAATAGGTGCATCCGCCATGTCGCAAAAATTGAAAGCAAAAAGTTTCTCAATCGTAACACTATTCTTGCTGGCCTCCCTGCTCGGTCTTGTAACCCTACCAGCAGCATCGGCCGTCAATGAAACAACCAAAGGAACCGTCACCGGTGTTGAGACATGGTCAGGTACCATGAACTTACAAGGTGATGTTGAAGTGGCAGAGGGTGCAAAACTCATTGTTAATGCCGGAACTACGGTCAATATCCCATATGGCAACTTCATTGACGTAAAGGGGGCTATCTGTATCGGAGATTCAGCATGCGGTGCCAGTGCGGGTTCCTCCTCAAGCCAGGCCCGTTTCATTTGGTCCATTCCTACAGACTACACTGAAACTGGGCGTTGCTTGAGCAATCAATCTCAACTTCTCAACAATCCTGACGCAGCATGTGGTTCAGGAATGATCATTCGTGATACCATCGACCAATCATTAACCTCTATCAACTATGCTCACTTTGAGAACGGATATGGATACCCAACCTTTGTCGGGGCAGGGACACAAAGCCAATCTGTGAAATATGGCGTTCTGGTTTTTGACGGCTCCAGCACAAATGCTCGTGGCCTTTCATTCAAGGACACTAACACTTCCAACGTACTAGCGGTTGATTTTGCCGCTCCAATGATTTCTGAATCCGAATTCTCTAATGGAATTGACGAGCAGACATTCAAGGCTTCTGCCGTTCGTGCGTATGGTGCAGGTGCAGGTATTCTCTCAACCTTCACGTTGGAAAGTTCAGTGTTTACCGGCGATGATGCAGATTGTGGTCAGCAAGGTGGCGGTTTGTCAGTCCTCGTTATCGAAGACAGCTATGTTGACATGGACGACCTCGAAATCAAAGATTCATCCTACGGAGTTCTCATGGAACGCAGTTCAGGCTCATTGACCAATTCCGAAATCACTACAAAGTGCAACGCAGTCGACACAAATTCGTTGAAAACAACAGGTTCGATCAACCATCAACTCACAGTTAGCAATAACATTCTAACCACTACTGAAGGTGCTGGACTTACCGCATACGAAGGCGCTAACGTGTACGCTGAAGGAAATACCATCTCGGGTGCAAGTGAAGCCTCTGGAGTTGGTGTTAGTGGCTCAACCATTGAGTTGCACGGCAACACAATCGGGCCGATTGGCGGTTACAATGGATTGTGGATTTATGGTATGAATTCCGAGGTTATTGCAGAAAACAACACCATCAAAGAAACAACGAAGGAAGCCGTAAACATTGGCGAGTACCATCACGAAGATTACGGTCAGAGTAAGGATTACGGGGCAAAGCGTCTTTATTTCGCTAACAACATTATCCAAAACAACTCCGGAACATGTGAATCCGTGATTTACGGAGGAGAGTTTGCTTGCCCTGCAATCCACGTGTTCATGGCTTCAGCAACCATCATTGATAACACGATTACTGGAAATTCGGGTGATATCATCCGAGCAACTGGTAGTTTAGTGAACGTTCAAGGAAACACCGGAGATTCCGCATTCGGATATGCGGGTAACATCTCAGTTCATGACGATCCCTCTACAAACATGAAGTACGGCTCAGTTGCTTACTTCTCCGGCAACACCTGGACGGGCGTATCTCAAGTCTACAACGTAACAGAGTCACGAATGACCGTCCAAAGCGAACAAATTCCATCTCCAGGTAACGGAGAGCTCTATCCGATTTCTATTAGCTGGATGAACGCAGAATGTCCTTATGTGCAAAAGGAGTGTTTGACACTACCTGATGCTTCCACATTACCTCCGGCACAAATGCCTCTTGCAATTGAATTGATTGAAAATGCAACAGTATTTTCCTTTGCTGACCTACAGAACTTTGACTCGTCGATGATACATGTCCAAAACCAGAACACAGCTTGGGGTTCTCAAGTTCGAGAAGGTGAATTGGTTCGCTACCAAGTGAAGGCAAAGAACAGCAATGTTGCTGGTGCAACGGTCATTATCAAAGACGCAACTGGCTTGCCTTTGTATGAATTAACCACCGACGCATTCGGATTCACACAACAAGTCTCTCTCCCATCTGATTTCCTTCTAGACCGTAACTGGAATCACAAAGTTGGTGACAAAAACGCAGTGATTCCTGGTTCAGGTAATCCCCCCATCACAATGGATGAAGATTCGTGTGCGGATGGAATTGATAACGATGGAGATACCCTCATTGATGGCGATGACGCAGACTGCATAAACGGTCGTGAAATGCCGTTTTACACCGTTGAAGCCTTTAAATTTGGAAGCGGTACCAAAGATTTCTCCTATGTTCTAACTGGGCCGATCGATGATGTAATCAATCTTGACAACCTTCGTCCAAGCGTTAGCGTAACGCAACAAGATGGCGTCTCCTTTGCCACATCAGTTGATCTGACTGGACAAGCATGGGACGGTATCAAGTGGCCCTATGCAAACGATAACACGGCAATTCAGAAGCAGTTTGGAATGATTACAAAGGTTGAAGTTCAACCACCGGGCACCAACGATTGGTACCCAGCAACTGACACTTCTGGTGCAAACGGAATGATCACCTTGGAGAACCATCCGTTCAAGGATTGGTCGTTCGGGTGGGACATGTCTACCCATCCAGGTGGAGAGGGCGATGTAACCTTCCGTGTTCGTTCTTATGACGGACTTGATTATTCACCTGTCTCTGTTAGGCAGTACAAATTGAACCTCGTTCCTCCTACCATCGTCGTAGATGTCCCGAACAACGGAAGTAGCCACTCGAATGGGAAGGTTTTGTTCCAAGGAACTGCAGCAGATCCTTACTCAGGAACCTACGGTAGCGACGTTCAAAAGATATGGTTCCATATTACCAGTCCTGAAAACGATTACATTTCCCATTATTACGAAGAAGGCTCAACCAGCTGGTCTCATGAATGGGACTTCACCGAACTTCCTTCAGGCGAATACACATTTGAAGTATGGGCATCAGACAGCGACTTTTGTATTGATATCGCCATCATCCCAGAAGACGGCGGAGTTTGTCTTATTGAGACACGTGTTTTGACTATCATTAACGAAAACAACCCACCTCAATTGCAACTCACTTGGATTGGTTCTGCGGACCAACTGACTGGCGGAGTTGACAGAGCAACGGTTAGAGCATCCCAGGAAACAACGATTGTCGGAGTTGCTCGTGACATCGGTGGTCAGGTGACTCGGGTTGAAATTGATATCGTAGACCTCGGAACCAGTATCACACTCAACAACGGTCCTCTGCCCGTAACATCGTTCAATCCCGATGGTTCTTGGGTTGCTACATGGGATACTTCGAAACTAGACCATGACGGTGTATACGAGGTTACCGTGCGTGCATATGACGGAGAAGATTACTCTGAAGACACCGTATGGCGAATGACCATCAACAATCCAATTGACGCCAACAACATTGACCCTGTCTTCAACGAAACAGGCTGGGTTGGAAGCCTGACAATCTTCTGTGATTCAAAGTCTAACTCCTTTGACCGCTGTGGTGGTGGGGCTACTATTGACCTCACTCAGTTCTTCAGTGACCCTGATGGTGTTGGTGAAGTTAGCGATGCTCTTAATTTCTTTATCTACGACGATGACGGCACCATTGAAGATGACGACTATTCATCGTACATCCGTATCACTGCAGATGGAAAAGCAATCTATGACCCAATGGATTCGATTGCACAGGTGACCAGCGATATACCAGAATGGTCACTCAATGGAGTGATGTTTTATGCAGAGGATGACCAAGAATCCAGGGACTATTCACTCAAGGTAAACTTCCTCGTACGAGCAGTTGCTTTCAGCGTTGAACGTGTTGATAGCGGACCAATCACTCCAGACGACCCAGCATCCTTCCAAGGTGAAGGGCTGCCAGGAAGCACCGTAAACATCCGCTTTGCGAATGGAAATGCTAAACTCAACTCTACACGAGTTCTTTCTGATGGAACATGGACCATGGACTTGACAAACAGCCAACTCAGCATGGAAGGTAATGAAGAAATAATTTTCGAGATGGACGGTCAAATCTTCAAATTTGCCGGTGAGACTGAAAACGGAGAATTCAGCATTGTTGTCTCAAGCGGTAACGATGAGGATTCATCACTGTTAACTATCATTCTAATTGTTGGAGCGATCATCGTTCTTCTAGGAGTTGGAGCGTTCTTCTTCGTTGAATTTGAAGAAATACCTGATGTTTCCGAAGAAGACGATGAAAACCTCGCTGTTGCTGAAGACCCATATGCATGGGCAAAGGCAAAGAAGGCAGTGGAAATTCCTCCCCAGGAATCACCTCAAGCGGTCGCAACGCCTGAGGCAGCTACTGCACCTGCAGAGACTTCGCAACATCCCGGATGGATTTGGGACCAAGCAACGAACCAGTGGGCCCCTGACCCGAATTTTACCCCTGAACAGTGATCATTGAAAGAGATGAATTCAATGGCGGTGCAACCAAAGCCAGGAGTGCAAGAGAGAATTCTCCTGCACCTTCTCGACTATTCTGATTTCAAAAGCAGCATTGAAGTCCCATTTGCATTATCTCAAATGGGAATCGCTAACGCCGTTGCGATTGCAAGGTCAAATGTACCCCGAGCGATCTCAGGCTTGAAAGATCAAGGAATTTTGGTTGAACGTCAAGCACACGTCAAAGGAGTTTCTCGCAAAAGGAAAGCATATTTCCTTACCGATAGCGGTATCATCATGGCTTCAGAAACATGGTCTCGACTGTCAGAATTCCCATTGCGCTGTATCCTTGATGAAGGTCAACCAGTCGACACAACCCTTGGTGCTGTGAAATCGGTCTTGCCTTTTGAAATGCGTCCAGTTGACGTGATTCGGTACATGGATGAGAACGGTTACCTTGATGCACGTTCACTATCCCAAGATTTGATTGAACGTGACCTTTCCAAGCACGTAGAAAAGCAGTTGGTGACTTCCCTAGCAGATTTACCTCGGCTCCGACACTTCTACGGGAGAACAACCGAACTGGATAACATGGGGAATTTGATTGAGGCAAGAGCTACAACGCTCCTTGTTCCAGGAATCGCAGGTATTGGAAAGACAACTGTGGCTTCCAAATTGATTGAGAGATTTATGCATCGCCGGAACCTCCTCTACCATCGGTGTCAGGATTGGGAAGGTTCTCGTTCGTTTTTTGAGTCAATAGCAGATTGGTTGTCCAGTATGGGTAATTCGGAATTTGCTAGTTACCTTGCAGCCACTCCCATTCCACAACCCGCAGATGCCGCCGGGTTACTCATTGAAGCGCTTGAAGGTTCACCTTCGCTGATTGTCATAGATGACTTCCACAAGGTCTCAGATCTCGTTCTTCATCAGACCTTTCAAGCCATGTCACTTGCCTTACTCGGCAGTGAAGAAAAAATTGGCCTCGTCATCTTTTCTCGTTCGTTTAAGCCGGTAGTACCAACAAAGGATGCTGAGGGACGTATTGCCAGTTTGGTTCTTCCACTCGACGGGCTCGACCCAGAGTCCGGAAGGAAACTCCTCAGTAGTTTCTCAAACCTTGAGGATGAACAGTGGCTTCACATCCATGGGCTCTCGCGAGGTCATCCCTTGGTACTCGAACTCATCAACCGAGGTGCTTCGGCAGGTGCATTCCATGAAACCTTGGAGCATTACGTAACCGTAGAGATTTTCTCCAAACTGAGTGCCGAGCAGAAGCGTGTGCTTTCAGCGCTTTCGATTTACCGAGAACCGATGGTTCTTGAGGCGCTTGCACTGCAACAATTGGATACGGATGAACTGGACAATTTGGTAGAATCAGGTTTGGCTCGTCAAGCAGATTCAACCACCTACGACGTTCACGATTTGATTCGTGAGTTCTTGTTGCGCAGCCTATCTCCTGCACTAAAAGAGGAATTCCACGCAAAATGCATGGAGTGGTATGAAAAACAAACTCAATCCAATGAAGTTACCATTGAACTCATTTATCATGCGATCCAGTCAAATCAATTTGAACCTGCTTCTGAACTTATCATGGACAAAGGACGGCATCTTGTATCTCAAGGCCATATGGAACTTCTCGGTCTGTTGGAACGAATTGAAACCGTTGATTTAGAATCTAAAACCGTTGTTCTCCTGGGACAATTACAAGGTGACATTCTGGCCCTTTTGGGGCGGTTGTCTACAGCTGAAGAAGTTCTCAACAAAGCACTTGAAGGTGCAAAGGAAGACAACAATCCTTCCATTGAAGCAGAAATTCTTTCATCACTTGCAGATGTAAGCAGGAAGCAAGGTAACAGTGATGTTGCCCTTGCACGACACAAAGAAGCACTCAAGCACTATATTAGCCAAAGTAATGCAAAGGGTGCTGCCCGCACATACAACAACATCGGATACCTTCTTCGAAGGAAAAACGATCGCAACAAAGCCTTGGAAGCATACGGGGAAGTTGAATCAATTCTGAGTCAGTCGAACGGCAATGAATTGTTGAACAGTCAAATTACTCTTGCTCGGGCTCTCATTGACCTCGGCGAAGTCCAACGAGCACGAGAGCATGCTATGGACGCCCATGAAGCAACAGAAGCCATGGGTGACGCTGCCCTACATGCACGTGCTCAGGCGGTTCTAGGCCGGTACTATTCCAAGGTTGAACAATCTGAACTTGCAATGTTCCATTACACTGCTGCATTAGAGGCTATGAACGAAGCCGGAGACCTTCAATCACTGGTTGAAATTACTATCCTTCTTGGGGAAGTACTCCACGATGCAGGTCGAACTGAAGATGCTATGGAGCATTATCGTGAAGCACTCGTTATCGCTGAAGCCAATGACTTGCGCATGCAAATTGGAGAACTTCTCACTCGTCTCGGTGGCGTTGCTCCGGACCGACAAGGGCGAATGGAGTATCTTCAGCGTGCCCTTTCGGTATTCCGTGAATTGGGTGCACGCTCCCGCATGAAAGAAGTTCAGACGATGGTTCATCGTGCGGTTATGGGTCGCTGATCATTGAACTGCTTGTGGTCGATCCAAGGTAATTGTAGTCATTCCATTTTCATGGACTACCCATATTTGTTGAGCACCTGCAAGTGGAATTTCACCGTTATGTTCTCCAGTGCCCGTTCCTGACAAAGCCACAGTCATGTCAAGAGGGCCTCCTTTGTCAATCAATTTCAATGACGTGTCACTTAGTCGGAGCCAAAACATGGATTCGTCAGCTTCCGATGGTCGCCATGAAACAGACTCAGCATAACTCACATTTCCAATACGGCTTGCTTCGTCTGCTCTCTCAACCGCTGCTGCAAGGTCGTTCAAGTTGGCCTCAACAGCTTCTTCGTTCCATCGTAGTCTGGTATTTGTCTCAATGTCCCATGCCCAAACGCTGAAGATGGTCATCAAGAGTACTCCAAGAAGGAACGTAAATACATACCCAAGTTCAGTGGCTGCCGCATCAGTGTCTCGTGACAAACGTACTTGTTTCATGTCAGTGCCTCCCGAGTTGTAACGTCAAGTGATGAAAGTTGAAGTGTGAATTCAATGGCTTGTCCATTGGTATGCCAAACTGCTTCGGATGTACCATAACTAGGGTCGGGAACCCATCCTACATAATCGGTTAAGAGGTCTAACTGTCCGGGATATACCGTCCAATCTTCGCTAGCTTCAAGCCCTATTCCAGCACTGTCGGCAATCGCAGTACCATACGGCTCTGACCAGCCTCGTCTTACTTCATATGCAGGTGTTGATGCGAGGGATATACGATGAACAAGTTCGATATCAAGTTCGAGTACGCCCGCTCCTGAAGCGCTATCGGCAGTAGGGTGAAGAGAAGGTATAGTGGCTGCAAAGCGAGGTCCGGGCCCACCTCTGTCTGATGGGGGGACGACTACATACGGTTGGAATTCAGGGTGGTTGGTAACGACTGCTCCTCCGCTAAATGCGACTTCCATTCCGTTTACTGAGGATTGAAATTGATAGGCGAGTCGAGAGAGATGGAAGGCCCAAACAGTACCGATGGTAGCGTGTGTTGAAGTTCCATCACTTCCCAAAACTTCGATGGCTACGCTTGAGGGATGACGACCTTCTCTCCATGCCTGTTGAATATCAATTTCTCCTCGACCTCCCATTCGTTCCCATGGAAGTTCTGTCGTGATCCATCCACTTGCTTGCGTTGCTATTTGTGTGCAACGTTGTTCACCATCATGTGGAAGATGATACAGTCCGTCTTCACCGCTAAAGCGGGTGATGCGAACGGGGTGGTCTTTTTCGACCCCAACATTGGTTGTTCCCTGGTTTAGGGTCAAATTATAACGGTTATTGTTGCCCAAAAACACACCAGTTTGGTTTGCAACTCCACTTGCATTCCATGTAGAGGTATAACCTGCGAGAACAATGTTTAGATGTTCGCTAACCGAGTTATCCGTGTTGTAATAGGAAAAGGCTGCTCCTGAAATTGAACCCGTATCATCTGCGGGAATCATTGTGATTCCAGGTACGGCATCAGTAACGCTCGTAATCCCAGATGCCGCCCATGTGACAAAGAAATCTCCGTCGGCATCGAGTGTCGGTGCTCCGAGAATCTGCTCGGGAGGCCAAGATACATGCTCGATGGCATTGGGTTGGACGGAAATCCCTCCACCTCTCCATGTGATCGTTACGATTGCATCACCTGGGTTAGTAAATCGGAGTGTCCCTTCAAGATTTGGAGGGGTGAATGAATGTCCTAAATATGCTCCAGTAGTTGCCGGCCATGATGTAATGCCCGTTGTGTTGGTTGGTTCCGATTGATACAACATTCGTGAGGCTGCGCTGGTTGTAATCTGAACAACCTGGTTGGAAGTTAGGTTCAATTCATGGATGAATGAAACCGCAGTGCGGGACATTTCACTTGGTTGGGCATAGAATAATTCTGTCCCATTTGATGTTGTGATTTGAATTTGATTTGCTTTGTCGCTCAAAAGGTGAATCTTCGATAACCCCGATTCCATCGGGATTGCCCAAGACTGGCCCCGCTTATCGGATGGCTCGCTATCTGTGGGTTCGAGATATGTGGATCCTCCCGTTCCCATTTCTGCTAGGACAACTAATTCATGACTAGATGAAACAGTAACGGTGCCAAGTTGAGACAGGTCAAACAATTCCAAATCATCAACACGGAGATCTGCGGATACGATATCAGTTCCTGATGAACTCAGTGTGACATCCACTGGTCCCAAGGGCATTGCGAGTCCGGGAGCCACGGATACGAGGGCTCGGTCTACCTGGGCGTCAACGGTGTAGAAATAATGACGGTCCGGTCCTTGACGAAGGTCTGAAATACACACCGATGAGATGAAGGTTTCTGGATGTCGGATTTCAAGAGTGTCATCGAAATCCAGAGCACCTCTCGCTCTTAGGCTCATGTCTTCTTGCCATGTTGCTGAATACCACATGCCTCCACGTAATGAATCCCAAACGAGGTTTCCATCTACGGGGACGAGAGTTGAATGAGTGGAGTCTCCGGGCATGCCCCGTTCGCTTAATTCCGAGGTTTCATGAGCGAGGAGGGTCATTTGTGCAGACATATCGTGTCGTTCAACCGAACCCTCAAGTTCTTCGATAACGGGCATTAATGAAACCATCATCAACCCAATAATTGACAATACTCCTCCGAACAAGAGGACGGTGGCTACTGCGGCAGAAACAGCTTCTTCGTCTCGCTGAAGATTGTGCTTCATCTGCTCACCTCAACACGCTGGTAGTCCACTTCAAAGAACAGAGGTGAACCTTGTGAGGCGATAGTAAATCCATCTGAGCCACTCGCTCGCTGATATGGTGAAAAACCAATGAACGAATCAAGGGTTCCTGCTGAGCGTTGAATTGTGTAATCAGAGAGCCATGTTTCATGATATTGAGGCGTTATCACGTCATGCAGAGCATTGTTCACGGTAAAGCGAACGTTGAATGCCTCTCCTGTGAACAAGGTTAACGGGCCAAGCGATACGAACTCCATCCCAATGTTCGTTCCACTACCAATAGAGCCGTTTCCTGTAATGTCTGTGAGCAGGATTGACAAACGCAGTTCATCATTTGCCATGCGGTCAAATTCAACCAGTGGCATAGCTGTAACATCCCATGCCCCATTGGGAAATCGCTCCGCACGGCCGTTGTTCATCATAACTATTTCATGCGTGCCTTGACCCAGCGAGGTGGTCACTTGAATTCCTGATAACGATGCATACACGGTGCGATGCAGAGTAGTGCCTTGCTCATCATAAACGGTGACGATCATCCAATGCGGATGAGATGCATTATGATTGATGAAAACTTCCTGAGAGGTCGTAGGTATCGTTCGCTCAACCATTGTCGTTGGAGATTGTATGGTCATGCTTCTAGCGGACTCATTTGTTGCAGTTATTGCGATAACTGTGTCGTTAACTTTACGGATTTCGATGCTCTCCTGTGAGGTGAAATCAGCAGATAAAGTCCATTCCTCTATGTTTTGAACGGTGTAAATGGAGGTGGACTGCATGGCTAGTGTGTTTCTAAATCCAGTTCCCTCAGGGGCATTTCCGGCTACTTCGACCCTATCCTCGATTCGGTCGGCGATGCCTGTTGCCGATTTCCAATTGGTATTGTCTTCAAAATCGGAGAGGTATGGGTTGAGAAAAACCCAGACTCCGCCCATGATGGTAATGACCATTGCAAGGAGCATGACGACTCCCAAAACCTCGCTGACCGCTTGCTCTTCGCGACGAAGGCGAGGAGAGCGTAATGCGGCGGCTTGGCGGTTCACGAATGATGACACGATGAGGTATCATTTAGCCATTGACCTTCTTTTCATACCAAACCGTTAGTTGGTGACTTGTTTTTTGGCATTCACTGCTACCTCGGATTCTACATCTTTTCCAACATAGTGAGAAAAATCCGGGCCCGCTTGAAGGGATATGGTGAGGTCTCCATTGAATACATCATCAATGTAGTACAAAACCGTTGATTCAGCAATGTGGGGCTGGTTGTTCTTTTCACTCAAATGTGTCAGCGTTATGCTACGGGTTGAATCCGTGCATACTTCCGCCAAAAATTGGCCCGTTTGATCGTTTGATAAGTGGCCTCCTCGGCCAGTTATTCTATCTTTTAACGAGTAGGGATAGGGTCCCGAAACCAACCGATTATGGTCGTAATTTGCTTCAATGGAGATGTGTTCGCAGCCTCGCACGTGAGCGATGAGTTCATCGGTCCAAGAGCCGAGGTCGGTAATAATTGCAGCTCGCTCTCCAGCGTGACTGGCGACGAAGGCGACGTTATCTGAGCCGTCGTGTGGGACCGGTACGGGAAGCACAGCGAGGTCATCCCCGATGTGGACGATGTCAAGTGATGAAAAAAACGTGGTTAATTCGGGTTTGAGTCCGAGTTCAAGAGCGGTTCGTTCATTCGCTAAAACACGCATCTCCCACTTGTTTTGACAAACGACAGCGCCACCTCCATGGTCTCCGTGGTGGTGTGAAATTAGCAAACAATCAATATCAGTGGGTTCGAGATTTAGCCGTGCAAGGCGTTTGGCCAATTGTGTGCCGCTGAAACCCTGGTCGACAAGGATTTTTACCTTTGGAGTTTCAAGAAGCGTGGCGTTACCCCTGCTTCCGGTACCAAGGTGGGTGATGGTCATCGGCATGTGAACGCTGAGACCCCTGCGCGGAAGGAACTTGAATACACCGATAATCCAAGGTGAGAAAGTGCTATTTCCAGATGATTCTGGCGTAGCGGTAAATGAGATTTGTATGAACATTGTTCCATCATCCTCATAAGCAATCTTTCCAAGGTGAAGTTGTAGCGAAGCGTATGCTTTGCAGCGGGTGATTCAATGCGAAGAAGTCAAACAACCCTTCTCACGACCTTGGCAGTGATTTCGAGCCTTCTGTTCATGTCCCAATTTCCATCCATATCTAGCGTTGCCAACGTTCACCCGGATGACACGACTCAAACCCCACCTCCCAACACCGATACCGACGGTGATCTGATTCCAGATGTCCATGAAACATTGTTTGAAGAATGGATGAACTGGACTGCAGTGGATGGGCGAAGTGTCATTATGCAAGGCATGGACAAAGACAATGCATCCGATGCCTCCATGGATTTTGACCACGATGGATTAAACGGTACCGAAGAATTTTGCTGGCCTTATCCAGCGAATTGTACCGAGTCTGGGTTCCCGAGAGGGCTGACCGGAATTCTTGATGAAAACAACGAACGAACTTATCTTGACCCGCGAATGTCGGATACAGACGGAGACGGTATGCCCGACGGTTTTGAAGCCTATATGTGTCAGAGAATAGGTGGATTTGATGAAAATACCCTTCGTTATGATTGCGGCTCGTACAATCCTCTCAACGGTAGCGATTTGACTTCAGATGGAGATAACGATGGTTTTGACGTTGATCGCGACGGAACGCTAAGCCTTGCAGAGCGGTTCACTGCTCCTGAGGAATATGCGTTTGGAACTACGGTTAATTTCACGGCTGAACTTGATGGGCTGTGGTGCCATGCAACACTCCCTGGAGGTTCTCCGCTGAAGAACTGGCCGTTCCTGCCCTCGGGTGCCAATGCTACGTTTCACAACATTCTACCCGCATGCACTACAAATTCTACTTCTCCAATTGGAGAGGACCTTTGGCTGGGAACTGATCCACTATTGGATGATTCAGACCGATACCATTGGGATGGTTTCTCCATTCGTAATTTATATCCTTCATTCGGCGATGGAATCCCCGACGGTTGGGAAGCCCATTTCGGTTTGAGTCCACTTAATCGGACGAATGCACTTGACGATCCGGATTTGGACGGCTGGGATTTCAATCGTGATGGAGTTGTTACTCCCGACCTTGCCCGTACATTCACAGCGCTTGATTTGGGTGAGGCATTGTCGACGTTGGAAGAGTATCTTGTTCATTACGACGACGGAAATACCGTCTATCCCGGATTGAAATCTACTGGAGTCATGAACAGTGGCGACGAGTTCATCGTTCATCCTCTCGTCTATGATGCGGAAGAAGATACAATGTCAGTCAACCACTACGACGTTCGTTCCCTTGACGAAGCCGGTGAAAACCTCTACGTCATGACAAAGTACGGGGTAAGTGTTCTCAACACCAATCAACAAACAAGTCTGCATCAATGGCTGCCCGAAGGTGTAGAGGTTCATGATGGAACGCTGATTCTTAGCGAAGATGAACCGTTCGCATTAGCACTTTCAACAAGCGTGGGAGTGGCGGTTAGCCCCTTGCTCGCCGACGGTTCACTTGGGCCGCTTTCATCTTGGGAATGGAGCATGATCGGTGAGATGAGTGCAATCGCTCAACTCTCAGGCATGGATGGTAATCAACACATCATTGCCCTTGGCCATGCAGGTGAAGGCGCAGTTATGGAAATTGGTCCCGATGCATCGATCGTCACGACTTACGACCTTGGCGCTGGTATTCGAGATGCGCTTGAAATTTCCAATGCATCGGTAACCGTGATTCAACATGGTGCTGCTGGTGGTTCTACTTACACGCTCTTCATCGGAACCGACCGAGGATTGATGACGGTTGAAACAGCGTCTGCTCGTGATGAAGCGGTTGCAGAATGGCAGTTCTTCTTTACTACAGAGAGTACGCCGATTGCCTCATCCTACAGTCAGCTTCACGGTCTTCCAATTGGAGTGACAGACAATCCAGCTGAAGTACGGGACATGGCGCTTGATGGACCATCTAGTGAAAATGCACAAGCCCTTTGGTTTGGAAACTCCATCCGGAGTCCATAAGATGGATTTGGTCACCGGAACAATCGACCATGGTGGTCTTTTAGTCCACCCTGGAATCGACGGATTGCTTTCTCAGGAAACCAATGATATTTATGCGATTTTACCCCACAGGCGATGAGATACTCGTTGGGTCTAATTGGGGGCCTATGGGCCATCGCTGGTGATTACTTGGCTGTCTATGGGCAGCAAGATCAGACACGACTTCAGGTCAAATTACAACCTTGGCTAGCCTTGACATTGATGGGAATACAACCGTCTTTGGGGGGGCTTCGCCTGGTCAATTTGCTAATTTGCAACTGATCGACCCCGGAGCCAACGATTCTGATGCTGACGGCATGCCTGATGGATGGGAAGTCGTCAATGGATTGGATCCTACCGACCCGTGGGATGCATACTACGATACAGACGGTGATGGAATTGATTTGGACCAATCTGGAGACTTCTCCCTCGACCGTTTGTGGACGAACCTTGATGAATTTAGATATGTTAAAACGACCCCTGATGGCTACAACTCAACAACACCTTCTCTTGGAGACACTGACGGGGATGGAGTCAAAGGACGGTGCAGAATATTTCGGCTTCTTTTACGAGAGCAGCAATTTGTGGTGCCATTATACTGTTCAACTCGTCTATGTCTGCGACGATGCGGCAGGGCAGGCGGCTAACGCAACCTACCTTAACGTAGCTAACGTTGATTCAGGAACAGACCCAACAAATCCTGATTCGGATGGTGACGGTATGCCCGATGGATGGGAAATTCAACATCGTCGTTGGGTTGGCATGTCATTTACTGGCGGCAATAACTGGAGCCTCGACCCTCTGCGTGCAGATGATGCAAATTGGGATGCAGATGGCGATGGGCTACCTAATCTCTGCGAATATCAATGGTCGATTGTAAGAAATATGGGTCTTGCAGGCGAACTATTGGAACTCTATGGCGAATCTCCTGAAAGTGTTGAGCAATGGGCCCTTGCGGACCCGAATGCTATGACTCTGATGGCGATACTTTACCCGACGGCTGGGAATCTAAGGGTCTCTGCTCTTGGGATCCAAGCCGACTGGGCGTCAACCCTCTCAACGGATCAGATGCGTTTGAGAATCCAGATGGAGACGGCTACGATATCAACCATGATGGCGTCTTGGACCTGAATGAATCCTTCGTTAATTATCTCGAGTACCATCTCCGCGGCGACCTCTTTTTAGCCAATCAAACCCTTGACGGTCAAACACTCCCTAACGGATTTTCAACAAACCTCTTCGACCATATTAGCGATTATGGTGCTCCTGAAGCGACGTTCGCGGAGCGAGCCTCCGGTGCGGTGACCTCTGGACAATCCACCTACAGTATCGGCGCCTCGGACCCACTGAGTGCAGACTCTGATGATGATGGAATGCCCGATGGGTGGGAGATTTGGTTCGCAAGATGGGATTTGCTGGATGACGAATGGACCCTGAACCCTCTTGATTCGTCCGACCGTTGGGATGATACTGATGAAGACGGAATGACAAACTGGAAGAGTACAACGTTATCGCCCCAGAGTTATCAGAGACAGACCCTGAACGCTCATCTCCTCAATGGTTTGTCACTACAATTGGCCAAGCATATGCATTCCAACAATGGCCTGGTGTTACGACTGAGAAATCTTTTGGAAGTTTCATGACACAGGACCAAATCAACATGAGCGGGCGAACATCCGACCCGAATAATGTTGATACTGACGGTGATGGAATGCTAGA
>CASIBY010000024.1 GCA_949373095.1 Candidatus Poseidoniaceae archaeon
TGTCTCTTCAGCGCATTGAACGAATTCTTCGTCAACGATTCGGTCTTATCATGAGCGTACAAGATGCACAGACCTTTGGCATTCTCATCGGGGAAAAGCCAGGCCAGATGCGACGCAGTCTAGCACTGCGCATGAAGCGAATGCTCGCAAAGCACGGAAAGAAAGGATACTTGCTGGCCTTGGAACATGTGGGTCCCGAATTAATTGACTTCTACCCGGTAGATGCATTTGTTAACACAGCCTGCCCTCGGATCGCTATCGATGATGCCGTGAAGTATCGCAAACCGTTGATCACGCCATTTGAGATGGAAGTCGCTCTTGGAGAAAAGAAGTGGGAGCTCGGCTACCAATTCGACGAAATCCCTTGATACGAAGCAGACAATACTTGCTGAATTACCTCGCCTAGAGGCTGAACAGAACCACATCTTTTAGAACGGTTGACAAGAGCATTCCCATGTTATGAGCGGCTATCTTGACCGAATCGGGGCGGGGTTCATCCTTGCAAACCCAGCCGTATTGGATTTCGACCACATACCGAAGGAGTTAGTGGGGCGTGACGATGCCCAGCAAGAACTTGCATCAAAATTCACTGCCATCGCATCCCCGGAAGGCGCATCAAGGGCGGTAATCACCGGCCCAGTAGGCTCAGGAAAAACGGTTCTTGCGAAAACATTCTGTCGTGATTTAGTCCGCCACCTGGCCGGAACAAGAAACATTGAAATCGCCCATGTTAACTGTCGCAATGCCTCGACCAGTATGCGCGTTGCACAACGCATTGTCCATCAGTTAGACCCCGGTCACCCTGACCGTGGGCTCTCAATGGGTGAGCTTCTGTTGAGTTTGAGGAAGATGTTACGCCACTCCTCCTCTCACCTCGTAGTTGTCCTTGATGAAGTGGACCATATGCTTCGTCGTTCAGGAGATGAATTGCTGTACCAACTGTTGCGAATCGATGAGGACCAGCAAGGAACAGGGACCCTCTCACTAATTTTGATTAGTCAAGAGCAAGTTTTGGATGTCCTAGAAACTGCGGTTCTCTCTAAATTTGGGATTACCAACCATGTACGAATACCCCCTTACACCCAAAAAGGGCTGGAAGCCATCGTCCGGCAGCGTGCTGAAGAAGGATTGGTACCCGGCACATGGAGCGACCCAATCATGACTTTGCTGGCTGAAAAAGCCGCCCCGAGCGGTGATGCCCGGATGGTGATTGAACTCCTTAGCAATGCGGTGGAACGATGCGAGTATAGACAAGACAATCACTCAGAACGTAAGATCAGTATCGAAGATGTCCACGCATTCAACAACAATCTAGCGCATGATACCTCAACTCATCTTGAACAGGTCGACGAACTAGCAGCACCGGTCATGCTTGCCCTTTTGGCCATGTGCAGGCGATTGAAGACACAGGAGACCATGACAATGGGTGATGTTGAAGGACTCTATGCAGTAGTCTGCGAAGAATATGAACAACGGGCTAAGAGTCACACTACGTTGTGGAAATATGTCAAGACTATCGAAGGCGCTGGACTCATTGTTTCGCGCGTTGCAACCGTACCCGGTGGCCGGGGACGGACCACCCACCTGAGCATGCCTCACTACCTCCCTGCTGACCTCGCAAACCGCCTTGAATTGCTCCTTCCCAAGCGATTACGATAAAATCTAAGCCAATGCACCATACGATGGGGCTAAATACGGGTCGTCAGTCCGAACATCTCGTAGAGGTGCTCGTATGTCCGGCAAAAACCAATCCGAATTCGTCGCAGTAGTCAATGATACAAACCCCGACAACGGTGGAAAATCGTACTCATTGAAGATTACTGGTAATAACCACGCACAAATCCTAGGAAAGCGAATCGGCGATGTTGTCGACGGAATCTTCGTTGGAGAAGGCGAACAAACACTCTCCGGCTACAAACTTGAGATCACCGGCGGATCCGATAAAACTGGAACCCCTCTGCGTAAGGATTTGGATGGTGGCTCCCGTCAATCCATCCTCGTCACACAATCAACAGGTTACAAAGGACAAGTCATCGTCCACAAGAAGAAGGGCGGCGACAAGAAGCGATTCCGCTACAAGCCTGATGGACTACGTCGACGACGTACATTCCGTGGTAATACCATTACACAAGACACCCGTCAAATTAACTTGAAGGTTGTAGAAACTGGTAAGAAGTCGCTCAGCGCTATTCTTACCACCGAAGCAGAGGAAGCATCGGAGTGAACCCCGAGAGGGACGTCGTAACAGCAGGGTGAGGAAGCATGGCAAGAGAGCTTCCCGCACAACCTGAAGTCAACATCGGCCTTGTCGGTCACGTTGACCACGGAAAAACGACCCTAACTCAAGCTCTTTCTGGAATTTGGACCGATACGCATTCCGAAGAACGGAAACGCGGTATCTCAATTAAACTCGGCTACGCTGATACTGCATTCTACAAAGACGACAAAGGTCAATATTACGCTACTGGGAAGCGTCCAGACGGTTCAAAAGACGTTGCTGAAGAACTAGAGAGAGTCGTATCCTTTGTTGACGCACCTGGTCACGAGACGCTGATGGCCATCATGATCACTGGAGCATCTATCATGGACGGCGCCATGCTCATGGTTGCTGCAAACGAAACTTGTCCACAACCTCAGACCCGTGAGCACCTAATGGCTCTTGAAATCGCTGGAATCAACAACATTGTAATTGTCCAGAATAAAATTGACCTCGTATCACGAGAGCGTGCGTTAGAGTCCCATCAAGAAATAATGACTTTCCTCAAGGGTACTATTGCTGAATCCGCACCAGTGATTCCGGTATCTGCACACCACGATGTCAATCTAGACATTCTTATTGATGCAATTGAAGCGACCATTCCTACACCAGACCGTTCAACCGATAAGCGATCAATAATGCACGTTGCTCGCTCTTTTGACATCAACCGACCCGGAACACGCCCCGGGAAACTTCGTGGCGGTGTAATTGGAGGAAGCATCGTTGAAGGGGAATTTAAGGAAGGGGACGAAGTGATTATCGGACCTGGACGAAAAATAGAGAACGGAAACAAATCGACATGGGAGCCCATTGAAGCAATCGTAAGCAGCATGCAAGGCGGTGGAAAATCCCTTGAGACTATGCATGCAGGTGGCCTATGCGGAATGGCAACACTTCTCGACCCGTCCATTACCACGGCAGACAACCTCTCAGGTCAAGTTGTTGCTCGAAAGGGAGACCTTCCCGAAGTCCACAACTCAGTGAGCATCAGTGTCAACCTCATGTCCCACATGGTTGCAGGCGATGGTGAAGCACCAGAAAAAATTCAACCCTTGCGAAATAACGAGATGTTGATGCTCAACGTTGCTACTGCAACATCGGTTGGCGTGACTCGAAATGCCGAGAAGCTTCGCACAAACCTTGACCTAAGACTCCCAATATGTGCTGACAAGGGACAGCGTATTTCGCTATCACGACGGGTTGGCTCGCGATGGCGTTTGATTGGCTACGGCACCATTGAATGAGGTCATAAACATGCAGCAGGTGCTCATTGACGCCTGCGGATGGGTCGCATGTGTTGATGCCAAACTCAATATTGAACGAGAAATGGAACGGCTTATCGGACCATGTCAATGGATCCTTGTTCCTGAGGTCCTCACCGAACTCACTGCTTTAGAAGCCGAGCGATCACCTGCAAAGCGCCTTCTACTTTCTTTATTGGAAACAAAATCGGTCCTGCTGGCAAACGAGAATGAAGAATTAAGCCACACCGACGATATACTCTATCGTATGGCTTGCGAACTTCAATGTGCAACTCTCACTGTTGATACTGGATTAAAACGCCGCCTTTATGAAAAGAATTTGACAGTTCTCGAAGTTCGTAAAGGTACGAGGATGTACCTACTTGAATCGCTATAGAACAATTTACGGAAGAGTGAATAGGACGTCATCACCGTGGCCGTCAAGCCAACATAATTTGACACCTGCATCAATCCAAGCATGGGCATAATTGATAGCCCCAAAAGCACGAATAAGGTCTCCGATCTCTAGGAAATGGCGGGCGTCTGATGCATAATCATCAGCCATTCGTAGCATGGCGTTGAGTTTCTTACCTTCTGTAGAAGTGGACTCGACTAATGGTGTGGCTTTCGCCCTCGCACGTTTGGTGATATCAAGGTATTTCTCTACCCGACCAACGGTAATTGTGTCTGGTGATTCTTTCATTCGCCTCCCTCCTTTTGCCGCCGCAGTAAACGACGGGCATCTTCAGTTCTGCCAAGCGATTCATAAAGCTCGATGGCGAGTGAGAGTTTACCCAAATCTTCTGCCTCTTGCGCCCGGATAAACAACTGATGTCGCTCGTCCCAATTCCTTGCGAGGGCCGCCTCTGCTGCCGCTTTGTATCGTCCTTGGCGCTCAGCCTCCGAAAGATGAGGTGCTGACCATTTACGAACAAGACCGTTTCTAGTCGCCGTAGCCATGGCATCTGGCGTGCATAATACCAGCAGGTCTCCGAGTTCCATGTGGAGCCCAAGAGGTTCCGATTCCTGACCGGGACCTTCTGAAGGCAAACTAAGAGCGTGTAAGTTGCCCTCAATGCTCAGGACCCACCAGCCATCTCCAGTACGGACTGCCTCCATAGGCTCAATGGACTCGTGCTCAAGGCGTTCAAGTTGATCCCATCCAAAGGGGTGTGGAACTCCTTCCCAGATGCCTCCATCGCTACTCTGGAGAAGCAATCTGCCTTCAACAAGTCGAGAGCACCAACTCCAAGAGCGTTCTTCCAATTTCCGCTTCCGGTCTTCGCCAGTCAATCTACCGCACCAAAGCATACCGCTTGGATCCTGCCAGAGAAGATGCTCTCGGTCGAGCCACCCAACCAGTCTCCGAATTGGACCTGTTTCCACACGCCGAATTCCTCGCCCTTCTTGGGAAAAGAGATGCAGTTGCCCTTGTCGCCCTGCGAGAACCCATCCGCCGCCTGGTCGGTGAGCTAGATCACTAAAACCGCCAGGAGTGCTACGGCCTTCGCTGACCATGCTTCCTGTTGTCGTGTCCATGAGATAGAAGCCATGAGCGGCCAGTAAGCCAAGCATTCCTTGAGACCCCTGTGCAGCATGGACTTTGAATGGAACTTCTACACTCCAACGTTCATCACCGTCAGCTTCCAACATCGTAAGTTGAAGGCCTGCACTCACCAATAATCCTCCTTCAAGGGGAGCCATTGCTGCGATTCTTCCCTCTGACTGCCATGACCATGCAATATTCCAACTCATTGTGATTCACTCCTTTGGAAAGTTCCCCATGCTTCTAATTGCGCCCTTGCCGCCTGAGTAAGCACATACTTACGATGCCGTCCTACTTTTCTCGCTTGCAATATACCGCCTTTTAGTAAACGATTGCAAATTTGCGAAAGCCTCGCTCTTTTGATTGATAGGAAGGATAACATTAGCTCATCTGAGGGTGAAACATCGCGTTCATTTGCTTGGCCAACCACATATGCTTCAGAACGTGAAAGGGATGATAGCAAATGTTTGTCCAACGGATGACTTTCTTTCGGACCAAGAATATCTCTACGCTTGGATTCGAAGAAAGCCATGATGCTGTCGCTTGAAGACGAGTTTGTTGGACTCGGAGCATCAAGAGACGATAGGAGTTTGGCCAAGAGAGCAACAACATCCTTTTCCTCAAGAGAAGATGGTGAGGTACTTTCATTCATTTCAATCTCCTCGAAGGCCTCTTCATTCTCAAAAATCATCTCTCCTTCATCCATTGCGGCCTCATGAACAAAACCAACCTCGTCGTGGATAAGTGCTGCGGATTCGTCTTCATTGAATTCCTCCGCTTGCTTCACAGGAGGGCTTTCATCTGCAACCCAATATTCATTCCCAGCATTGGTTTCAACTGTGTGTTGCTGAACCGAAGGAACCTCTCCATCTTCAGATTCTTCTTTACTTGCAGTAAGACCGCCCTTATTCCTACGTATGAGACCACCGAAATTTCCTGCTGGAGGGAGAGAATAGGGGGTTTCTTGAGCCGCAGATGCATCAATAATGGGAGTATCAAAAGGAGTAGATTGTAGGGGTTCGTCAAGTTCTTGCGCCTCATCAAGAGCACCGATGTCCAAATCAAAAAGACTACCAAATGCAGATTCATCTTCATCTTGACCAATTTCGGAACGCTCATTCCAAGGGATAGATGCATCTATGATCTCCGAGGCATCTTCGGAAAGACCCTCTTCGGAGAGAGGCTCTTCGGGAACGGGTTCTTCTTTCTCAAACAGTGATTGATCAAAGGCGGGATACTCCTCAGGTTGCACCGTCATTAGTTGGTCAAGTGTAGAAGGGCCGTCCCGCACCTCTAACCTGGCCGATGTGTCAAAGGATTGCTCTGCAACCCCCAGGTCCTTACCCATCCGGATCAAGTCTACTGCATTTCTCAGTTCCTTGATGACCAATGCCGGATAGCCATCCGTTTGTTCAAGAATACGGGTCGCATCATGCATGGTGAAATCAGAATCCATGCAACCAACCGAAGCCAGGCGTTTTTTGACCAAAGATAGAACGTCAGAGGGAGTGAATGGAGAGAGACGATGCTCCTCAAAAGCCATAGAAAGTTCCTGGGGGAGTTGTTGACGCTGCCGCTGGTCGCAGACCAGGATAACGAGTGCATTAAGGCGTTCAAGGACCGTTAGTGTATCTCGCAATGCAACGTTTAGAACAGACATGTCACTTGCTGGAACGTCAATGACAATAAGGGGTAATTTATCACCGAAACCGTACATGCCGTCGACAAGACCTTTGACGACCTCTTCACGACGAGGAGGGGCTTGAATGCCCATGATTCCCTGATACATCATCTCAAGGAGGCTCTTAGCGGGGGCATTTGCAGAAAGATGACCGATGTATGCAGATTCGCCAGAATAAGGAGTAAGGCACCTTAGAAGAGACGTCCTTCCCGACCCTAAAGGACCGACAAGTAAGATTCGTCTCGACGAGCGAAGTGTAACATAATTCTTGAGCATGGTGAAGAGGACATCCCGCCCAACTAATTTCCCGAGCTCCCCGGACTCCAATGGCCGTGTTGAAAACGGGTTCTCGGAGAGTAGGGGTAAGCCGTAGAGATTGCTTTCTTTGACCATGTAGGGTCAACGAACCCCAAGTATATCATCTTTAACAGCACGAGTAGTTCTAAAAGGCCCGTTAGTACGTGTTATTTCGCAGACCGAACCCCTATTCTAAAATCAAATAACGGCCAATTAACGCCCGATTAACGCGTTAGTGGAGGCGTTAAAAGCGTTAAAAATACATGCCCCTACAAGCACACCCTTACAACGATTCATTGAAGGAAGAGCGCCCTCAGGAGGAAGCGAGGGAAACGCCATGCCAGTGGAAAACAGTAGGTTCAAGGGGTTCTTTCGGAAGTCTGTTGAAGAGCGTCGTCAAGCAATAGCGAGTGCAGCAAATCTGGAACCAAAACATGTTCAAGCCCTAGCCCACCATGGTGAGTTGGATGAAGAAGCTGCAAACCGCATGATTGAGAACGTCATAGGAACAATGTCCCTACCCGTAGGAGTGGCTACGAACTTTGTGATCGATCAAGAACATTACATCATACCATTCTGCTTGGAAGAGTCAAGTGTGGTTGCTGCGGCATCAAACATGGCCAAACGGTGCCTTGCAAAGGGCGGTTTTCGAACCAATAACGACAAACCAGTCATGATTGGGCAACTCCAGGTTCTTGAAGTCGCAGATATGGAAGGTGCAGAACAAGCCATTGCTGATGCAAAAGGAAACCTGTTGGCGTTTTGTAACGACATACCCTCCAGAATGATTGCGCTGGGAGGCGGATGCAAGGACATAGAGACAAGGCAACTACAAACACCAATGGGGACCATGCTCATTGTTCATCTGTTGGTGGATTGTAGAGACGCCATGGGAGCAAATGCAGTCAACACGATGGCAGAGCGAATTTCCCCCCAAATAGAGGCACTGACAGGAGGCAGAGTACACCTTCGGATCTTATCCAATCTAGCAGCACATCGCTTAGCGAGAGTCGAGGCTACGTTCACCCCGGAAGAATTGTCAAACGATGGAACACATGAAGATGGCTCTAATATCATTGATGGCATCCTAGAAGCACATGTCTTCGCAGAAGAAGACCCGTTCAGAGCAGCGACTCATAACAAAGGTATCATGAACGCCATCAGCAGTGTTGCACTAGCATGTGGGCAAGATTGGAGGGCTATTGAAGCCGGATGTCACGCCTGGACATCATTGGAACATGGGCGATATACATCAATGTCAAAATGGTCCAAAGATGATGAGGGGAATTTGGTTGGGACAATGGAACTCCCTATGGCTGTAGGCATCGTTGGAGGTGCTTCAAAAGTACATCCAGTTGCCCAGGCCAATCTTTCAATACTCGGCGTTGAGAGTGCTCAAGAATTAGCAGGAATCATGGTATGTGCCGGACTTGCACAGAATTTAGGCGCATTGCGTGCACTTTCAACAAATGGGATTCAAGCAGGGCATATGAAACTCCATTCGAAGAATATGGCAGTTAGTGCCGGAGCAATTGGAGAAGAGATTGAACTTCTTTCACAACGAATCCAACAACATGAAGGTGTCCGCACTCAGACCATGGCAGAAGAATGGCTCAACGAACTTCGACAGGGATGAAATCACTCGCTTTCGGATACCGACAACGATGATTGTATCGTACCTTCTTCCTCAGAGGTTTCTTTGAGAATTTCTTTATTGTCTGCAAGTTCATCAAGGAGGCCCGAGGACTGCACTTGCTCCCTAAACCAGGCCTTTACCTTCTTACGATCGGTATGTGGGCATCCAAACGCTTCGGAAAAACGACGTGTTGTAGAAAGCCTCCTGGTATTACCGTCCTTTCTTCGGTCAACCATCCCGAGTTGGGCCAGTTCACGGACGTAATCGTATGCTTTCTGACCGAGCAATTCAACAAGCCTTGCTTGAGGCATCGGCTGATGATAGGCAATGAGAGCAGCTGCCTTGAGGAGTTTTGGAGGCATATCGGTTTTGGTCTCCTTAGGAAGATGAGATGCAATGGACGGTTTGACCTCAAGTGCCCACCTCACGCCAACTTCAGCCAATTGAATAGAACCCCCTCTTCTGCGTCGCAGGGTTGCTTGGAGTGAAAACAGGCAATCCAACATCTCGTCTTCATCATAACCGAGAACGGTTGATAGTTCGGCTACAGACATTGATTTTCCCGAACTAAAAAGGGTTGCTTCAATAAGGGTTTCAATAGGTAATTCCGTCATGTAAGCACCTCCCTACTCAACCAACCAGTCGTGTTCACCAAGGAACTCATCAGGAACTTCGGGTTGTTTCTGTTCGGCTTTTGCTTCCAAACGTGCCTGGCGGCGAGCTGCCTTTTCTTCAGCAACCCTAGCCCGCTCAGCTATGGCATTCATCCGATTCTCTGATCCGGTTGATTCCTCTTCCAAACCTTCTGAATCTTGTTGCATCACAAGCTCAATTTGGTCCAATACCTCATCAAAAGAAGTGACGTCCGGCCACATATCTTCAATCATAATCATGTTGAGTTCTTCCCCTTCTTGCGAGATGCTTGCAATCCTTCGGTGGGTCAAAAACAATCCAGCAATAAAGGATGCAACAAATGCTTCGGAATCACCATCCCCAAGTTGCTCTCCAAATGTTCTTTGTAGAATCGGTTTGAGATGCTGGATGACATCAACCAGAGGGACGATATGAGATTGAGCCTCAGCACATGCTTTTCTCAGAGCCATCCAGCAACGCTCAATATCGCCTTCAAGATCTTCATTGTGCATCCGAGCCCCAACATCTGCTAGATACTCTTCGAGTTCTCTTTGATGCTCCAAGCGATTGACTTCCCGTATTTTCAGAGCTTCAGCGTCATCCGCTGCATCCTTGAAAGCTGAGAGTAATTCACCCAAAGTAACAGGCCGTCCCTCATCACGGCGAACCCGAGTGTCGAACAAAGAAGGCAATACCTCGTCTGCATTCCCCTCAAGGACAGATTGTGTGAAGAAGTAAGCCTCATCATCGTACTCCGCCTCCCATCCAAAGGAAAAATCATCATCCCATACCTCTTCGGCATCCTGAGATTGTATGCGCTCAAACAATGTCGCAGATTGGTGGTGAAGTACTTCCCAAGAAAGGCGAATGAGGCGCCCACAGGCTGGAAGGTCCAGATCATCATCATCCTTGACTCGCTGAGTAAATACCTTGAGGAATGCCGACAAATCAACATCCCATGCGTTGAATTCCTCTTCTCGAACCAAAGACATGACCAGAGCTACCGAACGGTCAAATGGGTCATGAAGGCTCTGATGTTCGGCTTCTTCGGTTTCAGCAATAGCCATTATACGCTGACTGAACTGTTCTGCATCCTCTCTGTCTTCACCAGAGGCAAGTAACTGGTCAATGATATCCTGCTGGAGGAACCATCGGTCAAGAATTGCCTGTTGCTCTGCCATGATACCACCTCAAACTTCATCTTCAATTTGCGAGGACAAGTCCTCAACACCTTCGGCTTCATCTGCGTCCTCCGCAAGGATCTTGTGAGCAACTTCTGAGCGCTCAGCGATATCTTCTGTCAATTCTGCCGCCCGCTCAGCGAGGCCGCCCATTGTCTGCTCAACACCTGAATCGGGAGTTGCCAGCATGTGTGGAACCAAGCCACCGAGACTCTGAGGGACTTCTGGTTCACTCGGAACATGAGGCATCCCATCAACTACAGCTTTTGCATTGAGGATTCTAGTTTCATTCTTCTTTGCTGCCTTTTGGGCTTCCTTCAACGCAGCATCACCCAAGGCCATGGCTCGTTCCCTATCAAAGTCCAAGATACGACGGCTGCAGCCGTCTCCACCGTGAGTAATTCCAATGTGATGGTCAGCAAGTTTCAATGAAACCTTGCGTAGTGTAACCATGATGAATTGCGCACGTTGACTTCGCTCCCTACACATCTTTGCGATTCGCTCAGCGTTGTAGGCATCAAGATTTTGATCTACTTCATCGAAGTAGTAAAACGGACTTGGGTCATAGTCTTGGATTGCGAAAATCAATGCAAGTGCTGCCATGGACTGTTCACCACCTGAAAGTTGCTGACGGTTGACCTTAGAGGATTTACCACGAGGTTGGGCCCATAACTCCAGTCCACCCTTGAAAGGTTCATCTGGATTTTCAAGGAACAATTCTCCGCGTCCTCCATCGGACAATGCATGATAGGATTTCTGGAAATTCACGTTGACCTTCTCAAGAACATCAACAAGACGTTCCTTACGCTGAGATTCAAGTTGTTCTGTCACATCAATCAATTCTTTACGATGCTTCTGAAGCATTGAAAATTCATCCTTCATCAAATTCAAACGATCTTGACAAGCATCGTATTGTTCAATCGCCATCATATTGACGTTCCCAAAGCCTTCAAGTCGGCGTTGTAGGACACGAAGTTTACGCTCCAAGTCACCGACGTTGGCGAGGTCATGGGGAAGTTCATGTGGCGAGAGTCCTGCTTCAATCAATTCTTGCGCCATCAACTGAACTTCATGTTCACGCTCGGCGATGGTGCGAAGTAATTCTTCAGCCAGACGACGGTGGTTTTGGGCTTTAGTCAAGCGTTCTTCATTTCTCACACGGAGTGTTGCTCGCTCATCTACTAACTCTTGACGCTCCTGTTCAAGGCCGAGGTTTTCCTCAAGGAAGACGGCTTGTTCATCCTTCTTCTCCTTGAGTGTAATCAGGTCACTGGCACGTTCTGCTGAGAGTGTATCAATTCGTTCACTCCGAGAAATTCGGTTGGACTCAAGACGGTCTATCCTTCCTTTTGACTCAGCAACACGGCGTTCCAGAAGATTCTGACTCGCTGAACCGCTCGTAAGGGAACCTTCAGCTCGCTCTTTCACACCCGTCGCTTCAACACGCTTGAGTTTTGCAGCGTTCATTCGCTCACGCAAATGCTCAGGACTTGCAGCCTCAAGTACTGATTGTGCAAGGCTTTCCTCATTCTCCGCAGTAGCGTATTGTCGCTGCGCTTCATCCAAGGACTTCAACGAATGTTGGGCCCTTGTCTGCAGCGTGGTGAGTTTCTCATCCAGTCCATTGACAACACCCAATCCTTTGGAATACGTGGCTTGTAACTGCTTTCGCTCAGCCTTCAATTCGCGAACAGATGTTGCGTGGCTATCATCGACAAGGGCATTAATCTGCGTCCTCAGTTCTTGTTGCTTTATTCGTGCATCACGCAGAGCTGCAGAAACCGTTTCTGACATCAAGCGGTATTTGTCAACCTCAGCGATGCATTTCTCAACTTCAGTAGCCCCTTGGATTCGGCCACCAAAGGTGATGCTGAGTTTGCGACGTGAACCGCCAACCATTGCTCCACCAGCTTCAGTGAGGTTGCCCCCAAGTGTAACCAAGCGAATTCCACCCATGTGGCGTCGTGCAGTAGCCATTGAATCCACGAGGAGGGTATTCCTTAGGACAAATCGAACTGCAATATCGATCCGAGGGTCGTAATCCAGCATTTCATGTGCAAAACCAATGACTCCCTCTTTTCTTGCAACCATGACTGATTTTCCAGCGGCCCTTGAATTTGCAAGTTTATTGAGAGGGAGGAACGTTGCTCGTCCAGAACGATTTTCTGAAAGCCAACGAATAGCACGGGCAGCATCTTCGTCCGTGTCAACCACAACTGATGCCATCCCGGCACCAATCGCTGTGGCCAAGGCAGTTTCATGAGAATTATCTTTTGGAGCACACAACTCTGCGATGGTGCCAATGATACCGGTGAGTTCACCCCGGTCACGTGCTGCAATTACGGCGCTTGCACCCCCGGCAAGGCCCTTTGCGCCAGATTTCTCTTCCATTTCCGACTTTGCTCTTGAAAGACGTCGTTCAGCATCTCTGAATTTATTTTCGATTCGCCCCGTATCTTCTGTCAATTGTTGTTCTGTGCGTTGAGATTGAATCAAGGCCGTTGCTAATGCTTCCCGGTCATATTCTGGTGCTTCATCTTCCAGTTCCTCCTTACGAAGGTCGCACTCTCCAAGAGCGAGCCGCATCTCTTCTGCTTCATCTTGTGCAGTTGCGAGTTGCTCCCCAATAAGTTGTGCTTCAAGTGCAAGCCTGTCAACATCCGACTGTGCGCCGTCTAATGCCGCTTTCTTAGAGGCCGTGTTTTCGTTAGCCTTAGACAAAGCTCGTGAGAGGTCAAGGTTCTTTTCTCCTGCCGACTCCAATGCGAGTTTTATTGCATCTTCTTCCTTCTCAGCATCTGCAAGGTCGCCCAATGCGGCAGCCAGGTCCTCATTTGCAGTTTTGAGTTCGGTTTGGAAGGCTGATAGTTCGTCTTTCGCCTCAACCCACTGAGCATTCATTTCATCGATTTCAACGGCTTCTTCGACATCTTCACGCTCTGCTTCCGAAATACGATCGTTGTTGAGTTCTATGCTGACCTGGAGGTCTCGAATTGCACGGCCAAGTTCGGAAGTATCTCCACCGGTCAAGGCATTGATTTCTTTTTGTAACTCTGCAATTCGGTCATCCAGTTGAAGCAATGTCTTCTCGTTTTCTTTATGCTCGTCCATGAGCGTTTGGCTTGCTGCAAGAGATTGATCTCGCTGACCAGTGTGGAATTCTAATTCATTTTTCATACTGGCATAGCGCGATTGCAGCAACAACTCGTTTGAACGCTGAATCTCTTCAGTCACTTCTTTTGCCTTTTCTGCAAGGGCCTTTTCTTTTTCCAATGTTGCTAGGCGATCAAGTTGTTCTTTTTCCAAGAGCCCGATGCGTTCAATGTACCCCTCAACCTTTTCTTGTTGTTTCGTAGCCTTACGTATTTCGTCGTCATAGGACGTAACACCCGCGACATTGTCGAGAACTTTGCGACGTTCATTAGCAGTCATTTTCGCAAGACTCGTAACGTCTCCTTGAAGGACGATATTGTATCCGTCCGGTCGGGCGTTTGCGGCCCCGAGCAAGCGGTGGAAGGCTTTCTGAGTGCTGTCTTCCCCGTTCAGCAAATACGACGTAGAAACGTTGTTGGAAGCGGTCAAGTCGAACTTTCCGGGACATCCGGATTTCTTCTTTATCGAGGGGGAGGCGACGGCGACCGCTCCCCATCAGAGGGTTCGCAAACACCAGAGTGACGGCGCATTCTCGGGCTGGTTTGGAATTTTTACCGCCGTTGAAAATGAGGTCTGTAGAGTTTTGGGCACGAATCACCCGGTTCGATTTTGGGCCCAACACAAATTGAATTGCGTCCCCACAATTGGACTTGCCCAGAACCGTTTGGCCCGGTGATTGCGGTGAACCCGCGGTCAAGTGGGATGGTCACCTCGCCCTTGAACGATTTGAAATTGGACACTTCAAGTGACTTTAGATACATCCCTATCCCTCATGGTAAGAAAACAAATCCCTACCTTATTTCTCACACCCGTTGCTTACAGGTTTTAAAGAATACTAAGAAACGATGGCTCAGTGATACGGTTTTCAGGAGGCAAAAAGAAACGCCGAGAGGGTGTCAAAAGACGCCCAATTCTTTGCATTTCTTACATCCGCCGCCCTTGACAGTAAGGGCAGGTCGCCATCACGAGAAGATTGCTCCTTCTTCGGGCCATTGAGAGGTTTTTGTCGTTGCTCAAGAGACGGCCTCGGTCATGACGGTCGTGAGTCTTCTGGTCGTGCTTTTCCTTATTGAGGAAGGAGCCCGCGGAACTTTCCGGCTTTTTCCCTTCGGTTGTCGAGCTTTTCACGCGTCTGAGCCACGGCCTCAGCCTCCCAGTACTTCGGCCCCCGCATCAACAATCGCACCGGCTACAGCAAATCCGATCTGCACCAACCAGGGCGACACATCAAGCGGGAATAAATCCGCCAAACCTTCGTGAATTCGCAGAACTGGGCAGCCAGCCAAGACGGTCGAGTATGGCTAAAGCTGACAGAGCGTACACCCAGCGATGAAGCCCACCTTTCTAACGCGGCGAGCCCATGCTTTGTTTTGTGGTAATTCCAAGCGCCCAGCAAGAATAATGATAATCCCTTCTAAAAGCATCAAAATGTCTGCCCCAGACCACTGTCCTTGTTCTCCGAGACAGTAAGAAGTGCCCATTGCTTCAATTTCCGCCTCGATGGAATCAAAACTACAACTGGGGTCTGAAAGCATGAAGACGTCTAATTTGGCCTCATCAACGCCGTTTACGACGAGTGGAGCGACCGCACCGAATTGGACATTTGCGATAACAAACAAAACGATTGCTCCGCCAACAATAGTTCCAAGCATGCGGCGCATAAGTCTCCCCAGCCCGAAGGAAGCAAGGCCACTTCATAGTGATATCGTGAGGCGAGCGGACCGTACGGCCTCCATCACCATCAAGAAGGAGGAGGCTCAGCAACCAGTCATCACGAGGGCATATCATGGCTCATATCGTCATTGTAGGAAGCGGGATTGCAGGGCTTATTTGCTGCCGCGAAACTCGCCGATGCAAACCACAACGTTACGGTGATTACCAAACAGAGGACAAAGGATTCATCCACCAATTGGGGCCCAGGGGGGAATCGCTGCAATCCTTGACAAGACCAACCACGATGGGATGGAGGCCCACGTCCAAGACACGCTTCGCTCTGGCGATGGATTGTGCAATGAAGCAGGTGGTAAGGTCCATCATCCAAGAAGCCGGGGAACGAATCAGTGACCTCATCGACATAGGAGTTACATTTTGAACAACGAAGACGACGGAAGTTTTTCCCTCGCCAAGGAAGGAGGGCATTCAGAAAGCCGGATCCTGCATGCAAAAAGACGCCACGGGGAAGGAGATTGAGCGAGCGCTGACCCAATACGCAGAACGTCATGCGAACATCACCCTCCTGCCCAACACGCTCGCTATCGACCTCATCCCAACGCCGACATGGCGTGGATGAGCATTGGAATTGCAGGCGCGTGGTGCTTGGACCAGATCAGCAATGAAGTCCTCACCGTAGAAGCCGACGCAATTATGCTCGCAACCGGGGGAGTAGGGGCGCCTATGGAAGGCCACCACGAACCCGACCGTAGCCAACAGGGCGATGGTCTCGCAATGGCCTATAGAGCGGGAGCATGCGTACAGGACCTTGCATTTATTCAGTTCCATCCAACCGCTCTTTTTGCAAGATCTAATCGTCCATTCCTTATGTCTGAGGCACTGCGTGGGGAAGGTGCTGTCCTCCTCGACCATGATGGATATGAACGATGGATGGCGGCCTGTGAGCAGGCAAAAGAAGATGCAATTGACCTACCCAAAGCCGAACTCTTACTCGTTCACTCTCAAACATTCACCAGAGGGTTCAATGGCTACGCGAGATATTGTTGCACGAGCGATTGACCAATGCCTGAAAACAACTGGAAAATCTCATGTGTTTTTGGTCACATCTCACCTCAATTCAAAGAAACTACAGCAACATTTTCCAAACATACAACGCCGATTAACCCGAGAGGGAATTGAGCTCGGAATACATCCAATCCCTGTTGTACCTGCTGCCCACTATATGGTCGGTGGAATCAAGGTCGACCGTATTGGCCGTGCCTTTGTTCGGGGCAGCTAGAAATCATGCCCCACTTGTATGCTATGGCGAAGTAGCCTGCACGGGAATGCATGGAGCAAACCGGTTGGCATCTAACAGTCTTCTTGAAGCCGTAGTATACGCCCACCGTGCATCTGAATACCTCATCAACAACCCCCCTCCCAAATACGAAGGACATCAACCTCAATGGCGAGCTGAAGGGTTGGCTAGCCTTCGAGAACATCGCTCCCATCATGCACGATCGGAACAGTCTATTGACAACCATGGATCAAGAAGTTGGAATCGTTCGTACCAATCAGCGTTTGGAGCGGGCAAGTCGCCGGCTTGAGTTGTTTCATGATGAGATTGACATGCTATGGAGGGAATGCATCCCCTCTCGTGAACTCATTGAATTACGTAATCTGTCGTTAATTGGAACGCTGGTTGTAGAAGACGCATTGTTGCAAACCTCAAACTCCGGATTACACTTCAATCTGGACCTCATAGAGGATGACATGCCTCAATGAGAGAGGATAGAACCTCATTGAGTGGCACACTTAACCCGTGTTGCTCTGCTCTGTTGGCGATTTCACGATTCAGCGAGGATATTTCTGTTACTCTTCCGGCTTTGATATCTTCTAGCATGCTGCAAGAATTACCGGCTGTTGCTTGAAGCACAGTACGCAACAAGTGTTCAAATTCTGCTTCGTCCAAAAGTTCGATGCGTTCCATTTCTGCAACCTGCTTCGCTTCCCGATACAGTAGGAGACAGCCATCAAGCACGTTTGATTCTAACAATTCCCCATTTTTCAATCCTGCAAGAGCTGCAAGCGGATTGATGGTGATGTTCAATAGAACCTTCTCCCAAATCATTTGACTTGAATCTGAACAAAGAACAGGTTCAAGTCCACTTGACTCAAACAATCGTACCAGTTGAGTCATTGCTTCTAACCCAGGTCCAAGTGGAATGCTAGCGAGATTTACGATTCCTTTTCCAACCCATGTGACTGCTCCACTCTCGTCCCGATATGCCCCATGCGTGGTTGTAGCAGCTACGGTACGTTTAGGCCCAACGCATCGACTGATCGTCTCAACATGACCTAAGCCATTTGAAAGTGCAAGAACTAGGCCATCTTCTTTTACAAGACGGGCTGCAATCGTTGCCAAGTGAGCAACTTCATGGGCCTTACATGCAAGTATGATAAGGTCGGAAGCGAACTCAAAGAATTCAGAAATGTCAAGTTCTTCTGCTGTGAAAAGAAACCGTTCCGCTGGAACGGTTGTGGTCAAATGACCCCGTACATCCAGTCCTTGTAGCATTAGAGAAGCACCCCGCTCTCCACGAACATGGAGATGGATTTCATGCGATGTTTTTGCCAGGCTTGTCGCCATTAGTGTACCGATTGAACCGACACCCAAGATGGAAATCCTCATGAGAATCCCTACTGGTAGCTGGCGAGGTGAAGGACGACCGTTCCTGCATCATGTGTAATCCACATCGTTGAGTAAGGTTCTGCAGGTGGATTTAACGTCAAGTTTGTTTCGCCTGGGCTGAGGTGTTGTCCATCCCAATTGTGAGTCCAATCCTCACCGATTCCACCTTCTCGAGCGATTCGGAACGGAACTGATTCATTGCTAGGATTGTTAAACGAGAGCTCGCCCATGTTTTCATTCACCATCGTTCCATTCATAGCAAAAGCAAATGGAGTCGTCCAAAATCTTGTACTGGTATTCATCCAATCAACCATCAGTTCAGGTCCTGTTTGAACATTAAATTGCAGTCGTGGATATGGATTGAACGGGTCACTATTGCTACAAACCGTTACATTCGTTCCTTCGGCCATAAGGAGGTTTAGATTTTGACCACTTTCAACATCGGGAAGCGAACCTGATTTGAATACGGAAGCATCCCAAATCCAAGGGCCTTCAAGCGGCCGAGAGGGGGTGCTGATCGTTGGATTGATCGGACAGAACTCTTCTCCTGTTTGGAGGATGCCGCCTTCAATGAGTAATGCGCCCCAACCTGGTTGGTCATCAGCCGGAGTTCCAATAGACCATCCTTCTCCAGGGACGATGCCTTCCAAGTGGCGACGATTTGTGGGGAGGAGCGGCTGGAACGTGTCGTTGTTCAAGGTCAGTTTTGTCATTGATGGAAGGAATACGAGGGGATCTAGGCCTCGCAAACAAACGGAAGTAGGGACTGATTCATGGCTTGCATTCATTCCCGATTCGCCATCGAGTTGGACTAAGGTTGTTTGAAGGGATTCAATCGTTGATTCCATCACTGTAACGTTCAGTTGTGAAGATTCCAGGAGCCCACCGTGAAGGTCTACACAGCGTTTGACATGGTCACCGGATGGGATGTCATACCAATGGTCTGCGGGTGCAACTTCAAGCCCTGGACGAAGCACATGATGTTCTAAGAAATAAGCATCATTCATTTCAACGACATAGGTAAGGTTAGAGACCAAGGGTTGCTCTTGTGTAGACCAAGAATAATTGATCCAAAAGGTAGCAGCATACCCAGGAAGAAGATTTGAACCGCACCCTTCACCATTGAGTGTCAGGGTGTTTTGGTCATCGCAAATCCATTCAATGTTCCAATCATGACCTGTTTGTTCAAAGAACACATCAACCGCATATGGTTTTTGGAGTGAAGAAGGATTCGTAATCTTGAGTGTGTTATTAGAGTACCAAATTCCGTTTTCTCCCAGGATAGCAGGATTTGGTTCTCCGATTTCAAACGTGAGATCGTCGTCCCATGTATCATTTCTCATCACGGGCTGCTGTGCAGGTAAAATAAGCAGGAATGAAATGAGCAAGAGCGTTCCCATTCGACGGTGATCTTGCTCGGTCAGCCCTTCATTCTCATCAAGGATGAATGGAATGCGTATGTCGTTGCCAAGGAAAAAGAGTAGAGGCAAGAGAAGGCCAAGAATCAGGAACCAAATTGAGAAGCCCTCGAACACTCCAAAGAGGTAAGCAAACATGAGGACTGTGACCAATAGTAGGCTTTGAGTTCCTGAACTTCGTGCATCGAGCATCCCCATTCTTGCAATGAGGATTCTTCCTCCGGGGAAGGTCGGTATTGGTAGGACTGAAATCCAAGCAAACAAGACTAGCATTCCGCCAGCATGGACCCAAGGATGTGCCCACGCCATACGAACAAAAGTGTCGTCGTGAATGAATTGTGTTGCAATAAGGCTGAGGAAACTCGGTGCAGAGGTTAACATCGGCATGGATGATAGTTCAAGGTATTGCGGAGTTAAAGCAATACCTGCAAACAAGAGTGTGATGCCCGAGAGCATCAGTACTATTGGAACTGATAGAGCGGTATATCCGAGTGAGGCACGATTTGGCCATGGCCTTGCATCCATACGCGGCATCGTAGGAATCAGCAATATCCCGAAGGGCCAAAAGAGCCAACTCGAAGGGAAAATTCCTAGAGCATACAAAGCGATGGTCAAGTCAGGAACGGGCATGATGTGACCCGAACGTACACCGAAGCGACGTGCTACACGACGTTGAACGAAAGTTGCCACTGCGAGAACAAGCAGGATGGGAAGGGCGTAACCAATAACAGAGTCAACAAAGGAGGAAGAATGGAACCAACCTCCATCAGGACGAACGGAATCCATCCAAACATCGCCAGCCAAGCTGAGCGTGAGAAATGATAGACACCAAAAGAGCAACACGCTGTTTATTCTTGGAAATTGACGTTCGGGTAATGGGAATACAGTCACATTCCAACCATCGTCCGAGGTAAGTTTCCCCATCCACCCGAGCCGTTTAAGGTGGGAATTTGCATCAATAAGACACTGATGAATTGAAATGTCTCCTGAAGCAGTTACCTTCCAAGAGGGCCATCGGCCTCCGGAGTGTTGGTGAATCACGAAATATGTGCTCAGCGCTGATGCCAACAACTCATGTTGGTCCCATGATTTTTTGTGATGGGCCAATGGATTGGGAGTTTCAGACGACGATTCCGGCTCGCTCATCGTACCCCACCCAACACTCGGTAATGCCCATCCCCCATGAATCCCTCGTTGAGGGACACAGGTCAGACGGGTTCACTTGTTCTTGAATCGCTTCAATCGGAACGTCTCTTCCCGTTCCATTTCTTCGAGACGTAGTTGAATGAATACCTTAGCTTCTTCAAGTTCTGGGATGACCTTGAACTCGAGGGCGTTTACACGGCGCTTTGTTGCCTCAATTTCAGCAAGAAGTCGCTTCAGGGTTGCTTCCATTTCTGCAGCAGTGACAATCTTTTCAATTAATTCACTGAAGGATTCGCTCGCTTCATCTATGTAAGGAGAAGAACCAATGAAACCTATACCGCGCTCTGAGAAGGTGGACTTCAAGTTGGTACCGCTTACACTCGGAACAACAACACCCATGATGTTTCGGCGTTCAACCTCGACCTCTGGATGTGCGGAATTGGCGATAGCTGCAGCACGAACTGCGAGACCACCTTCAATCGCATTTGCGAGGTCGATTCTGGTTTTAGCGAGGCGGTAAGCATTGGTCAAGTCTTTCTTGGCCTCAATCATTACCGAAAGCAGTTGTCGGAATTCATGGAACAACCCGTCCCGCTTCATTTTCAACAGCTTGTAACCGTTCTTGGTCTGCTTAATTCGAGCCTTCAATTTGATGAGTTCGCTTCGGGTTGGTTTGATGTCCAGTGCCATAGCATTCCCCTCGTCTATCAGTTCTCGTTAGTGTTCAAGCTCGGTTGTCTGGATGGTACTTGTCAATCCACTTTTGGTCAAGGCGGACGAGGTACTTTGTATCAATTGCAGACATTAGAGTCCAGCACAGATCAAGTGTTTCCTCAATAGAGCGGTCTTCATCACGAGTTTGGCGAAGGAACTTGTCTTCAAAGACACCCGAGAAGTCAAGCAATTGCTTGTCTCGCTCGTTGAGAGCATCTTCACCGACAATAGCGACAAGCCCACGGAGTTCACGGCCTTGTGCATATGCAGCATACATTTGGTCCGAAACGGACTTGTGGTCCTCACGGGTGGTCTTCTCCCCGATACACGAACCCATCAGTCGAGAGAGGGATGGTAGAACGTTGATCGGCGGATAGATACCTTGTTGGTGCAATTCACGTGAAATAACGATTTGTCCTTCGGTAATATATCCGGAAAGGTCAGGAATCGGGTGGGTGATATCGTCACCAGGCATGGTTAGAATTGGGAATTGAGTGATTGAACCCTTCTTGTTCTTGATAATTCCTGCACGCTCGTAGAGCATGGCCAAATCGGTGTACATGTAACCTGGGTAACCACGGCGCCCTGGTACTTCTTCACGAGCAGCACCAATTTGACGAAGAGCGTCACAGTAGTTGGTCATGTCAGTGTAGATAACTAGAACGTGGTAGTCTTTCTCAAAAGCGAGGTATTCAGCAGCAGTCAATGCAAGACGGGGCGTAATGATACGCTCAACAGCCGGGTCGTCTGCAAGGTTAACGAACAACACAGCGTTTTCGAGTGCACCAGTTCGCTCCAAGTCAGAACGGAAGAAGTTGTATTCTTCAGCGGTGATTCCCATTGCACAGAAGACAACAATAAATTCTTCATCGGAGTCCTTTAGTTTTGCTTGACGAGCAATCTGTAGAGCAATGTCATTGTGTGGGAGACCTGATGCCGAGAAAATTGGCAACTTTTGTCCACGGACAAGACTGGTACATAGGTCAATTGCAGAGACACCTGTTTGAATGAAATCGTTTGGGCTCTGGCGGCTGTATGGGTTGATAGCAGCACCGATGATGTCTGCCTTTTCGTCAGCGACAATTTCTGGGCCGCCGTCACGAGGTCGTCCAGCTCCGTCCAAGATACGACCAACAAGGTCAGTACTCACTGGGAGTTTGAAGACATCACCCATGAAGGTAACACCGGATTCGCGGTCAATCTTTGCTGTTCCTTCAAACACTTGGACGATGACTAAGTCGTCAGAAGTGTCGAGAACTTGTCCGTTCTTGATGGTACCATTAGAAAGTCGTAGGGTAACGATTTCTCCAAAGGCAACAGGTTCAGTTTTGTTCAAAAAGACCAGAGGTCCTTTCACGTCAGTAATGGTTCGGTATTCTTTTCCAGTCATGATATTCCTCTCCTCAGTTTTCCTCTACCGTTTCGGCGATTTCGTCGGTCATTTTCTTGACCATGTCAGCGATGATGTCAATGTAACCTTTCTCGAAACGACCTCGCATGAGGTCGGAGCGAGCGGGGACGTTCACAACATCGTTGAGAACTGCACCACCGGCCATTGCAGACTTTGCTGCATCTTGGAACGATAGGATGGCCTTTGCCATTTGATACTGCAAGTGGATGTCACAGTATGCATCAACATCGTGGAACCCATTCTGTTGAAGGAAGTACTCACGAATCATCCGTGCGACTTCAAGCGTTAATTGTTGGTCTGTTGGTAGAGCATCGGACCCGACCAATTGAACAATTTCTTGCAATTCCGATTCAATCTGTAGCAAACCACTGATTTGGGTTCGGACTTCAGGGAAATCTTGTGAGATGTTGTCACGGAACCATTGGTCAAGACTCTGAGGGTACAGAGAGTACGAGTTGAGCCAGTTGATTGCGGGGAAATGCCGTTGTCGGGCAAGACCTGCATCAAGACCCCAGAAAACCTTGACAATGCGAAGTGTTCCTTGGGATACCGGTTCGGAAATATCTCCACCAGGTGGTGATACTGCACCAATTACGGTGACTGACCCGTCATCGCCGTTGAGCGTTTCAACACGGCCAGCTCGTTCGTAGAATTCTGCAATTCGGGACGAGAGGTAAGCCGGGTATCCTTCTTCTCCAGGCATCTCTTCAAGACGAGAGGAAATCTCACGCATTGCTTCAGCCCATCGTGAGGTTGAGTCCGCCATCAAAGCGACGTCGTAGCCCATGTCACGGAAGTATTCTGCAATTGTGATTCCTGTGTAAACAGATGCTTCACGGGCAGCCACAGGCATGTTCGATGTGTTCGCAATCATGACCGTTCGCTCCATGAGGGGCTTGCCGGTGTTTGGATCAATCAAGTGAGGGAACTCGTCCAACACTTCAGTCATCTCGTTTCCACGCTCACCGCATCCGATGTATACAACGAGTTGTGCATCGGAATACTTTGCAAGAGATTGTTGTGTGACCGTCTTTCCTGAGCCGAATGGACCAGGAATTCCTGCAGCTCCACCCTTAGCAAGAGGGAATAGGAAATCCAGAATTCGCATACCTGTGATAAGCGGTGTTTCTGGTGCGTACTTCTGCTGGAAAGGGCGAGGAGTTCGAACTGGCCACTTCTGCATCATCTGCATTTCAGTGCCGTTATCGAGTACACAGATGGTTTGTGTAACGTTGAAGTCTCCTGATTCAATCGATTTCACAACACCACTGACTGAAGGGGGTACCATGATTTTGTGAACGATGGTTTCGGTTTCTTGGACGTGGCCAATCACTTGTCCAGCGACCACTTCATCGCCAACGGCGACTTGAGGTTCAAAAGTCCAAATCTTTTCGAGGTCAAATGCATCAGCGTCAACACCACGAGTAATGAAAACACCCATTTCTTCTTCCAGTGTAGGAAGTGGTCGTTGAATTCCATCGTAAATTTGTGTCAACAAACCAGGTCCAAGAGAGACTGAGAGTGTTTCTTGTGTGTTCAACACCGGTTCTCCAGGGCGGATTCCCGATGTATCTTCGTAAACTTGAATCACAGCTTTTTCGCCGTGCAATTCAATCACTTCGCCCATTAGTCCTTCGTGGCCGACACGTACAACGTCATACATTGCAGCGTTCATGCCAGTTGCGGTCACGACAGGCCCAGATATTCTGTAAATTACTCCTTCATTGTTCATTTTATATTCCTCCAGATTTTATTTGGAACTTCACTTCCAAAGATCGACTCCTATTGCCTTACGAATGGTGTCACGCAAGGTGGTGTCTTCCTCCGTACCGATACCAAGAACGGTTGGGGAGACGGATGCCGAAAGCTGGTCACGCAAGCGATCGGGCAGTGTTGGTAGCATGGTGGAGTCGACGACCATGAGTCCAACAGATTTGTTGTTGAGTAGGGAACGAAGGATGGAATGCAATTCTTCCTCTCCTCCGGGATTGTACAGGTCTGAGACACCTGCAAGCTGGAATCCAAGGGTGAATTCTGGTGAACCGACAACTGCAATCTCCATCATATCACCTCACAAAACGTGTGCTTCCAGCACTTCGGCGCTAAGGCCAGCCAGTCGTCCTCGGACGATAAGGCGTAAATCATTGACTTCTTGGACCTTCATAGCCACATAATGGATAATGGGTAGTGCAGATACTGGATGGAGGTAGCTCATCCGTTGCATCATTGCGTATTCCCTTACTTTCATCCATGTGATGACTGGGTCAAGGCTTCGGGTAGATTCTGATTCCTCAAGAACGACTTCAAAAGCAGACATATCAAAACGGTCTCCTGCGCGCAGCAGGTCCAACATAGCGCTTCTTCCACCGCTAGCGATAGTTGAGAAAGAACGCTTGGGAAGCAGACGTCCGCCAGGAATCAGCAGCGAAACCAATTGGTCGCTGGGAATTCCAACAGCGCTTGCCTCAAGGATGTTGACGATGTTACGATGATCAATTTCACTGGCAAACAGACGACTCAAGAAGCGAGCAGGTGCACCTTTAGCCATTCGCATGGCTTTGATGGCTGTCTCGAAGTAGTGGCGGTCGAGTGCATCCTCATATTCAGACAACGACCCGTCTTCAGGGACACGGGCTAGGGCAGAGCCGAATGATTTACGACGCATCAAAAGAGCCGCTGATTTCAAATCGTCAGAACTTTCGATAACCTTGAGCCATGGCGTGTTAATATCGTTGATTTCAGGGAGAATACTGTTTCCAACTTCCTCAATGGAGATTTCGTTGTGAACTGCCCTCAAGACGGCTTTTGCATTTTGATACTCGAAACGCAGCGTATAGATTTCTATCAACGGCCGAATGGCTCGGTTGCTCATGTCCACAATTTCTTGAAGTTCAACCTCCAAATTGTGCGTTAGAGCGGCCTCCACCAAATCTCCGCCAGTTAATTTGCCAGCGTAGAGGTCGATTTCCGTCCGGTAACCGAGGTCCCCGACCGCAACGGTCAGTTGGTCAACTGATTGATTGATCAATTGACGAAGACGAGCTCGGTCAGCCAACTTTTGCCGACGCGACTTAGCACGTGCGGCAATGTAAGGGGTGTTTCCGAGCATCATATATTCACCTTCATCAGTTAAACAGAGTCTTGTTCACTGCAGAGAGTTGGTCTGACCAAGCCTGCTGAAGTAGTACGTCAAAGCGCATGTCAAAGGACACGGAGCCATCTTCGGCCTCAAGGATGAATCCTCCGAGTCCGTCTACACTTTCGCCGACCTTGCGGTCGCCGGCAGCTTTGGTGATGGCAGCACGATCAAGTTCAACAGGGCGAATGACGAATTTGCCTTTCGCGAGTTTCTTTGAATTGGCCAACAATGACTTCAACACTGCATCTCGTCCCTTCATCCCAGCATTTGTGATGTGTTCTCGAGCGGCATCAAGGGTTGTGTCAAGGGCTTTTCGTCGTGCGATCAAAATATCCTTCTGATTTGACTGACGTGCGCTTGCAACCAATTCACTTTCGATTTGGCCTGCTTCTTTTTCGGCCCGTTGCTTGGCTTGTTCGCGAATCTCGTTCGACCGTGTTTCGGCTTCGGCAAGGATTGCCTTGGCTTCAGATTTGGCGTCCTTAATCAGCGCTTTAGCTTCGCTTTCTGCAGATGCAGCGATGTCTTTTGCTAGTGTATCTAATGTCATTGTATCGTCTCCGTATGAGTGTTCCAGTTGGGACAAGCCCAGTGGAACCGCTTCAGTTTCCGCCGAGGAACAGTGGAAGTGCTCCTAGAATCACGATGGATTCAGGGAGAGCAGTGAAGATCAGTGCGACACCGAACTTGCTTCCGTCTTCTGCAAGCATACCGACAGCAGCGCTGCCGATAGCGGCTTGGGAAAATCCAGCGCCAATAGCAGCAAGGCCAAGGGCTAGACCAACACCGACGTCGCCGGTCATTCCATCAGTTGCACTCGAATCATCGGTTACAGGGTCTTCTGCAGCAACACCTTGGGCGACCAAGGCGAGAGTTAGCAGGACGATCAGTGTGCGTAGGCTCGTTTTTAGGGTATTCTTATTCATGTTTCTACCTCCTATTTTATGTCCAGGGGACTATGATTGCCCCTCCGTATGGAGGGTGCGGCCACCAAGCGGGGTAAATACCCGGCCCGAGCCATCGTAAAATTTGCCCATCCACTCAACGAAGTGGAGACGGGCTGCGTGAATACTTGGTGAAAGAAGGCCGAGTGCAAGAGCAAAGACCTGAATGAAGAGGAAGAGAATTGCGCCGAGTACGATTTCTATTACACCTGCACCCGATGCTGTCATCATCTCCCACCCCATGGTGATGGAGACTTCTGCGATTTTAACGCCAGCAACACCTACACCCATAACCCGGAGATAAGAGAGAGTGTTTGCTAGAAGGCCGAAGGTTTCAATTGGACCCATGATAAGTCCGCCAGCCCAACCAAACTTCTCAAAGATAGCGAGGCCAATGATGAGGCATACAACTCCTACGAGAACTGCGAAACCAGGAGTGGTTGCGGCGAAGACTTCGTGTTCGCCAGTTAGGAATCCATAGATGTGGAAGAATCCGCCGGTGAGGATGATCATCCAGCTTCCCTTTTCGAAGAAGGCGGGGACGATTCCGTGTGCCCGGGCGACATTCACAAACCCGATGATGAAACCGAGCATGATGTGGACGACTCCAAGGTAAACGGAAAGGAGAACATAATCCTGGAGAGCCCCGGTTGCACGGTGGAATGGAATGTGCGTGTTAGCCATATTGAGTGTGTTAGCAACGAAGGCGGGGAATTCTATATTATCGTAGGTCCAAGCGTAGAACCCGTCCAAGGGCGACCATGCCTCGTCCCAGACAAATCCGAATCCTTCCGCAAAGAGGAGGCCCCAGATAATACACCAAACACCCATCCACTTTAGAATGGTAATTCCGTTCTTTGCCACGGGGTCTGCTGCGAAGGGTTTGGTTCCAAGCCACATTCCGAGCATAAGAATGATGAGTCCATATCCAAAGTCCCCGAGGATGAGTCCGTATATCATTGGGAACGTGATCATCATCAACATAGTTGGGTCAAAAGTGCCATAGGTTGGGCGGCCAACTAGGTCAACCATCAATTCAAACGGCTTAGATACCACTCCGTTCTCAAGAGCAACCGGTGGAGTGGGCTCGTGATGGCCGTCATCGTGACCGTGGTGGTCATCAACGAATGCTTCGACTTCAACGTGAGATGCAATGCCTTTGAGGGCCGCTTTGATTTCACCCTCTTTATTTGTGGGAACCCATGCGTCAAGCGCAAAAGCTTGGTTGGTGACTGCAAGTTGAGTTGGTGCGGTGAAAATTTCATCTTCACGGGCGAGGTGTTCGTGAACAGCCAGTAGATTGCGTCCATTTTCTTCAACCCACTTCTGAGCGTCCGATTCCGCAGCCTCAAGTACATTTTCGGCCTTCATGAGGCGGTCGTTGAGGCTAGCGATTGCCTCGGCAGGAGAGCCGTCAATGGTGGGAATTTGTACTGCTTTGCCGCCGAGTTCGCCGAGAGCCATTTGCACCTCAGCGGAATCACTAGGCATGCAGGCTACTGCGACAATTCGTGCTGCAGACATAAGTTCAACTTTGGAAAGAAGTTCACCAAACACGGAGCGTGCTTTGGAGGCCTTGGGCGTTTCTGACACGTAAACTTCAACATGGCTCGAACCTTTGAGCAAATCAAGTTCCATATTTAGAGGCTGAAGGCGCCCGAGCAAATGCAACTGTTCTTTGATGTGGCTAATTTCTGCTTCTGAATCACGTTGTACGTCCAAGGTGTTGAGGCCTTCTTGCAGTGTTTTGGGGAAAGCGCCGCTGAGCATCTTTTCGACCTGCTTGGTTGAGACGGGCCCCTCTCCATTAACTGGATTGAATGCAGACATTGCGGCACGGACCTTGGAAAGAGTGGCGCTGACTGCGTTGGCGTCATCAGTAGAAATGGCTGAGCCAACGTTGATCCCATCCTCAAAGTTTGAGTAGGTTTCAACATGCACACAGCCTGCTTTCATGCAACTGCGTAGAACTTCTTCCATACGGTCAACAGGAGCAGCCACGGCAAGGCGGGACATAGCAACTGTGTCAAACATGAAATCACCTCATTCAGACATTAATGCATCGACAACCATTTGGACGGCCTTGTCCTGGTTTTTAGCAGAGTTTGTGTCAATAGCGGCAATATCTTTGCCTCCATCGGATTTGACCGAATCGGCCTCGCCTTGACCCTTTGAACGGGCTGCATCGAGAATGGTTTGAGTCATGGCAACAGATTCCTCCGCTGCGCCTTGGATCATGTCGGAGGATTTCTTCCTCGCATCGGAAAGAACCTTTGAGGCCTCATCTTGTGCTTCAAGCAAACGCTTTTCGGCACCTTGTTCGGCTTTTTTGATACTGCGCAAGACGTCACCCATACCCATAACAAACACCTATTGAATCCGCTCAGCGAAAGGGGGTTTATCAGTCTAACGGGGCGAGTTCCACGCCTGCGGTTTGGGGCTTACGACCCTTGAACCGACTTGACATGCCAAACGGATAGAGGAGGCGCCCCTTAACCTCTTCAAATCCTACTGAACGCATCATGTCCCTATAGTAGCCGTTTGTACCGTAATGAGTGTAACTTTTCGCAAGGCCTTTCCAAGGATGATTTTTTTCTTTGGTGATGACCCGCGCCATGATTTGAACCACTGAATTCATCCATAGAACTCCGAAGAACCCGTGGAGCTTGTTCGCCTTTCCGGCATCGCAAATCACCAACTGACCTCCTGGTTTCAAGACCCTGTAAATTTCAGAGAGGCCTTTTGCCTTATCTCTAAAGTCACGGAAGGAAAAAAGACAGAATACCATGTCATAGGTGTTGTCGGGTAGAGGAATTGCTTCTGCAATGGCCTCCACATAAACAGCTGGCTTCTCACCTCGTTCCTTACGAGCACCATCAACGCGCCTTTTGGCCGTGGCAAGCATTTCAGGAGATGGGTCAAGACAAGTTACGTCCAACCCAACCAAATCTTCTGCAAAGGAACCAGGGCCACACCCCACTTCCAAGACCTTCATGCCCGGAGATGCATGGTTACGTACATTCTTCGCCAGCGTTTATCTGGCCAAAGGTCATCCATTGTTGACCGTCGTAATTGGAATGTGCTTCAGTTG
>CASIBY010000025.1 GCA_949373095.1 Candidatus Poseidoniaceae archaeon
AGGCGGTTACCTTGCTGGTCAGAATGAAATCACCACAGGACAACTTGTCACCTTCCTTCTCATCAGCACACGAATGACCATGCCCATGTTCATCTTTGGAATCTTGGTCAATCAACTGCAGCGCGGCGAAGCGGCAGCACGCCGTGTCTTTCGCAGCGGTTGACCTTGAACCGAAAATCATCGACGTGGAGGGGGCAGAAGAACTTGGAGAGCCGATTCGTACCATTGAATTCAAAGACGTGTTCTTCACCTACCCAAACACCAGCATCAAGGTGTTGAATGGAATCTCCTTCAAGGTATCTGGTGGAGAGTTTTTGGGCGTCATGGGCCACACCGGCGCAGGTAAAACGACCATCCTCAAACTCCTCATGCGATACTACACTCCAGACAGCGGGCAAGTGTTGGTGAACGGGCGTCCGATTGCACCGACTTTACCCTTGATTCCGTCCGTGAAGCAGTGGGCTTCGTAAGCCAAGACCCGTTCCTCTTCTACGGGACCGTAAGTGACAACGTCATCTACAACCAAAAGGCGACTGATGAGGAGCTGAAGGAAGGCGCTCTCCTTGGCTGGGTGCATGGGAGTTCGTCCAAGACCTCGAGGACGGACTTGACACCATGGTCGGCGACCGTGGGGCAAAACTCAGCGGTGGCCAGCGGGCCCGTATTTCCCTTGCAAGGGCCCTTCTCAAGGATCCAAGCCTCTTGATTCTTGGACGAGGCAAGCAGCGCCCTCGATGCGGAGACCGAACGCCGCATTCAGGAAAACCTGCTGTCCTCTGGGAACCGAGCGTGCAACCATTGCAGTAGCGCACCGCCTCAGTACTATTCGCAATGCAAACGAAATTCTATCCATGGTTGATGGAGCGATTGTTGAGCGTGGTCTCCATGACGACCTCGTTGAATCTGGCGGAGTTTACGCTAGCCAATGGACCATCCAAACAGGCGATATGGCTGGACTTTGAGATTCCAGATGTTGGATTTATAATTAAATCCGGCTAGGATGCATCGTATGAAAACGTACATGCCGATTTACATCGTTGCCGTCGTTCTCGTATCTCAATGCCTCAATACCTTCTGGGACCCTGGTCTTGAACCGATTGGCTACGGCTGCGACCAACCTGCAGTGCGGGGTGTTGCTCTTTCATTCGATGATTCCATCCATCTCGGTGATTGGAACGACGCCAGGGTTTTTTTCTTAGAACATAACATCACTGCTACGTTCTTCATTGATCACTGGGGGCAGCACTCTGAGGAAGAACTCAACATCATTCATGAGTTACATGAAGACGGCCATGAAATTGGCTTTCACGGTAAGAGTCACAAAAAATTCTCGGACTTCATTATGGGCGATGAAACAGCTCAATCATACTACGAAGATGAGATTCTGCAAGGGCATGCCCTGATGAATGAAGCAGGATACAATGGGACATCGTTCGCATATCCGCATGGAAGCCGAAATGCAGAGATAGATGCGCTTATTCTGCAAAATTTCTCAGTCTTACGAGGTACTCGTGGAAACGTAAACGGGGTACAACCTTGGTTGACGCCATGTGAAGATGGCGGTGTATTCAGGGCCCTTTCACTCGATGTCCTCCATACACGTCCTGAATTCATTTTAGAGGAATTATCCGTCAATTATGAGAATCAACCAACCTTACTCTTGTACGGGCATGGAATTGGAAGTCACTCTGACGATTTAGACCTCAAAGAATTAAAACGTATTGTTGACGTTATGGATAAGCACAACATTCCCTGGCTGAGTATGTCAGAACTCGGCGAGGTATAGTCAAGCCTTTTGTAATGCTGTGCGTAGATTTGCCAGTGCAATCACAAGCACTGTGCATGACATCCACAGTGGCATCAAAGGTACAGTCTCATACGGAAGATGGAAGATGTCAAGAAGTGATTCCCCTCTTGAATAGGTCCCTCCGATTGATGCTGTAAGTAGAATTAGTCCGGAAGCAGTCATTCCACCGAGGGCTTGTATGTCTCGGGTATACGCCTGTTCCCATATGTCAATGCCGATACTACGACGGGTTGCAAGCACGCCAATGGCGAGTCCAAGCGATGCAGTAGAGAGAAGCATCTTGTTCACTAAAAGAGGGTGGGCGATATCGCTTTGAGGGCCAGATTGAACGCCGCTGAAGATAGCGAATGGCATAGCAACAAGGCCGAACAAGAGAACTGCGTGGGCTACGGTGTCGAACGATGAAAGTTTGGATTTGAGCCCAAAAATGTCTCGGCTTGCGAGCCCGGCTAACATAAAGCAGAGCCCCGCCATTGCAAATGCTCCAACGGTGAGTTCGGTGCTGACAACGTGTAAGGTGTTAGATGAGACCATCAATATTCACCTCCAGGGGGAATGAGGAGTTCGGGCTGCTTTTTGGTTTTCTTCGTTCTACTCAAGGTTGTTTGCAGTGCCATGAATCCCGCCATGAGGGCAAAGAGCATCGCAATCGATTGACCGTATACCAAGGTGTTGTCAACCGCCCAAGATGGTTCATCGCTACGAAGTTGGAACCATGGCGTTGTCTGATTTGGCCCTTCTCCTGCTAAAATAGCGCGCCATTCAATTATGCTTGGCTGTATGGAAGTAGGTAATTCAAACATCCAAACGTTCTCTTCTATTTCTGTGGTATTGAGGGTAGTCGTTTCTCCCCCATTTATTCGCCATTCAACCTCCATGGCCGTAACGAACTCTGTCGGAGCGAGTATCGTGGTTATTTCTCCAATGTCACGTTGAGTTGGCGGTGTGAAGGATTGTGCAAGGCGGGGTAAGTTCTCAGGAACTTCCAGAACACTGATGATAGCTGGTGATTCACTGACGCCAAAATACGGTGCTTCATCACCGTTGTCATATCCGTGATGAACCGCAGCGAAAAGGGTGTAGGTGCCCAATTCTGGTGCTTTTAGTGTCCAAGTGAGATCGATTGAAGTCGTACCTGCTGGAACCTTCGTCTCTAGGTAATTGAACGCCTCTCCTTCGCTGTTGGATACAATGTCCCATCCCGCATCTGCAGGAGTATCTTTGGCACCTGTGAGGTCGCTGAGCAAAAAGACGCCGAGAAGACCCGTTTGGGTGGTTTGAATGGACTCGATATGAACGGTAACACTTGTGAGCAACCCTTCGTAAACGGCATCAGGAATGGAAAGGGAGATGACAGCGCTAGAACTTCGATTCATATCGGCGTCACCGTGGCATGCACCGCCACATTGCGCATCAAATGCGCCCCCTCCAACTCCACTGGGATTGGCAGAACCTATGCTTGGTGCGAGCAATAATACAGCGAGAAGGAGCGTCAAGGAAATTCGGTTCACTGGACCTCACCTCTTCTCAAATAATGCGGGGCTAAGATAGCAATGCTTGCGAAAAGGACGAGGACGCCAAGTGCAGTTCCAGCAGCTTGTGAGGCCTGAGGTGCTTCAATGATTGGAACTTCAACATCAGTCGTACCTACCGATGTACCGGCAATGAATGTGCGTTCATCATTCACGGGCTCTACTGCGTAGGAAATGGTTCCGGTAAGGGGCGGAGAATCAGTGAATTGCGTTTCATTAACCGTATCAATCCGCTCTCCATTCCTCAACACGTTGTATTGGACGACATCTCCGTTCCAGTTCCAAGAAAGAGTCACTTTGCCCTCATCTTCAATTATTTGAAGGTCGCTTACTTGGGGTCCAGTCTGAGGAATGATGTTGATTTCAGTGGTATTTTCTCCTCCATGTTCATCAATAACGGTAAGAGAGACTTGCGTGTTTCGTTCAAGAACGAACGAAAGCATATTCCCGTTTTCTATTCCTTCATCCCACGCCCATTGATATTCGGTTATCATGCTGTCTGCATCAAAGGATTCGTCCGCACTGAGGTGCACGGTCTCTCCAAGCCATGTGTCGGTTGAAACGAATCGTATGTCTGCCCGTGGAACTTATATTTTCAATGGTGATTGAGCGCTCAACTGGAGTACTGTTGACCGTTCCATCGTTTGCAACAATGACAAGGCTCCATTCTTGACCCGGCTCCATTCGTTGGTCGGAAAGAACTGTCATTCCGTCCATGCTACTATCGCGAAAACCGTTCTTGAACCACGAATAGACGATACTCAAATCGTCCTGGTCACCATCTGTAGCAGTTACGATAGGCGTCAACGGGACCAATGAATTTACTTCACTCGGCCATTCAATGCTCACGGCTGGCACAGCGTTGAGAACGTCAACAACCACCGTCTGCAATACTGTCTCGTCCACTGAATCAGAAATCTTGAGTTCTGCTGAAATCTCATCGCCACGGACAAATGTAGAAGGATCAAGCGTTAGTTCGTTTTCTCCTTCAAGTGGAATCCCATTACGTCTCCAAATGACCTCAACTATCTCGAGGGCGTCTCCATCATCGTCTTGCATTTCGTAAGTCAGTTCAAATCCGTCGTCAACCGTGAAGGTGGGCGAAGTGAGATTTACTCGGATAATTGCTGGGGGGGTGTTTGCGATGATTACCGGAGGTGAAGATGCCCAAGACGACCAAGATGTGCCGTCAAACAAGCGAACTTCTCCAATCCACGATTCGCCCTTCGTTGTCATGTTGCTAGGGAGGGTTACGAGTTCGTCTGCTTGGGTGTAAGCAAGACCATCACGTGACCAGCGAACGGAACGTTGAGTGATTGCATCTCCATTCTCGTCGAATTCATCCCACGACATGGAAAGAGCATCCGTTGTGTAGAAAGGGTCTAAGCCAGTGATTTGAACATTGCTTGAAACCGGAGGAGTATTTGTTGCCGTTCCGATGGTGATGTCTTCTGAGGTCATCCATGCAGACATTCCTTCGCCATCGTCTGCTCGAACACGAACTTGCCAAACATCCCCGTCTCGGGTTGCAACGGAAGGGAGTGTTGTTGCATTGTTCAGTTCTGTTACCGCAGCACCGTTGAGAATCCATTGGTTTTCAGCAGCAAAATCATCGCCATCAGCATCGCTGATTTCCGTAGTATAGGTGATGTCCATGCTTTCAGTAGGCGTTTGAGTTGAGGCGACTGGAGTTGACACTGACGGCAGTGTGTTGAGGATAGTTGTGGAGTCTGAAGTGACGGTTGGGCCGGTATCGGTGCCGTCAGATGGCGTCACTTCAACCAACCAAGATTGATGTTTAGTGGTCTGCAAGGGCGAAACTTCAGGTCCTGTAATTGAGGGTACGAGAGTTCCATTGAGTCTCCATGAAAAAGTTGAGCCGCTTTCAGTATCTCCATCGGAGTCATTGAATATATACGATGCGAGCAATGTATCCGAGGTCAATGGACTCAAGGGTGAAACAGTAAGATTCGTTAGAGTAGGTGGGGTATTTGTTGAGGGTACTTCAGCGATAGAATAACTTGCGGTCCCAACAGCATCGCCTCCTTTGTTTTGTTGTCCGTTGGCCCCTAATACGGCAAGTGAGAGCGTTACAGATCCGGTGCCAGCAGAGGGCGCAGTCCAATCAACGCCCCACGATGTGTCGGTCCACGTGGTGTGAGTTGCCGATGAGCCATCTGTGAGGACCTGAGTGTTTGAGGCGGGATTGGAGAAGGTTCCATCCGATGTCTCAAGTGAGAATCCTCCTCCGTTATGGGTTGTTGAAATTCCAATAGAAAGAGTGTATGTTGCACCAGGTGTATATTCTACGGGCTGGCCGGAAAGTGTTGGAGTCAGGGTGCTGGAAGAGGTATGGCAGCTGCATCCGGATGATGAATTGTATTTTCCAGTCTTGTATCCGTCAACCGGGGCAAAGACAGCGCTCGTCAGTAAAAACACGAGGAGAAGTGCAAACCCGTGCTTACGCATGTTACCGAACATCAGTTGTGATTATTTCACTGTTCGTCTTAATAGAGTAAATTTACAGCGTGTTTTCATCTTCCTCATCTATGTTGAAGCGGTCCCCAAACAGAAGGCCGAGCGACATCAGGACAAACAGAGGAATGCCTACGATCAGTGCCCAAATTCCAACTGTAAATCCTTTGATGTATGTATCGTCAAACATCTCCCCTACGAGGATGATGAGGAGGACCAAAACGATTCGGACAAGGATTAAAATTGGGCGTACAGAGTGCCATATGGCTTCAACATCATCACGCTCATCAGGTGTATCAAGTGCAGAGATGCGTTCAGCGATTGATGTTCTGCCCATAGTGCTGAAACTATCTGTTCAACAAATAGAGGTTCTCCTTTGAATCAAGATAGTCGCGAGGTTTCGCCAGTCGTTGTGCTTTAGCGAGATGCTCAGGCCGTCCGAACACGATCATCGATTTGAGCGCCTTCGCCTGCTCGCCCGCCAGTGCGACGGATTTCACGCCATGCCTTGATGACGCCCTGACCGTATGCCCACTGAGCGAGGAAAACAAAGAGCGGAGCAAGGAATACCGTTCCAACCGAGCGGTGAGGTGAAGTGCCAATAGCGGCGCCCAGCCATGAAATTCCGATGTAGAGGCAAATTAAGCCCAAAGGGATGTGGAAGGCAATGCGAGAAATGTCCCACGTTCCTCCCAATGCAAACCACAAGTCTGCCTCTGCTCCGCCAGTGGCTGCTCCAAAGAGCATGGCGAGAAGGGCTGCGACGACGATGGCGGGGAAGAATCCGATAGCGGTGTGTGACCAAGCAGAGATTTCCGGCCAGCGCTTGTTGGCGACCATGCGAGTATAACCGTAATTTCGCATCTGTTTCATGTAAGGTTTGAATGGGCGTCGACGGCGATGTGGCATAACATTGGACGGGTCGATGAAGAGTTTGTGGCCGGCTCGCTGAATCTTTGCATCCAGTACAACATCTTCTGCTCCAATACAGCCTTCTTCAAAGAAACCGACTTCTCTCAAGTTCGCCATTCGGTGAGCGCAATTGACGCCAGGATTGTGAGTGATAGGGACAAGTTCACCTTTTGGTTGTGCTCCATATCGGGTTCCTGCGGTCATGAATTTTGTACAGAAGGCGACGTCAGCGCATTTTGCACCAAATGGGTCGTCATCAGGAGCAAAGTTTGGACCTCCTACCGCACCGACTTCGGGATTGTCAAACCAGCGAATCAATTTCTCTACCCAATCGAGAGGCGGAACCGTGTCGTCGTCGGTAAAGAGAACCAAATCATGGTCCATTTGATTGAGTGCGAAGTTGCATGCATCCGCACGGTTGCGGGAAGGGTCTTCAATCCAAGTCACACCGTGCTTTTCGCACACTTCTCTGGTGTGGTCCTTTGATTTTGAATCAGAAATGATGATTTCAAAGTGCGGATAGGTCTGTTTACCGAGTCGCCCGAGGACGATATCAAGTTCATCTGCGTTGTTAATCGTAGGAATCAGGATTGCCGTTTTGAACGGCGTTCCGTCTTCTTTGTTCAGCACCGGAACAAGCTTGCTTGCTTCGCCCATGGTAACCCGAGTCGCCCGTCTCATAAGAAATCAAGGGCGAAATGAACAGCCGAAATTCACGCTTGGTCGGCTTCTGCTTGAATGTTATAGATGGCGGCAATGACAGTTCCTTCACGGGTGTCCGTGATGGCAACGTCAATGGTACACGAAGTAGCGCAAAGGTCTTGTCCGCTCTCTTGGATGGTAACACCGTCACCAACAGACCAGAATTGGCCGCCATCACCTTCGAAAGGCACCAACAAGCAAACAGCGCCAGAGTCCTGTCCTGGGTTGTCACAGGTAACAGGTGCAGCGTTGTCAACTTCAATTTGGACCTTTAGGTTGGCCCAGTTGATGTTGCTTCCTTGCATCATCGCCACTCGGATAAGGTTGTCGTCAGTTGCTGCACTTGGTGCACCACTGGCGTCTTCTCCGGCAAAGGAGTAAAGGGCGAGGTTTCCATTTCCTGAGTCGCCCCATCCGCCCTCATCAAATTGACTCCAATCAATGGCTACAAATTCGTGGAAGGAAGATGCTCCAAGGCCATGTTCATCAACAGCGATAAAGGCGATCATGGCGTGGTAATAATCATCGTAATCAAAAAGGTTCAACTCATTCCAATGTGCGATTGGAATGTCAATGGTGGTGATTCCAGATGCGTCAGTGACGTTCACGTCAATGGTTCCGTCGAGGTTGGTGTCCCATCCCATGGTCATTGAATCGCCGTCAATATCAATGGCGGCATAATAGGCTTTGACGGTAAAACTCTCAAGAGCCTCGGTAGTATCGTTGTAGTTGGCATTGGAATCCTCGTCCAATTCCTCTAACATGATGTCATACAGAATTTCGGATTGGGCGAGCATTGGAGGGTTGTTTATGGTTGCTGTTGCCGTTCCAGTCGTTGTTTCTTCACCCTCTGCAGGAGGGGTGATTCCATCATCCACCATGCCGAAGCATCCTGTGAGAATCAATAGTGCGGTCAACGTAATTACATTCAGTGTGCGTGTTATTTGCATGTCAACACCAGTCAATGGAATGACGATAAACTTAATCCCAACAAAGACGGACTACGGTTCACATGCGCGGAGGTTAATCGTCAATGCGAAAACCGCGCATGATGAATATATTTCATGCCTGCTTTTGTGCTAAGTTCATAAGCCGTCGCGGGAGCCTCGTAATTGGAGAGGGATGAACTCATGTTGAACGTCACGGCCCGACAGGACTTGATGAACAAAATTATTGAAACTTTGAGCGTGGTTGTTGAAGACGCACGCTTTGAGTTCAAAGAAAATGGTCTACACGCCCGTGTGGTTGACGCATCACACGTAGCTATGATCAAAATGGAGGTAGATTCTGCTGCTTTTGATACTTGGGAGATTGAAGAGACCGACCTCGGTTTGGAACTTCGTAAAGTAAAGGAACTCATTAGTTTGGGTGCAGCAGATGATATGATCGAGATGGCCTACACGCCAACTTCTGGCGTGATGACATTGAATCTCGGAAAGATTGACCGAAACATTCGCCCTCTTGATAACTCAACCATTTCCTCACCAAATGTTCCTCAAATCGACATCCCATCGAAGGTTGTGATGAGCGGGGCGGCACTTGCTCAAGCGCTACGAGCAGCAAAGCAAGTAGGGGATTTGGTCAATTTGAGCATCGATTCCGAGACCTTTACGGTACACGTTCAGGGTCAAACAGATTCAGTCACCGTTTCCTTCGCAAAAGAGGAATTGGATTCGCTTGAATGCATAAAGCCAGCCCGTAGCCAATACTCGTTGACCTATCTGGTCCCAATGGCGAAGGTCTTTGCAGGATTGGGTGAGATCACTCTTGGGTTTGGAGAAAGTTTCCCACTACGATTGAGCTTCTCGTTCAATGACGGTGCAGGCGAGGTCATCTACTACCTTGCTCCTCGTGTTGAAAGCGAATACTGATGTTCAGTACCGTTGATGTTGATTCATTGCTGATGTTCAGTACCGTTGATGAAGATTCATTGCTGATGCAACGTGCTGGATGATGTCCCACCTTGGGGCTCACTCGCAGATTGACGGAGAAGGGTTCAGTATTCTCGCCATCCGTGGCCGCATTCCTTGCATGTGAGCATTCGGGTCTCAGGTTCATCAGAGGAACGTGTTTGTTGGAGGTAGGCGAACACTTCGACACAATCGCATTTTGGACACATGTAGGTGTCCTTGGTTAGGACGCCGTGAGATTTATCGGAGTCTTTGATAACTTCATATTCACGGGATTTCACTTGAGTGCTTGAAGTGGCTTTGGACAAATCAACTTCCTTCCCACCAATTTTAGTCTTAAGTTTAGCAGGGCCATTATAGCCACATTTGTAGTTCGTACAGGATATCTCCCCCGAGGGAGTAGGGAATGATAGGGTACCACATTGTGGGCAAAACATAAGACATTCCCGTAAGAACCAGTATTTAGGTTCTTTCCATTTAAACTATCATTTAAGGTCATAGGGCCACATTCACCTGTTTTCTAAGTCCTTGAGGTGAGGGGAAGGGTCAAAATCAACAGCGCTTACGGGAGACCATGTGGCTGTGGTATGATTGGCGTGCAGCGGCAATTTCTGACGGTGATGGAAACATCGTAGACAGCCAAGTATGGGACGGTCATATGACCGAACATGGGGTCATGGAGCGTCTGCGAACGGTCGAACTTGGCCAGCATATTCCCGAAGTAGCTCAACTGTTGGAACGATTTCCAGAGGCTGTCGTCTGTCTTCACGGAGATGAGCGGCTCCCAGACGCAGATTGGCCGTACCCAAATTCAATCGAACAATCTCTTGCTGACAAAGCCGCATTGCGATTGGCCATTGAAGGAGTACAGAGGGCCGCCAGCGATCCTGACCGACGCTTAGAACACCTTGTCCGAGGCAGCGATGAACTCAGAGCGGCCCATCTCACCATGGAGGCTAGATTGATTGAATGGACCGGGTTGTTTTTCCCCCTTGCAGTCATTACCGACCGAAATGGATTTGTTCGAGATGTGGCTTCAAGTTCAAGTCCAGCAGAATTTGCCTCAACGGTGGGCTTGGAACTTCCAATTGAACAACCCTCGGACAGCGAATGGAGGTCCATACACGAGTGGGCACAAGACACAGCAGGATCGAATGGGCGCTTGGACCGTATGGAGCATGCTTTGCGAGAACTTTCCACTTCGCACCTTCCTTCGGTATCTGCACTGGTGGGGCCACTCCTTGCAGCCCGGCTCTGTGTTGAGGCTCACGGAAGGATGCGATTGGCTCGCCTACCATCAGGGACTGTACAAATTCTCGGGGCCGAAAAGGCCTTTTTCAATCACCTTAAAACCGGTGCACCCTCGCCAAAACACGGTCATATTTTCATGCACCCTTGGATCAGCCGTTCACCACGATGGGTCCGAGGTAAAATTGCACGAATGCTTGCAGGAAAAATCAGTATTGCGGCTAAAATTGACGCTTTCGAAGGTACGCCATGGACGGACGATGATGTTCTTCCAGTGGAGCGCCGTGTTGAAGAAATTCTTGATCAACATAAGAAACCGCCCAGTCGGCGCTGAATGGAGGAGTTTCATTGGGCGGAGGTTCGAAGCGAGATCGTGGTCCACGCCACTTGTCGTCAGCCGTGAGGTTGGACCGGAAGTCGTTATGGACGCTGAATGCGGTTCCAAAAAGAGCCGTCTACGGAGAGTCTCTTCGCAGGTTTTCAGGCCAAGAATACCGACGATGGGAACCGCATCGTTCCAAACTTGGAGCCGCTATGTTGCGAACTCAAAACGACCCTGCTCTTCTCCTGCCACAGCAAGGAGAAACGGTGCTTTACTTGGGAGCTGGACACGGTACATCTGTCAGCCATTTGCACGACCACCTTTGTGGGGAAGACAACCAATTTAACGGACGACTTGTAAGTGTAGATTTGGCCCCTCGTTGTCTGAGGGATTTGACGTTCCTCGCTCAAAAGCGTCCAGGGCTTGTCCCTGTTTTGGGTGATGCCCGACGGCATGAAGCATGGGGTGTTTTGCTACCAAGAAAGGTCAATTGGCTGTTTCAAGATGTTGCTCAAGCAGGTCAAGTAGATATTTTCACGGCGGCCTGCCGCCGATTCTTAGCACCTGGGGGAATGGGACTTCTTTCGCTTAAAGCGGCAAGTGAACGATGGACGGGTGAAGGCGAAGCAGCGTTGTTTGCGGAAGTTGAACAGCGATTGAAAGAAGCAGGTTTCAATGTAGATGAATCAATTGAACTTGCAGGTTACGAAGATCACCATCGTTTGTTCGTTATTCACTCGCCGGAGGCATGAATCTGCCTGAACTTCCTGAGGTTGAAACCGTTCGTCAAGGTCTTATCAAAGGCCTGCAGGGTAAAACCATTCGTGACGTACTCATTCGCAGAGAGGGCCTTCGTTTTCCATTCCCTGACGACCTCCCCACGGTGGCTGGTACGACCATTGTAAATGTCCGGCGTCGGGCAAAATATCTTCTCATTGACTTGGACGACGGACGCGTCTTGCTTTCACACCTCGGCATGTCGGGCCGCTACACTCTTTTTTCTTCCGAAGAAGCCGACGCAGTTGCCGTTCCGCTTCTGCAAACCGTAAACGGTGGTGTGCCAGTATCAGCATTTGGAAACCAAACTGGGTACGGTGGGAAGCACGACCATCTTGAATTTATTTTCACGGATGGAACTCGGGCAGTTTACACCGACCCTCGGAGGTTTGGTGTGATTGATTTGTTCACGCGTCTTGAGGAACCTGTCCATGCGTTGTTGGAACGATTGGGTCCTGAGCCGTTTGAGCATTGGACCGCCAAGGATTTGGCTCAATCACTCCATCAACGCAAGTCGGCTATCAAAATCACGCTGTTAAATCAACACATTGTCGTGGGAGTTGGAAATATCTACGCTTGTGAAGCCCTCCATCGGAGTGGTATTTCTCCGACAAGAGAGTCGAGAACATTGGTTCGAAAGAATGGAACTCCAACCGCACGATTGGAACGATTGGTTGATGAGATCAAATCCGTACTTAATGAAGCGATTTCATCGGGTGGCTCAACCCTCAATGATTTCGCGTCTGTTGATGGGACCTTGGGATATTTCGCTCATCAGTTTACCGTTTATGGGCGAGAAGACGAACCCTGTTTGAAGGAGGGTTGTGGTGGAATCATTGAACGAATTACCCAAAGTAACCGCTCTACGTTCCTATGCCCTCGCTGTCAACGTTAATTTACTCTGAATACGATGCTCAGAGCAAATCCCCAAAGAACAACTGCCGTTAATCGGTGGATAAATACACCGTTTTTCTTTAATTTGTCCAGTAGTGGAGTTCCAGTTAATGCCACGGCTACCGTGAGATACCAGAGCGTGTCAATGGTCATTCCGAGTAATCCTACGGCGACTTTACTTCCAAACTCCATTCCAGGGCGCAAGACTTGAGCTAATACAGCCACCAAAAACAGAGCGATTTTAGGATTGAAGAAAGCGATTGCGAATCCTTCAGTAAATCCTTGACGGTTTGATGCATTGTGAGCGCTCGCTTCAAAGTCTCCCTCCATGTTCCACATTGAATATCCGTACCAAATGAGAAGGCAGCAACCGATGAGTTGGAGTGCAAGAAATACATTGGGAGCCTCTTCAAGTAAAACGATCAGACCGAACACGGCCAATCCAGCATATACTCCAAAACCAACTCCATGGCCGATGGCACAAACCATACCTTGTTTCCTTCCTCCCAGCATTGTGTTGCGAAGGACGACCATCAAACTGGGACCTGGCGATATTGCTCCAAGGAAGAATACGGTTCCTGCGGCGAGAAGGACATCCCACTCAAGCACCGCCATGGGCCGACCTGTCGGGGGTCAGTCATCAACATAGTGGGGGATAAAAAAGACTCAGAGGAGATAGAGGGTGAAACCCATGCCTGCGTCTTTCGACTTGAGCAAATCAGAGTAGTCAAGACTCCACTTGATGAGTGATTCATTCATTCGCTTCTTACGCAGAACCTGGTCGTACGCTTTGGTCAATGCTTGTGATGCATCAGTGGCTCCAATTGTTTGTTCCATGGTATCCCATCAACATCTTCCTACTTTAATGTTCTTTTACATGCATCATTTGTGAAATAGTACCTGTATGCGGAAATAAAATATCTTTTTATTAAGATTATTAGGAGTTGACAGGCGATATCTATGAATGCTGAACATTTGAGCAGAGAAGGTTTGAAAGGAAGTCTTGCGCACCAAGAATTACTGGAGTGGGAACATGGCACGAATTCATCCAGTCAAGTTTCTCCAACACTTGCCGAGCCGAATCCGAGTGCTGATAGCAACACGACGGTTAGAACGCGCTAATCGGAAGGCTAAGCACCAACCAATGCTTGAAATTGATACTTCGCTCAAGGTTGCAGTACTATTGCTTACATGGAAGCGGCCTGAATTACTGAAAAAAGCCCTTGAGACCCTTGCGATCCAAACCTACGGCAACTTCACTCTTTTCATCTCAAACGCGAATAGTGAAATCGTTGATCGTGTTAATTCACAGGTTCAGCCCTTTGAAGATAAAATGAACATCAATGTCATTCACACCTCCAATGAACGTAAAGGATTCCGAAGGTTTGACCTGTCAAAAGAACTTCATAAAGAGGGGTATGATACTATTTTGTTCATCGACGATGATGTCCGGTTTTCTGCACGCCATGTTGAATTCGCTCTGTCGCAATATGAACCCAATTCATACAAGTCTTGGTGGGCTTGGAGATTGAATGGTAAACCGTACAAAGAACCGGAAGACCGTACTAGAGTTGAGACCAAAGGTGAACGTGTTGATTATTGCGGTACAGGAGTAAGTATTGTTGACATCAGTATTTTTTCGCATGAAGAATTGTTCAACCATCCGCCTGATGGATTACACATTGAGGACTTGTGGTTGTCTTATTTTGCAGACCATGTTCTTGGATGGAAACTTGAGTACCTCGATCTCCCTCACGTCATTCTTGGAGGAGGAGATGATTTCGCCCTCTACTTGACAATACAAGAACAGCCAACGAACAAAGAGACCTTTGTTGAGGGATTACGCCAACGTGGATGGAATGTTTGACCTCCTCAGTTTGCGTCTATATCGGAATCATGTATTCTTCCTGGCGTTGACTGTTAAGATAGAAGGTGTTGATAGATTGGTGTAAACCAAGTCCTCTTTGAGGCCTCTGCGAGAATTTATGCGATTGCTTCTTTAACGAGGGGTCCGACCTTTAGAACATGAGCGTAAGCGGTGATTCGGGTTCATTTTTCAAAAAATGGGCCATGCGACAGTACTGGCGGATGCAACAATCCCAAGCTGTTGTCAGCCTTCTTCTTTGGGGGACGACTATCACATTGTTGGTTTGGCCTCTCATTGAATGGAGGTTTTCTGCGGATTGCATGCGAGGCCCTTGTTTTTCAGAGGAAATCTTCGGATTATCAAGCACCTATTTTGCTCTAGCAGCAATTTTCTTGACGGTCATGTTTTCTGTTCTAACTATCGGTTTTCTCTACGACCAAGTATTTTCATTGTGGACTGAATGGCGTAGTGTTGACATGGAACGCAATCCCTTTGTTACCTACGCTCTAGCTCCAACCTGGGTCATGACACTTGCACTTCAGGCAGAGGTTTTGAAGCGTACAGCACCCGATGATGAGGCCATGATTAAACAGGCTGATTGGTATCTAAAGTGGTGCGAGAATTATACCGAAGGGGAAATGTTTGCACGAGCCGTCCAACGTTGGGACAAAGACATGGGCGAGACCCCAACCTTCTGGTTTACTTCTGACGAAGCCATGCAGCGAGCCCGTGAAACATCGTTCGAAGACGATGCTTGACAACTACGGCCCCTCTCTGCCTAACTCTCCACCCAAAGGGTCCTCTTTGAACTAATTAAGTTCCTTTTGACATAGAATGTCCTAAATCTATTAAAAACTAGAGGTTGCATACATTATATTATTAGGGGAACCGTGTAATTGGAAAATACGGAGATATACAAATGAGTGGTCAAATTTCAAAAATCGGGTTCGTAGCAAGCATGTTGTCAGTCGTAGGTTCGTTATACATCTACTTCATAAGCGGAAATCAGGATCTGGGAATATTCGTAGGGCTTTGGGCTCCTACGCTCATCCTAGCTACCAAAGAAATCGAAGAAATGGTCAAGTAATCGCAGACTCATCAAACTCTATGAGTTTGAGGTTAATGCGAAAAACTTGCTCACGCTTTCTTAACTGCGTGTGTATACCTTTTTCACCGAAACTCTGTGGCAGTGATTCTTCAACAGAGTATATTATTCGGACACGATGGGAAACATTTCCCTCTCAAGTTAGTGCAGGGCTATATCGATAGGTCTGTCAGAGGCGATTGTGCATCAGGCTACGTTCTTTCACGCTCTAGTGAGATCTCACGTGGTTATTCATGCGAAATTCCTCTCTACTTGGATAGTGGCGAACACTGCTGTGATTGACCTTCAAAATGCACACCTGTGTGACATGCTTCTTTGGTCGTAGATGACTGCAAAGGAGGATCTGTGACGGGCGAGTGAAGGCACTACTGGCTACACTCATTTCTGGTCTAGGGCTAACCCATTCAATGCTCATCATCTCAAGACCCTTATGGACTCAATAGTGCATCGTCAACATCACTCGTGATGCCGCCGCAAGAAGATTCCCTAAAGGACTCATTCAGAAGATTCTTCGGAAGATTCTTCAGATGCTTCCTCGGAAGCGTCTTCGGATTCGACAGTTTCCATAGCAGCATCATGGTCCTTTGCTTCATCTACTACTTCTTCTTCATCAGGAGCATTGGCTGCGGAAATCATTCCAATAGCGATAAGAGTGATTCCACCAAGCCAGAAGAACAAGGTGACGAAATCAATCGGGTGGTCAAAGTTAGTCCAATAAGCCATTCCGTCTTGGTTGGTTACAATTGAACTTTCCATCTCCTCAGCGTCACTGTCTCCAATCATGGAGGAGGACTTAATTTGGAAGACCGGTACCAAGTCAGACACGCTTGGTTCACTTGCCTGGTTGGTGTGAGCACGAGTGTCCAAGTAGAATGTAGAGTTAGATTCTCCAGCGATGATGAGTCCAGAAAGTTGTTCCGCCTTCATGGTGATTTCGCTGCCGAAGTAAACTGGAAGCGCACCGGGTGTTGCATCAAGCAAGGAGTACGTTTCCAAGAGGTTAGCCTGGATGGAACGCTTTGTTGCATCAACAGTCGCAGTGCAGATGTCAACCGGGATGTTCTTCACGGTTCCAGTACCATCGCAGGTGATCTCAGCGATTGCATATCCGCTCACATCAACGAGGTCTCCAGTTCCTGTCACGAAGCCACCTGTAGTATTGACAAGGGATTCAGGAGCAATGAGGCCAAATGTAGCAGCGAACATTGCATCGTTACGCCATGAAAGTTGTGTTGAACCGTCTTCAAGCAAGGTTTCGCCCTTGTCACAGGTGCTAACTTCTCCAGTACAGATAGTGTAGTTTGTCCCGTCTCCGTTTGCAATTCCTCCTGAACCATAGTAGGTGGCGTTGGTCTCGAGAGAGGCCCAGCCAACGGACATGTCCATTGGGTTTCCAGTAGCTAGGAACGCACTGACTGGGTCATGCCATCCAAGCAACCAATTGTTGAAGGACTGATTAAGGTAGGGAGTGGTGCCGAAACTCGACATCAAAAATCCAGGGACGAATGACTCGCTGGTCGTTCCATAGATTGGGCCCATCATGAGTGCACGCATTGCATTTGCAGCATTGGTGTCAACGCCATAAAGAGCGGCGATTGTATTCTCATCCCAGGCCATTGGAGTTCCTGGCGTTGGTGGGTTCGTAGAGAAGTTAAGTGGGGGTGTGAATCCTGAAAGTTCACCATAAAGGAAGATTGCAGATCCGGTACTCGTGGTCAATCCAAGTGGTCCGTAGAGAGCGTTACCGGAGAGTGCAGGGTCAAGAGCAACTGCGTTTCCACCGGATGCGCCGAGTGCGGCCCATCCTCCACCGAGGTTGAGGCTGTTGGCGAGGTATCCGCCGTTGATTGGGTCTTCGGCACCAAATGTGGTGTTGACAAACAGAGAAGCAGTCATGTCACCAGAGC
>CASIBY010000026.1 GCA_949373095.1 Candidatus Poseidoniaceae archaeon
CTATGGCGCAATGGCACGGAATTTCACGACGCAAACCGTCCGGCGGACGCAAGGTACAAGCACGCGGTAAGCGTTCAACTGAAATCTCAACAGAGAAGCAATTCGCTCTCGTTGGCGAACCCAAGCGAAAGATCTACCGAAAGACCGGTGGAAACTCCATGGTTCGTGTCATGGCTGCAAATCAAGTCAGCATCAGCGACTCCAAGACTGGAAAGACCTTCCTTGGTACCATTCACAGCGTGATTGAAAACGCCTCCGACCCCAACTATGTTCGTCGTAACATTTTGGTCAAGGGCGCTGTTATTGAAACCGATAAAGGAACAGTAAAGATCACCTCTCGACCAGGAAAAGACGGCGTTATCAACGGCGTTTTGATCGAGTGAATACCACCGACGGCCTCAAGTGCACTGGGGCATAACCCCTACATGAGGCGATACGATGGACCATAACCCCGACCGATTGTGCGTATCTGGCCTGGTTATTTCGACATGAAAATCTCACGGCGCAACGGCCGTCGTGTTCCAAAGGATTCCTCCGTCCTGAAGCCCGATTTGGAAGGCTTGTTTATGGCGGCCCGACAGGCCGGCCTCAAGAAAATCAAGCGAGAAGAGCATACGTCACATCCAAGCCGCCCTCACGGGAAGGAAGGCCGATTGTGGGTCTCAGCCTCAGGAGCCAAGTCCAGCATCGGGGCCGTATCAAAAGAAGAATTGTCCTGCAACTCATCGGAGGCCAATGGCGGCAAATGCAACGAGACCAGCGAAACCAAGCTGAAAAGCAGGCGTCACAAGGCCCACAGACCGGCGACCGCAGAGCCCGTTCCCAGCGCAAAAGCCCCAACTCAACAGACGTTCGGGCGGATTCAAAAAGCGTTCGAAATTCAAGCAGTGAACCGGATTTCAGCGGGGTTCTTGTAAACATGGTTTGATAACCAAACGGGAAGAGAAAGATAACATGCGCAGAACGGTTTCCTTAGCCCTCGTCCTTGTTCCTGTGCCCAATGCGGCTCCAGGGAGACCTCATCCCCGATGGTTCAGGAAGAAGAGCCTCAAGCCGTCATCATCACTGTCGACAGCACAAACCTACGATTTTCTCCCTCTTCAGTCACCGTTGCTGAAGGCGATACCGTGCGTTTCTTTTGGGAGCGGGCAAGCCTTGCCCCACAATGCGGTTGAGGCGAATGAGACTCTTTGACTCCGGAGAGCCCCAGCGGGATGTTGATTATTCCTTTACCTTCGAGGTCGGCATGAACGGGACCTATGATTTTGTCTGCGAACCTCACGCTGCGTTTGGGATGGTCGGGCAAATAATTGTTGAACCTGCACCCCCATGCCACGGAAGGAAACACGACCAATGAATCCGCCACCAATGCCACAATGATGGATGAAGGAAGCCTTCCATTCGCTATCTGCAGCCTTGACCTTTGCAGCGATTGCAGCAAGTGTTGTCGCCGTGCGCCGTCGACGTCACTGAGGCAGTTCGTGCAAGCCATCCGAAGACGTCTTCCTCGGTTTCGTTTTGAATTCCAGTCAGGGCCTCGTACAGCTGAGTGGTGACTTTACCGGGCAGCCCCTCTCCGTAAACGCGCTTTCTCATTGCCCCGTGGGTAATGCTCCCGATCGGCGAGATGACTGCGGCAGTACCGCAGCAAAAGGCCTCATCGGCCGTCCATGGCGAAGTCGGCACTCACCCTTGTCTCGTGGACAATGTAGCCGAAGTGGCGAGCGAGTTGAACGATCGAGTCACGGGTGATACCGGGAAGAATCGTACCCGTCAATTCAGGAGTGTAAATCACGCCATCTTTGACGCAGAAGAAGTTGGCAGCGCCGACTTCTTCGATGCAGGTGTGCGTTTCAGCATCAAGGTAAATCACTTCAGCATAACCCGTCAGCCTTTGCCTCTTTGCTGGGTTTCATTCCAGGCGCGTAGTTCCCGATGGCCTTGACACCGCCAGAGCCACCCGGCGCAGCGCGGTGGTGCCGCTCGGAGATGAGGAGGTCAATCGCATTGACTCCGCCTTTGAAGTACGGCCCAACAGGGGTTACATAAATCAAAAACGTATAGGATGGCGCAGGAGCAACTCCCAAAATTGGTCCGCTACCCATGAGTAGAGGTCGTACATACATGGCGCCTTTCCCGCTCGGTGGAACCCAGTTGATATTTGCCGCAACGACTTGTTCTACAGCGTCAACAAAGACTGATTCGGGGACAGGTGGCATCTTCAGGCGGTCTGCACCTCGTTGCATACGGCGTGCATTTTCTTCAGGTCTGAAAAACACAACACGGCCTTTTGAAGTTCGAAAAGCCTTCATTCCTTCAAACAAGCCTTGTCCGTAGTTGAGAACGCCAGCAGCAGGTGATAATGAGACGTTTCCATAAGGTTGTAGGCGGCCAGGCATCCACGGCTCATCACCTTCGGTTTCAGTGATGTACATCGTCTCGGTAGGGGTGAGGGAAAAGGTGAGGCTATCCCAATCAAATGATTCATTCATGGCCTTTCCCTCGCAGGTAAACAAAGCCATACTCTTCGGGCTTTCAAGCATTCCTCTCGTATGAGTTGGTTCTAAAACCCGTACTTGCTTTGCTTTCGTAAAAGTATACGGATGGGTTCTAATGGGGTCGGCAGGTAAGCAAAGTGCGGGGCAGTATCATGGACGGCAGGATGGGCGTAGTGACTGGGCGCTACCGGTCCTATGAGCAGCCGACTGAGGGGGAGAAAAAATCCCAAACGATATTGGAATTATTCGGGCGAATGGACGATGGGCGCTCCGTTTGCGTGTTGGCTAAGGGTCAACGCCCAACCTTTGAGATTGCACCCATTGGGCCGTGGGATGTTAACGAAGAAATCCCCCCTTTTTTGGCCGACCGTATTGATTCCGTCTTGAAAATGGAGCATGTCGTGGCAATTGAAGGCCCTGTTGTCAAATTGACCGAATTAGGAGACCGCCCCGTTTGGACTGTAGAAGTGGAACAACCGTTTCATGTTCCTTCGCTACGTAAACAGTTACGCTCCCAATCATGGCGGGTATTTTCTGGAGATATTCCGTTTGTCAATCGCCTCTTTCTTAACGGAGATTTAGGAGTTCACATTGGGTTCAGTGGTGAACTCATCGACGAGAGGGACGGCCCAGAAGAAGGAGAGAAGCGGGTTCTGGAAGCAGGTGGTGCAGGCCGATATCCAGTTGACATTACCGTTGTTTGTCACGTTGATAACCTTCAAGCAAGTGAGCCGTTTCAAGTCCCCTTCCGTATGTTTTCATTTGATTTGGAAACAAGTATTGAGCATGAAATTGTACTTTGTGCAGCAGCTTGGATTGAAGATATTGCAACCGGTGAACGAAAATCATTCTCGTATCGCGGGGATGAAGCAACGATACTTCGGGAGCTCACTAAAATCGTACGAACGCACGACCCCGACATTATCACCGGTTACAATATTGACAATTTCGACCTTCCTCGTCTTGCAGACAGGACAGCAGCATTGACGAAGAAAAAGGACTGGAAGGCGCAATCACAATTGTTGGGATGGGGGCGTACGCCCCTTCTTGAATCAGAAATGAAGCGTAATCGGGATGCTTTGGTCCCCAAGCGACAAACGAATCGGGCTTGGAATGTTGCAGGACGCGCTGTTATGGATGCGTGGTGGCAGGCACGACAGGCGCTCAAACCTCGTCGGGAAACTCTTTCCTTTGTTGCGACCTTGCTGTTTCCCGATGATGAGGACAAGCATAAGATGGACGTTGATGCATCCAACATGGACCATGAATGGGCTACTCGGCCAGATGAAGTCATGGAATATTGCGTGAGGGATGCAGAATTACCGTTAGACATCTTACGGGCCATTCAAGCAGTCCGACGTAAAGAAGCGGTTGCTTCCGTAGCAAAGGTACCGTTTGAAACAGCAGCAAACGGCAGCACGAGTCAGTTGATCGACTCATTAGTCATTCGTTTGGCGGATTCAAAAAATGTCGCAGTTCCCCTCACCGGTTCTGCTGAAGCAAAAGAAGGGCAGATTACAGGAGGTTACGTTCACGATGTTGAAGCAGGCCTCCACCCTTGGATTGCCGTTTTGGATTTCAAAAGCATGTATCCGTCAATCATGATTGGTCACAACATCTGCTACACCACTCGGGTAGATCCGGGTCAATCCGACCAACCAGGAGAAGGGGAAGAAGTTCACACTGCACCAACGGGAGCGGTGTTCCGTCACCAATCATCTCGCAAAGGATTGGTTCCAGAATTATTGGAAATGCTGATGGCTAAACGGGACCAGCACAAGGCTGCCCTTAGTATTTCAAAATCTACGGGCGACCAAGATTCTGTTGAATTTCATGACGCCATGCAATATGCGGTTAAGATTCTCATGAATTCGTTTTACGGCGTCTTTGCAAGTGGCTTTTACCGCTTTACCCATCGTGACCTTGGTTCTTCAATTACTGCTTGGGCGCGACAAAACATCAAGACTATCATCGCTGCTCTTGATGATGAAGGACACGGCGTCGTTTATTCTGATACCGACTCAATCTTTGTTCGCAGTCCAGTGGGCAAAGACGCTCCCAGCTATTTGTCCGAGGAAGATATTCTAGCAATCGACCGTAATGACGCTGAAGGATTGGCAAAACAAGCCAAGTTCCAAGAAGCTTTAGACAGCATGGTTTCGTTCGGTCAACAAATTGCACAGCGCTTCAGTAAGGCTTCTGCAGTCTTGGAATTTGAACGCGGGCTGTCTGTCTTTTTCAGCCATGGTGCAAAAAAGCGCTACATTGGGCAGGTGGTTTGGCCTACCAATGAAATGTTAGTAAGGGGCTATGAAACCCAACGTACGGATTCATTTGCTTACTTGACAGCCACCATGAAAGAGATCTTTTCTTACGCTCTAGCCGACCAAGGTGAGGAGCTTGTAGACTATGCATTGAGTCGCGTTCAAGCGTTAAAGAACAAGGAAGTTGATGCCAGTGAATTGATTCTGGCAAAATCTTGCAAAGGAAAAATTGTACGTACTCCTGTCAAAGAAATCAGAGATGTTGATTTTACGAAGGATTATGTTAATCCAGATAGCATGGCTCAAGTCCGAGTTGCTCAACAACGAATCAAGAATGGTTTGGGCTTTACTTCAGGAATGAAAGTTTCCTATGTTGTTGTCAATGCTAACCATCGTCCAATGAACGTTGTTCCTTGGTATGAAGCTGAGGAAGGCGGAGGTATTTCTGATTACGATGGTCGCTTTTACGCTGAACGACTGGCAACGGCAGTTGGAAGAATCACCGAGGTCTTTGGTTGGAATGCAAAAGACCTCTATACCGGAAACCGGCAAACCTCCCTGTTTTCGTTTTAGATACAACCAACTCATGGAAGCCCTTTTCATGAACATACCACTACCGCAATGCATGGGAAGTATGCTGAAGCCCTTGTTGCTCTCGACCTTGATGCTGTGTTCTGCATTGTCAGGTTGCATCTTTGAAGGCGAAGATTCGTCTTCAGGTGGGGAGCTGCTTGCAGTATTTTCGGTTTCAGAGACATCAAATGTGCGAGTTGGGGATACGCTAACATTTGATGGTTCCAGTTCGACTCCAAGTGATGGTTCTTTGACGTACCGTTGGAATTTTGACAGCGTCGGTTCTAATGATATCGATGCTACTGGGCGCACTGCAACATGGTCATTCAATGCCCCAGGTACTTACGAAGTCAGTTTGGAAATTTCTGATGGAACACGAACCTCAGAACAAATTCGAACGGTTACCGTGGTTGAAGCGGGTGCTGTAGAACCCATTGCGAATATCGCCCAATATGCTGATGATGAAGATTGCGAGGACGATTCCATTGATGAAGACCGAGATATCATTCTCTGGATTTGTGCTAGGGACAAAACCAACACGGACCGTTCGGTTACGGAGACAACAACCGTTTCACTTGATGCCTCAACTTCTGAATCAGGAGATTCTTCTCAATACATTACCGACTGGTTTTGGGATTTGGACCTTAACGATGACAAAGATAACGATGGCGACAGCGAAAATGATGACGACCTATCCGGAGAGGATGTTGAGTGGAAGAACGTTGCACCAGGGGAGTACGAGGTCGGCTTGACCGTCACCAACAACGTCGGTATGACGGACAGTACAACCATCGATGTCTTCGTAAACTATGCAGGATACTGGCAGGACTTTGAAATCGGTGGAAATACATCGAATAACGGCCAGCCCGTTGAGATTGATTTTGATGTCTCTATCGTCTATGACAAAGAGAGCGGCAATACCATTCGCAAAGTTGTTTCAGAACTTGAATATCCCAAAAATGATGACGATTGGGTGGTTGGCGAAGGGCGAAACAAAGTTGAAATTTTCTCCTACAATGAGGGCAATCAAGAGGCCAGCAACACATCCTCAACGGACGAAGACTCAAGAGACGATGGAGATTGTGATAGCGAGCAAGACTGTATCCATCTCTCCATCAATTCCTACTTCTTCAGCGATGGCGATGGAGATGACGGCCCGCCATACGGAGACGGTGAGTGGACATTGAGTGTTCACAACGCTAAATCCAATGATGTTCAAATAGAACAATTTGTCATTCGTCTTTTTTACAATTGAGAATTGAAACGAGTTGTTATCCATGCGCCGTACACGAATAATTGCTACCATTGGGCCAGCGAGTGAAGAGCGTTCTATTCTCACTCAACTCATGGAATCAGGAGTTGATGTTTGTCGTCTCAATTATTCTCATGGCGAACCTCACACGAAAACAGAACTCTACCAGCGAATTCGTTCAATCGAAGACGAACTTGGGCGACCGACCTGCATTCTTGCCGACTTACCCGGGCCTAAACTTCGCTTGGGTTCTTTTCCTGGCGTAGTAATGTTAGAGGCTGGCTCAACGGTTGAACTCGTTTGTGGTCTGAATGAAATGGAATCAACAGATGGGAGTTCTCTCCCAGTTCAGTACGGTGGCCTTTCGGCAGAACTCAAACCCAACGACCCGATTTTAATTGCAGACGGTCTCATTCGTATGGTAGTCGTTCAAACTCCAGGAACTCCCAATGCTACGGTGACTTGCCGTGTAGAAGATGGCGGCCCGGTAAGTAGCCGGAAGGGAGTCAACGTACCCGGGACATTGGTTGAACTGCCAGCGATTGGGCCTAAGGACGAGAAAGCAATGGCCCATGCTCTTGAACAAGGTGCCGACTACATCGCAGTGAGTTATGTTAGAACAGCAGAGGATCTAATTCCTGCAAAAAATGCAGTAAAGGCAGCATCAATGCACGTGCCCATCATCGCTAAAATTGAACATCCTTCGGCTTTGGTCAACCTTGATTCAATTCTTGATGTGGCCGATGCAGTTATGGTTGCTCGGGGCGATTTAGGGGTTGAAATCCCTCTTGAAGATGTACCCATGGCTCAACAGACCATTATTGACAAAGCCCTTGAGCGAGGTATGCCTGTCATTGTTGCAACTCAGATGTTGGACTCGATGACGCTTCAACCTCGTCCGACACGGGCTGAAGTAAGCGATGTGTCCACCGCAATTCGTCATGGAGCAACCGGAGTCATGCTGTCAGGAGAGACAGCATCGGGAATTTATCCTCTTGAAACGGTCAAAACGATGGCGAAGATTGCCTACGCTACTGAACAAGGGCTCGGATCACATGACCAGCGGCCAAATGCGTTGGCCCGATTCCGTTCAACCCGGGCCGTCGCGCATGCTGGCGTCGAACTCGCCAAGGAAGCTGGCGCGACTCGCATTGTTGTTGCAACCGAGCACGGTAATGCGCCACGCTTGGTATCAGGCTACCGGCCTGACATTCCGGTTACTGCTGTCAGCGATCGCTTACGGGCGCTCAGGCGAACTTGCTTGTTACCGGGTGTAGATTCAGTCTTGGTCAAAGAACACGAGCGTGGGTCACAAACCATGAAAGAAGCAGTTCAGTTGCTTTCCCTTCAAGGTCGAATCGGCCCTGGTGAACGAGTTGTCACCATATCGGGTAGTCCCCTCGCCATGCGTGGAGCGACCAGCACACTCAGGTTGTACCGTATTGACGATAATGGCGAAATCATAGGTTCACAGTGACTTTGGCCTGCTTTTCTTTGAACTTGATAAGAGTTCAGTAAAATAGAACGCGTCGCGGTTTTCATATAGGGGTTGCATTTCGGAGGGTTTGCTAAGGAGCGATTACCATGCCAGCACAATGGGAAGACAGAAGCAAGCCACACCGTAACATCGTATTTATTGGTCACGTCGACCACGGAAAGTCCACAACCGTTGGACGTCTCCTCCTCGACTCTGGTCACATTGAAGGCCACGTTATCGAAAAGAACGAGAAGCTCGCTGCAGAAGCTGGTAAGGCCGGTTTCGGACTTGCGTACGTCATGGACGGACTCAAGGAAGAGCGAGAGCGTGGAATTACCATCGACGTCGCTCACAAGGAATTCTTTACTCCTGACTATTACTGGACCATCATCGATGCTCCAGGTCACCGAGATTTCGTCAAGAACATGATTACCGGTGCTTCACAAGCAGATACTGCGGTTTTGCTCTGTGCGGCAAATGACGGTGTTAACGCTCAAACCAAGGAACACGCTTTCCTTGCTAAGGTTCTCGGAGTTAAGGGACTTATTGTTCACGTCAACAAGATGGATATTTCCGGTGTTGACTGGGCAGAAGAAAAGTACATCAAGGCCTGTGGAGAAGTTTCCCAACTTCTCAAGATGGCTGGATTCAAGCCGGACGATGTCCCAATGATCCCAGCATCTTCTCTTAATGGAGATAACGTCTACAACAAGTCCGACAAGTGCTCATGGTACAAGGGACCAACTCTCTTTGAAGCTATCAACGCTACACCAATGCCAAGCAAGCCTCTTGACAAGCCTCTCCGCTTGCCTATCCAAGATGTGTACAAGATTTCCGGTATCGGAACTGTGCCTGTTGGAAAGATCGAAACTGGTACTCTGAATGTTGGAAAGAACATCGTGTTCAACCCATCCCAGAAGTCCGGTGAAGTCAAGTCAATTGAGATGCACCACACCATGGTCGAAAAGGCCGAGCCCGGTGACAACGTTGGATTCAACGTTCGTGGACTTGCAGCAACTGACATCCGCCGTGGTGACGTTGCTGGATACTCCGAAAGCGAACCTACCTTCGTTCGTCACGACGAAACCTTCGTCGGTCAAATCCAACTTATGGACATCCCTAAGGCTGTCTCCGTTGGATACTGCCCTGTATTCCACGCTCACACCGCACAAGTTGCTGTGAAGTTCATGGAACTTCTAGAGAAGACCAACAAGGCTGGAAAGGAAGCTAACCCTTCCTTCCTCAAGACCGGTGACGCATGTCTCATCCGCTTCCAACCCACCAAGCCAATGGCTATCGAACAAATGGACAAGTTCCCTGAACTATCCCGCTTCGCTATCCGTGACATGGGTAAGACCGTCGCCGCTGGTGTCTGTCTGAAGATTGATAAGAAGTGAACATTGCATGAGCAATGATTGTTGATTGAAGGAGGGGAGATCATGGCCGCAGTAACTGTAATCAAATTGACCGGTGAAAACCACAAAGATCTCGACTCGGTCGCAGGCCAGATCAAGACCATCTGTGATACAGGTGGAATTACCCTTCGCGGACCTATCCCCCTACCCACACGTCGTCTTGTCGTCCCAGTACGAAAGGCTCCAGACGGTGAAGGTAGCGAAACCTACGATCATTGGGAACTTCGCGTCCACAAGCGACTTCTTGAGATGGATATCTCAACCGGTAAGGACGAAAACGCCCTTCGCCTGGTTACAAAGATTCCAATTCCTGACACTGTCAGCATTGAAATCTCAATGCGCTCCGTCAACTGAATAGTCATTGCTTCTCAATTGAGAACCACTATCGTCTAGCCTTCTAACAACTTTAGTTGTAAGACTCAAAGTTCTGCACGTTCTGCGACACCAGCATCCATCAACCATGTTGCTGTTGGTGTATCAAGGAAGTGAATATCTCCAGCTTCTAGACTGAGTTCCTCACCGTCTTCAGTAACAATCGGTTCAGGTAGAGATTCCAGGATTCGAACTCGAACGAGTTCTTCCGGGATTGCAGCATCTTCAACAACAGGCTCGGGTATTTCTTCCGGAACAACCATTGGAGGTTCCTCAATGATTGTAATTGGTTCACTTGATGGTGCAAGTTCCATTGCAGCACTGTGCTTTCCAGTCACAGGCGTTGACATAGGTGGAAGCGGGACAGGGTCAGAGTGTGTGGGGTCTTCCAACAGATATGCTTCTTCATCGTGCCATTCAACTTCATCTAGCAGCCGGTCTTCTTCATCTGATTCAGGTTCTGCCAGAGGCGGGAGGTTATCCTCAAATGCTAAATCAGGAGGAGGCTGCGATGTCAAACCTTCAGATCCCTCATCTAAAAACGCATCAAGTTGCATGGTTCCAGGGGCATGAGTCATCGGCCCTCGTGCAATTTCACCAACAATACCCTGCTGCATACCTTGCCAATCAATCTCCTTTTTGAAACGATCAACGTTGAGGATGAGGGCATGGTAAAATGCTTTTTCCGCAGGGTCATGCCTCTGCCAATCAATCGCAGGTAACTCTTGGACCATTCCTGGATTCATCGCACCTCGTAGAGATTGACTGGCTGCGTGTTGCATCATGGCCACCATTCGCTTTCGGGCAAGTTCTGATGCAATTCGGCGGATATTTGTTTGACGTTTCTGCAAGTTTTGGAGTCGCATGTCGGTTGCGCCTTTTCGCATCATCTCTTGGATATCCATATCAAGGCTTGAGAGCAACCTTCGAATCATTTCCCAGAAGTCCTGTCGGGGCAGTGGGACAGGAACATGACGTGGTAATTGTTGTCGATGAGTCGTGAAGAGTTGTTCCTCAATCTCACGCGCTTGTGCGCTATCGAGATCACGAATTGAGGACATCAGTCGGGTCGTGCAGGTGACTTGATTTGAACCCTCTTCTCATCCTGGTTTGGGTTGGCACATGGTGATGCGGCGAAGACACCCTTTCATATCCAACAACCTCGCCTCAAGAGGTAAGGTGAGAAGGAATTGTTGGCAAAAGTTCCGTCAAGGCGACTGCTGCGAAAGCGCAGTTCCGCGTTATTGATGGCCTTTATGATGGTAATTACCTCGTGGACAGCAGTCGTGTCCCATCCTCTTCAAGATAAACAAGAGACTTCATCGGCACAGACATATCTGCCCCAAGGCAACCTGACTGGTGTTTCATTATCACAAAACAACGCTCTTACAATCCCCTACAATGAGACATTCCTAAGCGGAAACCTCTCGGTAACTCCAGAATGGTTGGACGATGAGGATTCCTCAACATCGTTTGGCATCGATTCTGGAAACAGCTGGAGTGGTACTCACAACGGTACCCAGGGCATTGGCCGTGGCGGACAGTTAAGCCTCGCCTCACAACAATCCATCGCCACCCTCACGGATTTTGAGACTCTTGTTGAAACAGCAGTTGGCTGGAGAGGAACCGGTCTTCACCATTCGGTGTGGGGCATCACACAACCAGGAAGCTGGACATCTAACAGTTCTCACAGCCTTCCTGTTTCATCACCATCTGGTCAGAATGTCGTTGGAACCGTTCACCCGCATGACCTGCAAGCGAGCATGACAGGATGCCTCATCTCACCATCTTATTCAATCCCAGGTTTCGTTAACAATTACACCCTTTCTGTCGACCAATGGTTGGCTTTGGACGATACAGATGCAGCCTGGATGGAGTGGAGATCTTCCTCACTGAATGCATGGCAGAACCTCGTCCCAGTGGGCGGATATAGCAATGTTTCGGGACTTTCAAATACGCCCTCTGACGTCTGGTCTGGACAATCAGGGCAATGGATATCCTCACAGTTTTCGCTTGATTCGATTCTTTCCGCAGGTACCTCAACTTTTGAATTTCGTATCTGTTTTCAAACGTCTGCAACCACTTCTCCTCGTGGAGGTTGGTTCCTTGACAATATGAATCTTTCAAATGACGGTGACCTACCTGGTGTTTGGTTTCACGGAAACCTCACAGGGTCATACGAACCAGATGCCTACGGATTATTGCGAGTTGGTGCAAATTTGTCAGGAATGACAGGGCCCCTTGATTTAGAATTCTGGGCAAATTGGGACCTTGAAGGAAGTTTTAACGATAACATGCAAACCTTCCTCAGTCTTGACAACGGAACGACATGGCAACTCCTCTCGGGACTACCAGGACTTCCTGGTAACGGATTCAATTGGCAAGGTACCTACTACATGGACGAATCCAACCGTTGGGTTCCTTTGGTGTATTCACTACCGGCTAATGCCTCTTCGCATGTTAATGCAAGTCATGCACTTTTGGAATTCGTCGTCTTAACCAGTTCTCAAGTGGGCTTTGGTGGAAGCGGGTCTTCTGGATGGGAAGGAATCATGATTGATGATATCTCAATTTACAGTAACTTGGGTACGGCTTTGGAGCAAAAGCGGCTTGTTGCAAATTTCTCAACACAACCTTCTGGAACGATTGGGAGTTCAGAGGGATGGCTACCTCCTCCGAATGGCGACACTAACGAATGGCAGTGGAATGATGAATACGGCATGAACGAGGCTTCGTTTGATGCCGATTCCTTTGAATCTACATTGACGACGCCTTCAGGATGGTACGTTGAAGGAACAGGTGCACAGGCTTGGGAAATCGGCCAAACGAGGAACACCTCCGGGTACGGCCCAGGGGCATTCCATTCAGGCCTCAATGGTGCTGCAATCAACCTCACTACGCGTTATGAGCCTAACATTTACACACATCTTGTCAGCCCGGAATATGTCGTTCCAGAAAACGCTACGGCTCGTCTCACATTTCGCTCATGGGTCTGTACAGAGGCCAATTGGGATGGCGGAGCAGTGTCTATTTCAACTGACGGAGGAGATTCATGGTGGTTTTTGCCGGTTGATACAACCTCGTTCCACGACCAAATTTCAACCCCAAACACCAATTCTCCTTTTTTCGGCGAAGGCCTCTTTGACGGTTCAAACGTGGCTGGAGGATGCGGTGGAAACAAAGCCCCTCGGGGTTTTGATTTGAAAACAAAAGATCTTTCCAACCTTTCTGGAACAACGGTACGAGCCCGGTTTTCATTCTTTTCAGATTCATTCCTTGAGGCCGATGGATGGTACATTGATGATGCTGGGATTGAAGTGGATGTGTTTGAATCTGAAGGGTTTTGGACATCGCCCGCACTCTATCCTGACGAACACTATGGTTACGGTTTGGTTGATGGATGGGCCTATGTTCCGGATGACACCGTTATGACAATTGACGTACTGGATGCCATTGGCGATGTAATTCCAGGCCATCATGAACTGGATTTACCGTTCCAGATGGCGGTTGACCCCATAGAATACCCAATTGTCCACATTCGAGTTAACATGAGTACATCGGATGTTTTGGTAACACCTCTCATTCACAGTTTGACAGTCGGTTCTACAGTTTACTTTAGTCCTCAATATCTTCAGTCAATAGTACCGGGATTCCAACAATCGGTATTGACCAGTGAAGGATTTCTTGAGGTCAACGGTACACTAGGGGCGGATTTACCTCCCGTTGCACTCTGTCCACATTCCGGATACCGATTGACCACTTACGGAGACAATTTGACATGGACTAATCCAAGAGCACAACTCGCAACTTCGTCTTACACAAACCAAGATGGAGGATTGAATCATCTCAACATGTCCTACGTAGGCTCCCCCGAGATCGTCCATTCACTTCGAGGTTGATGCCAACGGTGGCGAGGTGTTCCGTCGAGCCAAAATGACTCTTGATTGTGTATCGCCTCCGAATTCTCCCCACCTCCAAATTGGCCTCAATAACCTCAGTCTGTGGCAGTGGTCTGAGACTGGAGCGTCCCCTTCTTTTGGAATGAATCATCAATTTTCAGACGCTCAGTACGACCAACTTCACTGGCAGTGGAACGCTACAAAACCATCTCCCTCCGTCCAAGTCAATTCCAAACCCTATCGCCTCAATTACACCGCCATCGTGCCGACTTCCATGACAAATTCCTCTATTCCTACCACTGCGCTGTATCTTCTTATCACCAATACGAGCGGAACCGTTGATTTGTTGATCAACGGGGTGGTTCAAACGACAGTTTTCGGTCCAACCAGTTATCTTTACACCTCCAACCAAACATGCCCGAACCGTGTCATTCAGCGCTCCTATGCTGCTAACCTTGACTTAGTAACATGTCAACTTTCTATCCTTCTTCAAGGCCAAGGAGATTTGAAAGTTATTGATTTCCAACACATGTCTGAAACTCAAACCTATGATCTAGAAATTCCCGGAGCCCTCATGAATGAGGCAAAGCAAGCGTCATTCACCGGTGATATGCGCGAAATTCTTGATATTCCCCTCCATATTTCAACTCAAAGTGGTGGTCTCACAGTTGAGCTGATTGCTCAGACTGCCCCTTTGATGATTGAATCGGTAGAGGAAATGCAACATACACGTTGGCTCCCAGGTGAATCAATTACAATCGTAACACACCATCAGCGAATCAATCCTCTTGATCTGACAGAAGACGCTTCTGACTTTGAGCACATTGAACTTCTTCTTTCTCGGACGGACAATGCAGCAGATGCCTTTGTCCACGCCAAGGCTGAACGCTTTGATACCATACCTCGTTTCCTCCACCTCAAGGGAGCGGGTCTTGCTCCAATTAACATTTCAAGTTCTCAAGTTTCGTGTGTTGCTAACTCTTGTAGCATTACTTGGGTGTTTACCAGCACATGGCTTCTCGACGATGTTGACGACCTCTACGTTCTGACCTTTGGAACAGATACGGACGGATTGCAGACGGGTCCTGCAGTTTCAGTTAGAAAAACCAACTTTAATGAAGTTGAGAATGACATGGAAATAATTCAATTTGAAGTCACAGACGACCTCTCAAGGCGATTGGATGATTGGACCAACCCGCTTTGGCCGTACCATATTTCAAACAACCGTTCAATGATTGCAGAAGGCCGAATTCGGATGGAAGGAATTTCAAACCAATGGATTTCAGAAGGGGAGGCTGAAATTCAGATCAACATCCAGACGGTCCCTCCTCGCAACGAATCGGGAGGTCCAGATGAATGGATTGGGCCTGCTATTAGTTGGTCTCAAAGTTGGACAACCAATGTGAGTCTTGATGGACGATTTTCACTCCCACTCACCTCTCCACAATTATCGGATGAACTGCCTAGCAATACTTGGTTCCAAATCCAACCGACCATCTCTCGCGCAGGCCCTCTGAGTGCTTCTACGACAACGAGTGAAGATAGAACAGTCATCATCACTCCAGTTCGTTTCCTTTTTGATATCGCCTCTCCAACGGTGACGTCTCTTACTATATTGGATTCAGGAAATGAAGTTCTTGCAGACGGGCACGTATGGACGAGTGGGCAAGATATCCCAGTCCGTCTCAACGTGATTGACATTGAAGGCGTTTCATCACAACTGAGCATCTTCTCTTGGATGGAGGCCCGAGACGATTTCAATAACGACGGCGTGATGGATCCGAGCGAGTATAAACAAGAAAATGTGAGCCTCAACATTGGCCGTACAGAATTAGAAGTTGATCTGCCACTACTATCATGGACAGATGCTGTTGGCTTCGCAAGTGATACAGGCCGTGTAAGTATAGTTCTCGAAAGTGAGGATCTTGGTGGGAATTTCCTAGAAGGTGGCGGTTCTTTTGGCGAAGCGAATGACCTAGCTACATTTACTGTACAACGCCGTTATGACACTCTTATGGATCTTGAGAGCATCGTGATGGACGTCGAAAACGACTCATTGTTTGCCGGCAAGGAGCATACCTTTTCATTTGATATTTCAGACGGCAACGGTTTGGGTTCTCTTGAAAACATCCGGTTCGCACTGTTGGGGAGAGATCGGCCCAACGAATGTAATGTTCACTATGAGCCTCGTTTTGGAGAAATACTCTATGATGAAGTCTGTTTCATGGAAGAACCTACAGTATTGGTGACCCAGCGTCCTCTCACCTCCATCTTCCAAATTGAGATCAAGTTCCGACTGGAATGGAATGCGACCTTTGACATGATGGAAGAAGGGGGAACTCCTTCTCTCAAAGTTATTGATGAGGGTAATGACCTCGGACTGGGATTGTCTAAAATCAATCGGCTTAGTTGGACGCCATCCAACGCTTTGGAAATGCGATGGCTCAACATCAGCGATACAACTCTACCCATCGGTTCAAACAATGAAACGAGCCATTGGTTCCATCGAAATGACAGAGTCCATCATGAAATCGGACTCTTCCATGTAGGCACTGACCATCTCGCTGAGTTCCTTCCCGAGCAAGGTCAGTTATCTTGGCAGTTGAGCGATGGTGAGCGAAAAGAATCAGGAAACATCACCCATTCAAGCAACGGTTCCTTTGTTTTTGACGTGATGATGGATGAAGCTACATTGTATCATGATTATGGGGAATTACGGGTTGATATACTCGGATTTTCAGGTTATAATTTGACTCCATTGGAATACGAAGTGATTGTTGACGATCTCTCCCCTCAACTTACACTTGCTCCGGGCTCACTTCAAGGGATTGCTTCTGATGCGCTCCAAGCAGTACCATTGATGCTGATGGTTAGTGATGATACACATATGTCTCCCGAACCATTGGTTCTCCACCACGTATTTTACCGAATGGGGGAGGAAGTTGAAGGGTCAAAAGGTCAGAGTTTGGTTCCGTTAAACCTCTCCTTGAATACGAAATTTATCTACGAGTCAACCCTGAATCTCAAACCAAATGATGTTGAACTTCAACGCAGCGATTTACTTGTCGTGTGGTTCGAGGGGGAAGACCGCTCGGGACGGCCATTGGTGGGATTGGGTACAACTGACAATCCACTTCGAATCGGCATCACATGGGTGGCCTTTGAGCCAACATTTACCGACATCTCAGCCCTTCCGTTCCGGCCTTCAGTCGGTGAAAATATCTCAGTCTTCGTGCGCATCGCAAATAGGGGCTTATTGGACGGTAATCTCACTGTTCACCTCCGAGATGATGAGGGAACACTCCTTCAGACAGAATTACTTTTCACTAACAAGAGGCGAATGGTCAAACTATGTCTGGGAAGTAGAGGCGTGGAAAATCGGACGCCTTGGCTTGACGGTCGAAATTGAAAACATGACGCCAAGAATCCCAGTACCTTTGGCTGATATCCAAAGTAGTGAACCCGAAAGCGCTCAGGGAGAAATGGCATTATTCAGTCTATCCTTACTCTCGGTTGTATTGGCAGGGATGGTACTGTTTGTTACACGGCAACGGTGGGAAGAGCGGGAAGAGATGTATCAACGAGCAAAGATACGGCGCATCGTTTTTGGAACACGCCCCCCACCCCGTCCCCCCGAACTCTTGGACACCTCACGAGAGGAATAGTCAAGAAGAGAAGGCATCAGCCCGAACCAAGAAGCCGGGGTACCCGAGTGGTCAAAGGGGGTGGATTCAAGCTCCTCTGCATATTGCTTCGCAGGTTCGAATCCTGCCCCCGGCACTGTTTTTCCCTTTGGAAACCAATACGAGGGAATTGAGTTAATAACGATTGGTAAGGGAAAGCCCATGGACAACCAATCCGATGTTAGAGATTTAGATCAGGGTCTGTTCCACCTTCCCAGGCCGACATTAAGAAATGCTATCGGATACGCTATCGCAGCAATCTTGTTTATTGCGGGTTTTGTGATGTATTCTAACGGCCTATCTATCCCCGATATTCCTCAAATTTCGGAAGCCGACCGCTTGGATGAACTTGGGGAGATTGAATCATATAATTTTCAGGCACTTCAAGATGGATATGTACAATCACAGTATCAACAAAACACAGCAGCCTTTGTCCTGATTCCTCTAGAACTTGAAGGTGGCATCATCGCCACTGAAGAGTGTTATGAAAGTGAGGATGAGGACGGAAACATCGACCTCAACTATAGAATTAGTTTGGATTCCCAATCAACGCTTACTTTCACAGACCATAAAGGAGGTACAATTACGACATCGTTTGACAATCCCAGGCTTTAGACCCGATGGGAGAGTTTTTCGAAGCAGATTGTAACAGTGTATGGGTACGTGATATTGAAGGAAATGGGCCGGACAGTGATGATAATCGTTTTTTGATCGCTTATCTGCTCGTTCAAAATGAGCCGATTGAATACTACCAGCTGTTATCGGTTGCAGAAGTCAGTGGTTTTGACGATTACGAGTCACCACCCTGAGGTCACGCAACGTGAAGATGCAGGCCGTTGGGCCCTTCTTGTTGTCGGCATTGGTGGACTATTTTTCATGTACAGCACCCCTCCTTCGCTTCTTTCGGATTTGAGAAAAATCCGCAAGAAGAACCGAACTGCTGCAAGTGGGGTTCCATCTGCAATCGGAGTGCTAGGTTCAGAAGGGAGACAGTTCCAACATTGCGGGCCTAACGGCGAGGTAATCGGGCCAGCAAAGCATCCACTTCGCCAGGTCTCAGATGACTGGTTGTTTGGATGTCCTCCGTTGCCGACATCATACTCCAACGTTTACGCACAAGACGGAGATGGGGCGCTCATACCGGAACATCCTCAACGAATCGGTACGCCACGCCCTGCAGTGGTGACGCCTTACAGTCTAGGGGCGATAATCTTCGCAGCATCCTTCATTTGGTTATCCTCGGACCTTCGCGCTCGGGACGGTAATGAGATTCACACGCTGATTGGGTGGTCCATGACATTCATTTTGACCATCGTTAACATTTTATGGTTTTTCAATGCATACCGTCAAGCAAAATTTTCTCGGACGATCAACGACCTCCCAACCAGTCCAATTCGTAGCGTTGCTGTTGGGCAGGCAGAAGTTGTCGGTCAAGTACGTCCTTCCAATGCCGGAACTCCTTCCTTTAGGGTTGGGGGGAGGGACATGGAGGGGACGGTCGTTTGGAGCTGGTCCTATTACAGGTACGTCTGTCATGATACCGACGATGGCACAGAATGCTCCTGGGAGCTTCAAGAAACTCAAAACGGTGGCGTTCCATTCATCTTACATGACGGTACAGGAGGCATGATTATCGACCCGAGCTCATGGCAGACGGAAAAGAAAATTTCAAACCTTGGAGGAGTCATTGAGCAATGGGAGAAAGGAAATCGGAAGTGGACCGTCAGTGCTATCGGTGTAGGTGACCCGATTTACATTTTGGGCGATTGTGTGCCAAGATCACGAGAGCATCTTGAGGCATGGGGCGGGGATGAAACCGAGGCCAGTGCACTGATTACGATGGTGCCATCATCTGAAACTGGCGAGGGTTCTGTCTTGAGCATAGGGACAGAGATGGATGTTCTTGCGAGGCGAAGGTCCACCTTTGAGATTCTCATTGTTCCTCTAATAGTCTTCGTGTTTGGGATATTTATGTTCTTGGATTACACTCCCTGAATGCATGTTCTGAAAGGTTGAGATGGTCATTAGGAAAGCGTAGCGCATGGAGATTCATCAAAGCCTTGTTCGTAATAGCGACCTATTACGACGGCGAAGTATCCTATGACGGTGAATCCATCGAAAAGTTGCGTACGGACCAATTGGTCAACAAAGGAATCGCCTATGTACCCCAAGTGAATAATGTGCTTCCAACATTATCTGTCGAAGAGAACTTGCAAATGGGAGGGAATTCACATTCGAATAAGGTCTTGAAAGAGCGTA